>DATDAV010000263.1:0-39113 GCA_036525235.1 Chryseolinea sp. | reverse complement strand
GACGGAAAAAACGACCCGCAATTTTAAAGTGCATTGCATCATCGATGAGGTGGGTCAGATTTCTGCACCCTATCTGAAAGAGCTCATCAGCTTTGCCGACGAGCGCAACATCTGCCTCATCAATGGATTGCCAAACGAGAGCAAGTTGGAGACCCACTACAATTACACGTATAAATTCAGAAAAGATGCGAACGGGTATGTAAAAGTGGTGCCCCTGTTGACGATGAGCGTTGAGCCTTAGCCAATAAGCTTGTCATTTGCAAAACTGGCCAGAGGGGCTTGCCCAGGAAATATTGATGCGGTAGTTATTTGGATTTCCGTTTGATAAAATCACCTAACCCCTTGCCCGCAATCGCATAGGCGGATTGAATGCGCGTAGTCATCTCGAAATCACCAGGATATTGAATTTTACCGGTGATTTGATAAAACCCGATCCGGGCCACGACCTTGTTCGGATCGGATGATTCGACAACCCACAGTTCGCCATCAATTTCCCCCGGGTGCGCGATCACGCCACCGAACCAGCCGCCTTCGGTATGTTTCGTTTTCACGATCAGCGTGTAAACCGCCTGAGGGTCGGGTAGCGCGACTTTCGCGTACTGTTTGAAGCTCTGAATGAACGCCGGTTCGTAGAGCAGTTTACGATCTTCAAACCACTCCTGGATAAAGTCGGAGCCTCTGCCGGGCTCGCGCTCTTCCCACCGTTTTTTAACTTCCAGCAGGAACACTTTCTCCGGCTTGGGTTCGGCCATGCCCACCAGCATGCTATCGTACCGGAAGATGATGTTATAGGATTTCTGGCCTTTCAAACTTTTTAAACTACCGGCGAGTAGCTTCACACTTTGAGCCAGAAGGGTTTGGGAGGTGAAAAAGAGCAACAGCAGAAAGACATTTCTCATATCGATGGGGGGAACTAAAGAGCTGAAAGTAGCAAAAACTCCGCGCGTCACAAATCAACCGCGAAACCTACCCACCACCGTCAAGCCGGTTAAGGTTGGATAAATTATTAAAAATCAAGGCTTTATATCCCTTTTCGGAAAGTAGCGCTGTATTTTTAAGATGACCTACCACGATCCGTGTCATTTGGCCCAAGATGTGTACATTTAACACATTCCAATAACCCAAATAAACATTCCATATGGTAAGCAGACGATCATTTCTAAAAACCACCGCAGTGGCCTCGACCGGTCTTTTAATCGGTCCGTCTTTATTCGCGAAATTGAAATCGGAATATATTGGCGTACAACTTTATACCGTTCGCGAATTGATGGCTAAAGATCCCGTGGCCACCCTGGCGCGCGTAGCAAAAATCGGATTCAATTCGGTGGAAGGAGCCACCTACACCGGCACGCAAAAGTTCTATGGCATGGATCCGGCCACCTACAAAAAAGTATTAAGCGACAACGGGTTGGTGAATTTCAGCGGGCATTACCTGCTCGGCGAATCGATGCCCGACACGAAAGGCACGATTTCGAACGAATGGCAAAAAGCGGTTGACGACGCTGCCGCCGTGGGATTAAAATATATGGTTTGCGCTTTTCTCTTTGAACCGGAACGCGGAACGCTCGATCACTACAAACAAACTGCCGACAAACTGAACACGGCCGGGGAAATCGCAAAGAGGGCCGGACTTCAACTTTGCTATCACAACCACGCCTTTGAATTCGATGCACAAGACGGCAAACTGCCCTACGACGTGCTGTTGACCAACACGGATGCCGACCTCGTGAAAATGGAATTGGATCTGTATTGGACCTATAAAGCCAAACAAAACCCTATGGCATTGTTCAGCAAAAACCCGGGCCGCTTCCCGCTATGGCATGTAAAAGATATGGACAAAACGCCGAAACAGGATTTTACAGAAGTGGGCAACGGCGTGATCCCTTTCAAAGAAATATTCGCACACGCCAAAGAAGCCGGCCTGAAATATTTCTTCAACGAACAAGATCAGACGCCCGGCGATCCTTTGGTGAGCATGGAGAAAAGCTATGCGTACATAAAAAAGAATTTGGTTTAACTGGCCTGCCAATCCCAACAAAGCGAGGATGTGTCTTCCCCTGACACTCCTCGCTTTTTTATTGAAGCCGCATAAAAATCATATTAAACCCCAACGGCGCTAAGGCGCAAAGTTAAACGCAAAGTTCTCTGCGCCGACTTTGCGCCTTAGCGCCTTTGCGGTGAAAACTGACTACTGAATCTACTCCGACCTCAAACTTTTCACCGGGTTAGCGATCGCTGTCTTTATGGCCTGATAGCTTATGGTGAGCAAAGCAATTCCCATCGCCAACGCACCCGCTAAAGCAAACACCCACCATTCCACCTCAATATGATAGGCGTATTCCTGCAGCCATCGGTTCGTTGCCCACCAGGCGATCGGAAAGGCAATACCATTCGCGATCAAAACCAACTTCAGAAAATCGCGGGACAATAGGGAAACCAGGCCCATGACAGTAGCCCCCAAAACTTTTCTGACACCGATCTCTTTCACACGCTGCTCGGTGGAGTAAGTGGCGAGCCCGAAAAGCCCCAGGCACGCGATGAAGATGGTGGCCAATGCGGCCCAACCCAGGAGCGTCTGCCGTCGTGCGTCCTCAACATAAAACAACGCCAGCTGGTCATCCAAAAAATGATACTCGAAAGGATCGTCCACATCCTGGCTCACCATGATGGCCTTTAACTTGTCCAGGGTTCCCGGTATATCCTTTGGCGCGATTCGTACCGAATAGTAATCGATAACATGAATGGGGTTGTTGTTATACGCCAGGATGAGCGGCCGAATTTTATCATGCAACGATTGAAAATGGAAATCCTTTACGATGCCGATCACACGGGGCTTGAACGGAACATCCAGCGTTTCAAAGTACGCCTCACGTGCCACGGATGGGATCTCTACGGTCTGCTCCGAAGCCTCGGTGATCTTTAACATCCTGGCTGCGGTTTCATTGACGATGATGCTGGAAGAATCGTAGGCTTCGCGGAAATTTCTTCCCTGGAGCAAGGTTACCTCGAATGTTTTCATGAACTCCTTGTCCGCGCCGAACAGATAGGATGTGCCCAGCGCTTCGGCGCTTCCTTCAGCTCTTACCTTGACCGTACGGAGTGTCTTCCACTCACCCGGTACACGCGAAGTCACGGATACACTTTTTACGGAAGCTATCTTGCTCATTTGATCTTTTATCGTTTCGAAGTTCGACCGCGCCTTTCTTGTATTCACGTCGATCACCACCATCAGGTCTTTATTGAACCCCAGGTCGGTATTGTTCAGGTAACGGACTTGTAGCAGCAGGACCAGGGTGCCAATGATCATCACCACGGAGATCGTGAACTGAAAAATGACCAGTCCTGTCCTTACCGACAGGTCGCCCGTGCTTTGAAGTTTCAACCCCTTCAGCAACGACACGGGTTTCAGGCGGGAGAGAAGCAAAGCCGAGTAGCTGCCTGATAAAAATCCGATGACAACGATCGCCACCATCGCATAGATCCAGAAATGATAGTCTACTGCAAAAAGGGAAAGTTGTTTGTTGGCAAACTGATTAAAAGGTGAAAGTACCACATGGACAATCCCGATAGCAAGAACGAAAGCGATCCCCGTCGTCAACCAGGATTCGAACAAAAACTGTCCGATCAAATTGCTTCGCAGGGCACCGATGGCCTTACGGACGCCGATTTCTTTTACCCGGCCAGAAGCTCGCGCCGTCGTTAGGTTCGTGTAATTGATAGCGGCGATCAAAAGAACAAACAAGGCCGTAAAGGAAAATATCGTAATGTAAAGTGGGTTCCCTTGTGGCATTCCTTCCACGTTGGTATTTCTGGCGCCGTCGATTATTTCTGCCGATTTGAGATGCAGGTCTTTCAGCGGCTGAAGCGTGTATGAAAGTTTGGTTCCTTCGTCGGGCTTAAAATTGGAAAGCACGAGCCGGGTCATTTTTTTCGATACGGAATCGGGGTTCGAATCCGGTCTTAGCAACGCATAAACAGAGAAACTATTCGATGCCCAATCGCTGGCCATGGTTTGCTTGAAAAAATCCGCGTTATAAAAACTCGACTCCGACATCACACAATTAAAGTTGAAGCTGGAATTGCGGGGATGAGCCTTTAAAATACCGGTGATCTTTAAAGGAAAATCGAGGTGGCTGAATTGCAGATTTTTGCCCATCACATCCGTCCGGTTGAAGATTCGCATCGCCAGGTCTTCGTCGATGATAATGGAGGCAGGCGCTTTCAAAGCGGTGCGTCGATCGCCTTCCACCAGCGGGAAGTCAAATATTTCTAAGAAATGCTCATCGGCGATCGTCACCGTTTCCTGGAAAGGAACAGGGTTCTCCGGGTCCACCAGGTTGGCCCTTCCCGTCCTTAGCATGCGGGTGGTGCTTTCAACTTCGGGGATCGAATGCTTTGATTCTTCGGCAAGCTTGTAGCCCGCTGCTGCAATGATGGTCGCCTCACCGCGCACGTTCTTATGCTCTACCACGCGGTAGATCTTTTCCGCGTTAACATGTTGTTGATCGAACGTGAGTTCGTCGAAAACATAAAGGCCGATCAACAAAAAACATACGATGCCAAACGTGAGGCCGATGATATTGAGGGCGCTGTGGAGCCTGCTTCTCAGGAGATTCCTCCAACCGGTTTTGAAATAGCTTCTGATCATATGGGAACCATTTAAAGTACGATACTTCGGTTTTGACCGGATGATACCCGGTCTGAAGAGCAACAGCACGTCGGCGATGAACTTCACGTCTGCTTTTCGTTTGCCGTATTTCTTTCGCCGCGCGTTGTACGCCTCCATCAAGTCTCCTTCAATGTAGCCCAGCATTTTTGGGTCGCAGTACCAGCGGAAGAACTTCAGGAAGAGCAGGGGAGGATGTGGTCTGTTCATACGGACTCAACCCAACAGGTTCGTTTGCAAGACGGTTTTTGGAATCGCTTTCCAAAGCTCGTCGCGCGTCTCTTTTGCGTACAGCATCGCTTTCTTGCCCATGGCAGTGATCTCGAAATACTGCCGGGGCCTGCCGGCTCTTTCTTCGGTCGATTCGCCGGCGTACGACTTGAGATAACCCTTTTCCTCTAACCGCTTCAGGGCGGTATGGAGCGCACCAAAGCTGACCGTACGAGAAAGCCTGGATTCGATCTCATCTTTTATCGAAACACTGTAGGCATGGTTGTTCAGGATTCCGATGGTGAGGATAACCACTTCCTCAAATTCCCCTAGCTGGTATTTTTTCATGGACGAATATACTCTAAATGTAGTTATAACAAAATAGGCCCCACTCGAAAGTGGGGCCTATAAGGGGAGGAGAAAGGGGAGGCTATTCGTTTCTCAAAGTCCTCGCCGGATCCGCGCTGGCTGCCTTTAGCGATTCATAGCTGACGGTCAGCAAAGCGATCGTGATAGCGCCGAGCCCGGCGAAAGTGAAGATGGAAACATCTAAAGGCACCTTATATTCAAAGGCCTGCAGCCATTGATTCATGGCATACCAGGCCAGGGGAGCGGCGATCACAAAGGCCAGCAACACCAGTTTGACAAATTCCCTGGACATCATGCCCATGATCTGCGTCACACTGGCCCCCATCACCTTGCGCACGCCAATTTCTTTTAGTCTGCGTTCGGCCATGAAAGAGGACAGTCCATACAAGCCAAGGCTGCAAATAAGGATCGCGATTGCGGTGAAGTAGGTGATGATCTTGGAGATGCGCTGGTCTTCCAGGTATTGCTTCTGAATATTGTCATCCAGGAAGGTATATTCAAAAGGTGCATCGGTGACCTGGTTTTTCCATATTTCTTCGATCCGGGAAACCGTTTCCGATACACCGGAAGTGTTGACACTGGCAATCATATAGCCGTATTGATCCGCCTCTTCTGGAATTTGAAAAACGATGGGAATGATGGGGTCCTTCAACGAAGTTTGATTATAGTCCTCCGCAACGCCGATCACCTGGAAGGGATAGTTCTTTCCCTGCCAGTCGAAATACAGCTTTTGCCCGATCATTTTTTCCGGTTCGATACCGAATTTTTTTGCCGACGCACGGTTGATAATGAGATTGCCTTTTGAATCCGCCGCACGGTTGGTGGTGAAGGGGCGGCCGGCGATCAGCTTGATGCCCAGCAACTCCATGTAGCCCGCGTCAATTCCGTTAAGGCGGTTAAGAATAGCGTTGTCCATGCTGCCGCCTTCCATGTAGAAAGCCATATCATTGAAGATCTGAGTTCCGGGAGGATAGCTGGTAGCGGAAACCGCTTGGATGAAGTTCATTTTTTCGAGCTCCGTTTTCAAGGATTCATATTTCTTTTTTGCATCCGCCGTGCGAAGGGGAATGATGATCTTTGCATCGGGATTAAAACCAATGTCCTTGTTCTTCATGAACGAGAGCTGGCGCGAGATCACCAGCATCCCGCAGCCTAACACGATGGCCACCATAAACTGAAGCACCACCAGGCCTTGGCGCAGCCGCCCAGAGGTTTTGTTCATGGTGAATTTTCCTTTCAATACGGTTGCCGGCTGGAATGAAGAGATGTAGAACGCAGGATAGCTTCCCGCGATCAACCCGGTGATGACCATCAGGATGAGCAGGGCCGTCCCAAAAAACAGGACATTGTTGCGCGAGAAAGAAATGGCTTTGCCCGAAAGTTCGTTGAAGACCGGCAGGGCTGCCAGCACCAGGATCACACTGATCACCATGGAGATCGCTACCACGACCATGGCTTCCCCAAGGATCTGACGGATCAGGCTGCCGCGGAAAGCGCCCATGACTTTTCTGATGCCGATTTCCGCCGCGCGTTTGGTGGCTTTGGCGGTGGAGAGATTCATGAAATTGATACAGGCCAGGACCAAAATGAATGACGCAATGGAAACAATCGTATAGATATAGGTGATCCGCTGGCTCTTGTCCACGTGTGACCTCAGGTAGATGTCCTTCACGGGCTCCAGGAACAAGGTCTTGGTGATCCCCAGGGCTTTCATATCTTCCGAACCGTATTTGACCAGAACCTCGTTGATTTTTTTCTCCACGTCCTTCGGCGAATGTCCCGGCGCCAGCTTAATGTAGCCGCCAACAAAATTTTGTCCAGCCCACTCGTTGGCCGCGTTTTCATTGCTCCGGATGTATTCACCCGAGCCGCCTTCGCTCATGACGGAGGTAAAGAAGTTAGCTTCCAGGAAGCTTTTCTGTGGTTTATAAACGCCTGTGATTTTATAGTTGACCGGAGTGCCACCCTGGGTGATCAGGATACTCTTATCCAGCGCCGGTTCATGGCCAAAGAGTTTTCGGGCAATGGATTCAGCGATCACCACCGTGTTGGCGTCGCTCAGTGCATTTTTGGGAGAGCCCTCGATAAACTCAAACGTCAGCACATCAAATAGCGTAGAGTCTGCCGCGAACGCGCTCGACTCATAGAATTTTTTGTCCTCGTACTGGATCAGGTTCGCCGTGCCAAAGGTGGGCACGATGCGGACGGCGACTTCAATTTCCGGGAGTTCATCCTTCAGCGTCATGGGTATCGGGGGGGAGACGCTGCCCAACTTATCAAATCCTACCAGGTTCGCCTCGAACTGGGTATCGATCCGGTACAGATCACTCAATCGCTCATGATGGCTGTCATATTGAAATTCGTCCTCGACATACAGAGCCAGGAGCAGGCAGCAAGCCACGCCCAGGGAAAGCCCACAGATGTTGATAACAGAGTAGGCTTTCGAACGCATGAGGTTTCGAAAAGCAATCTTGAGATAGTTCCGGAACATAAGTGTAGGGGTTTGGCGGTCTCCTTGCCAAATTGGTGCCATGACCGATAACAGCCCGGAAATGAAACATTCGAAAAGCCGGCGGTCATATTAGCGAACACGACTGCCCGGAAATGGGACAGTGGATCATTGTTAATTTTACGCAGCCACCAGAGTCAATAATAATTTGAATCACAACGATTTATAGGATTCCGCATGTCCTGACCGTTACGGATCCTGATACTTAATATTGACCAATTTTATTATTTAAATATATTGCCCGGAAAACGTTTTTCGGATGATAAAAAAATCTACGGTAGAGGATATCCTTTTCGGTAAAGTAGCTACCCTGATCGAGCAAAAGCTCAGCGAAGTTGGGTTCAAATATCAAAAGTCAAAGAAACAATTCCTGCGTCAGCACAATGGCTTCGACCAGGTGATCAAAATCGGAGCAGGAAGCAGCGCCCTCTATTACGATGATGCTACCGAAGAACTCTACCTTACCTTTAGTCTCTTTCCGGGCTTGTCTTATCCGGCCTATGAGAAATGGTTCTTTCAACATACCGGTGAAAATGAAACTGGGCGGCTCTATGACCACCCCACCATCAAATTAAAAGCACGCCTGGAGTTTGAGGATTTCAGCAAGGATAGCTTCTATACGCCCACAGCATCTCAACAATTTAAGGCGACAGTAGCACAGGCCCTTAGCGGTCCGCTTGAGGCGGACAAGTTTATGCCGCTCCCGGAATTTTTGGATGGCCAACTCACGGCGCTCGTGGCCGACCTCACAGACAAATCGGATGTTCAAAAGCTGTTTGATGCCAGCGAGTATCCAATGGCGCTCGCATTCCTATTGGTGTTCGCGGGTATGACAGATTTGGCCAACCAACAGCTCGACCTTGCCTATGAGAGCTACCTACGCGAGATCACAGAAACACTGAAAGTGTCGAACCAGGAAGCGGCGCGCTACCTGGAATACTTCGACCAATTCATCGTTCATTCGGAGAAGCTCGCGCAAAGAACATTCTCGAATCCGTTCGTTCGCGGGGCAAAGCCGCTGGCAAACCAGGACGAGCAGCTGAAGTTGTCGGAGCAGACCACGTTCGTTGAGAAGTTGCGACTGGATCTCTCTGAATTGCAGGTGCGCTCTTACCTGGTGAACAAAAAAGGAGAATTGATCGTCCTGACGGAGGAGTACCGCCTTCTTAAGGTTGCGCTAAGCGGGGAGGTTCTGGTCGACGTAAAGCTGCAACCCCAGGATGGCTTTGGAGATTTCTTCAACCTGACGGCACACTATCTTGAAGAAACCGATGAGTTCTTCATGAACAATTTCATCGTTACCCACGACCACCAGGTGCTTGCCCTGGCGCTTCCTGCGGAAAAGAAGAAGGGAAAGCGGCTGCCCTCACCCCAGATTGACGATCTGGCTTATTTCGCCAAGGAAAACAAGTACCTGATGATCTTCGGGGGAAACCTGTTGACGTATTCGCGAAGTGGTGTTTTGGAAAAGACGGAGCCGACTTCGGCAACCAGAATCATTTCCGGAAAAGAATGGCTGATTTCCGTGGATGACAGAAAGGCAAATGTCATCACCGACTTCCGGGGACAACCGGTTGGAAAATTTGAATTTGCTGAGGGAAATCGCGAACTCACTTTCTCCGGAGACTTTCAATACCTGGCTTGCTACGGCTATTCGATAAAGTCTCAGTTCTACGACCTGAAGAACGACAAGAAGGCCACGCTTTGGGCACATACTACCTTTGTGAAAGACTACAGGGAAGTGCTGTATAACGATACCGGGCACAACTTCGGAATGGAGATCGCAGGGTTTTCACCCGACAACAAATACCTGGTCGGCGCAGCCTACCATGGAAAGTACGCGGCCTGGACCTTGCCGAAGCTCGACCGTACCGAACTCATACCACAACCGGAAACCTTCGAACCGATGGCAAAGCGCGACACCCTCTATTCCGACAATGGCAACCAAGAGCGCGTGACGTTACCCAGTATCGTGGAACTAGACGGTCATGTGTTTTTTAAGAACAGGGGAAATATACCGGACTCGATTTTCTTTATCGACCACGGCGATGCCTTTTGCATGAGCATACCCGAAAGCAAGTTGTTGTTGATCTGGAACCGCAACTTCAAAAACACCGGTTATCTAAAACTAAACGGCCCCGTGCATCTCCACGGCGATCACTACATCACACGATTTCACAAGAAGGGAAATGAGGGAAGTGAACTGATTGTTTATCGCAAGTCGTCGTAGGGCAGTCAGGACTTATTCTCGAATTCTTGCTTCATGGCCTGTCTGATCTTCCGGCGATGCATGCTGCCCCATTCGCTCAACACGTTCAATACGGGACGAACCGTGAGTGCATATTCCGTCAGCTCATACTCGATCACGATGGGCGTTTGGGTATAGACCCGCCGCTTTACAAAACCGTTGAGTTCAAGCTCTTTCAATTCCGACGCGAGCACCTTCGATGAAATGCCGGCGATGGTGCGTTGCAGTTCGTTGAAGCGACTTTTGCCGTGCATCAGCGCAATGATGATGCGAAGCTTCCATTTTCCGCCAATGACGTAGAGCGCGTCGCCGATGGCATTCAACTGCCCCTTGCACTCCGCGTCATCCTCCAATACGGCCTTCTTTTTGCGATCTTCCATGGTATAAAACTAGTACTTACCAAAAGGTAACTGCTTACTTTGGTAAAGTGGTTACTTTTGGTAAGCAAAAATACGAACTTTGGTGTTGTAAGGGAAACAACAGGAGTAATTGCTATGAACTACACAGAAAGAAAATTGACAACGGTATACACCCCGGATGCACATCCCGGCTTTTTGGGCAAGGGGCATACGGCAAAACCGGTCATCGACATCGATTTTTCAAAAAGCGATCCGTTCATTATGCTGATGGACGACATTCTCGACAAAACCGACCACATACCCGTTGGCGGGCCACATCCCCATGCCGGGTTCGAGACGGTGACCTTGGTGCTTCAAGGCGAGATCGGAGAGGGACCACACGCCCTGAAGGCCGGCGACTTTGAAATGATGACAGCCGGCAGCGGCGTGGTGCACACCGAGATCCTGTCCAAGCCCATGAAAATGCGCATCCTGCAGCTGTGGCTGAATCTTCCGCAGCAGGACCGGAAAGCATTGCCACGGGTTCAGCGCTTAGCCGCCGATCATGTGCCCGCGGTGTCAAAGGACGGAGTGAACATAAAAGTGTATAGCGGCACGTTTGCAGGCGTTTCTTCGCCCGTCAAGAACCATACGCCGTTCATACTGGCCGAGATAAAAATGGAACCCGGCACATCGACAACACCACTGCTTCCGGCCGACTTCAACGGGTTCTTATACGTGCTTGAGGGCACCGTGCAGGTTGGCGCAGACCAGCAGACATTGTCCGTTGATCATGTGGGCTGGCTCGATAGGAGCGACGCGTCTGGAAACAGCCAGGTAACGCTAACCGCCGGCAACACCGGTGCTCATTTCGTTTTGTATGCTGCCCAGCCTCAGCATCACCAGATTGTTTCGCACGGTCCGTTCATCGCCGATAGCATGGAGGACATCAAACAGCTGTACGCCGAATATCGGGCAGGGAAGATGGGGCACATCCTGGAGGTGGCAGCTGAGCAGCAGCTTTCGTATTGACATGCCCTTGAAAATCTAAACGGGTGGTCTTCTACAGATCCCTCTTTTCAGTTAGCCTGAACGAGCAGATGGAAGGGTGTAAAAAAAACTGACGCAGATTTAACGTCGCCATCATTTAAAAACATTGGATTAGTAAAATTAAATTTCTAAGTTCGGTGGTGAGCCCATCACACTGACGTAATGGTCAGTTGATGGGCTTTTTATTTTTCAACACCAGCGCTTCAAAGTCTTTTTTGAAATGTTGAATTGCGAGTGGATTAAAAAACACGAATGACTGCAAGCCCTCCCGGTGTTCTTACAGGCTTCCCGGTAAGCCTTACATCCGTTGATCGTTAATCGAAACCATAAAAAAAATCCCCTATGAGTTCAAAATTCAACATTTCAGGTATTGTACGTGAACGAGAGTCAGGTCTGTCTTTGGCTGATTTACAGGTAAAGGCTTATGATAAGGATTTGCTCTACGATGACTTGCTCGGTAATGCCCGTACCGATAAAGCGGGTCGCTTTGAAATCAACTATGAGGGCGAGGATTTCAGGGAGCTTTTTGATAAACGCCCGGATATATATTTCAAGATCATGGATCCAGCGGGCGAACGCATTCTTCACACCACCGCCCATTCGGTCCGTTGGAACGCCGGCGTCAAAGAACATTTTGAAATAGAGATCCCCGCGCATAAGCTTCCACCCAAAAAAGATCTCACGGTAACCCTGGTGGACGCGCATGGCAAGCACAAAAGCGATTTTGAAATAGCGGAATCGCTTATGATAAATATCAAGGGGCTGGCGCAAAACACTCCCTATCGCTTTAGCCTTTCCGATGAGGCGGAGGGAGAGGTATTTCATGTGACGCTCATCTCCAATCGCTTCGGTGTTATCGCACCGACGGTGTTATGGCCCGACATCGGGATCGGTGTTCCCGGTGCCGGCGGAAAATTTGCATTTGAGACACATGAGGAAGCCCTCGCCGCCATGGCGAATCGCTCATTTCAAATTGAAGTAACGGGCGACAAGAAGCTCGTTGCCAAAACCAGGTTCACCATTCGCCCGGAGCAGTCGGGTTCCAAATTGTATCCGGCTTCCCGATCAGGAGCCCTTCAAAGAGGGCTTCTCCTGGGAAAGGACGAGCTCGTTGTTCAGGGAAAGAATTTCACACCCGGCGCTTTGATCGACATTTATTTGGTGAAACGGAAATCGTGGCAAGCTGGCGACCGCATCGAGCCTATTCAAAATCCGGACGGATCGGAGGTCATGACAACCGTTCAACTCGCTCCGCAAGAAAAGAACTTCAACGTCGTGCTCTGGCCGCGGGAACAACTCCGCACCGGGAGTTACCATATTCTCGCGCGGGTTACCATCCCAGATGAATACCTGCGGGGTGAACGAAAATTTCGCCAGACCGATATTCTTTCAGACCGGTTTATTACCAGCGTTGTAGTAAGAGATGATATTTTTCACTACAAACCCATACACCAGGGTTGCGTTATGGCGACCAAGGAAATTGCCGCCACCATGTTGTGGGGAGTTCCCGAGGAAGTAAAATATACCAACAACTTCCCCAAGGGCACCGATGTGTGGGCCGCGCTCGACCCGGCCGGATTGATGCCCGGCGCTATTGGTAAAAAGGTAAAGTTTTATGTAATACCCCATAAAACACCCGGCGAATGGATGAGCAGCAGTAGTCTGGTCAGTGTTCCCGGCAGCGGTTCGCCAGAGATCATCACCAGCTCAAGCTGCGTAAATTCAAACGCAACGCTGGTATGGTCAAATCCCCAGCAGGCGGGCAAGTATGACCTGGTGGTTGATTTCGGCAACAATAATCCCGATCCCGCACAATTCATAGCAGACGGATCGTTTGATCCGCCGGCGGACATGATCGATGGCTACCTGAATGTCGGTTTTTATGTGACCGACGATCCTGCTATTCCTGGCCCCTTCGCTGTTGGACAAACCAGTTACAACGATCCTGCCGTCACCATTCCCGCCATCGGCGTGTGGGCAGCTTCCATGGGGTATCCGGTCGTGGGAGATACGCCCTCGGGTACCCTGGATCTTCCCATGATTGCCGAAGTCCGCTATCCTGCAGCCATGAACGGCGTGAACACTCCCGTTTCTCCGGCACAGGCCAGCTATCCTCTGGTGGTGATCATGCACGGCATGCATAACACTGTAGATCCCAGTTACCTGGGATATAACTACTTGCTGGATCACCTGGCCAGTCATGGATTTATCGCCGTGAGTATTGACTGCAACGCCATAAACGATATCAATGGCATGCAGGACACGCGTGGCCACGCCATCCTGGAGCATCTCTCGCTTCTGCAAAGCAAAAACAATAATCCCGGCCTTCTCTTCGGAAAAATAGACATGACCCATATCGGCATCATGGGTCATTCCAGAGGCGGCGACGGCGTGGTGCAGGCAGAGGTATACAATCAGACGCTTGGACTGGGTTGGAATATAAAAGCGGTTGTTCCCCTGGCGCCAACGGATTTCAGCGGCACGAGTCCTACGCCGCTGAACTTAACGACGTCAAAATTATTTTGTATTTATGGCAGCAACGATGCGGACGTATGGGGTGGGGCGAACCCATCCACCCAGTATACAGGAACAGGCTTTCGATTTTATGACCGCGCCAATGTAGAAAAGTCAATGGCCTTTATTTACGGGGCCATCCACAACCGGTTCAATACGCTATGGGGAACAGAATTTTACGTTGATGCATCCTCACCAAAAATTCTTTCTGCCGCTCAGCATCAGCTGTTGCTTTGCGGATATATGACAGCTTGTATGCAGGTGTACTTGCAAGGCCGGACTGAACAGATCGATTACCTTACCGGTGAACTAAAGATCCCGGCCGTATCAACCGTGGAAGTACACAACCAGTTCCGGTGGAATTCACAGACCCTTGATGATTTTGAAACGGCACCGGCGCTGAACCTGAATAGCGCCGGGGGTGCTGTAACGTTCGCAAATCTGGATGGCAGTCCACAAGAAGATACCGTGGGCGTGATCGATCTCTATTCACCACATCAGACGAAAGGCCTTCGGTTGAAATGGAATACCTTGACCGGGACTTACCAAAGCCAGATCCCGCTGTCGGGAAGCCTTCGCAATCTTAGGAACTGGAATTTTTTGAGTTTCCGGGTCACTCAGAAAGTAGCTTCCGCGGCAAACCCGGTCAATCAGTTGCAGGACATGCACGTGAGGCTAACCACGGCAGGGGGTGGGAACTCGCGCGCCATCCGCGTTGGGTATTTCGGCAACATCCCGTTTCCGTACAAACCGGAGTATAGGCTCTACGACATTGTCACCATGACCTTCGATTTGAACAGCGGTTATGAAACGGAGAATGTCAAAGCGGCCTTCAAAACCATCCGGATACCCTTGTACGCATGGACGATCAAATGTTTGAACGTTCCCATCGTAGACACGTCGAATGTAGAATTTATAACTTTTGAGTTCGACCATCTGCCTACCGGCGAAATTGAAATCGATGATATAGAATTCACTTTATAACTATAAAAAATTTCATATGGCAAACGTCAGAATAACCCATGCAGTCGATCCGAAGCTCAATCATAATTGTGAGGGCATGCATATCGCAGATTACATCCTGGAGGAAGTCATACTGCCCCCTACGCACAAGGAAAAGGCGCGAAAGTGCGTTCGCATTGTGCTTACCGGAAAGAATTTCAGAGCCGTAGCCCAACCACTGCTTGCCTTTGTAGGCAAAACTCCGGTCAGATTCATAAGGATATCCCCCGACGAACGATCTGTCGAAGGTATTTTACTGGACATGCCCGAGGACGGTGCGCACGTCGATGTCGTGCTGGGTGATCAGGATCACGCCAGGCACCCGCGGTCCTTTAAAAAAGAAATGATCAGGCGGATCAAGTCCTAAATCATGCACATTGGCAAAATTGACCGGGAGCCAGGATAGTATTTAACCGGCCACCCCGGTAAAAGGCGTTTCACCAAAACCCGCTTGATCGCTAAAACCTAATCGAGTATTTTAGGTTTATAGGATAATCCCCCGTGCGTTATGGATCTCGTCATCAACAAAAAAAAGTATTCTGTCAATGTTACCCCTGAGGATACATTGCTGAATGTACTGCGAAACGACCTTGATCTGACGGGTACAAAATACGGCTGCGGTGAAGGTTCGTGCGGAGCGTGCACCGTGCTGATCAACGGTGTTGCCATTCGTTCATGCATCACCAAGGCCACCAGCGTTGAAGGAAAAGATATCACCACCATAGAAGGACTGGCGGGTAATGGCAAGCTACACCCTGTTCAACAAGCATTTCTTGACGTCGATGTGTTCCAGTGTTCGTATTGTGCTTCGGGCATGGTGATGTCCACCGTGTCGCTGCTGAAGAAAAAACCGGAACCCACGGAAGAGGAAATCATCACCGGGATGCAAGGCAATGTCTGCCGGTGCGGAACGTATCCCAGGATCATCAGAGGAATTCATGAAGCTGTGAAAATTCAAAAGAGCTGAAGATGGAAAGAAAACCACACGAAGCCGGTTTTGCTCCCGAGCAATATGAACTTGCTGAGATGCCATCCTACAGTTTTACCATGAACAGAAGGAATTTCTTTGGAATACTCGGAAGTGGCATTGCGATAACCTTTGCTGCGGTCAATAGTAGTTTTGGGTTATCGGCCGACGGATTGCCGGAAGACCAGATTGGCGCATGGCTACACATCGGCGAAGATGGCGCGGTCACGATCTATAGCGGCAAAGCAGAAGTTGGACAAAATATCAGGACATCCCTGGCGCAGGTGGTGGCGGAAGAACTTGGCGTTCCCATGGAAAAGATCACCATGATCCTTGGCGACACAACGTTGACACCCTACGACCGCGGCACTTTTGGAAGCCGGTCAACACCCTACATGGGCCCACAACTGAGAAAAGCAGCAGCCTCGGCACGCGAACTAATCCTGGACCTCGCAGCAACCGAATGGAAGACTGAACGATCCCTGTTATCTATCAACGATGGCAACGTGATGAACAGGGACACGAAACAAGCGGCCAATATTGGCAAGATCGTCAAGGGAAAGCAGCTCGTCCAGGGTGTCGATGAGAAAGTTGCCTTGAAGAAGATCGACGACTGGAAGATCGCGGGCACTTCTGTTAAAAAAGTGAATGGCGAATCGTTTGTTACCGGCCGGCACAAATACGTCTCCGACATGAAACTTCCCGGCATGTTGTACGGGAAAATTCTGCGAGCCCCGGCCTATGGAGCGACACTGGTTTCAGCAGACACTTCCAGCGCAAAAAAAATGACCGGTGTTGTTGTCGTCTATGATGGAAACTTCATCGGCGTGGCGGCCAGTGATCTTTCGACCGCTAACAAAGCATTGCAGTCGATAAAAGCGGAATGGAAGTTCGAACCACAGCCCTCCAGGAAAGAAATATTTGATCACCTCAGAAAAAAGAGTACGACTGACGATCGCGCCAAAAAATCCGGGGATGTTTCAGCAGCATTTTCGAACGCGGAGGTCAGGGCCGGACAAACCTTCAATGTCGATTACATTGCGCATGTGCCACTAGAGCCACGCGCCGGCGTTGCGCAGTGGGAGGGAGGTAAGCTCACCGTTTGGACCGGCACGCAGCGCCCGTTTGGTGTGCAGGAAGACCTTGCGGAAGTTTTCCAGATGCCCAAGCAGAACATCCGTGTTATTCAGCCCGATACAGGATCCGGCTACGGAGGCAAACACACCGGCGAAGCTGGTATAGAAGCCGCGAGACTCGCGAAAGAAGCAGGGAAACCTGTGAAAGTGGTATGGACGCGTGAAGAGGAGTTTACTTGGGCCTATTTTCGCCCTGCGGGCGTTATTGATGTAAAGGCTGGCGCGGATAAAAATGGAATCCTCACAGCATGGGAATTTCACAACTATAATTCAGGAGGTTCTGGTATCGAGACGCCTTATGAAGTTAAAAATACATTGATACAATTTCACCCGTCCGACTCACCCTTGCGACAGGGCTCATATCGCGGCCTTGCAGCCACGGCAAACAATTTTGCCCGTGAATCCATCATGGATGATTTGGCCGCTGAACTGAAAATTGATCCCCTTGAATTCCGCCTTAAAAATTTGTCAGAACAAAGAATGAAAGACGTTCTCGAAGCTGCGGCAAAAGCTTTTGCCTGGGGCGCGAAACCGGAAAAAGATCACGGCTTCGGAATTGCGTGCGGGGAAGAGAAGGGAAGCTATGTTGCGGCATGCGCGGAGATCGTCTTCGACCGAAACGAAAACGATGTTAAGGTGCTGCGCGCTGCCGTTGCGTTCGAATGCGGTGGTATTATTAATCCAAATCACCTGGAGAATCAGATCATGGGATCCATTGTGCAGGGTCTCGGTGGTGCCTTGTTTGAATGGATCGATTTTAAGGATGGTAAGATCCTGAATCCAAAATTCTCAGCATACCGTGTTCCCCGGTTTGGCGACGTCCCGAAGCTGGAGATCGTCATGTTGAACCGGAAGGATCTCGCCCCGGCAGGAGCAGGCGAAACACCGATCATCGGCATTGCGCCGGCAGTACGAAATGCTATCGCCAACGCTACCGGAAAAAGGCTATATACACTTCCTCTTGTGCCACAGGGGTTGGAGGTGTAACCGTGGATTGGGATTGGGCTTGTGACCCGAAGCGCGCCGGCCTTGCATTCGATTTTAGAACTTTTTATCTTAGTAAAGATTCCTTGCCCCACCTGATCCAATCCGATCGCCAGCCCACTGGGAATCTAATTTTGGTCTATTTTATCGCTAAGTACCTTCGATGGAATATCTTAACGCTCCAGACGAGGAACGAATAAAAGTTTGGCGCACTTTGTCAAACCAGTTGCTCGGTTAGTTTAGCAGCCGCGGCTACCTGACTTCAAAAACTGCTATGAAAACAATCTTTGATGATGCCACGAAAGAGTTTATCAACAACGTTGCCAAGCAAATGCGGGAGGGGAATGCTGCGATCTTTGCAGGGGCTGGTCTTTCCGTTGCCAGCGGTTATTTTGATTGGAAGAAACTGCTCGAACCCATTGCCAAGAAGCTTAAGTTAAATATACAGGACGAACATGACCTCACTGCGTTGGCGCAATTTTTTGTGGACGATCGGGAAGGCAGAAATGAGTTGACTCAAATTCTTGCGGAGGAGTTTACCCGAACTAACATTGAGTTATCAGAAAATCACGAGATACTAGCGCGTCTGCCGATTGCCTTATACTGGACTACTAACTATGACAATCTCATTGAACAAGCCTTACGACAAGCGGGAAAATTGCCAGATGTAAAAAGATATCAGGCCGACTTGGCTATCAACATTCCCAAAAGGGATGCTATCGTTTATAAAATGCACGGCGACATTTCAGACCTTGCCAATACCGTGTTGACAAAGCATGAATATGAAGATTATAATCTTACGAGAGAATTGTTCAGCAATGCTTTTAAAGCTGACTTTGTATCGAGGAGTATGCTTTTTATCGGCTTTAGTTTTAACGATCCCAATCTCGACTACCTGATAAGCCGCATTCGCACGATTCAACAAAAGCATACAAAAACCCACTACTATTTCATTCGAAAAGAGAAAGACGACAAGGCCTATAATCGTCAAAAAATAAGAGCACATTCGCTGAAACAATATGGCCTCAGAGCGGTATGGGTCAATGAATACGACGTTATTCCCCATGTCTTAAAAGAAATAGAAAGCCGTTATCTGCGGAATTCGATTTTTTTTTCTGGCAGTGCCGAGGAATATGGGTCCTTTTCCAACCCCGTTGATTTTATACAACAGCTTTCCATGCAATTGGCCAAGGAAGGGTACAAGATCGTTACCGGCTTTGGCAAAAATGTCGGTACCTATATTTTAAACGGAGTGCTTTATGCTATGATAGCAGAGAACAGTAAGCGGCTAGACAAGTACATTACCTTGAGGCCGTTTCCTATGATAGGACAATACGATCCAAACGCGACGGAAACAAAGAATAGATTTCGGGAGACGATCATTAAAGAAGCCGGTATTGCGCTATTCATTTTCGGCAATAAACATTTTGACGGCAAACTCCAACTATCGCAAGGCATGAAGGATGAATTCAAGATGGCGTTCAACGCTGGACTTAAAGTCATTCCCATACCCACGACGGGTTACCAATCAAAAGAACTATACGACCTGGTCATGAACGACTTCTCTACCTACTACGACGATTTTCCGCAATTGAAGGAAGTTTTCGCCTCGCTGCAACAAAAAGTCTCTTCTTCAGAGATAATAGAAGCCGTAAAGACGATTATCAAAACCTTAAATGAATATTAGATCGCCCCATAGACATTCCTCATTCCCTGGACTCAAATTTTTCTCGCATTGTCCACCGAGGTCTTCCACTGAATGAGTTCCGGATATTTTTCTTTCACTTCGTTTGGATACTGCTTAATCATTTCGAGGGCTGCTGCCTCAAAGGATTGGCTGACAGCGCCCGATGGCCCATTGACGATGGATGCTCCGAGTACACTCTGGACCGCCAAAGGCTGTGAAGGCGGCGGTGGAGCGGGCTGGGGGTTGGGATTGGTGAGCGCCACAGAAACACTGCCAATGCCTGCGGCCTTTCGCTTTTCGACCGTATCGGAATAGGGTTTCCCCGGGGTAAATTTTTCCGCCATCAACTGAAGCACGGAAGTATGATCGAGAAGGGTACTGCAAACGGATCCACCTTGTACCAGGGGCGAGGCGATAATGGCGGGTATTCTCGGGCCCAAACTCGCAAACGTATACGAAGTGTCGGGAAGTTTATAATCGATGCGGGGAGGTGCAACGTGGTCATAGAATCCTCCATGCTCATCGTAGTACACGACCATGACGGTGCCAGCCCAGCGCGCCGGATTGGATGCCAAGGCTTCATAAGTCCTTCTCAAAAAATCTTCACCCCATCCGATGGCCAGCGGCGCATGATTGTCGTTTGGTCGATCAGGGCCAACATGCGGGGCGTCTTGATACGACGGCTCTATGATGATCACTTCGGGTGCCGATTCAGGCGCTTCATTTTGCACATCGCTTGCCAGAAATTCATAGTCTCTGAAATTAGAACCAAGCACCAAAGGCCACAAAGAGGGGTAGAGCGCGAAGAAGGATAACCCGTCATGATAGACACGCCAGCGGACGCCATTCCGATTCATCCAACTGAACAGGTTGGTATCGGCATCAATCGGGACGGTCGGGAGGCCTATATTTTTGTGTTTGAACGTATCACCCGAGAAGGCAAACGTGCGGTTGGGTTGGGTGCCGGTGGGCAACGGGCAAAACCAATTGTCACAGGCGCAAAATGTGCGCGCGAGAAAGCTGGTGACCGGCACTTGCGTCGATTTAAAAAATCCCATTGGTTCAGTCCGGGCATTGGGGCCGACGCCGGTGAAGGCGGCGTAGGCTTTCACAAAGCCACCCATGGTAAATTTCTTTTGCGCCTCAGACCATGCGAGTTGTGCGGCCACTTCATCATACTCATGGGGCAGATCAAACGGCAACCTGACGTCCTTTGGAAAATTGTAAACGGGGTAGAGGTCGCCTTCAAACGAATTTGAAAAACTTTGAAGGGGCTTTTTCAATCCATTCACTGGCGAGAGTTTTTCCAAGCTCAGGTGCCCCAGCATGTGATCGAATGACCTGTTCTCAAACATGAGGAGCACGATCGTTTTAACATTGTCCATCATGATGCTCTTTATTTGCTTTTATGGTAGATGATCGCTTGAATCCTCACCTCAACAGGGGCTTTTTGGTGGTCTGACTTTTCTTCCGGTGTGAGCAGGGATCGAAACTCCCACGGACCGGCAAGGTTGAGTCCCTGCAAACCGAAGGAAGGTATGCTGTCGCTGGAGAGTTCAATTTTTTTGCCCTCGTGATACACTGTCCAAGGTCTGCCCATGGTAGACTTCACGGACTTGAGCAAAAAGAAATTCCCCCATCGCGAAGGGCTTTTGATCCCTTTGAAGATGATGCTGTCTTTGGTGAAGGTCGCCTCGTCAAAAACAATGGTGTTGCTGCTTTCCTGTGGCAAGACCTGGACCATGATCAGCCTCCGGGCCGGTTCCTTCTTTCCCTTTTTTACGAGGAGTGTGAGTTCCACAAATTTCTCGACTTCCAGGCCACTCGAATCGATCCGCTCATGAAAAAGAAGCGTCGGCTTGCCACGCACTTTCCAGTAAACTTCGAGCGAGTCATCGGCGGCGATGGTCTTGGTCTCTATGCCATCGGACTTCGTGATAAAGGAGTCTATCTTAGGCTTGCAGGAAATAGCAAAGACAGACAGGATCAAAACCAGAACGACATAATTTACCCTGTCAATGGAATCTGGAGCTTTAGAAAAATGACGTTGTAAGTTCGTACGCATAAAATGATAATTTATTTTCTAAAGACCTTCATTCCAGCGCGCATTTCCGGCCTACGCAAGGCCTGCTGTTTTTAAATCCCGGTGATTAAAAATGTCCATCAAGTCCGCATCGCCATTGAATAACGTTTGCCGGCTTCTCTTCCATGTCTCGATCCGATCCGTGCCGTACATCTGCAGAAGTCTGGTAGGATCGACAAGCGAATTTTTTGACCAATGAAGACTATAGCGAATACCAGAGCCTCTCAACTTCGTTAAAATCAGTTCTTCAAATTTTGGATAATCCGAATCGCGAAGCATTCCGAATTCAACCACGACCGACTTCGGGAAGTGGCAAGTGAACCCAAACACGGCATCGCCCGGATGAACAATCCGGACCTGGACAACAATGGGGAGCTTCATGTCCCTGGTCGCTTGCTTCAGTAGCCGCAGGGTTGCGATCGTATCATCCAGGGAAACAGCCAATGCTGTTTCAATAAACCCCTCCAGATACGTGATCGTTGCTGTGAAAAGCTGTCCTGACGTGCCCCGCACATCACTCAATACCGCATTCTTTAAATATTCCTTGAATTGAATTTTGGACTTTCGTGCCGCAGAAACCAATGGCAATTTCAGCAGGAGTCTCCCGACCCGGTCTCCCGGTGCATAGCCCGAGGCGTTAGAAACGATCCATAGCGGCTTTGGAATGGGGTGACCTTCTTCATAATTCACCTTGGTTCCTTCGATAAGGAAATAGGTCTCTTCATGGGGGTTGAAGACAAATTCCAGGTGATAAAGTCCGGAATAATACCCAGGATCAGCCAGGAGGGAAGCCAGCTTAGGCTCATCCACTTCTTTGATCACCGGAAAGACGATCTGATACAACGGTGCGGTCTCAATGGCAAAAGCCGTGATAATCCCAAAGGCACCAAAACTTACCAGGGCCGAATTAAAAATATCAGTGTCGCGAACCGGTTTGGATTGTATCCGGTCGAAAAAGGTTTCATTCATAACCGGGCGATCACTTCGTTCAATCCAAAGCGGCTTGTCCGTACCGTTACACAATTGAATGGCCGCAACAAAATCAGGCAATGCACCAAAATTTACAGCGGCACCGTGTGTGTTTCCCGAGACAGCGCCAACAACCGTCTGGCCGGCGCCAATGCCGGTAGTCTTCATCGAACGGGCGAGCCTGCCCGCCTCACGCGGCAATTCCAGGTAGACATTTAATTCAGCGATGGAGATGCCACATTGCGCGATGACGAGGAGTGGTCGCTTGTCCTGAGGGTAGTCCGGATGAAAGCAGTCTGCATCGGCCTCAAAACACTTGTTCAACAATTTCGTATTGACCAGCCAATGATCGGTAGACTGGATAGGGGAGAGCGCCCACGCAGAACCTATCGCACGAAGTTTCTTTTTCTTTGCCTTCGCCTCCTGAATCAGTGCGTTCAAATCTCCGCTGGCTTGATTCAGAAAATCGTATGGACTTTGCAAACGGCGCTGCGCATTGGAATTATCAACATCCATTAAATCCTCCAGGGATTGTGTGTTGGTGACATGGATGTTCTTCCACGTCCGGGGCCCATTTCTTTTGATCATATCCGTTCAGTTAACAGGTTTAGCACACCTCCAGCTGATTTTCGAGGGCTGCCAGATCCCCAAGGTGAGCAGCCCGGCCAGCTGACAGCCAAGGTTCTTTTCAATTTTTATTTCTTCGATATTCAGACGCGTGCCATCACCCAATTTGCAGCTCTCGATTCTCACATCATCCCGAATGGCTCCCCAAAAGAATACATTACTGCGATCGCTTCCCCACTCGGTCCCAGGCTGATTACCCATCTCCCTTCCCGCCGGACCACCGGCCTGGTAGACGTGCGTGACACTACAACTGAAAAAGGTCATTGAAATCAGGAGGAGAATAAAAACGAGGAGTTTGGGTACGTGCGGTTTCATTGCTTTAGGAGGGTTTAAATGAAGGAGCCGTTTATGTGATCATATTGGTTCAGGTCTAACGTGCAAGTGGCGGTGTTCCGAATAAGCGTTCAAGGCAACGCTATAACTTATTGAGACTTTCTGCTCCCAACAACATTCATGTCCGGGAAACATTGGAGCAATGTCCGCAGACGATCGAGGTTCCGAAAAGGTCTGCTATGTCCTGAAGATAGGATTTTAGCGGCAGTCAAACTAGGATGTTATGCAAATTTCGATTGTGATTCAGCGCGCCGCCCGATTGACCAGCCCTAACCAAAAAAAGGGATACAAATCAGCGTAGGCCTATTCCCCAGCATAATCTCGGCCCTTCCAAGCAAACTCGTTTCATCAAATTTTCAGGCGCCTGTTTAAAAAAAATGTCAACTTATTTTGCGAAACCAATCAGTTGCATATATATTTACAACCGAACAGCTGCTGATAAAACTGCTTTATATGAGACGAGATATTTTTCAAGCCATTGCCGACCCGACAAGAAGGGCCATTTTGGTGCTGATCGCCGCGCAGGCGATGACGCCGAATGCCCTTGCCGAACATTTTGACACCACCCGACAAGCCGTTTCAAAACACTTGAGGATTTTAACGGAATGTGAGTTGGTGAAGCAAGAGTTTCAAGGAAGAGAAATTTACTACCAGATCGAGATCAACAAAATGAAAGAGATCGACAAATGGTTGGAACAATTGAGGAAGACTTGGGAAGACCGCTTTAACCAACTCGACAAAGTATTATTAAAACTAAAGCCCCATAAAAAATGAAATGACTTTGAATGACTTGGAGCAGTTACTACGCAACTTAAACAAGAAAGCAAAATGAGAAAAATAATTGTCTTATCAATGATCACATTGGACGGCGTCATGCAGGCGCCCGGTGGGCCCAAGGAAGATACATCCGGCGGTTTCAAATATGGCGGTTGGACTGCACCGTATAGTGACGAAGCTTATGGCAAGGCGGTGCAACAAGAACTGAAGCAACCTGCAGACTATCTTTTGGGCAGAAAGACATTTAAGATCTGGGCCGGCTACTGGCCGGAACATGGAGACTTTTGGCCGGGCATTAATGAAGGCACAAAATATGTATTTTCCAAAAACATGAAAAAGTCGGACCCGCTCGTTACCGGGTGGAAAAACTCAGTAGTACTAAAGAACCTGGCCGATATCAAAAAGCTCAAGTCTCAAAAGCTTTCGGGATCAAAAAACGCTGACATTCAAGTTTGGGGTAGCAGTGAGCTCATTCAGCTGCTCCTGAAGAACGACCTTGTAGACGAACTCAGACTCAAAATTCACCCCTTGACTTTAGGGAAAGGAAAAAAGCTTTTTGGCAACGGCCCGATTCCGGCATCCTTTAAATTGATAGAGAGTTCAGTTACAACAACCGGAGTGATTATTGCCCATTACAAACGCGCTGGAAAAGTCAAAACAGGTGCTGTTGGAGCGTAGATGACCAACCATCAAGGTCACTGTTCGGCTACTCGGATCTCAAGCTTTTCACCGGATTGGCCAATAACGCTTTGATCGTCTGAAAACTTACCGTCAGCAAGGCGATCAGGATGGCGAGGCCCCCTGTCACTGCGAAAATCCACCAGGCTATGTCGATCCGATAGACGTAGTCCTTAAGCCAGTTGTTCATCGTAAAGTAGGCGAGGGGCGATGCGATCACCAGTGCGATCGTGATCAAAATCATAATTTCCTTCGAAAGTAAACTGAACAGCGAAACGATGCTGGCACCCAATACTTTGCGTATGCCGATCTCTTTCAACCGTTGCTCGGCCGTAAACATGGCGAGCCCTAGTAAGCCCAGGCAGGAAATAAAGACGGCCAGGAATGCAAACGAGTTGGAAAGTTTGCTGACGACCTGCTCACTTTTATAGAGTTTCTGATATTCTTCATCCGAGAATTCGTAAGTGAACGGAAATTGTGGATTTAGTTCTTTGCAAATTTTCTCAAGGCTTGCCAGCGCCTCTTTCGTTTTGCCGGGCTCGGTGCGGACCAGGGCGGCACCATACCCAATCATTTCACCCCGGCGTAGGATGAGCGGGTTGATGGCTGTGTGCAGGGAATTAAAATGGAAATCTTTCATCACCCCGATGATCGTGCCTTTCTTTTGCCAAAAGGTAAGGGGCATGCCTACGGGGTCTTTGTAGTTAATGATCTTGAGGGCGGCTTCGTTGAGAATGTACCCCGTCGAATCAGATTCGAAGTCCTTGGAAAAATCACGGCCCTGAACCATCTCTATATGCATGGTTTTAGTAAAGTCAAACCCGACGGCGGCCTGTACAAACTGCTGCGCCGACGTGGGATCTTTCCCTTCCCACTCAACGCCACCCGTACCATTATTTATAGAGGTAGGGGTTTGTGTCATGCTGGTGATTCCCTGAATGCCCGGCATCGTTAAGGCTTGGTCCTTGAAAAGGGTATACTTCTTGGCCAAATCTCCTTCCAGGGGAATATAGATCAGGTTCTCCCGGTCGTAGCCCAGGTTGGCGGACTGCACATAGTTCACCTGCTCGGTGATGACGATGGTTCCGATGATCAGCATGATGGAAAGAACAAATTGGAACACGACAAGTCCTTTGCGAAAGCCGATCGCACTGCTGCCGAACTTCAGCGAGCCTTTCAATACACTTACGGGGTTAAAGGACGAAAGATAGAGAGCCGGGTAACTCCCGGACAGTGTGCCGGTGAGGATGGTTAATCCGAGAATACTGAACCAAAAGGTAGGCTCCTGAATTGGCAGCGTGATTTGTTTCCGCGTAATTTCATTGAAGACTGGCAACGTCAACGGCACGACAAGCAAGGCCAGAATGACGGCACCACTGACAATGAGGAGGGCTTCGCCGATAAACTGACGTATCAGCGCACTGCGGAAAGCGCCGACGACTTTCCGAATGCCGATTTCCTTCGCCCTTTTTATGGAGCGGGCAGTCGTCAGGTTCATGAAGTTGATGCAGGCGATTAATAAAATAAAAACGGCGATAATACTAAACAAAATGACGTATTGTATTCTTCCTCCGGTCAGTTCGCCGTTCTTGAAATTGGAGTGCAGGTAGACATCGCTGTATTTTTGAAGGCCAAGCTTAATCCGGAAGTTGTCGTTCTGATCCTTGTTGTATAAATCCAGAAAGGATTTGATTTTAGCTTCAAACGCGGGCACATCCGTACCCTGACGAAGCATCAGGTAGGTTTGAGGCCCGTTGTTGCCCCATTCTCTGGCCCAACCGTTGTTTTGGAGAAACGTTTCCCAGTTAATGACATAATCGAACTTCCGGGAACTGCTCTCCGGAATATTTTCAAAGACCGCCGTTACCTTCAAGTCCTTTCTGCTTTGGTAGCGGATGGATTTGCCCAGGGCCTGCTCGGGGGAGCCAAAAAAATCAGCGGCCATCTTTCTGGAGATGGCGATGTCCACCGGGGACTTAAGGGCTGTGGTTGCCTGGCCTGCCAGGAGGGGATAGGTAAACATGATAAAAAAATCCGCACCCGCGTAGTCGCCGTTTTCTTTCAGGATCTTTTCACCCACTTCAAAGGTGCTCGCTTCACTCCAGGCCATCCCGGTGGCATATTGGACTTCCGGGAGGGTCAGTTTCATTTCTTCAGCAAGCGGTCCGGGCGTATAAAATCCGGCGTCGATTTGTCCGTCGTGATATTGCCGTTCGAACACGGAATACAATTGCGGTCCATTTTCATGAAAGGCATCCACCTTTCGCTCGTCGGTCACCCACAGGAGGATGAGCAGACTGCACGTCATTCCGAGGGCAAGCCCGAGTATGTTGATAAAGGAAAAAGCCTTGTTTCTTCGGATCGTTCTCCACGTAATTTTGAAATAGCTTTTGATCATGACGGGATAATTTAGCTTCAGTGGGATGGAGTCGGTTTCGACAGCGAGACACCACCTTGGCTGAAGACAGACCGCCTTCTTTACCGTGATAATGCTAAATGGTTACATCCTGGTCATTGAGGTTTAGAGAACGGAGCCACAGCTTACGAAAGGAGTCCGGTATTCATTCAGATTGTATTTAACATAATATAAATTATATAACTTTTGATATGCTAACTGGCTGGCCCGCAGTTATATGATTATATTATGCTAAATAACGGCCGAGTGCCTGCTCCCTAACGGCTGCCGCCCGGGCCGCGCTCTCCGGGCATGTACACGACGACCTTGAGCGTCTATGTAAACGATAAAGACCCGGCACGAAAGTTTTTTGCCCACGCGCATTTAGCCCAACGAGCCCGCCAAGCAATAGTATTGCTGGCCGCACATCCGGCGCTATACGAAAAAGCGCCTCAGCTGTACTAGTACCCTTCAACTATATTCGCGTTTTGAGCTTCATAGACATAAGAAAATGGTGATTCCCTCAATTTTACTTTAGTTTTATTTCTCATGTCAATATAGCTTGCAGATAGCTCAATGGCACCCATTGTTGCTATGCCAACTGATGCCCAGCTAATTGGAATATTAATCAAATTGATCTTCTCGTTGAGAAGAGTTCCCGCCGCAGTAATAAGCGTAGGTGATTTCAAATTAATAAGAGATTTAATTGTCTTAATTGCTGTATCAATCTTTGAGTCTCCTAGTACCGCGTTGAGATCTCTTACGCCGTTTATTAAATTTTCCTGAAAAGAAACGGTTAATTCCTTTAACTCAGCTTGGCTCTTTGACTTTGAGACCTTTGATTGAAAATCAGATAAGTTCTTTTTAAAATGTCGAAGATTATCATCTCTCTTTCTTTTGAAGTCCACAATTTTTTCCAAAGGAACATTTTCCTTGGGTGATGGAAGAAAATTATTTAAAGAAAAGCTAACTATGGGAAAATCATTCTTTTCACCAACTCTTTTAAAGTTCAGTTTCTCGTATTCAACGCTATCTGTTCCGATTGTAGTTTGATTACTATCAATGTCCGCAAGATATTTCGCCAAAATTGACATATACAATAAGCCGGTATTTTTTTCAAAAAGAAGCCATTCATATTTTTCACTATTTCTCTTTGCAAGCCCTAATTCCTCGAGATTGTAGATGAGGCCGTCAGATGTTTTGTTACTATGGATATCAGCAAGTTCATTTATTCCGAGTTTATCAACATGAACATTATCTAAGTTCGTATATCGCTTTTTAAGAAATGATTTGTACTCAGGAGCTGAAACAATTTCCTTGAATTCATTTTGAAAGTTTTCAAACGCTTCCCAATTATCTTTTTTGAAAATTAAATCCTCAGGCTTGATTGGGCGAAACTGCCCTTCGTCCATTAGGTAAAGAATATCGGTTGAAAGTTCGGTAAGAATCCTATCGTCATGACTTTTGGGAACAATAGAGGCCACTTCGTCCCAATATAAAAGAGCATTTCTTAGCCAGGATTCATTTGGTATGTCAATAGTTGGATAGTATAGGATGGTTCTCTCCATAAAGCTTTTGTTTGGCGGCAGTATTCTTATCTACACCAAGATAATCCTTAAAATTGAATTTGTTAAGTTGGCCTCATAACTCATAAACACTAATTGGTATCTCCGGCATTTTACGCTCCCATAACCGCCAGATCAAGACATCGCCTTCCGTCTAAAATGATAATACAAAAAGACAATGAATAAAATCAATAGCCCCAGGCAAACGAATAGAATTGAGAACATATCGATCATATGCATCGCAAGCAGCGCGTTCCATTGAAGATTGATAAAGCCATAAAAGCTATAATCGCTGTATTTCATTGAAATGAACAAGAGGATTATGGCAAGTACGGCAACAGATGCCAGTATCGCTGGCCATTTCTTCATTTCGGGGCGAGCCTGAGACACCAAAATGATTCCGACGAGGACCCAGAGCATGACTGACAGGAATGCTTTTGTGCTACTGGGCGCATAATCCCTTGAAACGAGTATTAGAAAAATCTGCGATACGGTGGCGATTAAAATCGGCATCAGCTTTTCGAGACTTTCGCTCACCACGCTGTCGATCTTTTTCATCAGAAGTTTCATTTGATTGATTATACCGCTAAACGCCGCGAGCATTAAAATGAACACACCAATGACTGCGAGTATGGCCACCAATACGGCGAGGATGTTGAAAACAAAGCCTAACACTGAAATCACAAAGCTTGATAGTAGCAATGTTGAATTTATGAGCGCCAGGATCAGCTTTACAACCAAAACAATCAGAAAGATTCCACCAATCACGCCTATAACAATAAGTGCTATATTATTTCGTGACATAATCTTAGATTTAAATATTTGTGCCTTGAACAAACTGGCGGATTCCAGGTGGGCTAGCGATCAGATTGGATCAGGTGGGGCAAGGAATCTTGTATTAAGATAAGAAATTAATAAATAGACGACAAGCCCATGACGCAGCAACACACATTGCGCAGGCCGCACTTCCCTCCCTCCCGATAGCTAACGGGACCAAAGCCCCAAAAGAGCTTGCCCAGCAACCTAAAGCCAATACTCAAAAAACTTTCAATAAGGCGTGGGGTAAGTTATAGCCCGGAGCCCAAGCTACATTACGAACTATCATCTAACCACCTGGAAGCAAGCAGATTCTCTTTGATGTGATTGACTTTGTGGAATAAAATCATTACCATCTGTTATTACTGAACCTACATCGCCTTATGCTCAAGCGCGTCTATGTTCCAATCTCGTTGGTCATCACCCTCATGGCACTAGTGGGCTTCTGGCGGACTTATTTTGGCCATGTGGTTACCGGTACGATCAACACCATTCCCTTAATTCATTTCCATGCGGCGGTGTACGTGCTCTGGCTTCTGCTATTTATTGGTCAGGTTACGCTTGCTGCGACTGGTCATCTGACATTGCACAAACGGCTCGGGCCATGGCTGATGGGGCTTGGTGTGCTCGTGATTGTCATGGGACTTGCGATAACCTTTGAGCGGTTCGGCGCCGAAATCGCAGCGGGAAATCTCGCCGTGGGTCAAAGAAAATTATTCGGGCCGCTGCGTGATATGGTCTTCTTTGCCCCGTTTCTCTGGGCCGGTTGGAACTGGCGTCACAAACCCGAAATTCATAAGCGACTCATGATTGTCGCAACCACCATCTTACTGATTGCAGCGGTTGGCCGGATGATCTTCCTTGGCAGGCCAGTTCCCGAGTGGAAGTTTTTGCTAATTTGGCCGCTACCAGTTTATATCGGGATGGTCCATGACTTTCTTACGAAGAAACTTATCCATCCAGTTTATATCATTGGCATTTTTGCAATGCTGCTCATGAGACTCAGTTTGCCCCTCCGTACCACTGAACTGTGGCTTAAATTTTCAGGCTGGCTTGCAACGTTGTATAACAGCTGATAAGAACATACGTCCTTACGGATCATTCTGCGCCAGGACGCTGACATGAACTAAAAAGCATAAAGCCATAATTTCTCCACCTCCCCTCCTGCCGGCGCACATCCCGCGGGTAGTATTTTTTTTCGGCAGCCCTTGCACCTTTCTATCCGGAAAAGAAATCACGCGAGCCTTGGGTTTTAAGCTCTGCGCGTTTTATAAACATCTTGTTACGCGTATTATAAAGCCCGATCTACTTCGGGTTGTTCTCGTAGGAAAAGTTTCGGAGATAGAACTTAGGAACAAAATGCTGATTTTTCTTTGGGGTATTCATCCCCTTCACTAAAAAAAGGCTTTAGTCAACAATATATTCACCATCATCAGCCTTTCTAACTGAAGGGTGATTAAGGACTTCTATAGCTTCAATTGATTTTCCTCCAGCCCTTAAAACTATTTGCTCAATAAATGCTTTGTCGACTGTTTTAATATTTTCAGCAAACATTTCATGCTGCAAGCATTATGTACGTTTCCGCCGTAATAAATTCCGGTGTTGAGCCAGAACGATTAATTCTTTTTTACTGCCGGAAAGTACAGATATAAATCATTGTACATCGTATTGCCATAATACCCTAGCCCAGCATAACCAATATAGCCGTTCGATCCGGACATCATTATAAACCGGCGCTGGCCAACAAAATCATCCACCCGTGTCCACGCTGAATTCTTGGGATCAAATTTCCAAAAATCACGGCCAGGTGTATTGTTATCAATAGAACCCAATCCAAAATAGGCGATTCCGTTTATGCCGAACGCAACTCCTTCCAGTCTTGCTTCGCCCGGAAAATCGGGTTGCTGTGTCCAGCCGGTTGCAGCGTTGTAGGTAAAATGTTGTTTGGTTCGCACATCATTGTCAACTACTCCTGCCAACAAGTGACTTGTGTTGTTGACCGTCAAACTCGTAAAGCCGTAGGTTGAATCACCTGGAAAATCTGCAATGCCCGACCACTTATTTTGAATTCTGTCGTATGAGTAAAAATCCGACAATGAGATATAACCATTCCTTATTCCCGACCCGACGTGTATTTTATCATCCAGAACAAACGCTGTCGCACTGGAACGGTCGCCCCCCGGAAAATCAGCTAGCCTCTCCCAGCTATCGTCAACCGGATTATACTCCCAGAACTCGATCAAATTTGAAGTATCTTCAGCATATCCGAGGCAGACATATCCCTTGTCATTCACGCTGAACCCGAGGGTGGCAAATCTTTTTCCTCCCGGAAAATCCCGAAGCTGTGTCCAAGTATTTGTGGTAATAGAATACGACCACCAATCTTGAAATCGCTCATTCAAAAAATTAGCACCCAGTCCAACGTAAATCGTGCTGTCAATGATAAAAGATGTCGATCCGTAGTGTGGACTAAATGGAGCATCTGCCACGCGAACCCATTGCTCGAATGGTTCAGCATGGGTTGGCACCGAAATGTCTATTGTTTGGGCGCTGGTTATTACAAAGAAGTCAGACGTACCACTAAATAGATTGTCGGTAATCTGGAGGACCTCTGATCGCTTAGATTGAATGGCAACTTTGTATTCGCCCGGTTCCAGAGTATAACTTTTATCGGCATCGGCGGTTGTAACGCCGGTAAATGTATACAACACCTGGTTCTTTGCATTCAGAATGGCAACATCAAACGGAGTCGTTCCTATTTGAGCGGTGCTGGAAACCAGCGTAATTTTGATAGCGCCTTTCCCGGTAACAATTTCTTTCTCTCCGTCATCCTGACAAGAAATAAAACCAAAAAGAAATCCAAATAAAACAACGAGAAAACTAAGTTGATCGATAAATTTTAACATATGAAAAATTGGAAAGCTAAAAATATAATGGTTTTTGCTGGGGACCAAAGCCTGCTAATAAATATCCTGAAAACAAGGAAATGTTTATTATGCTGGCTGCACATTCCCTTCCCGGCTTCCCAAGGATACCCAAAGCATGTCTAACTGGCTGGCCCCTGACTTTTTTCAGATTGCTGACTGGGCTGGGTCCCGTTCATGCCAGCCTTTCCTGCCAAGGCTTCCAGTATCTCTTTAAAGGCGCGAGGATAATCGTTTGCTGCGCTTAATTCTCCGGTATACAATCGGATTTCCTCTGATAACCATTGGTCGATGATCTTGGCCATGGTGGCGCGATCCAGACCTTCAACTCTGGCTTTTGACAAACTGAAGAGAGAAACATAACTAAGGAGTTTAAGCCTGACAGAGTAAAACAATTTATACTCATTGTAGATCACCCGATATTGACGGAGAAAAAAGAATGCTAGCGTCTCGATAAAGATAAGCATCACGGTAACGCGGACAAGCTGGATGATGTGCTGCCCATCCAATGCAAAGTTTCCGTCTTCCAGGGTGCCTTCTAATACCAGCAAGAGTGCGCCGATCCCGAGGATTCCAAATGTCAGCCCGAGAAATAACATGGCATTGTATCGGTTTCGAAGATCGTTGATCTCCTTATCGACTTCAATGATCTTGATTTGCAGCGCAGGGATGGATTTGATCTCAGTAAGATAAGTGCTCAGATCGGGTTCTTCATACGCGATCTTTCTGACAACGATTTGTCCGAATGTTCCAAACGTAATGACAAAAGCCACAACGATAAAAATGACGTATGGCTTTGGCTTTATTTCCGCCTTGACCATTTCAGCATCAAAGCGCATCGGGTTCGACGGTGTGATGTTGAGGTCATTGTCAAACGATAACAGGTATGAAGGTAGCCTCCAATCGATGGTGACGAGCGCTGAAAACTTCCTTGTCGGCGGAAAGACGATTTGTACGTCTCCCACAGGTATGCCGAGGGAACCGAATTGGGTAACCAGGGATGGTGCTTTCCGTGCGGCACTATCAGCTTCAACCACGTAATACGCGGACTCGCGTTTAAATATGACCTTGTTTCCTTGCGACGCATGCCAGTAGGGCCCCCATCCGCTGGCCAAAGCGACGGTGTCGACTTGCAGCTTGCGTCGAATTTCGCTGATTGTAGCCATTAAATCTCCGCTAACTATGTAGTACTTTTTTGCCCCATCATCCCAATGGAAGGACACATTCTCTTCGAATGCATTGTAGAGATTGTTTATGTGGACAGGGCCTCGTTTCAGGGAGTCCTTGTCGAACGATTGCACTGTATAGTCGATAACGCCGTAGTCATCCTCGGATTTGTAATAGGATTCCACCAGGTAGTGCGCGTTTAATGGACAAATCTTCAACGCTTCCTCATATCTCCTGACATTAAAATCCACCTCTTTCAGATCATCGGCCCGCCAACTCCCGTTTTTCATCCAGTACATGCGACTACCTCTTTCCCCCGAATGGATGATCAGGAAATGTCCCCCTTCACCTTCAAACGCGTCGTCTAGCACCCCCGGTAATCGGATGGTGTCCACCGGTTCCGAAGGAAGGTCTTCAGTGAATTGATTGTAAAGATGAAACCCAAAAAGAGCATTGCGTTCGGAGCTCACACAATAAAGCATATGCTTTGACGCATCAACAAACGCCGTATTAAAGTCGCTTTCATCGTCCAGGGCTTTGGAATGACCGATCTGTAGAAAATCCCATGCTTCGGAAGTGATCGCAATCCTTTTACTAGCATGTTCCCGAACGAAGAAATCATGATCGCTGAACCCTGTTACCCCGCGGAGAAGGATGTACTTCTTTAACCGAACAAATGCAGGATCACCAGAATTGCGAAAGTAAACACTGTCATTGACATAAATATACCGGCCCTTTCTGAATTCCCGGTGGGTATCGCCATCCCATTTTTGCGAGGGCGCAAAATAACCCGGCTGTGGTGTGATCTCAATAGAGTATGTTCCTAGGCCCCCGGTGAAATTGATGGTCTTCTGCTTTTTAAAGTCAAGGAGTTTTTGAATCTGGGCTTCCTCTTTGAGCTGCGAGAATTTTTCTTCCGACCACCTGACGAGTTCGTTGTTGTCCGGCACCACAAAGAAAGCGCGATAAGAAAAAATAATGATCAATGCCACGCATAAATAATAGAGAGGCGTTGAATATTCCTTCAGCAACCTCTTTAAGTTCAAAGGAGCTTTTGCCATATAGGTGTAAAATAAAAAGCGTATAAAAATTAGCTTTGTCAAGCTGTGACGAGACCCTCCCACGGACTTTACAAAACGACAGGTTTGCGTTTTCGAAAGCAGCTCCTGACAAGTTCGCTGATGAAAAATCGGATTCCCTTAAATCGGCATTGCTAAAGTCCGCATTCGTCTGGTCAAGACGTTCTTGAGGGCTTTGCCGGCACCATTCAAGAATTGCAACCGGGCCCTGTTTGATAATTTTTATATGATTTTCATTGGCCATAAAATATGTGACCTCCAGCTTTCATGAATGAAATTGTGCTCAAGAATGCGGAGTCCGATTCTAGGATCCGACGGATGGATTTACAGCACGAAGACTCCCAGTGGGCTGGCGATCGGATTGGATCAGGTGGGGCTAGGAATCTTGTATTAAGATAAGAAATTAATAAATGGCCGGCAAGTCCACGCAGCAGCAACACACATTGTGCAGGCCCCACTCCCCTTCCCTCCCGACGGCCAGCTATAATCGCCTCGTCCAACGTCCGTCTTCGGAGTGGTTTTGAACGAGTATGAACGTTCGACAGCCTGCAGCAACACACATTGCGCAGGCAACACATCCCTCCCTCCCCGATAGCCATCGGGACCCAAGCCTGCCCAAAGAGTGTCGCTGCCCCAGCCGGTCTAAATGAAATAGATCTCCCAACTAAGCCAACCGTTTTGACTATCATAAAAAATTGCCGCTCATACCTCGCCGCCGTATTTATAGCCAAAACCAAAGCAATCGCGATTTCCTTTTCTGTAGTTTGAGAAGATGATCTACAAAGGAGTCTTATTCGCTGCCCTCATTATCTCTTGCTTTATCCCCGGCATAAACGAATCCCCCGGTGTTGCCACCAACACTCAAAATCCGGAGGAGCTGCCATGCCAGGAAAAGGATGTTGTTCACTATACAGCCCACCAGATCACGGCAACGCTCGCCATCGATGGCAAACTGGATGAAGCCGCCTGGAATGACGCCACCCGGTCGCCGCGCATCGTCGACCTGATCAAGGGAACACCTACGCACCTGGACACGAAGGCCGCCTGGCTAACTCATTCATCTATCGATTTGCTATTAAACTAACAACCTTCTCCCCACTTCAAGTTCTTTGCACGCCCCTGTTCCTTAATCGCTTTCATCATGGATGCATCTAACATCTTATCTTTGCTGCTTTGGGGAGTATTTTTAAAGATATATTCCTGTCGTTTTTTATTCAGGGATTGTATCTCGACCTGAATCTTTGTACGCTCTTCCGATTTTTGCTTAATGTATAGCTTGCGCTGCTCCATGCTCATGGTGCGCATTTCTTTGGGAACGTCGTCTGACTTTGTTTCCGTAATTATTTTTTCATTGTCTTTTGCGGCATCTACCAGATCCCAATTGGAGTTCTTATAGGCATGTGAACTCTTGCAAAAGCTGCGCTCCGCCACATTGGACATTCCATAGCTTGCGGCGTTCCTATCCTGCACAATTTGTTGTTCCTTCCTATACTCACCTGACGCTCCGTAGTAAACATAGGTCGCGTTAAGTTTATCGTTCAATCCGGCAATCTGATCATCGTATGGTGTTGGTACATAGACAGTCTTGCTGTTTTGTTCGATGCTCATAAATGCTCCGCCTGTTAATTCCGCACCATGCTTCCAGCTCAAAGTGATGCCGTCACTAAAATCACCGCAGTAAATGGTATTCACCACAACTCCCTTTTCCTTTGCCGCACCACAGGCTAGCTCGTACGATACATTTCCCTGTGTAAATGGCTCGTTGCCTGCAATGAAAACCATTTTCAAGTCGGCACTCGAGGCAGACCACGCTAATTGATTCAAGGAAGTGTTGATCACCTGTCCGCAAAATTCATCTCCACCATTTGTGCTTAGGGAAAACAGCTTCTCCGAAATAACATCAAGGTCTTCGGTTAAAGCACTCACCTGGCGGATATAGCCTTCAAAAGACGAAAGCCCGTCATTGCCATATTCATACAGCGCAATCTTAATATTGGGCTGCTTGCCCTCTCCGGTTTTGGCGGCGGCCACTTCATTTACAATTTTCCACAACTGCGATTTTGCCTGATCGATTAGACCATCCATACTATTGCTCGTATCAAGCAAAAGCGCGATCATGATCGTTGAATCTTTTGCAGGGGCAACGACATTGAGTTCGTCTGTTGTGAAGCTCATGAACAGGAATGCCACCAGGAATACAAGGGGTCTTGAAAGGATGCGGTAATAACGACGTAGTTTCATAATCGTAGGGGTTTGTTATGTGTTTGTTTTGGCAAAGTTTCCAGGTCTTCACCGTGCTCACTTTTGGGTTTTGTGATTAGACATAGACACGGCGACAACTGAACGTTTTTTCTCAAACTGTGTAACCAAACATACGTATGAATGGAAGGGACTGTGGTAAACAGTTTGTAAAAAGAATGTAAATGCGTTGTAAATTTTTCCCATACGGTGTTTCAGAGGCTCCGGCAATTAAACTTTTAGCTGCCATCGTGATGCCTTTTGGGTTCTCGCCTTGTCTCGCTCGGATTGTGATTAGCTACGGACACGGCACAGAAATTTCATTGTCGCGCTCTCTTGCCCCGCGCAATCGGGATTAAGAAATGAACTGGAACCGCAAAAAATTGCGCCCAGGTTAGGCGATGCACAACATGTCGCGAGTAAAAAGAAGATGATAAACGATTTTTTGAAAAGTTTCATAAGCAAAAATGTTTTAACTTCACACGTTGCTACTCATTATAAAATGAAATGTAAATGCCCGTAAATTCTGCTTTTAAGCGCTTTTTCAATAACCGGTTGGTGGTGCGGTATGGCATTGCCGTCGTGATGCTTGCCATTTTTTTTATTACCTCGTCTTTCACAAAACATTCCGACTTCGACTTACGGGCGAAGCATGTGAACCTCATCATCCGTCAGATCGGTCATCGGTTGCTGCTGCAGGCGGGTGACTCAACCTCCCGTGTGTTGCCGGTTACAGAGATTAAAGAAGGCACGTTTTTGCTCCAGTTCGAAAATGAATTCGTTTTCAGTCACGACTCGCTCATGGCGATGTCACAGGACTTGCTTCCTAAAACACAGTTTCCTTCCGGCTACACCGTTACAGTCCATGATTGTTTGACCGCCGGCATTGTCTATGGTTTCCAGTTCAATAATATCTCACCAGACTTACTGCCTTGCAGGGGAAGAAGTCAGCCCCCAGGTTGTTATACAATCGAATTTGCCTTTCCGGATTTTTACGAGAACATAGAACAGGATAAAGCTGACGTCGACCCACTGCCACTGACTGAAGAGGCCAAATCAGTTACAGTTGACCCTCAGGAAGCCACTCCGCCTGAAGAACTCGAATCATCTAAAGCTGCTCCTCAGGAAGTCAATCCAAAACTTGAAGAAATCCGACCGACAACCGACTATGGCAAGATGCCTGAGGAACTCGAATCATCTAAACTTGCGCCTCAGGAAGCCAATCCAAATCTTGAAGAAATCAAACCGACAACCTCCGACTATCCATTAATCAATTTGGTTTACAGCGGCATGCTGGTGTTGTTGGGGGTTGCCTTGTTGATGGGTCGTTTTGGGAGAATTTTTACACCGGTGCCCGTGCAGGATCAAAACCACGCTATAATAAAAGAGTCTGTTCCGGAATTGGCGGCTCTAGGGAAATTTTTATTTGATGTGAAGGGTCAGCGTTTGCTATTGGGCAGCGAGGTGATTAGTCTCACCGACAAAGAATGCAAGATTCTCGAACTGTTCAGCAAAAGTTTCGGTGAACTGATTCCCCGCGAAACGCTGATGCAGAAAATCTGGATCAACGAAGGTGTCATCACCGGTCGCAGTCTGGACATGTTTGTGTCGAAACTCAGAAAGAAATTAAGCAGTGATCCTGAGCTGAGAATAACGAATGTTCACGGGAAGGGGTATAAGCTCGAAATACATGAAATACAGATTTTATAAAATTCCTCGCGCCTATGCTACCCAAGTATCAACACACATTGCGCAGGCTTGGCTCCCGATAGCCATCGGGAG
>DATDAV010000262.1:0-1501 GCA_036525235.1 Chryseolinea sp. | reverse complement strand
GCCGTGAACGTTGACTTTTGCTCTGGGCTTCCCATCAATAACCCCACATAGCACGCGCAAGTCGCGAATCTCACTCGTTTTCGTAGGAGCCCCTCGGTGCAATATCCCGCTCAGGTGCTTCGCCGGTTGGCGAGGACACCGGTGGATGTGGGTGGGCCCGGCCGTTGATTCGTCGAGTAGATACATGAAAGCACTACCGTCCAGTTAACTCCTGAGATGCCTCGCGTAACACATTGATGGAAAGTAAATACGAGCCGCGAAGGGGGGTGAGCGATTTGAAAAAATCTCGCAAAATCGGAGCAGAGTTCATGCCAATAGTTGATGAATGTTGGCCAGATTCTGTTTTCCCAAGTCATCGAATGCTTGCATCCCGAACAGTTCCGTCGCTGCGTAAGTCGTTATCCGATGGCGCGTCGTTCCAAGAGCATGTCGGCGTGGGATCACTTTCTTTGCATGGCTTTTGCACAGATGACTTTCCGGGAAAGTCTGCGCGACATCGAGGCGTGTTTGGCGGGTCGCCCGCAACTCTGCATGATGGGCATTCGTGGCAATGTCACGCGAACCAATCTGGCTTATGCTGGCGAGCATCGCGACTGGCGGGTTTTCGCCGACTTGGCAGCGCGCCTTATTATCAAAGCCCGCCGCCTTTACGCCGGGGACACGACGGCTTTGGATATCGAGCAGATGGTTTACGCTTTGGACTCCACTACCATTGATCTTTGTCTGACTCTTTTTCCGTGGGCGAAGTTCCGCACGACCAAGTCGGCGATCAAGCTGCACACCCTGATCGACCTGCATGGTCGGATTCCTGTGTTTATCAGCATCACCGAGGGAAAGGTCCACGACGTGAACATCCTCGATGTGATCGCTTTCGAGGCTGGCAGCATTTATGTCATGGACCGCGGATATGTGGATTTCCAACGACTCCACGGCATCCATCTCAGCAATGCGTTTTTCGTTTTGAGGGCGAAAAGCAACCTGCGCTTTTACGTCATCGAGTCGCGGACCGTGGATCCTTCGAGCGGAGTGAGGTGCGATCAGATCATCCGGCTCAAGACCACCAAGGGGAAAACGGACTATCCGGAAAGGCTCAGGCGCATCCGTTATGTGGATCCAGAAACTAGGAAATCGCTGGTCTTCATCACCAACCATTTCGAACTGCCCGCACTCACCGTGGCGGCCATCTACAAGAACCGATGGCAGATCGAGTTGTTCTTCAAGTGGATCAAGCAGAACCTGCGGATCAAGGCGTTCTACGGCACGAATTCCAACGCGGTGCGCACCCAAATCTGGATTGCAATCTGCGTTTACCTGATGGTGGCCATTTTCAAGAAGCAACATGGAATCGAAGAGAGTCTTGGAAGAATCCTGCAAGTTCTAAGCGTGAACGTATTTTCAAAGGATCCTGTCAATCAGCTGCTTACAACAGCTAATACAAGAAATGAAGACTCTAATATATGCAACCAGTTAATATTCAACGGCTTTTAACTGGACAGTAGTG
>DATDAV010000261.1:0-60864 GCA_036525235.1 Chryseolinea sp. | reverse complement strand
ACTCATCCTGTCGCTTTGCGGAATGGGGAAATCAGAAAAAAATCCAATCCGTCAGATCCAGAGGAATTCTTCTTTTATCCTGCTGATGCTGTTGGCGCTTTCCGCCCGCACTTTTGGCCAACCCAATCCAGCCACCCTCGACCTCGCCGGCCAATGGTCTTTTCAAATCGATCGGAAAGACGAAGGCGTGGAAGGAAAATGGTTTACAAAGACCTTGGATGACCGCATCACATTGCCCGGATCGATGGCCTCCAATGGCAAGGGCGACGACATTGCCGTGAACACCCCTTGGACCGGGTCGATCTTTGACTCCGCCTACTTTAAAGCGCCGGAGTTTGCGCCCTATCGCCAGCCTGGAAATATAAAAGTGCCGTTTTGGCTACAGCCTGTAAAATATTTCAAGGGCGTGGCCTGGTATCAGAAAACGGTCACCCTTCCCGCTTCGTGGAGCGACAAATTTGTGGAGCTGTTTATCGAGCGGGCGCATTGGGAAACCACGGTATGGGTCGACGACGTGCCCGTAGGTCAGCAAAACAGTTTAGGCGTGTCTCATGTATACGCGCTGCCCACGAAATTACGCTCGGGAGTTCACCGCATCACCATCCGCGTCGACAACCGGGTGAAACAAATTGATGTGGGGCAGAACTCGCACAGCATCAGCGACCACACGCAGACGAATTGGAATGGGATGATCGGAAAATTGCAGCTTCAGGCTAAACCGCTGATCCATGTTCACAACGTGAAAATATTTCCAAATATAAAAGACCGCAAGCTCCGGGTACAGGTTCAACTGCTCAACCCAACCCATCAAAACGCAAAGGCCACCTTGGAACTACAGGCCCGGTCGACCGCATCCCAAACCAGCAGCTTGAAAAAGTTAACCAAAACCTTAGCGGTTCAAGCCGATTCCAGTGTCGTGGAAATGGAATACGATATGGGGAACGCTCCCCTCCTGTGGGACGAGTTCAATCCCAACCGGTACGTGTTGACGGTGAATCTTTCACCTGAAAAAGGAAAAGCTGACGTTAAAGAAGTTGATTTTGGGATGCGTGATTTTTCGTCTGCCGGAACCCAATTCACGATCAATGGCCGTCCTGTTTTTCTTCGCGGAACGCTCGAGTGTGCGATCTTTCCAAAGACAGGATTCCCCCCTACGGATAAAGCCGCCTGGACAGATGTCTTTGTCACGTGCAAAGCTTTTGGATTGAATCACGTTCGGTTCCATTCATGGTGTCCTCCCGAAGCGGCGTTTGATGTCGCCGACAGCCTGGGGGTTTATTTGCAGATCGAAAGCTCTTCCTGGGCCAACCAAGGTTCGGCCGTAGGCGATGGCAAGCCCGTCGACCGCTACATACAGCAGGAAAGCGAACGCATTGTGAATGCCTATGGCAACCATCCCTCCTTTTGCATGATGGCTTATGGCAATGAGCCCGCTGGAGACCACCAGGTGAAATACCTCACCGACTTTGTGAACTATTGGAAGCAACACGACAACCGCCGTCAGTACACGACCGGCGCCGGCTGGCCGTTGATTACTGAAAATAATTACAACAGCACTCCCGATCCCCGCATACAACACTGGGGAGAAGGATTGAAAAGCGTCATCAACGGCAAGGCTCCATCTACAAATTATGATTGGTCTGGGATCATTAACCAGTGGCCCATTCCTACGGTCAGTCATGAGATCGGTCAATGGTGCGTCTTTCCGGATCTGAAAGAGATCGCGCAATACGATGGTGTGTTGAAAGCAAAGAACTTCGAGATCTTTGAAGCCACGTTGAAGAAAAATCACCTGCGTCACCTGGCAGATAGTTTCCTGCTGGCGTCGGGCAAACTGCAAGCGCTCTGTTACAAGGCCGACATTGAAGCCGCCCTTCGAACAAAAAATTTCGCCGGCTTTCAACTCCTGGACCTCCATGACTTTCCCGGCCAGGGAACTGCGTTGGTGGGTGTGCTCAATCCATTCTGGAAAGAGAAGGGCTACATCACCGCGAAAGAATACAGCCGCTTTTGCAATGCCATTGTTCCACTCGCCCGGTTTTCGAAGATGATCTACTTGAACGATGAAGCACTTGACATCCCGGTGGAAGTTGCCAATTTTAGCAACGCTGCGTTGAAGGACACGCCATCGGCCTGGGAGATTGCCGATCGTTCGGGGAAAGTAATTTTCAAAGGCGATTTCCCTAAAGCCGCTATACCTGTCGGAAACGGAAATGAGCTCGGCCACATTAAACAAACGCTTACCCAAATTACTGTTCCATCTTTTCTGACCTTAACGGTATCGGTTGGCGCTGCTCAAAATTCCTGGGATCTGTTTGTATACCCGGCAAAACCTTCGGAAGCAACCGATGAAATTCTGGTAACCGACCATCTTGATAAACGCGCGGTTGACGCTTTGAATCAAGGCGGCAAGGTTATACTCACTGCGCGGAAGGGATCGGTCAAACCCGAGTTTGGCGGGGATATTCCGGTTGGCTTCTCCAGCATTTTCTGGAACACGGCATGGACCAATGGGCAACCGCCACACACGCTGGGAATTCTTTGCAATCCCAAACACCCCGCCTTTGACTTGTTTCCTACCCAGTATCACAGCAATTGGCAATGGTGGGATGCCATGAGTCACTCCAACGCCATCCTGCTCGATGCCGTCGACCCCGGTCTCCATCCCATCGTGCGGGTTGTCGACGATTGGGTAACCTCGCGATCCATAGGCTTGATTTTCGAATGTGCTGTCGGCAAGGGTACGCTGATCGTGTCGGGAATTGATTTGCTGACGGAGCAGGAACAACGGCCGGAGGCACGACAACTGTTGTTTAGTTTAAAGAATTACTTGCATAAAAAATCCAGTCGTCCGTCGCTTGCGGTGTCGCCGGAAAAAATCGCAGGGATCTTTAAATAGTTATCCGCAAGATGTTGACTTGCCGGTAGACGAGGATGAATTCCAGTTTACCGGCACCCTCTCCTTTCATTAAAATTGCACGCCACTGAATTGCCGGCCGGCGATCCATCAGAAAATCCATACCGGTAAAAAAGAAGCCTGATTATTTCACTAACTTGACTTCCCGCCCCGCAGAAATGAGCCCGGGCAATTCTATACATCTAAAAACAACACCACATGGTAGTCTTTGATCTATCCAAAGTTGCCGTTCAACTCAACGCCGTGGATGCCCATGCAAACGAACGGTTTAGCGAAGTTCAGACGCTCATCCAAAATGGGTATGTGAGCGAATTCACCGCCGACGAAAAGGACGCCGCCGACAACGCGTTCAACCGCCTGGAAGAAGTCTTCAACGCATTAGCAAAGACGCATGAACACCTGAAACGGCTTAAGGAAGCTTACGAGGACGCGTTTGAAAAAGAAACGGATTGACGATGACAGCTACCCGTGAAAGCGCGGGATAAAAATCATTTACATCCATTATTCATAGCGCAACGCATCCACCGGGTTTGCCGACGCGGCCTTGAACGTGTGCAGCGAGATCGTAGCCCACGCGATGGCCAGGACCAGAACGCCAGGGACAGCAAAGATCCACCACGAGAGCGCGATCCGGGTAGCGAATTCGTTGAGCCAGTTGTTCATGACCAGCCATGAAACGGGCACGGCGATCACAATCGCAGCCCCTACCAGAAACGCAAACTCTTTGCATAGCAACGCAATGACCTGCGACACCGTGGCACCCAAAACCTTTCGCACGCCAATCTCCTTTGTCCGCTGCACCACCATGTAGGAAGAGAGACCAAACAATCCCATGCACGCAATAAAGATCGCCAGGGTGGCAAACACGCCAAACACTTTTCCGAATTGGATGTCGGCCTGATATTGCTGGTTGTAGTAGTCATCCATAAAGAAGAACTGGAATGGATTGCCGGGGAAGTAGGATTTGAATTTATCTTCTGCCAGCGTAACCAGAGACTGGACATCGTTGGTTTTGATGTGGATGGAATAAAATGTGCGGGCGTCCGGAATATTTCTAAAGATCAGCGGTTCGAAGTTTCGTTTCATGGACTCCTGCCGGTAGTCTTTTAACACGCCCACGATCTTGAAGGTGTCGCCCCAGAAATTGATCTGCACGTTCAGTGCTTCCGCTGGCGTTTTAAAACCCATTTGCCGCACGGCCGATTCGTTGAAGAGCACGGCGGCGCGATCGGTCTTTATTTCTTTTGATAAATTCCTCCCGCCAATAAGCTCCAGCCCGAACGTGGTTACAAAAGACTGATCAATGCCGAGCACGCGATATTCATTTCCCGCCTCGTCAGGATCTTCAATGCGACGGATACCCCCGGCGTTCCAATCGGGCTGCCGGCCGGGGATACCAGTCGACGCGGTGACGCCGACGATCTCCGGATAGGTGGTGAGATCATCATGAAACGCATAGAAGCGATTCACATAGGTGGAGTCGCTGATGTCGGGGCCCCTGACGATGATGGTTTGATCGATGTTCACGCCCTGGTCGCTGTTTCGCATAAAGCTGAGTTGCCGGTACACCGTAAAGGTCCCGACGATCAGTGTGATCGATGCCGCAAATTGAAAAACGACCAGCCCCTTTCTCAAGAATTTTCCACGCGCAGAACCTTGCAGTTTGCCCTTCAGCACGGCGGCTGGTTTAAATCCAGATAAAACAAACGCAGGATACAGCCCCGACATCAGCACGCCCAACACGAAGACGGCGACCGTGCCCACCAGGAAAACGTTATTGTTAAAGAGCGACGTATCCAAATCCCTTCCGGCAAGCGCTGCAAAGTTTGGCAGCAGCAGCCTAACCAAAACCAGCGAAAGCACAAAGGCTATGAGATTGATGACAAACGATTCCAATAGAAACTGCCGGATCAATTGCGACCGGAGACCTCCCAACACTTTCCGTACGCCGACCTCGCGCGCCCGCTCCATAGACCGGGCCGTAGCCAGGTTCACATAATTGATCCAGGCAATGACGAGGATGAATGCTGCAATGATCGCCAGGAAATACACCGACTTACCATTTCCGTTCGGGCCGTAGTCCATCATGAGGTTGTTGGCAAAAAGATGGATCCGGGTGATGGGCTCCAGCGTGAACACCATTCCGGCGTTATATTTTTTAAACTCTTCGCCTTCCCGTTTTTCAACAAATGCGGGAAGCTTTGCTTGCAGGGTGCTCACTTTTGCATTCGGATAAAGTTGCACGTACGTCATGAATCCGTCCCACTGAAAGCTGTTCAGTCCGTCAGGATTTTTGAAATAGCTCACGTAGGTTGAAAAAGAAAGCAGGGCATCAAACTGCATGTGGCTGGTGGCGGGGACGTCCTCAAACACACCGGTGACGATCCATTCTTCTACGCCATTCTTGCGGAGCATTTTCCCGATCGGGTCTTCGTCGCCAAAATATTTTTTTGCAAATGTCTTTGAGATGGCCATCGTGTGCGGCTCGCGGAGCACCGTCGAGTCAACGCCTTTCAGCAACGGAAAGGAGAAGACCTTGAAAAAATCTTCGCTGGCATAATAGATGTGCTCTTCCTTAAACGTGACGTCGTCGTGACCGAACGTCTGCTTGTCCTCGTGCATGCGGACATAGTACTCGACTTCCGGAAAATTATTTTTAAGTTCCGGGCCTATGCCTGCAGCGCCTGCGGCCCATCGCGTGGTGAGCTCGCCCTTGTTGTAACGATCCAACTGTACGCGGAAGATCCGGTCTTTCCGGAGCTGGTCCTGGTCGTAGCTGAGCTCGTGCATTACATAGCGGGTGATGAGCATCGACCCGGCCAACCCAACGGCCAATCCCAATACATTGATCACCGTAAAGACCTTGTTTTTGAGGGTGCTGCGGACAGCGGATTTGATGTAGTTCCGGATCATGACACAGGCTGTTTTTAAGTTAGGGAATACAAAAGTTTACCGGCGATACTTCATATGGTTACATAAATGCCGATCATTTTTTTCAACGCTTTTTGCAATAAAGACGCCCCTGAAGGGCCTCCGTTCTTGCGGTGAAATGGAACTTTTAAGGCAGTTTCTATCTGACGGTGACAATATAATTACAGCTGATTATCAGATACTTAAGTTTAATTTAATGCATTTGATGTATTTTAGTATATCAAATGATATACTTTTTATGGCATTTGACGTATCTTCCTATATCAAATGATATGATGATGAAAGAGAGTAGCAGGAGAAAAAGCGGGAAGACGCCGGTTCAAAAGAACGCTGTCAAGACGATAAAAAAAACTCACCCTCCTCAGGAAGATTTTTTAGCGGCGAGAAAATCGTCGCGCCCTATTGCCGAGATCGAACGATCGATACCGGGCGGGCAACGAATTGAAACGGAGGTTATCCGGAACGGGAAGAAGTTTGTTGTTTCGGTTAAAACGGGATATGGCTATATGGTTCCCTCCTTTACGAAAGCAGGAAGCCTGGTGGAGATCTCTGCATTGGTGGAAAATGAAAATGGAATTCCTTCTAGTGAAATTGAATTCCTGGTTGACTATCTCGATCTGAACGTGCCCGAAATCGCAAAAGCCGCGGATGTTTCCACCAGCACGGTTTCGCGTTGGAAAACAAATTCGCGCATTGGAAAATCCGGGGCAGCCCAATTTTTCAAAATAGACGAGGCTGTTAAAAAGGGCGTGGATGTCTTTGGAAATCTTACGGACTTTAAACGTTGGCTGAATAGCCCCAACATGGCGTTAGGTAATGTGACGCCGATATCTTTAATTACATCTCCCATCGGCGTTGACCGTGTCGATGCGAGTTTGGATGCCCTCACCTACGGCAACGTTATCTGATATACCAAGTCTATGCATTGTTACAGGATCATGCAGGAGCGATACGCCGCTGCTCCCTATAGTTTTTCAGGAACTGCTGCGCGTTGGAATCCGAAAGGGACAAACATGATTTATGCCGCAAGTTCGCCCGCCCTGGCTCAATTGGAATATCTGTGTATCCGCGGACATGTTGTTGGTACGCAAGCCTGGCGGATGATCATTTATGAGATCCGGGACGAAACTTTAGTGGGCGAGATCAATCCCGCACATCTGCCCGCCGATTGGAATGCACTGCCGCACAGTTTGGCAACACAGGAAATTGGAAAACAATGGCTTACCTCTTCTGATGCTCCTTTTCTGAAGGTGCCCTCTGCAAGATTGCACCTGCAATTTTTCCCTGACAATTTCAACCTTTTGGTAAACCCCGATTTTCCAGACATTAGGGATCTATTCGCGGTTGTCAATACGGTGCCTTTCTCGTACGTGTTAAACGCTTAGAAAAGAACCCTTCCCGATCAGCATGCAGGTCCTGCCGTTGCCTCTGAAATTTTGGAAGCTCCCGACGGATCGCTTCGAGCCAAGCCCTCGCTAAAGCCTGTTTCCCTTCCGTGTTCGGATGAATGTCATCGTCCATTTGAGTAACAGGATCAATCACCCGAACCAACGGAAGTATTGATCCTGTGATCGCGAGCATTCTCTTTCCCGATTATTAACCGGCCTTACGACAATAGATGAGGCTTATTCAAATACGTATTCCACAAGAATTCACCGAAGATCGTATTCGCCCAGGCAAACCACTTTCGTGTGAACTTCGTTGCATCGTCTTTGTGAAAAGATTCGTGCATGAATCCCGTTCCGCCGTGGCAAGACTTGAGGGTCTGTATACATTTTCTGATCTCGTCTTCATTCTTGCTGGTCAGGCCCCGGATGATCACGCTTAAGGGCCAGATCATCTCCATGCCGGCGTGGGGACCGCCGATGCCTTCTCCGGCCTTTCCTTTGAAATAGAAAGGGTTGCTATCGGAAAGCAAAAGCTTCCGGGTATTTTGATAGATCTTGTTGTCCGCCTCCATCGCGCCGAGGTAGGGAAGCGAGAGCAGGCTGGGAATGTTGGCGTCGTCCATGAGGTTGAAGCTGCCCATGCCATTCACTTCATAGGCGAACACTTTTCCAAACTCGGCGTGCTCCACCGTAGCGTAAAGATTGAGCGCGGTCTCTACTTCCTTTGCCAACGACAACAAGGTGTCCGACAACGTTGTGTCGTGGCTGATGGTCCGGGTCATCTCGGCGGCTTGCTTCAAGCTTACCACGGCAAAGAAATTGGAGGGTATCAGGAAGGGGAAGATCGTGGCGTCGTCGCTGGGGCGGAACATTGAGCAGATCAATCCAACAGGCTTCACGGGATAGCCATAGCCGCTCAGTGGCACGCCGTCGGTAGCCCAGGACGTGGTGCGTTGAAACGTGTAGGGACCATTTCCATTTTTTCGTTGCTGCTCTTTGAAAACGCGCAGGGTATCTTGGATGCCCCGCTTCCAGGATTCATTGAAGGGTGTGGTGTCGTTCGAAATTTTCCAGTAGTGATACGCCAACCGGATCGGGTAACACAACGAGTCGATCTCCCACTTGCGCTCGTGGATGCCCGGTTTCATATCGGTGAGGTCGTCCTTCCATTCGCTGATTTTGGATTCGTCGTCGTAGAAGGCGTTGGCGTAAGGGTCTTTGAGAATGCACCGTGTCTGGCGGTGGATCACCCCGGCTACCAGGTTCTGCAGCGTCGGATCGCTTTTCATAAAGGGCAGGTACGGCCAGATCTGGGCGGTGCTGTCGCGCAGCCACATGGCGTCGATGTCGCCGGTGATGATGTAGGTGTCGGGTTCTTTGCCTTTTGATTTCAGGAACACGGTGGTGTCCAACGTATTCGGGAAACAGTTCTCAAACAACCATCCCAGTTCCGGGTCTTTGACCTTTGCCTTGAAATCGGAAATCGCTTTTTCGATCGCGGTGCTTGAAAAATTCCGTTGGTCTTTGGGTTTTCTGACCACGGGAAATTCCGGGGTAGTGGTGTTATGCTTCCATGCATCGGGCGCCAGTATAGCACTTGTTCCGATTGCACCGAGATGTTGAAGAAATTCAAGCCTGTCCATGGGTATCTTAGTTTTTATTGGCTTTGGGCCGTAGCGCCTCAATCCGGTCAAAGTTTCGGCATTTTTTTCCTGGTAAGCAAAAATTTAAATTGGCCACTTACCTGTCAGATGTACTTAAAATGATGATGCTTTGCCGGAGGTGCTACGCCCATTGCTAAGCGCATGTTCAGCCGTGTCTGCACCGATAAATAGCCTGCCCAAAACCCGGACGGAGGGCGGCTAAACGTGTCCCATTCTCAGCCATCATTTCCCCTCCAGAATGTCTACAGAATAACATGTGTGATTCGCAACATGACCTGGAATGTTCGCACAGAGATGAAACGCCGCACGGGCTTATGGATGCTGCTTGGTGCTGTTTTGGTTGTCATTTCAACCGCTACCCGAATTTTATTACTCATCAGATCCGCGGGTGAGATTGATTTCTCGTTCCTGAATGCCATAGGAATATTCCTATGGGGTCTATTTTACGATTTTGTAAACGGCCTTTATTTTGGTTTGCCGCTCCTGGTGTATCTATGGCTGATGCCCGACAGGGTCTATCAGAAGCGAGGCCATCGCTATGTGCTTTTTGGACTCTTCTCGGTCTTCATTTTTATGCTGCTATTCAATGCCGTTGCCGAGTGGCTGTTCTGGGACGAGTTCAGTGTTCGTTTCAATTTTATTGCCGTCGACTACCTGGTGTATACGACGGAGGTGATCGGAAATATCGATCAGTCTTATCCGCTGGAGTGGATCATCACGGGTGTGTTAGCGTTGTCGGTGCTGATCGTATGGTGGCTGCGTCGGGCGATCATCCATACAACGCAGCGGCCTATGCCCTTCAAATTGCGTTCGACGTTTGTGGGTGCGTATGCTGCCTTGATCGTCCTTGCTTTTTTTACCGTGTCAAACAAATACCATCGTTTCAGCAAAAATGCGTACGTCAACGAATTGGGTGGGAACGGCATGTATGAATTATTTGCGGCCTATCGCAACAACGAGCTCGACTATGAGCAATTCTACAAAGGCATGGACGAGGACCAGGCTTTTGAGATGGTCCACCGCCAGCTTAAAACGGGTGAAGCTACCTATGTGAGCGCGGACACGCACAACATCGCCCGCAGCATTGTCAATCCGGGGGTAGAGAAAAAGTTCAATGTCGTGCTGATCAGTGTGGAGAGTTTTAGCGCGGAGTTCATGAAGTTGTTTGGCAATTCCCAAGGCATCACGCCTTTCCTGGATTCACTGAGCAGCCAAAGCCTAGTTTTTACAAACCTGTATGCCACCGGTACGCGCACGGTTAGGGGGTTGGAGGCCCTATCCCTTTGTGTTCCTCCCACGCCAGGCCAGTCCATTGTTCGCCGGCCGGAGAATGAAGACCTTTTTTCATTGGGAAAAATCTTTGATGAAAAGGGATATAAGAGCGAGTACATCTATGGCGGATATAGCTATTTTGATAACATGGGCTATTTCTTTGGTCATAACGGATACCAGGTCGTTGACCGCTCGGGGTTGTCGGATGAAGAGATCGACTACGAAAATATCTGGGGTGTGGCGGATGAAAATCTATTTCAGTTGTCCTTACAGGAATTGGATGCAAACACCAAGCAAAGCCCGGTCTTTGCGCACATCATGACGACCTCGAACCACAGGCCGTTCACGTATCCGGAAGGGCGTATCGATATCCCGTCGCATTCCAGTCGCGAAGGCGCGGTGAAGTATACGGACTACGCCATCGGGCGCTTTATAAAAGAAGCATCCAAAAAAGAATGGTACAAAAACACCGTCTTTATTATTGTGGCCGATCATTGTGCCTCCAGCGCCGGAAAAACGGAAATGCCTGTGAATAAATATCACATTCCGATGTTGATCTTTTCGCCAGGCAACGTGCATCCGGATGTGATGGACAGGCTCATGAGTCAGATCGATATTGCCCCCACCCTGCTGGGCATGTTGAATTTTTCTTACACCAGTAAATTCTATGGCTATGACATGTTCAAATTGGAAGCAGGCCGAGAGCGGGCTTTCATCAGCACCTATCAAAACCTGGGGTACTTAAAAGATCACCAATTGGTTATTCTTTCACCCCAACAGAAAGTGGAATCCTTTAAGCTTTCCGACGCCAATGAACCGATCGGAAAAGCAGACAATGCTGCCGTGGTCGATGAAGCCATCGCCTGGTATCAGTCTGCCAGTTATGCCTTCAAACATGGTCTTATGAAATAAGCCGTTGCCCATTCAAAGCGATGATCAACCCTTTCAAAATTTAAATACACCCCTATGCAGCCCTGGATCCTGTATGCCATCATCTCGATGATCTTTGCCGGCCTTACGTCCGTGCTTGCGAAGTATGGACTTCAGAACATCAATCCGGATCTCGCTCTCGGCATCCGGACGAGTGTCATCTTTATTATTGTCGCTTCCATGAACCTGGCCGGAGATAAATACAAAGACCTTTCAAATGTGACATGGTCTCAGGCGAGCCTGTTGATAGCCTCCGCGATCACCACCACGGTGAGCTGGGTCTATTACTACCGCGCGATGAAGGACGGCCTTGTATCGTATGTCGCCGCCATCGACAAAGCCAGCATATTGATCACGCTGGTTTTATCTTTTGTTTTATTAAAAGAACCGGTCACACCAAAAATTCTGGTGGGTGGTCTTCTCATCTTTGCGGGCATGTTGGTATTAATCTGGAAATAATTCACCTGCCGTACTAAATGCTCAAGCGAGTCTCAGCCTTTGACAACGAATTCCATGCCTCTATCCCAACCTAAGCGTATCCGTAAATTTAAGATCCTCCTGGTATTCGTGTTCTGTTTTCTCTATTTCAGCGGTTGGGCACAAGACCATACGGGCGCAATACAAGGGTTCGTCACCGACGGCGTCAGTGGTGACGCGCTATCTTTTTCTTCGGTTTCCGTGTACCAAAAAATCAACGCGAAGGATAGTTTGGTGGGCGGGGCACAAACTTCTGAAGCGGGCCAGTTCCTGATTTCCCATCTGCCCACCGGCCAGTTGATGGTGCGACTCTCTTTTGTCGGCTATATCACAATCGAACAAATGGTTTCCGTGACCCATCCGGTTGTCGTGAACATGGGCAAGCTTTCGTTGCTGCCTGATTCAAAAATCCTGACGGAAGTGGAGGTGGTGGCCGAAAAATCCGACCTGGAGATTACCCCGGAAAAAAGAATTTTCAATGTCAGCAAAAACCTGACATCCGTCGGCGGCACAGCAGAGTCGTTGCTGCGGAACGTACCCTCGCTCACCATTGACGAAACCGGTGCGGCCAGTCTTCGAAATATGCCCACCACCATTTACATCAACGGAAAACCGACGCAGCTCACCCTGGCGCAAATCCCCGCGAACCAGATTGCCAATGTCGAAGTCATTTCAAATCCCTCTGCCAAGTACGACGCCAGTACATCGGGAGGCATTGTTAACCTGGTCCTGAAGCAAAACCGGGAAGAAGGCTATAACGGCATTATCACAGCAGGCATTGGTAATAATTCCCGCTATGACGCCACGGTGAATCTGGACTGGCAAAAGCATAAGTGGAATTTTACAGCGTTGTATAGTTTAAATGCTACCCGCAATCCCTTGACCGGATATGTACGCAGAACCAACACGGCAAAAGACGGAGCCGTTACCGGATATTTTGATCAGGACACCGACATCAGTCTGAACAACACGTTTCAAAGTGGCCGCCTGGCAGCAGACTATCAATTGAACTCAAACAATGTTCTTTCCCTGGCGGTCAGCTTGGTCGGCGGCGCCTTTAACACGGTGAGCAACCAAACCTATACCTATCGCAGTGCCGATAATACCGTGAGCTCCTATGGCATCCGGAACACTATCCCTCACAACGATTACACCAACAGCGGAGTTGAAATGGAATGGCGTCATAAGTTTGCCCGCAAAGGACAGGAACTTCATTTCGTTTCTTCGCTGACGCATAACCGCGTTTCCAATGCAGGCGATTGGTACACGACAGCCTATGACATTCAAGAAGGCGACACGACCGTACAAGACGGCTACCCAGTCACCAACCGCATCGACGGCCGGATCATCGGCAACCAGATCCTCGCCCAAATCGACTATGTGCATCCCGTAAATGAATTTGCGAAATGGGAATTGGGGGTTCGCAGCTTTTCATACCTGCGCGACCAGGAGTATTTTTTCTACGAGGTTCACCCGGACGCCAGTGTGTTGCTGCAGGATTATTCGCAGAACGCGCGCATCAACGAAACCGTCAATGCAGTCTATGCCCTATATGACCGGCAGTTCACCAAGACGCTCAATATGCAGGCTGGTCTGCGATTGGAGCAGTCGAGCCTTCATGGTAAATCATGGTTTGATGGGAGCACTTTTGGATACGACTATCCATCCAAAACCGGCCAGAACGTTTTCCAGTCGCTGTTCCCCTCGCTGGCCTTTAACAAGACGATCGACAAGTCGTCGGAGTGGAATTTCAGCCTGAGTAGAAAAGTAGGGCGGCCGAATTTCAGACATATGTTTGTGGGTATCCAGGCCGCCGATCGTCAGAACATTACCATTGGAAACCCAAAGGTCCGTCCGGAGTTCGTCAACACCGCGGAATTGAATTATAGTAAGACCTGGGATGGCAAATCCGGCTCGAGCCTGCAGTGGCTTCCTTCGGCCTACTATATTTATGAGGACCACACCATCAAGCCCCTGGTTCAACCTTTAGCAACGGACTCCACTATCCTGGTCACCACGTTTCAAAATGTGAAGGCCGATATCCGCTACGGGATTGACAACACTGTGACGTATTCCGCGGGTCCGGTCAGTGTGCTGGCGAACCTAAATGCTTTTGAAGTAATTTTACAATCCGTTGATCTCACCAACCGGCTGATCGGTTACACGGCCAAGGTCAACCTGACCTATCGTTTCAAGGGAGGCTTTTCTGCACAGTTAAGCGGACAGCGAAGAAGCCGTTCGCCACAGCTGCAAGGCTATCAAAATGCTGTGAGCGGCGCCGACTTCGCCCTGCGAAAAGGATTCTGGCAAAACAAGGGCAGTTTCACGTTTTCAATCAATGATATTTTTAATTCGAGAAGGGTTGTCAGCATCTACGACCAACCCGGCGTCTACCAGGTTTCGATGAGCCGGAGAGAAATCAGGTATTTTAAATTTTCCATTCAGCTTCCGTTGGGGAAGCTTAACAATGGCAAAGCAAAGGAGCGAAAGGTGGCCAATCCGGATATTGATTTTAGTAACTAAATAAAAAGTGAATCCAAGTTGGACGCATTTCCTTGCATCCTTTGCGGTTTAACGTGAGCCCAGCAACTGCGTCAAATTAATTTGTTTTACCGGCTCCCAATACTCGCGGGCATAGCGGGTATAGTATGCGTGCTTTTTAAAAAATAAAATATTCTGCCGATTCCATGCTTCCAACGTTATGGACTTCCCCGTTACCAGTTCTGATTCTTTCTTCAGCAATAAAGACCATGTTTCATAGTCTGCCGATCCCAAATGACTCAAGTCCGCATCGCACAGAATTTCTTCCAGGAGACCCACGGGACGCACTGAAAGTTTTGTCGCGCTAATTAGGCCTTCGATCTTAAAATAGAATTCAGGGGGCAGATTAAAATCGTTCAAAAATCCAAAGGCAATCTTCACGCTCTCTTGTTCATGGTTGGCACCTCCCCGAACATATCCGGTATCGTGAAACCACGCGGCCGTCAGCAAGGCCTCCATTTCCATTTCCGGAGTGGCATAATGTGAAGCCAGCGTCGAGCAAGCGCGAACGACGCCGGCCGTATGATCAATGGTGTGAAACTTGCGTATAGCAGGAAGCTGCTTGCTCAAGAGGTCCCTGACGTAGATTTCAACCTGCCTGAGAAGTTCGGAGCCATGGGGATTGAGATTCTGCATGCGCTATTCTGTCCGGGATTGGTCCAGCCATCTGTTCAAAATACTGAACAAATCGATGCCGTAAAAAGCAAGTAAATACTTCATTCTGTAGAAATTCTGAGTTTGATGAAGACGTTAGCCGATATCCTGATTTGCTTAAGGCCCAAAAACACGGAGAATTCCATTTTACTCAAGCGCAAATTCTTTACTTTTCATCGACGAACGATTTCATACCTTGTTCTTATAAAAAATAACCCTTATGATCATTGTTCACGACACTTTTGTCTGCAAGCCAGGCAACGCTTCGAAGCTGGCGAAGAAATTTAAGGAAGCTATGCAAGGAAACTCCGAACTGGTCAACGTTCTCACGGACATGACCGGTCAGTTCAACCGCGTAATCATGGTTACGCAGTATGATAACCTTACCGCGTATGAGCAAAGCTGGGAAAAGTATAAAGAAAATACAGAAGCCATGAAAAAGATGGCCGCGGCCATGGAAGGCTATCAGGACATGTATCTCACCGGTTCGCGGGAAATCTTCCAGGTTTGGTGAACGCAAATGTTATTGCAACTCGTTGTCGAGGCGGGTGGCGATGAAGGTGCGTTCGTGCTGCGGGTAGGTGGCGGTTTTTTCTTTGGCCTGGGTGTTCATGCGCGCTTTCTCTTCGATCTCGTGTACGGTGAACTGGTATTCTTCCACCTTCAGAAGATTGTCGTAAGGGCCTTTGCCTGCAATCAGTTTGACCAACACCGGGGCGGTCTCGATCGCGATGAACAAAAGCATGATGAACAGGTGTGCCCAAAGCATGGCGCTGCTCTTGGCCGTCAGGTGACTCATCGCCTCGATGCGGGCGGCGGGGCCGTCAATTTTGTTTTGCTCCAGGTCGCTTAGGGCGATGTTCATCTGCGTGTTATTTTCGGCGATGCTTTTTTCCAGCGCAGCAATCCGCTCATAGTTGTAGAGTGTCAACGCCTTCAGTTCAGCCTCGGCTTTATCGGCATCCGCTTTTTTGACTTTGTAGATGGGACCCAGATTTTTTTTCCGGCTGCCCCCGGTTCCATCGGCCTCCGCCTGGGCGGCGCTGACCAGTGCGTCGCGTTGAAGGGCTTTTTGGATCACCTCTGCTTTCAGAGCATTTACCACGGTCTCCAGACTATCGCCCATAAACGCAAAACGGCCACGCGTCAAGGCTTCCTGCTCTTTGTAGGCCTTTTGTTCCATGGCGGTCAACTCAGGCGCAATTTCCTTTTCAAATATTTTGAGCTCCAGTGGCTTGGCAATCACGATGGAAATGAACACAGCCAGCACGATCCGGGGCGTGGCCATCAACCACTCCCGTGCCGGCTTGCCTTCCTTGCGCATGCTGGACACAATGTAGCGGTCCAGGTTAAAGATCATGAGTCCCCACAACAGTCCAAAGGCTGTGGCGATCCACAGGTTGTCGAAAACGGTATTCAAAGCATAGCCGCCGGACAAGCTGGCAAACAGGCCCGTAAAAAATATGGTGGCGCCAATGCCCGCGTATTTGCTGGTTTCGGATGGGCATTTCTTAAGAATATGCCGATCTACCCCTGAGCAAATCAGAAAGAACGTCGTGACCTTTTTCATGTACATAGTAACGGTGCCTGTGTTGCGGATATTGCTGTCGCCCGTTCAATAAAAGTGCCACGATGAAAAAAGCACTTGGGGGGCTCTGAACGGGATGCCATCGTCCGGAAGTGTGCAAATGTGAACAGGAGTTTGTACGGTCTGCGGCTCGGGTATATGCTGGTTCTACCGCCGTATCTTTTTTGCTTCTTGGGTAAGTTGACGGCCGTCATAAAATGGTAGTGATCATTAGGACGACCGGCAGCCCGATCTCGTTAATATAATCCTGGTCGCCGGTGGTGCGATAATATTTGTTCTCACTTGGGTATCGTACAGGTCGGGCAGAATGAAATTCAAAAAGTCTACAGAATCCTGTTTTATCTTCAAACCGGTCAGGTTAGGATGCGCTAGCCGATTTTCCTGAACACCCGAAATCTCCACCTCATAAATTATTCAGAAATCATGAAAAACTACCGTCGTTCGTTCGTTGGAGCAATTGGACTTGCTATCCTCTTGGCAAGTGCCACCCTGCACGCCCAAACTCCCGGCTATCATCTGATAAAGAAAACTGTGATCGGCGGCGAAGGCGGCTGGGATTATCTCGCGGTGGATCACGAACATGGCAGAATCTTTCTTTCGCATGGAAACCAGGTAGAAGTTCTTGATTTGAAGAGTCATAAGTCGCTTGGCGTCATCAAATCCACTAGCGGTGTTCATGGCATCGTGACGGTGGCAAAAACCAACCGTGGGTTAACCACAAACGGGAGAACGAATAGCGCTACCATTTTCGATTCGAAGACACTCGCTCCTATCGTTGAATTGCCTACTGGCAAAAATCCCGACGCTTTGTTATACGATCCCTACTCCGACCGCGTCTTTGTGTTCAATCATAGTGGTGCCAGTGCGACGGCGATCGATATTGCGAAAGGAAAAGTGCTGGGAACTGTCGACCTGGGAGGCGAAGGTGTCGAGGCAGGGGTATCGGACGGAAAAGGAACCATTTTTGTGAACCTGGAAGATACCCATGAAATTGTTTCATTTGATGCCAAAACACTGGCCGTAAAAAAACGGTGGAGTGTTGCCCCGGGCGAAGAACCCACGGGCCTGGCCATCGACACCGAAACCCATCGCTTGTTTAGTGTTTGTCACAATGAACTCATGATCATCGTAGATGCGAATACCGGCAAGGTGGTTTCGAAGGTGCCTATTGGCAAACGCGTGGACGGCGTAGTCTTTGATGCCACATCAAAATTTGCTGTCAGCTCTAATGGCGAAGGAACGATGACGGTTGTGAAGGAAGTTTCTCCGACTGAATTCTCCGTCGTCGAAACCGTTGCGACTGCGCCGGGTGCGAGGACGTTGACGATGGATCCCGTCACGCATCACATCTTTCTCTCTACGGCACAATACGGTGAAACACCCGCCGCGACGACTGAAAATCCGGATCCCCGGCCCAGCGTCGTGCCCGGAACTTTTATGCTTCTGGAGTACGGCAGAGAGTGACAAACCCTACCCTGCCCATCTCTTGACGAAGCCCTCGCAGGGTTCATCTCTTATTTCCGTTCAGTTGGCTGCGTATAATCTTCTTTCTGCATTTACACGCTGAAATCTATTTTCTTAACAAGTTTACCCGCACGGAAATAATACGCTTCAAACGAATGGGTGTTGACACCAAATACTTCCTCGACACGCATCGTTTCCGCATTTCCCTTTTCGGCCAGGACATACTTCTGTTGTGCTGTCGACAAATCGGACAACGGAATTTCCTGTTCGTATTCAAATCCCTCGTCGTATTCAAATTCAAAAGCAAGTTTTGCATTTTGCCATTGCAGCTTTGATTCAATGCCTTTCGCGACCGGGGAGAATGACAGGTAAGCATTATTCTCGGACATCAGCCGGCCTCCTGATTGGGTGAGCATAACGATCCCGGAAAGGACCATCGTCGCGTAGCCGACGCTTCTGAAAAAAGATTCGCTGATCTTCTTCAATCCCCATTTCATAAACCATGACGACAACAAACCGGCGAGCGCGACCGATGCTCCCAGGCCGATCACCTTACCAGAGATCAGACCAAAAGACGCATATAAGCCCAGCTTGATCAAGTGAAGTATCAATTCGTTTGCTGCGCGCGTGGCCACGATTTCTTCCTTGGAAAGTCCATAGCGCAGATAGAAGCGGTTGAACAACAGTCCTACCGCGCCGGTGAGACCAGAAAGGAAACCGGCTAGAAAGCCAATGATAAGTAAGAGCTTATGGGAAGAATTTCCAGGCGCCGGTGCTTTTCCCGTCTTTTTAAACAGCGCAGGAAGGTTGCTGATCAAAAAGATGCCCATCGCAATCTCCAGGTAAAGCGGGTTCACAAAATGCAAAAGCCAGGCTCCCAGCCATACGGCGGGCAAGGCCGCGGGAACAAACCAGCGAACAACGTCCCACCGAATCCGGGCAAAGAAAACGGCGATGCGCGACACCGAAGAGGCCACCGTTCCGATCGAGAGCGCCGCGGGCAGTTGTGTTGCCGGCAAAAACAAGCCCAGCACCGGCATTAACAACAGGCCGGCGCCACCACCACAGACCGCACTCAAGGAAAAGGCCAGGAAGGCACAAACAAAAAGTAACCAAAGCGATGTTATCATGCCGGCAAAGCACCCCCGCAATTCTGTACATTTTCTGGATTCCGTGGAGTCACTGCAGGAAGCTCTCCAATGATCGGGCTAAAGTCAGGGGAGAAAAAGATCAGGCCTTAAATACCCAATCTTTTGAAAAAAATCTTAAACACGGTTCCTTTGTCAATTTCACTTTCTACTTCAATTCGACCACCCAGCGAAACAACCTGTGTTTTCACAAGATATAATCCCATGCCCTTACCTTCTACATGATTGTGAAAGCGGCTGTAGAGGGTGAATAATTTATCTTTATACGATTCCAAGTTTATGCCCAGTCCATTATCGCGAAGCGTCAAGCAAATGTAATTTTCAATGAACTTCGATTTAATTTGAATTACCGGGCGCCTGCCGGGGTAGCGATATTTAATAGCGTTACTGACCAGGTTAATAAGAATACTATCCAAATAAGGTTTGATCGTGTGAATAAGCGGAGCGCAAGAAAAGTCTTCAACAATCGATGCGCCGGTTTCCACGATCTCTTTTTCCAAGTTTATTTTTATCGATCTCAATTCCTCTTCCAGGTTTACTTCCGTAATGATCGATATGTTGTCCTTTCTTAAAACCAAAATAGTCGTTAAATCCCTTACTACTGCATCAAGTTCACGTGTTGCAATAACCAGCTTATCTATGATTGCGTTTTTTTCCTCGGGCTCGGATTTGACCAAATCCAAAATGTTGCCCAGACCTAAAATACGGGCCACCGGAGCCCTGAGATTATGGGCTGAAATAAACGCAAATTGTTCAAGCTGCTGATTGTACTCCACCAAATCTTTCGTCCTCGCCTTCACTTCTTCTTCCAGGGTCTCATTGCGCAACCGGATTTCATCGTTCTGTTCCTCAATAATTTCCCTTGCCATTTGAAGTTCTCCATTTTGAGATGCCAACGCTTCCCGTTGATTAAACAGCTCACTATTCTGCGCTTGAATTTCCTCGTCACGAAGAATGAGTTCCTCATTTGTTTGCAGAAGTTCTCCCGTCCTTTCTGCCACCAGGTTTTCCAGCCTTTTGTTTTGCTGTTCAATTGCATTAACCCTCATCCTATAATACCCGATGGCTACTCCCACGATGAAAAGGCCAACCGCCGCGCGGAACCACAACGTTTTCCACAGAGGAGGTAGAATGTGAATGACTAAGGTTGCTCCCGATTCGTTCCATAAGCCATCATTATTGCATGCCTTAACCCTGAAGGTATAGGTTCCTGCATCCAGGTTGGTGAATGTTACTGACCGCTGGTCATCAACATAATTCCAATCCTCATCAAAGCCTTCCAATTTATAGGCATACTTATTTCTATTGGCCGCGGTGAAATTTACGGCAACATAATTAAGCGTAAAAAAATTGTATTGAGGCGGCAGCGAAATTTCCGGCGTTTCACTGATTTGCTGTTTTAGAATACCGGCCTTATCTCCAGCTTTAACCGAGCGATTGAAAAGCTTTAAATCCGTTATATACACGGGCGGAATGTGCGGATTGCTTTTTATACTATCCGGGTAGAAAAAATTAATACCCGTTCCCCCGAAAAAAAACTGTCCCTCTTTATTCTTGAAACAGGCATTGGGTTTAAATTCTGTACTGAGCAATCCATCGTTGATATCGAAATTTCTAAAGCTTTCATCAGCAGGATTGAATTTAGAGATTCCCTGTGTGGTGCTCAACCACAGATTTCCTTTATCATCCTCCAGAATTCCGTTAATGATGTTGTTGGGCAATCCGTTCTCGATCGTATACCGCTTTACGAATTTATTATCACTCAACACGTGCAGGCCCTTGCTTGTGCCAACCCAAATCCTTCCTTCTTTATCTTCTATAATGCAGTTTACAAGACCACCTACCTGAAAGGCATCCGGATTATTTCCCGTGTTGAACCGCGTTATTTGTTTATCTTTTTCATGATATGCGGTTAACTCTTCAATGGTGCCAATCCAGACATTTCCCTTGCTATCTTCGAATATGGTGCGAATGAAATTATTGAATTCAAATTCACGATCTGCATACCTTTCAAAATGCCCTGCGCTTTCATCCGTTAAGACATTCAAGCCATTGTATGTGCCCACCAGCAGGCGTTTCGTTTGGATCTGTTCTTTTACAACAAAAACATTCGGATTGGAGAGACTTCTGGGATCTTCCTCATCCGGCACATAATTAATGAAATGATCATTTTTTTCTACATATCGATTCAGACCACCTCCCCAGGTGCCAAACCACATCTGATGCTTGCTGTCTTCAAAAATAGACAATACGGGATTGCTACTGAGGCTGTTTTTCCGGGATGTATGTTTATAATAACGCAACTGCTTTCCATCTCTGACCACCAACCCATCTTCGGTTCCAACCCAAAACCGTTTTTTAGAATCCTGCCAAATGGCATTCACCACATCATTTTCCAAGATCATATCCACTTCAGAAAATTTCTCTTTTAGCTTATCCACGACACACAGTCCCCTGGAATAGGTTCCTATCCAGATTCTGCCTTGCCGGTCTTTATAAATCGACCAGATAGAATTATCAGGCAATGACAGCGGATCATTTCTGTCAAATTTAAAATTGGTAAACTGATCATTTTTTGTATTTAAACGACTGAGGCCACCATTTTCGGTGCCGATCCAAATGTAGTCGCCGTCCTCACAAAGACTCAGAATGTTATTCACTAAAAGTGCCGGCTTGCCATCGGGAGATGTGGTGGTGTAGTTCGTGAATTTTCCGCCATTGGAATCAAATTTACTTAAGCCTTGCTCTGTCGCAATCCAGATATTTCCCCTGACGTCCTTCATGCCTTTGTGGAAATTTTTACCGACAATACTATTGGGATTCTTTTTGTCCGGCAGATAACTTTCAAGTGCGTTGTTGGACATGTTCCATTTGAAAAAACCGGTGTTGTTTACGCCCAGCCAAAATTCATTTTCTGAAGCCTGCAAAAAGAAAGAAACGGGGTTTGTAGACGGAAATACAGCAAAGTGTTTCCATTGATTATTGTCTTGGTTCAGCTGGGAAACAAAAGCTTGCTTTGACTGTACACCAACAATCCAAATGTTTTTTTTGCGATCTTCTGAAATCTGGGTAATCTCACAGTCAAAGGAGTAGGCTTTAATTCTCGTAAAATTATCCTGCTCGCTATTATACATGTGCAAGCCTCCATTGATAGTGCTCACCCACAGGACGCCACGGCTATCTTCATACAGATTTAAGACACCGTTCTTCAACAAGCTGGTAGTATCGCCGGGAAGGTGACGGTACACCTTAAATTCATATCCATCAAAGCGGTTCAATCCATCCTCTGTACCGATCCAGAGAAAGCCTTTTGAATGCTGGAGAATGGAATTAACCCTGGAATTGGACAGCCCGGAACTTACTTCCATTCTTGAAAATTTCACCTTCTCAGCAGCGGGCTGAGCGAAGGTGAGTTTACAAGAAAGAAGAGTAAGCAAGTACACTAAACAATGAAAGTAGTGAAGGCTCCTCATGGGACTTTGGATAACCGTGTCCGCAATATCTGTTACAGTGCTGGAAACAGCGCACTATGTGGGCGTTGGGTTCCATATCGCAACATTATAAAGATAAAGACGGCCTGCCCTCAAAACAAATGGACCCTGTTCTTTTTTCAGTTAAAAAAGCCGTACCTTAAATTACTTCGAACTTCCGATGCACTTCATGAACCGATGTGCCCGTGTCCGCCTGACGTAGAGCAAAACGATTCGCGCTTCTATGAATTTGACCTTTCTCACAAGCAATTAAGGAAGGAAGATGAGGGAATAATTGTTCGTGATGAAATAAAGATCATGATCGCCGAGGAACATCCCGACATCGATGTCAGCAGCCCCTTAACCCTTGGCAGAAAGACCGTTGCCGATAGCAGGGCCGGTGAGCATCAGACCATGAGCACCATAAGCTGTGCGGCAATAAGACACGCACTCCCCAGCAGGGTTATTTTATGCATTCTCCCCCCGCTAAAAAAATCGTAGACGAACAAGGGAATTAATAGCGTGTCCAGGTAAATAAAAAATACAGGAGGCCCCATGCTTATTCCGGGGAGCCACTGTATGCGGCCAATCGCCGCTAGCAATAAAACAAGCGTTGCCAGGAATAGCAGGCGTTTGTGTGCGGGGGCATTTTTTCTTGTGAGGATACCCCAGGTGAAGAATAGGCCAAACAACCCTGGGACATGGAGGTGAAACACCAGAACGTTCCAGGGTGCTCCCGATCGAAGACTAACCGTCAGCATGGAGAGCCAGACGAGGACGGCATAGAAGATGGAGAACAAACCCAATTGACGATGGAATTTCAGGTTGCCTTTTGCGGCCAGGATGGTCTGCACCAGGAAGATCAGTAGCCATCCCCCCATAATGGCACCGTGGACATGAACAAGCCAATGCACCTTGAGCGCTCCGCCAGACATGGCCTGGTAGCTCGGGGCAAAGCCGAGCACAGCAAGCAGGGGAAAGATGCAGGCCATGGCCACAAAAAAATAATGGACATAACGTGACTTCGCTGTGGCCAATGATCGGGCCTCTTTTTCAAATGAACCTGGAGGCGCGCTGATCGCTGAAATCTTGTTGCGCATGCATTGACATTTAGTCTTAAAAAACAATGTTGGCTCCATAGGCCGGTCATGTGCGTTATCTCCGGCTTTGCACTTGTCGCGGCTATGGCAATCGCGCGGCTTCCCACGTCGTCGCGGCTTGTGTGTTGATGATCTTTGTTACGCGGCCATCGGCGTCTCTTTCAAAGGAAAGTTTCCAGGTCGCCGTTTTCAGGAACAACTCGTTTGCGGAAATCGCGCCCACTTCAAGGCTGGGTTGGTCCGGTAATTTGAGATAGAGCTTGCCTCCATCATCACGGCCGAGGGTCATATGCCAGTTCTTGTCGCCATAGTCGCCCAGGAGCGGATCGGTCTGGGCGTCGCTGAGTTTTATTTCGACCACTTGCTCCACGAAGGGTGCGAACCGGTTGAACCAGAACCTGTGCCAGGCCGGCGATTCCCAGACAGCACCCACGAGCAGTTGGGCGGTGACAAGGCACGCGCTCCCCAACAGCGTTATTTTATGGATCCGACCGACGCTAAAGTAGTCATAGACGAATAGTGGGATCAGTAGTGCGTCGAGGTAGGCAAAATTTGAAAACAACCCATTCTCGAATCTCGGCAGCCAACGCATGCGGTCTATCGCGGCTCCCATTAAAACTAGGGTTGCCATGAGCAGCAGTCGTTTGTGGGCCGCAGCATTTTTTCTGACCAGGATTCCCCAAACGAAGAATAACGTAAACATGCCGAACGCGCACAGTTCCACCGCCAGAATGTTCCATAAAAAATCTTCCACCGGCGAAGGAAAGGCGATCCGTGCGCGGATGCTTGTTGTCGGCATTAAGAGACAGATGATCGCGCCGTAGAAAACGGAAAACATCCCCAATTGACGATGGTATTTCAGATTGTCCCGTGCTGCCAGGAAGGTTTGCGTCAGGAAAATAAAAAGCCATCCCGCCATCAGGGCACCATGAACGTGGACAAACCAATGCGGCTTGAACGAGCCGTTGGAGAAGTCCCGGTAGCTGGGCGTAAAGCCGAGTACAACCAGCACGGGAAAGAGACATGCCATGCCTACAAAGAAATAGCGGACATAGCGCGACTTTGATGTAGCCAGCGACACATGACCCTCGAGTGACTCCGAGGGAATGTTGAGCGTGGATGTTTTGTTACTCATGACTTCAATTTTTTAAGTCTTCCGAAAGTGGTGTTGATTCTGCGACACGTCGGCGGCGCTATTCTCCGCTTTTGTTTAATGGTTCTTTCTTTGTCGTGGGCAATGTTGCCGGGATTGCCTTCAGGTCGAGGAAAGGCTCTTCTTCTTTTCCTGAAATCTCCAAGCGGCTCACCATGCGCCAAGAACCGGAGGCCGGCTCCCAGGTGAATCGTTGGACAATGGCCGTGTCGGCGGGCGCTGGAAATTTGTGAACCAGTTTTAATTCGTTACCGTCGCGATCGGCATAACAAAACCCTCCGTTTGGCTGGTCGCCGCCCAGTACGGTTAATTCATGAACGATGTAGCGCTTAGCGTGGTGGTTATATCCAATGAAATACAGGACTTCGATGGGGATGCCTAACCAGGGAACGATCTCCGTGCCCTGCAGATGAATGCGCAGGTATTGATGGTTCATCACCCACGTTGCGTCAAGGTCCGTCTGTTTAAAAATTTTTCCGTGGGCTATGGATGAAACATTCCATTGGCCGACAAAATGTTCCAGGAGATCATCCTGGAACAGGCCGTCGGTGGTGTCTTTGGTGTTCTGGGCAAGGGACGCGGACGCTATGAGGCAACAGAAAAAAATCAACAGAAAGGGTACAACCGCTGTTGAACTCCGTGCGACCTGTTCCTTGAGGGTGATTTTTTTCACGCCAGCGATCTTAGATTTTAGGATGATCATAATATGGTCGTTTTATAGGTTGACTGAATCACTTCGTCTTGCAATGCACTGCGGTCCTCCCGAAGCAGCTGGCGGCCTACTAATATTGTCCAGATGGGAAAGGGGGCTACGCCCATAATTGCGCCGACCCAGATGAGCTTGTGAAGAAAGATGTTTGCAGGATTCATGGGAGGCATGGGATAGGTCGCCATATCTATGGGGGGTATCCGAAGGATCATGGTATCCACAAAAATGGCGTATCCCGGAAGAAAGGATCCAAAGACCACCAACCCCAGGCCAATGATCATCCCAAACCAGCAGAGCAAGCGCGGGAGTGTGCCCAACAGGCGCCGGTTGACGATCATCAACCACACGCCGAGTACGAGGAGCGGCATCGTGTAGTATCCATCCGAAATGATCTTGACCGTGCCGAGCGCTGAAAAGAGCGCCGTCAGTAAAAGCGCCCCGATGCCCACTCGAAGGGTTGTGTGGCCTATTCCGGCACCCTGTTTTTGTGAGAGCTTTTGAATCCCGTATAAGACCGGAACCATAAAAACAAATTGAAGGATAACTCCCACATCATGTGAAACGAACATGGCATGAACAAAATCGGATAAGACCCACGAATCGCGTGTGAGCACCGCGGTGAGCAGAAATCCATAGGCGATCAGGCCGAGAGCGCCACTGATCATTGCCGCTCGCCCTGCCGAGCGATACGAAGATGTTGTTGTTACAAAAGTTTGTGCGATCATATGCTTTATCTTTAAGGGTATTGGAATTTGATCAGGATATCGGGAACCACTTCGAACTGCTATCGGTAGTCCATTGCCAGAAAATCTGGACCATCACCCAGCCACCCGCCACCAAAATGGCCAAATAGAGAAAGGTCAGGGCCAATAAGAAATAGTTTAAGGGGCTTGACGACGGCGGTGAGACTTTGCGCCTATTCTGTTTGGTGATAGAAGGGATCGCAATCGTGCGGGTCAATACTTTCCGAACGGAAATGAAGGGTATGGTTGTTATCCGCCATTTCAATTTGAAGGCGGGAACTACCGGAGCGATGGAGAGGGTTTTCATGACGATAATTCTTTGGGTTGATCAATAAAAAAATGATAACCAAAAGTAGAAAGGCCATCAAAGGCATACCTAACAGCCATCGCCCTTATGCTGGCAATCCTGTAACTCCAAAAAAGAAAGTGAATGCTACCTGAAAAACGGCGCTGTTAAAAATCTCCCAAGCGTTGTCAATCTGGTAACATCGCTACCGCGCAGGCTGATTTTTAATGCAAGCTGGCCTGTTCCGCCATGTAATCGGAAGGCGTTTTGCCGTATTGCTCAACGAAACACTTGGAAAAATAAGAATGGGAACTGAAGCCCACCTGGTAGGAAACTTCGGATACCGTTCCGCTGCCCTTTGCCAACAATTGCGCGGCGCGTTGCAATCGCATGGTTTTAATGAAATCGTTGGGGGCCTGTCCCGTCAAGGCCTGGAGTTTGCGATACAACTGCATGCGGCTCATCCCCACTTCCTTGCCCATCAGCTCGACGCTGAAATCCGGCTCGCCCAGATAACGTTCAATCACCGCCATGGCGCGGAGGAGAAACCGCTCGTCGGCCGAGGTGATCGCGATGGCTTTCGGCTGCAACAGCACCTCACGACTATAACGCGCCTTCAGTTTTCGCCGTCCTTCAATGAGGTTGCTGATCCGGGTGAAGAGTTCACGCGCCTCAAAGGGCTTGGTCAGGTAATCATCGGCCCCGGTTTCCAATCCCTCCACTTTGCTATCACGCGACGCCTTCGCCGTCAGCAGGATGATGGGGATGTGGCTGGTCTTTTCATCGGTTTTCAACTCGGTACAAAGCTGGATGCCGTCCATTTTGGGCATCATGATGTCGCTGACGATGAGATCGGGAATGTGGTGAAGCGCTTGCTCGTAGCCTTCCTGACCGTCTGCGGCTTCGATGACCCTATAGGCATTCGCCGTGAGGATGTTTCGAAGAAAGCCGCGCAAGTCTGCGTTGTCTTCGACGATCAGCACCAGCGGCGCCTGAGGCTCCTCGGTCTCTTCCGGGAGTACTTGAACCGGTGTCTTCTTTTCGTGCAAGCTGGCCATTTCTTGAAATGGAGGTTGAGCTTCCTGCACGATCGTATCTTCGTTTCCTAGCTGTTGGGGTGTCACGCTTTCCAAAAGCAAGAAAACCGTGAACCGGCTTCCTTTCCCCAGTTCACTCGTCGCCGTGATCGTGCCCTGATGGAGCTCCACCATCTCGCGGGTAAGCGACAAGCCGATGCCTGTTCCCTCCTGCTCGCGGGTAGGCGAATGATCCACCTGGTGAAACCGATCAAAGATTTGTCCGAGTTGATCTGCCGGAATACCGATCCCCGTGTCGCTCACCGACAACTCGGCCTTCACGAAAGTTTTCTGTGGGGAACCGTTTTGGCCCGCGGGTTCCAGGCGCAGGGCAACGGAAACTTCGCCGTGGTCGGGCGTGAACTTGAAGGCATTGGAGAGCAAATTGTTGAGCACCTTCTCCAGCTTGTCGGCATCAAAACACACCCAAAGGCTGTCGGTAGGAAAATGAACCTGAAAGCGAATCTTCCGGCTCTCTGCGAGCGAACCAAAGGAAGCCGCAAGCCGGTTGAAGAATTCGATCAACTCGCCGGGCTGTGTCTGGAGTTTCATTTTTCCGGCTTCCAGCTTCGACAGGTCCAATAGCTGATTGACCAGGTGAAGGAGGCGGCGCGCGTTGCGTTGCATCAATTGAAAATCTTGTTTCTCCGGGTCGTCGGGATGGACCGTGCTCAGTTTCTTTTCCAGCGGGCCGAGGATGAGGGTCAAGGGGGTGCGGAGTTCGTGTGATATGTTGGCAAAGAAACGCGACTTGAGCTGCTCAATCTCCAGCAGCTGGTCGGCTTTGAGCTGTTTGAGTTGCTGCTCGTTTTTTATGCGTTCGCGTCCCAGCAGGTAGCGCCATCCACCATAAAACAAGCCGGCCACGGCAAGACCAAACAGGGTGTAGGCCCAGGGCGTTCGCCACCACGGCGGGGCGATGATGATGTTTATGGCGCGTTCGACCCAAACGCCATCGCTGTTTGATCCTTTCACCCGGAACACATATGCTCCAGGGGGTACGTTGTAGTAGTCGGCCGTGCGCTCGCTGCCCGTTGGCCGCCAGTCATTGTCGTAGTTTTCCAACCGGTGCGTGTACTGGTGCAATTCAGGATGACGGTAGTCGATGACCGCGAAATCAAAAGAAAAGGCGTCCTGGTCGTGGGTGAGGTTGATGGTGTTCACCGTTGACAGCCCTTCGCGCAGTGGACCGCTGGCTTCGGGGTTGACCGCTTGATTGTTAATGCGCAGGGCGGCAATAGCCATCCGTGGAGACATCGCGCTCCGTTTCAAAAGTTGTTCGGGCTGAAAATAGTAGTAGCCGCTTTCCCCTCCGAAAAGCAAAGCGCCCTTCTCATTTTTATAGACGGAGCAGAAGTAAAGATCCTCCACACCCCGGATGCCATAGTTCACCCCAAACCAGGCTTGGGCATCCCGCTTGGGATTGATCGCGGCCACTCCGTTGGAGGAGCTCACCCATAGGTAGCCCGCGTCGTCTTCCAGCAAGCCGATGGCAACGGGCAGCGGTTTTCCGGTGTACATATCGGGAAATGGAACAAACCGGTTGTTGGATCGATCGAACCGATAGAGTCCCCCGAAATGGGCTGCCACCCAAAGGTCGCCACGGGTATCTTCCAGCAGTTGGACGATCGTCATTCCTTTTAGGAAATGGGTGAACTTTCCCGTGTGGCGATCCATTAAGTTGAGTCCGCCGTCGAGGGTCGGGATCCAGAAGGCGCCCGTCCGGTCTTCTAACGCCCCGATGCAGGAATTGCTGCTGATAGACGTTGTGTCCTTATCGACGTGGCGGAAATGCGTGAACTCACCCGACAGGTTATCCAACCGGTGAACGCCTCCCTCCGTCATCACCCAAAGCGTTCCACTGCGGTCTTGATAGGTACTCACCACATTTTCCGGGCAGAGGCTGTTGGCCCGGAGCGAATCGTGTTGATAGTGTGTGAAGCGGCCGGTGGCGGGTTGGTAGTGATAAAGTCCATTTTCCCACGCACTCATCCACCAATCGCCTTCGCGATCCTGGCTAATTCGCGTGACATGGTCGGTGAGCAACGTGGTCTGGCGGGCGGCTTGCCGGAGCAGTGTCTGGGCGGCGGGGCCGACCGGCGGGACAGCCATCATGCCGGCCACGGTGCCCAGCCAAAGGGTGCCTTCGGTATCCTTGTAAAAAACATGAACCCCTGAGCGTGTATCCACATGGTTGATGGGGCCGGTCAGCAACCTCACTTTTATCAACTTGCCCAGATCGGTGCCTATCCAGAGCACGCCCTCGCGCGTTCGAAAGGCACTGATGGGGAAATTGTCAGGCAACCCACCGGGCCCTCCCGTTTCAAAATGCGTGACGCGGTCTGTGACTGGATCATAGCAGTTAAGTCCACCCGCATAGGCTCCGATCCAGATGCGTCCCTCCTGGTCTTCGTCAATAACGCGAACACCGATGGATACTCCCCGCCACTGATGTTTTATGTAAGGGCGGCTCAGTCGTTCAGGATGATCGGGGCTGTACGGGTAGCGTGTAAACTTGCCTGTTTTGCGATCCATGGTATGCAGGCCATCGCCGGCCGTTCCCACCCAGAAGGTGCCGCGGCTGTCTTCAAAAATGGACTGGACCCGGCTATCGGTCAGGCTATGGGAATCGGCAGGGTCGTTGAGGTAGCGGGTGAAACGGCCCGTTTGTTGATCCATCTTGTTCAATCCTCCTTCCCGCGGCGTAGTGGAGCCGCCATAGCCTGTTCCTATCCAGAGCGTACCCTGGCGGTCTTCATAGATAGCCTGCACCTGACCGTTGCTAAGGCTGGTAGCGTCCTCGCCATTTGGTTCATAGTGCGTGAACTTGCCGGAGTGCACATCGCGGCGATAGAGTCCCGCATTCGTGCCGATCCAGAGATTCCCCAAGTGATCTTCCAACAACACGTTGATGAAGTTCTCTTGCCAGTTAAAGCTTTTACGATTGGCCAGCAAATGGTGGGTGACGTTTCCCGTCTCAGGGTCCAGGCAATCCAGTCCCAGGCCCCACGTGCCTACCCAGATCTTGCCATCGCGCGTAGGGTACACCGATACAAGGTCATTGCCAGCAAGCGTGTTGGCGTTGGTAGAGTCATGAAGGTAGGTCTTCCATTCATAGCCATCATACCGCTGCAATCCCTTGCCGGTGGTCACCCACAAGTATCCCCGCTGGTCTTGATTGATATCAAGGGTATGTCCCAATTCCAACCCGGGAGGCAGGGTCACGGACTCGAACGTAACGGTCTGCGCACACAACGGAAGCGTTGCCACCAGACTGAACACCAACATCCGGATGAAGGCGGCAAGCCTGACGGCGCGTACTGAGGTTTTATGCTTTAATCCTGGTGACACCATTTACCGTAACTTTCTTTAGAGACGACTTATTTGAATGACGATTTGTCGACATCCATCATCGATCCTTGATCGTGTAACAAATTCAGAAGACAGATCTTGTTCACATCCTTTTATCACGACCCCATAAAAAGGAATGCAACAACGGGCGTAGCGAACATACCGGCATGCGAAATCTGAAAGGACAGCTACGTTGAAGAAGTAGGAATATATGCAATTCCCGGGACATGTGTCATTTGACCGATGATCTTTTTGAGGGCCTCCCTGAATCCCTGTGCACATGTCATTGCAAAACGACACTATCAGGACTTGGGGTCTCTATCTTGATTTTTACGGGTATCGTTGAAGTACGTCGCGCTGGCGCACTTTTTGGCGGCATTCCAACAAAGAAAAAGACATCGCCATAAAATTTATGACGATGTCTTTTTTCTACGTTCAATACAAGGATCTCACTATGTCTTAAGCCCGGCATACCGGTTTTCCGATGGCAGATAACCTTTATCTTTTAGGATCACGGCCAACCGTTCATAGAAGGCCGGCTCGGGTGGCGTGACGCTGGCGAATCCGTCAACCAATCTATTGTATAACGAGAACAGCGCGGCGATCAAAACCGTGTCGTGGATCTCCAGGTCGGTGGCGCCGGCGGCTTTGGCTTTGTCGACCATTGACGCAGTCACATTTTTTCCACTTACCTGGACGGCCCGGGCAATGTCGAGCAGGCCTTTCATCTTTGGGCTGACCGGCGCGTGCAACGGATCTTTTTTTACTTTCTCGGCCGTCTCCTTTTCTCCCAGCAGCAAGTCGGCCGCCGCGGTGTGGGCGGCGGTGCAGAATTGGCATTCATTGCCGTAGGACACCACGGTGGCGATCAATTCTCTTTCACCTTCTGTCAGCGTAGACTCGCCGCGCAATAAGATCTGGGTAAGTTGACGGATGGGTAAGGCCGTCTCGGTCCGGTAGTTGAGGATGCCGGTAATGCCCGGCAAGTTCACGTCTAAAGGTATGTGTGGCATCGAAGTCTGTTTTTTTTATGTGGTTTTATTTTCCGAGTTTCTTTTCCGCCAACGCCGTGCCGTCGATACGCGCTTTGATTTTCGCAAAGGCGGTTTCGCGTGCCGTCGATACATCGTCGGCAAACGGAGAGAATCCACAGTCGTCGCACGTACCCAACTGATCGGCCGGAATGACTTTGGCCGCTTCCAGGATCAGGTTGCACACTTCTTCGGGCGTTTCAACACGCGGGTCGAGCACATTGGTAACGCCGATAAAAACACGTTGACCGGGCTTGAGCGATTTCTTGATGGCTTCGAGTACAGCCTGCTTATTTTTTTCGCCGGCATATTCGAGATAGAAATTGGTGGCGTGCAACTCGAACAGGTAGGGAAGTAATTCACTGTAAGGAACGTCTGCGCTATGGGTCGAATCGTGATCGCCACCCGGGCAGGTGTGCACGCCGATCCGCTTGCGTTCCGCATCGGTGAACCGGTCGAGTACCTGGTTGTTGAGGTCGATGAACATCTTCAGCAATCCTTTTGAAGGATCGAGCTTGATCGCCAGCCGCGCCTCCGTGAAATCGATCTGCACGTTGTAGGCCCCGTTGTCGAGACACTTCCGGATGTCGGCTTCGGCCTCGCGGATAAGATCCTGTATAAACTGATCGCGCGAATAGCCGGCGATGCCTTCCTGCGGATAGAGCAGGCTGATCGCAGAAGCCGAGATCACCGCCTGCTTCACCGGCAGCTTCGTGAGTTTCTTTGCCTTCTCCAGATAGCTGTTGGCATAGGTCTGATACTGAAATGCGCCGCCCGTCAGTTTAGGAAGTTGGCGCGTGTGACCATCGGCAAAAGGTATGACGACCCCGTCGGGTGCAAGCTGTTTCATGCCGGCGATGGGATAGGTAGCAAAACTCGGCTTCGATTGCTCGCCATCGCTAATGACCGGCGAACCGGTTTGCTCGAACAATTGAATGGTTTCCGCCAATGCTTTTTCGGTGAGTCTGGATAATTCGTCTGCTTTGATCTCTCCTTTTGAAAAAGCGCCCAGGGCCTGCACCAGATAGGCCGGCCGTGGAACGCTTCCAATGGGTTCGGTAGGAATTTTCATGCGTGTTGTTTTAATGCTGTCGTTTTTTTATAAAAAAATATCAATACACCATATAGCCTTCCTTGGCGAGCTTCTCGCCCATGGGCATATAGGCATCGTTTCCGGGAGGTGCCCATGTGCCAAGTCCGTCTACGTAACGGTTGTACATGCAGAAGGCGGCGGCAATGTTCAACAGTGCGCGCAGCTTGGCGGAGACGGGGGTCTTGACGAATCCAAGTTTGATGTCGTCGAGAAAGTTCGCGTCTTTGTTCAAGTGCGCGGCAGCTGCCGCACCGTGTGAGGAATGGCAGAAGTGGCATTCGTTTTTAAAAGAGACATACGAAGCGATCATTTCGCGTTCGCCGCTGCTCAGGGTGGAGTCGCCGCGCAGGAGGACTTCGGCGAGGGCGCTGAGGGGTTGGGCAGTTTCTCTGCGGTAGTCGAGTAGGCCGACGATGCCGGGGAGTTGGTCGTTGAGGAGTTGGATGTGGGGCATATGCTTGGGAGTTTGTTTTCAGAAGTCAGGAGCCAGGAGCCAGAAGCCAGGAGCCAGGAGTTAGAATCCAGGAGTCGGGAGGCAGTTGGGAGACTGGTGCCAGTGGTTTGGAGTTAGTTGTTATTGGGTGTGGGAACACGGGGCGATGGAGCGGGGGCGCGTCAGTGAAATAGGTGTGAAGGATGTTGCGTTACTTCGTTGCCAATGCGAATTGATCTCAACAGGTATTGGAGTCAATCACATGGATGCGCGTCGTGTTTTTTTTAGGCGAGGCGATCTGGGGGTGGTGTGGGGACGGGGAGGTTGTTGGCTAACAAATTAAAGTCGGGTGTTGCGCCATAGGTGAGGGATTGGCCTTGGCGGTTTTGGGTAAGGGCTTGTGGGGTGGTGGGGATGTAGTCTTTGATCAGGCCGCTGAGGAGTTTTAGGGTTTGTTGGGAGGAGGTGGGGATGTCGGTGGACAGTTTTATGAAGTCTGTCATCGCGGCGTGGAGTTGTTTTTCTTTGTGGTCTTTGATGCAGACGATGTATAGGGTGTCTTTTTCTAACTTTTGTTTTATGAGATTGAAGAATTCACCGCGGTGTTCAAAGGAACCGGTCATGCGTTCGTAGTCCTGGCCGAAGGTGTTGTAGGGGACCGTGAGGGGAATCTTGATGGTTACGGTTTCTTCTGTGTTGTAATTTTCATCGTCCAGCCGCTGGTTCATTTCTATCCTGGCGCGATACTTCAGCCCCCAAAAAACGGGGTAGTATCCCACGACGTTGAAGAGGAATACCAAAAGCAGGAAAATGGAAAAGGATCTTTTCAAGTCTTTCGCGGGGAGATTGACATACGTAGTTATCGAAATAATTCAAAATATCAAAATCCCCTTTTTCCGATGGCCTCTTTTTATCGTCGCAGGCTTGACCAGGTGACAAGACAGAACGAAACGCCTATGGCCAGGCTTCTGACGATGTGAAGCCACCACCATTTATCTCTCAGCGCTGTCCATTCGTTGGGCGGGCTGTCCGGCTTCCAGGTTATGACAACGGCATTGATGGGTTGGTTTCCAAACCGCGTAATAAGGCCGCTCAGTATCAAAAGTGCAACGGCCAGGAGAAGTGTTGTGAACACGCCCGTGTCGTCGCGTTGCAGAACGGCAGAGAGCACGGTTAGCAAAATGGTGATCAAGCCCAACAGCGGCATCAAAACATTAAAGCCATTGATGAGGCCTTGCTGGTATTCCACATATCCCTGAAACGATAATTTCTTTGGGTCGCAGCCCAACCAAATCCCGAAGACTATTCCCGTCATTAACCCGACAAGAACTACGTTGACAAACCGGACAACAAAGATCGACATAGCGGAAGCATTTAAGTGGTGAGACAAAAGTAGTGGGCACCGCGGTCAATTCTTTGGTAGAAAAACGACATCCTTACCCCGTGGCCAGCGCGCTGTGGCCACTCGTGGGATGTTGGTAAAATTGGCTGGGGGGAAATTCGGCAAACGCCTTAAACTCCTTCAACAGGTGCGATGAATCTGAATACTGGCAATGCAAGGCCACCGCCGACCAGTTGTTGCCGGTGGTGTTCTTGATGCGCATGGCATATTCAAACCGGACAATCCGCCGGAATAGTTTCGGAGGTATCCCCACCCGCATAATAAAATTCCGTTCAAACTGACGGAGGCTGAGGCAAGCCTGGGATGCCCATTCTTTTTGGGAATGGTCGTTCAGCGGATCAAGCATTTGAAGGGCCACATCATCGATGGGTTCTTTTGGTCTACAGGTTTCGTTGCATTTATTTGAAAGGAATGTAGAGACGATCTCGACCATGAGATCGTAGGAAGAGGTCTGACGCAACTGGTGCAGCACATCGGCTACTTCGCTTCCCCAGATTTGTGTAGCATCCAGGCCTGTGTTTACGGTGTCCGTCATGTTCACGCCACACAATCGGTACGTGCCCGTGGGATGAAATACGGCCTTGATCATGAGATGGTCCTTGCCGAACAGTAAGCCCACCGGTTTATCCTTTGGTCCTGTGATGATGACAGGGGGTGCTTTTATTTCCACATGAGCCGCCGGTACAACGTGCATGGGATCGTTGGGAAGGAAGTATAGATTCTGTTCTGTATTGGCAAGGCAGGTGATGAAGGGTGGCGCAAAATTCTCTTCCTCGTCCCACTTTACATGAAAGACCTGAAACGATCGGATTAATCCCGCGAGCTCAGGCGGAGGATTATATTCCTTGTAAAAGGGCATGGGACTTTGGGTTTGAATAAAGATACAAAATCCTGGCCGGATCAAAGGGCCGACGAGTCCGACGGAGTCATTTTGAACCGCAGAGACGCAAAGGGCGCAAAGTTGCCGCAAAGGCGGCTTCGCCTCCTTTTTTATAGACTGGTACGCTCGTTTAAAATCAATGATTTTTTACAATGGCTGGGGTTTGGGGTTGTTGATTTTTGTAAGAAAAAAATCAGATGAAATCAAATGTCAAACCGGCATGGGTCCTATGTGGATTCATGTTCATAACGATGCCTTTGTGGGCACAAACAAAACCGAGTCAAAAGTCAGATCAAACTCAAAATGCTGTAAAAATGGAAGCAACAAAAAAACTGGAGGCGTCCGGGAGGGCTGCTTTTCCGTATGAGAAAAAGTTTCAAGTGGTGGATGGTGTGCGGCTGGCCTATGTCGAGACGGGCACCGGAGATCCCATTGTTTTCCTGCATGGGAACCCTACTTCGTCTTACATCTGGCGCAATATCATTCCCCATGTGCAAGACCTGGGTCGCTGTATTGCCCCGGATCTTGTCGGGATGGGCGATTCTCAAAAACTCTCCGATCCCACCGCCTACACGTTCGACAACAATGAAAAATATCTCGATGGGCTTTTGAAGGCGCTGAACGTAAAAAAGAACATCATCTTTGTTGTTCACGACTGGGGATCCGCCCTGGCTTTTGATTGGACGCGGTCGCATCCCGATGCGGTGAAAGGTATTGTTTATATGGAAGCCATCCTCAGACCTCGTCCCTGGAAAGAAGTGCCACCGCTGGCGCAGGAGATCTTCCAGAAGATCCGATCGGAAAAAGGAGAGGAAATGATCTTGCAAAACAATTCCTTTATCGAGTTCAATCTTCCAAGAACCGTGCTTCGGCCTTTGTCGCAGGAAGAGATGGATAACTATCGACGGCCCTTTCTGGAACCTGGGGAAGGAAGGCGGGCTATGCTGAATTGGCCGCGGCAATTGCCTGTTGAGAACGAGCCTCCGCACATGATCGAGGTCGTCAATCGGTATGGTGAATTTATGGGGCACAGCAATATTCCCAAATTGTTCATCGAATCAACTCCTGGAACATTATCGGAGATTGATAAAAACTTTTGTAAAGTATGGCCCAACCAAACCCATATCGTAGTTCCAGGGCATCATAATTTGCAGGAGGATTCGCCTGATGAGATTGGGGTTGCCATTTCGGTTTGGGTGCAGGGGTTGAATTGAGCCTTCACCCCTTTCGTGGGTTGCGAAAAGTGTCAAAATGCATTAAACCGCCTCACCTTCGCTAAAGCTTCGGCGAGCAAAGAAAGGCGCAAAGGGCGCAAAGTCAGCGCAAAGAAATACAAAGAGTACAAGGCTGATGCTATTGTCATCACAAAGGTCCAGGTGGGCCTTTGTGATTTTTTATCTGCGGGAACTCTGAAATGAAGAAAACGATGAGACACATCACGAATATCTGTTTTAAATTTGTCGCGATGGAAAAAATTATTCTTGAGAAGCACGATCCGCGGTGGATCAAAATATTTGAAACTGAAAGAGAAATCCTTCTCGGCGCATTGTCCGGTGTGGTGGTGCATCACGTAGGCAGCACTGCGGTGAAAGATCTGGCCGCTAAACCGATCATTGATATTTGTATTGAGGCGTCACGGTTCCCTCCGTTGGAAGATCAATTGAAAACGTTGCGTGATCTGGGATATGAAAATCGTGGCGAGGCCGGTGTGCCGGGAAGGATCTGGTTTGTGAAAGGCCAGCCGCGAAAATTCAATTTGCATTATTGTGCTGTGGGGTCGCCGGTCGCTGAGAGGCAACTTGCTTTCCGGGATGCTTTGCGTAAGAGCGAAAAACTGAGACGGGAGTATGAGGCCCTCAAAATAGCCAACGCCTTAAATCAGGATATCGATAGCGCTGAATACGCCGGATCAAAGACCGGTTTGATTGAATCAGTTATCGCTGGGAGTTGACAAAAGTTTTAAAATATCCTGCTCTATCTCCAATGGTCGTTTGGCATTGTTGCTCATGAGCATTCCATTTCTATCAATCAATATATAATATGGGAAGAAGGCTATTCCATAGCTGTCTTTAATCTTATCACCCGCCTTTTTATCTACTCTCAAATGGTAGCCCTTTAATTTATTATTGAGGATTGCTTTCCTCCAGGCTTCATCCGTATCGTCCATATTCAAATAAACAAAACTCACTTCTCTATCTTTAAATTTCTCCGCCAATTTTACAGAATTCTTAAACTCTTGAATGCAGGGGGCGCACCAGCTGCCCCACACATCAATGTAAACGACCTTACCTTTCAATTCCCGCAAATTTACCGCCCGGTTGTTTGTATCAAATCCTATGATTTCCGGAGCAGCACCCGTGACGTTGGATTTTATGCGTAGTTTTTTTTCAATGATCGGCCAATAGCCAGAGGCAGGAAACTCACGATAGAACCTGGACGCCAGCACCATCGCACTGTCTTTACTGGCTACGAAAGAAAGCATGTGATACAAGAAAAATGCGGTCATGTATTCACGCGTTTCTGGCAGGCCTGCCAATTCCCGATGGGCCGTCGCATAGGCTTCGGCGAAATAGCGCTCTCTCATTTCATCATTCGAGACCTTGCCATGCAACGACGATCTTCCTTCAAAATAATTAGTCAAGCCGTAGCGATATCCTGAAGAAATTAACGCCCGGTCCGAAAGGAATTTCCAATTCTTCCAAAAGTCGTTGTAGCCAGGCCTATTCAGTTCCAACGTATCTTGACGGTCCATGTCGCGCTTGTAGACACGGGACATTTCTTTATTCGCGAAGGATGAGGAAACCACCTCGCCATAAATGTATTCTTCTGCTTCGGAGAAAAGGGCATCTTGAAGGTTTTCCTTTTTTTGGATTAGTCTTGCATTCTCCATGCTATCCAAAAATAATTTATACTGCCCTAGTGATCTTTTCTTTGCCGCCAGGTGCGTTTTGGGATCATATATTGACAGGTCGGCGTTAAACAAATAATTATTGATCGAAGCATGAGCGCCGGAAAAAATAACATTGCCCTTATCGAAACTGGGCTCCTCTCCTACATTTGTCATTTTCATTTGCCGAACCATGTGAATGGACATTGAGTCGCCCGGCTCAATCCAAATGTTCACTGAAAATTCCGCACCATAAGACATCTGGACAGGTTGTGCTTTTGGCATGTTGAAGGTTACGGAAAAACACCCGTCTGCATCGGTTGTTGATTTTGCCAGGATTTCTGGTTTGTATTCCAGGTAATTATTCCAAACAAAAAATTGCACTTCTCTACGGAGGCCGTTGTTGATCTTTCCCTTGATGTGAACGCTATTCTGTCCCGAAACACAGATCGACGAGAGCATAAAAAGCAACAGGATGGATAATCTCATAAAACGAAAGAGGCCTATCAATTTTATCACAAGGGTTCATTCATATGAACGTGTCCTGGGAGATAATATTTTATGCCAATCAGGTCAATGCGTTTAGCCCTTAGCCCTTACCTGGTCGGTTGACCTTTGCGGGTGGGCCTTCCTGTACCAATTTTAATTTTTCTGGGCTGGATTGATCATGATGTGCGCGCGGTGCGTGCCCGGGTCCATGATCCACGGCATTCCGGGTGTAGACGGTTGCAAGGGCAGTCCCGTCGATTCGGCGGTGGCATACGGGATGTAGATCACATAGCGCAGGTAGCCATCTTTTACTTCGCCTGTGGTTTTATCGTATTGATCGTCCTTGGCTGAATAGACATACAAGGTCGAGGGTGATTTGGGCATAACCAATTTTCCGGCCTTCACTTCCTGCTCGCGGATGGTAAATACCTCGTCGCTCTTTTTTCCTTCCTTTTTTAGTTCGCGCCCGCGGGCCATGAAGGGCTCCAGGTCTTTCTGATAGCACGAGACACTGAGGCCTGCCTGGTTCGGATCGTCGCCCAGACAGATCATTCCGTTTTCACCTTTCCGCAGCACGACCAGTTCACCCTTTTCATTGTAGCCATACACCAGCGCTTTGTCGCGCAGTTCTACCGGCGCCGCCAGAATGGCGAGCTTGATTTGTACTTCGGGCGAGGGAATTTGTGCCGCGGCCGTCAGGCCAGCGAGGACGAACGAAACAAAAAGACAGGCTTTCATATCCGTGAATGTTTAAAAGTTTCAACGCCCACCGCGATGGCGGCAGGCGTTGGTGAAGATATTCATTTTTTTAATCAATTCATTGCGGACAGGGGCACGAATAAAAGGAGGCTACCCCCTACTCTACCCAGGGCACTTTGGCTGACTTGTAGTAATCAATGTCCCAAGCCTTAAAGCGCGGTGCATGTTTGCCCAGGCGTACTTTGTATTCATCCCAGCTTTTTGTGCCCGTGGACCATCCCAGTTCTGCATAGCCGGGGAGCCGGGGGAACACGAGGTACTCGATGTCATTCATGTTCTCGACGGTCTCTGTCCACAGCGGTGCTTCCACCCCTAAGACGTTTTCCCGGTTGATGCCGTGCGAGTAGGTGAGCGGGTCCCAGCTATAGGCCGAGTCCACTTCGATATAGGCTGCCCAATGCAAGCCGATGCGGGAAGTCGAGTCGTATTGCATGTCGAGGTAAGCTTTGTTTGCCGGGGACATGATGAGCATGCTTCCTTTTTGAACCGCCTCCAGGGCATACTTTTCTTTGCTCCAGTGTTGGACAATCACATTGTCGTCGACGTTGCCTTGGGAAACTTCTTCCCAGCCCACCATCTTCTTGCCGTTGGATTTTACGATCTCCGTGAAACGGTTCACAAACTGGATATACTCTTCTTTCTTGGTGACGTGTGCTTCGTCCCCACCTACGTGGAAATAGGGACCGGGTGTGATGGCGGAAAGCTCGCGCACCACGTCGTTGATAAATTTGAATGTCTCTTCTTTGTTATACCGAAGCGTACTGAAGCCTACCTCCCGGCCGGTATACAATTGCGTCGGTTTGGTTTTTGCACCCAGGATGTCGGGCGATGACAGGTTCAGTTCTATTCTGCCTTCCTTGGGAACCTGTATGCCACCATTGAGCTCGCCATACGAGGCCAGCGCCGAATTGATGTGGCCCGGCATGTCGATCTCGGGAACGACCGTGATGAAACGGCTGCTGGCATACGCTACCAGCTCGCCATATTGCTCTTGTGTGAAGAAGCCGCCTTTGCCGCCCCCTACTTGTGTGCTGCCCCCGTGTTGGGTTAGGTTGGGCCACGATTTGATCTCGATGCGCCATCCCTGGTCGTCGCTGAGATGCAGGTGAAGGATGTTCATTTTATAATAGCTGATCAGGTCGATATAGCGTTTCACATCGTCCATGCCAAAGAAGTGGCGCGCCACATCCAGCATCGATCCTCTCCAGCTATACATCGGCACGTCGCGAATGGTGCCCGTGGCGATTTGCCATTCCGTTTGCCCGGAAGCAGCCGGTGCCTTTTCGATGGCCGCGGGGAACAACTGGCGAAGGGTTTGAAGTCCATAAAAAAGACCGGCGGGTTTCCCGGCAATGGTCACCAGGTCGCTCGTGATGGTGAGCGTGTATCCTTCCTTACCCAGTGTGGTGTCGGCGGATGCGGTGGTCAAGAATATTCCAGATTCGGGTGCTTTCTCGCTTGTTTTCAATGACAGATTGAAGCCCGTGCCTTTGTTCAACACATCGGCCAGGTATTGTCCGATGGGCTGAATGTCAGCACCGGAGATCGTGATGGCCGATTCTTTTGTCAGCTCAAACGCTTTTCCTTCGAGGGCAGCGGTGTCGGGTCTGGGAATGACATTTTGAAACTGGGCGATGGCTTCGGGTGATGCATCTTTTGCTCGTTTACAAGACACCGTCATGGTGACAAGCAAAATCAAGAACAGCGTTTGGGAGATAGAGAAGAACCTGGTCATAGGGGATTTAAATTGAGCGATAATGATAATAACATTGCTTTAATTATCATACGATCACCTCGAAATTTTAGCGTGTGTGACAAAGCACACACCCAGGCCGGTGATTTAGATACATGAGTGGTTACGATGTGGAGGTATTCCGAGAAGACACACGAAAGACACACAAGATAAATCAGCCTAACCCAAAATGGGTTTACAAATCCCGTTGATGGCTTCGTTGGTGGTTACCTCAAGGATATTCTTCTCCAAACCAAAACTTCACGAGTTTTCCGTTTTGAAAATAGTAGTGACCAAAGTATAATCCGTCGTCCTGCTTATAGTAGCATATCCAATAATCTCCTTGCTTCTTCTTTTCTTTTGGATTCCCTAAGGCCTGTGTTAATTGTTTTTCCGTTGTGCCCAGTCGAATGCCCTTCCCTGTTCTGAATTCCTTCTGCCTGATCTTAAGTTTTGGAGCTCTCTTTTCTGAGTTGTATTCAACTTTGAATTCAGAAAATTGATTCACCACGTCGCCTGGATGGAATGTCATGGTCAGCAGTTGATCTCCTGTTTCATTTACCACTTCGGCTTTCTCAGATTCATTGTCGACGATGTTGTCGGTTATCTCCATAACCCTTTCGATTGACGCGGGGTCTCCCGGTGCAAGCCATTCATAGTCGAGTCATAGAATTGGGTCTTTGCTTATCACCCTCAACAGACTGCCCGAAGCTGTTCCAGGCTAAGAATATTCCGATGACTAATAATATGGTCTTCATGTATTTTCGGTTGTGTTGCTGTGGACTCACGTCTTCTCTGATCCGGACGGCTTCGATCTGTGCTCTGATGCTGCCTTGATACATAGAATAAAGGATAAAGCTCAGTTGCAACGTTCCTATTATTTCATTTGGCTATCCTCCACTACAATTAGCTCCTGGTTTGAGTCGGTGTCTATTCTTTCAAAGGCATCGTAATACTCCTCCGGTAATGGATCTTGTACTTTCGCGTGTTTGTCCCAGCTTATCGTTGGCAAGCAATTGCATCATAAAATGGGACATCCTGTTGGACTGCCTTTCTGAATTCCATTTCGATTTATGGTCATTAGCAGCGGTTGTCGATATCGTCACGTCAAGGGGTGTGTGACATCATTTTCAAAGTCTCATCTGGGTGTTTGATTCTGTAAGATTTGTATCAACATCTCGTGCCATTGCTTAGCCATCTTGTTCTCGCCTTTGGCGTTGGGATGGATTCCATCGACAAGGAGATCCGTATTGACATTGAAGCCGCTATACTGATCTACCAGATATATCGGCGACGCTTGTGTGTCTTCCTCCTGGCTGATCGCTTGTATTTGTTTATTGAGTGCCAGTATATCAACGCCGATTCCCACCGCATCTGCCGGCGCTGGAGGGCTCATGGGGATAATCTTTGCGAGCAAGATTTTTATCGAGGGATTGACACTTCTCAGTATGTGAATGATGTTTCGTATGTCATCCGCGGTACTTTGGACGGTTTGACGCTGGTACATATCGTTCGTGCCGCAATGCACCAGGGCGATGTCCGGCATTTTGCCCGTAAGCCACACCGGGAGACCTGCCGCCAGTTCGTCGGCACGAAAACCCCAATGCCCCTCGCTATCCCGATCAAAGGTCTTGCCTTTGTAATCGGCATATCCCGGATTATTTCCCTGATAATTTGTAGACTGAGAACCCACGAAATCAAACGCTATGTTATCGTCGATGAGCATTTTCCAAAGGGTGTAACGATAACTCATATTGGATACGTTCCCTTGCGTGATGGAGTTTCCAAGGGGCATGATTCGAACCGGCTGGTCGGTTCCCAATATTTTCCCATCATTAATGAGCCTTACCTGATTTCCTCCATTTTCACTAAGACTAAGTTGACCCGAGTTTGTCAGGTTGGCGCCATCAACGATGAGCTTTCCCACAGCCGTTGTGGAGGCCGAGATCACTATTCCCTGAGCCGCGACATCGGAGGTCACCGTAACTGTTTTCCCTTCAATATACACATGGCTTTCCGCCGCCAGATGGGTTCCCGCAGTGGCAAACTTGTTCGTGTTCCAGATGGCGCCAGACCAGTCGCCATCGGCAATAGCCCAGAAGTTAGGACCTCCCGCCGGGATCTCAAGAATGAGCGCATTTATATAGCCGACCGGGGCTCCCTGACCTTTTGATAGCCTCACCTCCACTTCGCCATTCGTACTGGCTACCGCATTCAATATCTCGGCATAGTGTGAGGTGTTTCCCTCCACATACAAACTTCTTGATTCCTCTCCAATACTGTAAACCGTGCTTCCGTTGTCGGTCACCCCGCCCCCGCGGAAAGCGCTGCTGCCCACAAAACGAAAGTTATACCGGACACCTGGGATCAATCCGGAGACTTTAAACTTGACCTCCGTAGTCACACTCAAAAAACCAAAATAATAGTATTCGCCCAAAACATTGTCGGGTACGATGCCAGAATCGTTGCCTGTCGTTACGCCTTGGTTGTATACGCCTCCCCAGTCGCCCATCAATTGTATGTTTACGCCGGAGTTATTCCCTTCATCATCCAAAAGATCAGGAAAGACAACGCCATCGCCTGGATCTTTGGCTGCGTTGTTCCAGGGTGCAGGCACAGTAAGATTCTTACCAAACTTGAAATACACCAAGTTTTTGTCAATGCAATCAACAATGGCAGTCCGGCTCTTTACCGATGCCGTGGAGCCGCTGATTGCCCTCACCTTGTAGAAGTATGTGTTTCCGTGTGCCACTGTATTGTCCAGGTAGCTGGTTACGGACGCAGCCGCAGTGGTCAATAATGTATAGGCGTTCTCGTCCGTCAGACTGCGATATATTTCGTATCCAGTCTCCGTGGCATTGTTATCTACCCAGCTCACGGAGACACCCGTGCCTTGTGTATAGCGCGCCTCTACGGGAGGGGCGTATAACAACTTTTTTGACATCTCTATCACCAGAGCGTTGATATAACCTGCAAAGGCACCTACACCTTTTTGAACCGTGACGGTGACCTCTCCATTTGCGTCTGGGACTATTTCTGCCAGATCACCAAAACGAGACGTGTTATTCTCCACGGCAACGCTCACCGACCGGTCGCCAATTTTATATACCGTGTTTCCATTGTCGGTTACACCGCTCACATGATAAATAACACTTCCTAAAAATTTGAAGTTGTACGTTCTCGACGGGTCAAGACCGCTGACGGTAAATTGAACCTCTTCGGGCGCACCGAACATCCCAAACCAATAATATTCTTGAAGCACATCATCCGGAACAACGCCAGAGTTATTGCCCGTCGTTGGTCCTCCGCTGTACAAGCCACCCCAGGCCGTCAACAATTTCAGGCTCACCCCTGTGTCGTTGCCAAATTCGTCTTGCAAGTGGTCAAATCGCGCTCCCGAAACAGGATCCGCACCCGCCGTATTCCAATGCGCGGGTGTAGCATAATTTTTACCGAACTTAAATGAAATGCGTTTCACCTCATTGGCGCGTATCAAGGTCTCTGTTGAATAGGAGGAGACCGAGATCGCATTGACGGCCCTAACTTTGTAATAATATAACGTCTCTTCCTTGACCGTTCCGTCTGCATAGGAAACAGCGTTTACCGCGGTGGTGGCAATCAATGTGTATCCCGTGCCCGGTGTAGTGCTCCGATAGATCTGGTAGCCCGTTTCTGCAGTATTGTTATCGATCCAATTTAAATTTATGCCACTTCCCGCAACATACTTCGCCGTAATATTGGACGGCACATACAGCATATCCTTCGGCAGATCCATCATGATGGCATTGATATATCCGGCAAACGCGTTGGACGCCTTGGTTGCACGAACGGTGACCTGACCGTTGTCGTCTGGCAAGACATCGAAGAAATCTGCCGACGCACTGGTATTCCCCTCCACGTTCAGACTTACTGAAGTATTGCCGATGGAGTAGATTGTATTGCCGTTGTCGGTATACGAACCGTATCGAAACACGCTGCTTCCTACGATCCTGAAGTTGTAAAGTTTTCCGGGACTGAGACCACTTATTCTAAATTGAACTTCTTCGGGTGACCCCAAAAAGGCAAACCAGTAAAATTCCTGCAAAACATTATCGGGAACGATCCCCGAGTTATTTCCTGTAGTCGCCCCAGCATTGTTTGCCCCTCCCCAGCTGGTGATCAGGTCAATGCTCAATCCCGTGTTGACACTGAACTCATCGATGAGGTTTTTAAATGAGCTTCCCTGCTGCGGATCGCCGCTGGCATTATTCCAGGGCGATGGGCCGGCCAGGGTCTTACCAAAATTGAAATATACCCGCTTTACCGGCGTCGTCCGCGCGGCAATCTCCTGCCCAAAGTTGGATGTACCTCCCGTGCTGTTTTTGGCCCGGATCTTATAGTTGTAAATCGCATTTTGCGAAACAGTTCCATCAATATAACTTACTACATTGGCCGCCGTTGTTGTCAAGAGCGAATAGGCCTGATTCGTGGTAGCGTTGCGCCGGTAAATTTCATAGCCTGTTTCCGCGGCGTTGTTATCGGTCCAGGTCAATGTCACACCGGTTGTTTCGGCAAAAGCTCCCTTCAGGCCGGGTGGGGTATACATCATTCCCGTGGGCAAATCAATGATCATGGCATTAATGTATCCCACCATGGCATCGGGTCCCTTCTCCAGCGTGACGATCACCTCTCCCTGCACGTTGGCTACCACACTTTCGAACGCGGCGGCATTCGCCGTGTTGCCTTCTACATCCAGGCTAAGGCTATCCGTTCCGATCCGGTAGATCGTGTGTCCGTTGTCTGTGACGCCGGCGTCGCGAAACACGCTGCTTCCTACCATTCTGAAATTATACGGGCTGCCCGCCGTTAATCCCCGGATCTTGAACCTCACCACGTTAGGAGACCCGAAGAGTCCAAACCAATAGTAATCTTTTAGCACGTTATCGGGAACAATGCCGGAGTTATTGCCCGTTGTGGCACCGTCTGTATACGATCCCCCCCAATCCGTCAACAACTCAATGCTCACGCCCGTATTTACACCTGCCTGATCGAGAATATTGCTAAAGGTAACGCCCGTTGCCGGATTGCGGCCTGCGTTGTTCCAAGGTGACGGCCCCGTATTGCTGGTACCAAAATCGAAATAAATGTGATTGGTGCCGGTAACGGGAGCACCATGCGACACCGGCATCGTCGCCGTGTAGGCCGAAGAAAATCCGGATGTCCTTGTAGCATTCTTTGCACGTATTTTGTACTGATAGATAAAGCCGTCGAGAACGGTGTTGTCTGTATAGGTGGTGCTGTTCGCGGTTACGCTATCGATCAATTGAAAATCTTCACCCGCGATCACGTTGGCCCGAAAGATATCGTATCCTGTTTCTGTCGTGTTATTGTCGACCCACTGAACGTTCATGGCACCCGACTGGGGAGAGGCGTGTAATCCACTTGGCGTATACAACGCATCGCCTGGCATCTCGATGATGATCGCGTTGAGATAGCCCGCGGCCGCATTGGAGGCACGAGTGATTACCGCTTCCACTTCGCCTTGCGCATTCGGCACAATGTTATTCAAGACGGCAGCCGAAGTGGTATTGTTTTCTACGTGCAACGAAGCGGAAACCGCCCCGATGGTATAGATCGTATTCCCGTTGTCTGTAATCCCGCTCCCGTGATAAGCGCTCGCGCCAACGAACTTAAACGCGTAGTTACTGCCCGGCATGAGTCCCGATATGCGCACATGCATTTCGTCAGCTGAAATTCCCAACCCAAACCAATAATATTCGCTCAGCACCAAATCGGGCACCAGCCCTGAATCGTTGGTGGTGTTAACACCAGAGGGATAAGCACCTCCCCACCCGGTCAACAATTCGATCTTGATACCGGTGTTGTTTCCGGAGTCGTCCTTCAGATCATTAAATACCGTGCCCATATAAGGATTGCTTAACGCGTTGTTCCAGGGAGCCGGCGCCGTTTGCGCATTCCCCACATGAAAGAAGACTTTGGGGGACTGGCCCACAACCATTCCCGGCAGGGTAAGCAACAACAAGGCTAACATCAAAATGCGCAATTCCACTTTAACTTGCATACAGGTTAGAGGTCTATTGTATAATCAATTTTTTTTCGTTCAACTGTTCCTGCTATTGGCGTGAATCCAAATTCATTTGGCCTTTATCTCTATTCACAATCCTTCAAATCGTCCAACCGTTGTTGCCACGGCTGTTTCACTTTTTTGGATAGCGAAAATTCCAATCCAAAGCGAATCACGATCTGTGGCTTGTACGGATCGCTGGCCTGAGAGGAAATGTGATAGAGGGTTTGCACGTTGGCCCGCAATTTCTTCGCGATCATATGACTTTTCCCGATCCCGATCATCCCCACGGATACTTGTTCCCGATACGTAGGATCCTTTTGATAGGTATCCCACGGTTTCCAGGTGAGTTGCTGTCCCTCCGCACGCAAGAAAAATCCTTTGAAGGCATGATATTGCGCAAAGACCTTCGCGCCAAAAAGATTATCAAAATCGCCGGCGTCCATTTTGCTGGGGACAATAAAGAAGCGGTAAACTCCCCCCACTCCCATCGACCACGAGCGATTTAGTCTATAGCTTATCTGTGGGTCTAGCTCAAGCCACAATTGCGTACCGCTAAGGGTTTGCATAGTGAATCCCGGAATGAGTCGCTCGCGCCAACCCAGTCCCTTCATGGGGTTGGGCGCGCGCTTCGGAAGATTTCGCATGTCTGCTCCGGAAGGAAACTTGCGCATTTGGCGGCGCAGTTTGCTCAGCGAGGCATCGATCTTGGCTTGGTTTTGAGTCATCAGATCGTTTACTACGTCCTTTGATTTCTCCTTTAGGGCTTCTTCCAGTTTCTTCTCATTCTTGTATTGTTCGATGAGCTTCTGGTACTTTTCAGCTTCTGCCGTGCTGAGGGCTTGTTGCTGCTTGAGGGCCTGCACCTCGTCCAAATGCGCTGCTTGTTGCTCTGCTAATTCGGTAAGCCTCTTGGAATTCGCCAGGCTATCGGCGCGGAGTCGGTCGATCTCTTTTGAATATTGCTTTACTTCGCTGGTGACGGCGCCCGCTTCTTTCAACTCAGGGCGGTCGACAGCACTTTTTATTTTTCCATCCACGTCCGGCAGCTTGGGCACGTCCAGGTCAAGCTTTCCCGTATTGAGCTGCGGTAGCGACGGAATTGTTGTTGCTGGGAGCGTGGTGGCAGGCAGCGGCGATTTGTCCAATACGGATTTATCCAGTAGCGACGATGGAGCTTTTGGCAAGTTGATGTCTGACCCCAATTGGCCTATCCCCACTTCTTTGGTGACTTCGTCTATTGATTTTCTTTGATCGGCAATCTTGTTTTGGATGGCTTGAAGGGTATCGGTTGACGGGACTTTAGCAGCAAGGTTGGTTTCGAGCTTTCTCAGGCGAACCTGAGCGCTGTCGTAGTTTTTCGTTAACGCTTTGAAGCTATACTCAAGACTATCGAGACGCTTTTGGAGGAAGCTCGTTGGTTGGCCTAAAGCTTTGAGGGAGTCGATTTTAAAGATCAGCTTTCCTTTGAAAAGTTCGAGCTGATGGCCGACTGAGTCTACTTTCGATAATGGGGTGCTGGCTATGACTTTGGCTTTTTGACGGTCGATGGAATCGAGATAGTTGATGAAGGATGTAGGAGTCTGTTGGAGGCTATCCAATTTCTTTTGAGCCTGAATTTGCAAAACATGGAAGATGACAAAAAAAAGGGCAAGACAGATTTGCCTAACAAGGACAGATTTGTACCCAATATTAAAATTGATTTTCATCAAATTTTGTCGGAGAAATAGTCAAACGCAATACTACGGCCGTAATCAACGATTACATACAATTAGGATCATCGCATAAAAGGTATATCTCTCCCACTTCAACAAGTTATACATCTGCAATTATATTTAATCATCAGAATACTTCTAACCTAGGATCGTCAAAAAGCAGTAGCCTGAGAGCAATCTTTATAATTACTTTTTTACCGTCAGCAAGGCTCTTTAGGTTTAGTCAAGCCCACAACTACCGCTCGATAGCAATTCATCCAAGTTTATATTCGTCTGAAATCCCTTCCAGAAGGTAAAACCCAACCATGCTTTTCAAAATACTCTTTCACCACACCACCCTCATACATTTCCCTTAGCTGAGGATCATGTTGTAACCAATGTTCCACATCTACAGGCCAGTTGTTTTTCTTTATATTCATCAAAAATTTACCTGGATAAGCATTGAGTGTATCATCTACGTCGTTGAGAAAGGTCTTCATGAAATTTGCGAATGACGAGGCAATCACGAAGACCTTTTGTGGCCGATGAAGGGAATTGTACGCTATGGCATGATTCCCTTGAGCATCAACCAAATCCCTGATATATCCAAATATGTCATTCGAACTCGTTATCATAAAAGTTATAAACTCCCGCGTCACCATCGCCTTTGCCTGCCGCATTTCCTCAATGTGCTCATCAATGTCAAGACCATACTTGGGGTGCCCAAATCCCAAAAAGCCATAGTCTAGAATGCTAGCGCCGTTAGTGAATTTTAGAAAATCCAAAAGCTGAGCGTCAAACTCACCAGGAACTCGCCCAATCCCTTTCAATGTCTCGTTCACATCAAAGTTTTGATAAAGCGTAATTAATTTGCTTTTATCGCGTAATGCCAGCAATTTTTCTCTTATAGCGTCCATAAATTCATTATTTTGTTCTTTTCGTAATCTCTTAAACTATAACACAATTACATTTATCACCCCTAATTTAACCGATTATCAGGAAATCATATCACTTCTCGGCTTCGGGACAGAATTCAGGAAAGTCCAACTCTTATCTCCCTATGTTTCCTTACTATTTTTTAACCAACGTCTTCTCCATATCCAAAATCCCAACCCTTCATTTTAAAGAACTTTCTCAACTCACCGCTGCTGTATAACTCTCTAAGGTCCGTATCACTTTTCAACCAATGCTCAACATTACGTGGCCAGTTCTCGTTTTCAATTTCCAGTAGGAATTCCCCATTCGGGTACCGATCAAGCATATCTTCCACATCGTCAAGAAAAGTATGCATAAAACCTTCAAATGATGAAGCTATCACAAAAACCTTTCGTGGCTCGTTTAGATTGTTGTACGCTATCGGGTGATTTCCATGCGCATCAACCATATTAAGGAGATATCCAAACAAGTCGCTTGAACTCGTCCCCATAAATGCCACAAACTCATCTGTCAATATATCTGTTGCAAACTTTAACTCCTCAACATTCTCATCGATATCAATGCCAAGCTGATTATTTTTGAATCCCATGAAACAATAATCAAAAATACTGACCCCATTGCTAAATCTCAAAAAGCTTAAAAGTTGAGTATCAAACTTAACAGGCATTTGACCAACACGCTTCAATGTCGCATCAAAATCAAAATCTTGATAGAGTACAATCTGACTACTCCTCCTGCTCAATTCTGCCAGTCGCATTTCGATAGAATTCATCGATCTCATTCCAATTTTCGCCATAATTTTTTCGCATTTCGGTTTATCCGATTAATATACGGGGCAATCTTTTTATCCATCTCTATCGCAAACTTCATAACTTCAGCTGCCGTGGGATTGGGATTCAATTTAGCAAATCTATTCCAAGCGGGAGTTACGATTTTCCGATGAACCTGTCTTGGTATGGCTTGTAAATTCGACAACGAAGTCAGCATAGACTCATTAAACAAGCCCAGTCTAACATACAATTGAGGAATTCTATGATGAATCTCCATCAACTTCTTACCCACAAATTTCTTCATCCAGGGACTAGCTTGAATGAATCTCTCACCGTAAGTTAAAACTTTTCCCAGTCTGCCAATAGGAAGCGCCAAGGCCAGGTTAACACCGCTTTGTGTTTTCGTAATCTGATTACCTAATCTATCCGTTCCAAAGAGGAGGCCTGACAGTCCATCATCTGCATAGGCAATGGGATTCCATTTATTGACTTCAATCAATGTTTGAGTCAAGCCTCCGTACGTTTCGCCTGGCTTTGGTGTGTCCGAAAGAAAATCTATGGAACTCGCAGCAAATGTACTTAGTGCAGGTAGCACTCTTGTGTACGTGAGTCTGGTTGCCGTTACCGTAATTTCGTCCAATGTCGTAGAAGCGGCGCCAATTACCATTTGGGCATTGGCCTTGGCAGCATTCAAGGTGAAGTCACCGCAACACCAACCTCCATCGGGATCTGTATTGATTGATGGATTATTTCCATAGGCCAAGTAAGGCGACACCATCTGCCCATATGGATCCGGATTTATCCATCTACCTATGTTCGCGTCATACATCCTCAGCTCAAACTCATTCCATCCGGTCGCTAAATCCTTCTCGCTGAACTGCCCCTGATAATCGTATCTGTAATCTTCCCTTGTAACCTGTCGGTTTTCCAATGGCAAACCAAAAGGATAATAGTCCGCACCGGTCACAAAATTAGAGCGCTGCTGAATCACATGGAGGTCGTCAAACCATACTTCCGTGTTCTCACTCTCGTTGCTGACAAAAATGTAGATATATCCGGGCGAGGTTACATTAATTGTCGGTAGAGAGATTTGCTCATGAGATGAAAAGGCTTCATTTCCTTCCGAAAACCCACCAAGTGCGGTAACTCGTTGCCGCGCCCCTGTACCCGGAATTGGGACAAAATTCCTATCATAAAGCACATAGTATAAATAAGCATAAGGAATCAAGTCATCCGACTCATTGTTGTTTGCTGTGGCTATAACAGCCGATGTTATGCCATTCTGAAAAATCTGAGTAGCCGTGCTCAAGACATCGAGTCCCCGAGCGGTGCCGACATAGTTGCCCCCCAAAGTGGAGGCCATGCCTGCGACAATGTCGTCATGTGTAAAAGAAGGAGTTGATTTTTTGTATTTTGCCCATACGCTAGCGTCGATTACATCCCCCGCCTCCACTTTTAACCCAATCGCAGGACCTATAGCATCCCCATCAGCCACTCCATCCTGCCATTTTAAATAAGAAGAGTAACTGGGGTTGGGCACTTGCGACGTAGCCTCACTGTGATTCATGTTAGGATCGGAAACAGCCGTAGACGCGAGATTTTTGAAGAAGGCCATTTCCTGTACCCTCGGATTACTCATTGTAGCCTGACCGTTGTCTTCCATGGTAGCTATAACATCCAAGGTCGATGGTTTCCCAATCACTCCGCGTACATTACCTAAATGGTCGGGCACCTCGTAGAACGTAATTCCTTCTGCTTGCTTATGGATACCGATCCTACCGACTCCATATATCGGAATTTCTACCAGTTCAAGCGTACCCGAGCCCTCTTGTTCATAAATGGCCAGCACGTTCCCCGAGGCATCGTATATGTAAAAGCTTTTAAGTGCCACATTACCTGCTTCATCATAATTCGTTTTGAGAGCCCTATTGCCTCTGTCGTCGTAAGTGTACGCAACGAGTTTTACACTATTTTTCTTTATTTCTACGATATTTCCATAAGGGTCATAGGAGATATTCAGTACGTCGGGATTTGAGGCGTCGATCTTTTCCGTTTGCCTGATCATTCGGCCGCTGGCATCATATAAATATGTTAAAAACTCATTGCCATTATTTTTTACGACATGAAGCCTGTTTGTGGTGTTATTTTCATATTCATAGGTATATTCCGCCAAAGCATTCCCGGTCTGACCATTCCGGTTCAGCGATTTGATATTCCCATTCTTTGAATAAGTACCCACCCCTTCCTTATAAGCATGCGTGGGAGAAATATCTGTACCATAGCTTCCTTCGTTTCCGGTCATATTGCCGAAATCGGCATCGATCATCTGGTACTGATCGTCATAGGTAAAGGCATATGTTTTGGGCGAATCGCCGTCCAGGCGATTGTGCCAACGGATCGCTTTAACGGCGCCACCAAACTGATCGGAATAAGCGCTCAAGGAGAGGTTGCCTTCATCATAATCAGCGCCCGTATAATCATTGGTATTATAATCGAGCGTCTCACCGAATATGTCCTTCATAAATCCGGCGTGTTCCCCGGTCATGCCATCCGCTCCAGGGTCCAGGTTGGGATCGGCGTGGTTGATCAGCTTCAGGGAGCCGTCAATATTATACACGTAGTCGATCCCTTGAAGATTATTGGCAAGCTCAATCCGCTTTAGCGGGCCATGCAAATAATATGTATATGATGCTTCCAGTTGTTTTTTGATGCCATTCCTACTAGTGTAGACCTTTGTCAGACGTTGATTCTCATCATATTCGTAGAAATGAAAAAATTTAGTCTGATCGACTTGATACAACACGCTTGTGACATTACCAAAATAGTCGTATTCGTAATTAATCGTTTGATAGGATGTGCCCAGACCGGTGACGAGTTGCTTCGTCCATTCTATCTGTCCAAATTCGTCATAGCTATACCAAGTCGTGCCCAAATTATTTTGAGTTTTCGATACCTGGCCAACTAAGTTGTTTCCCTGGGGTGCTTCTGAAGTGCCGTCGACTTCATCGTACACGATGAAACTATAATCGTGACAATGATCGGAATTACCTTTGGCTGAAATACCCAACACGTTGGCATAATTGGCTGGGACTATTTCCCCTATGGTCTGGCCGATTTCCAACGTCTTATCCACGAGCTCGGAAACCGGCATTGTATTCGCTTCCTCGGCGGGATTAAACGCGTAAGTATTTGACCCCTCACTCGTATATTCGCCTAATTCTACAGGCCTTCCGGCAAAATCATAGTTGGTATACGAGAACTTATGATCGAGCCGTTGTTGTGCGCTTTGACTAAAACGGATTTTGCCATCGGCACTATACATAAACTTGGACGTACCTTCATCGATTGAAGTGGTCTCGGTAAGTCTGCCTTGGTTATCATACACAAAATAGGTAACAAAATTTGTTCCTACCGCAGGAGGATTAATTCCTTCCGGTGCCATAGTGCCCACTATTTGTCCGGCAGCATCGTAGAAGGTATAGTTCCAGTTATCATAGCCACTGGAGGTAATGGTTGCTGATGCCAAGGTTTGACCGTCAGCATTTACAAAGGTTACTGATTGTTTGTCATCTTGATCAGTAGTGATATACTTATAACCAATAGAAACCGTTTCTCCAGGATTTTCTTTTGGCCAATGGTGCTCATCTGGGATAGCAGCGCGAGTGGCAAAATAATGCCACAATTCGTTAATACCAATTTTCTGACGTTCGCCCACAACCTCGTGCGAGCCTCCCATTTTATATTGATCGCCAGGCGCCGACGAAATCGATGTGATGGGGTCCGGTCCAGGGGATATGTAGTTTCTGCTGTAAGGAAAATTGGTTATGGGAGTTGCCGGCTCAAGGGTATTATTACTGCTGTAATACCATCCCAACGTACCGGGCGCTTTGCCCACAGGATTTGGGTTGGTCAATTCACCGGAAAAACTCGGCGTATTGTCAAAATCATTTGCATTGTAGGCGTTGCCAGATGCTGACGTTACAAATTTCCTCTTGAAAAGAAAATCATTTTCCAGAATTGGCGCTGGCAATGTACCCGCCGAAGGATTGTTCCGGTTGTCATACAGCGGCTGTGAAAGCCAAATCCTTCCGTTGGTCAAGTCTACCGACTGACTTTGCAAAAGATTACCAAAACCGTCCATGTACGTTCTCGATCGAGAAAACACTTTGCCATTTTCGTCATAAGCAATCTGCTCTGACCAGTTATACCGATCGTTGCATTCACCAGTGATCACGATTTTAGCGGTGAATGGACTTCCCGCAGGCACCGAAAATCCCGGGAGGAGGCTAATGCTATGTGTGGCCTGAACAATAGTATTCTGAGGATCGTAAGCGGATAGTGTTATATCAACCGGATCGGTAGTAACAGAGATCCCAACGGCATTGCTCCATATACCGGTATTCGACTTAGCTCTCAAGTAGTACACCTGACCGCTGGCGTCCGGCACGACGTAGTTACTTCCTGCTGAGGGTTGTAGACCCGTTGGATTCGTTCCTTGCCAGCACCAATCTATACCCGAGGGAGGCGTTCCAGAAAAGAATAATGTCTTTTCAGCACAAGTATTTGTGGAAACTCTCGGAACCGGCGGATCGGGCACGACAACCGTCACTACCTGGGGCACGCGTTCGCCTTGGGTTTTGCTTGATGTATTGTACTTTGCAACGAAATAGGTCGTGTGATTTGTGAAAACCGGTGTAGGGAAACTCAAGCCCTGATATGCCACATTTCCGGCTGCGTCGAACCATTTATATTCTTCATTGGCTCCGGCGCCCGATGCCGTAAGGGTTGTAGCCGTGTTAAAGGCAACCGAAACGTTTGCCACAGTAGGTTTCGTTACCGGATAGCTAACCGATACAAGAATGTCGTCCGAATCATCAAAGTTGGGCAGCGCGCACTGGAAGTTGGAGTTCATCCGAACTCTTACGCGATCGTGATTTTCCAAAATCACGCCAAGGTCCTGGGGTTTAAAATGCAAGCCGGTTGCCCCCGTGATTATTTTGTCATTAACAAACCATTGATAGGTTGGAGTATCGCCGCCATTACTCGAAGAATTTACCCAAAGATCTAAAGGAGCTTTATACGCTATAGAAACGCTGGTGACGTTTGTCTCGACTTTGGGGACAACGTTTTCATAAACTTGAAAGCCGCCCGTCGAAATTGAACATCCAGAACAATTGTAATAAGCCGTTATGTTGGCGCCGTAAAAGGCGCCTGTCCAAGTAAATTTCACCACGCCATTTCCGCTGATGACAGGAGTTGAGTGATCTCCGGTGATATACCAATCTGTGGCCACCGCCCCATCTAACCGGATTGTATTTGCGCTTCCGACGCAATCGCGTCGCGAAGATTCCGAGGGCAACCACTTAAATTCAACCTCTGCTACTTGAGCAAAACCGGAAAAGCTAAGGCAAAAAATGAAACAAATGAGTAAAAAACGTTTGGCCATAAAGCTAACGATTAAGGGTTTACGGTTGATCTTTTGTAGTATGTCTTGCTTTCTCCAATTTGCTTAACGCCATACGTCAACGATTCTGTGTATATTTTGACCAGAACGCCTTTTTCGTCGTATTCCATTTTCATAAAAAGGTTATCATTGTTCAGCGTATAGGTATACAGCGAATGGTCAGATGAACTGACGGAAAATTCAAAATCTGGGGGATTAAAAACATAGCCGGTCATCATCGCATCAAGCGGTTGAAAGCGAAAGTCATCAAAAATCACGGGATCAGGTGCAACGGCAGATTTAACACCAACCTCCAATGTCGAAGAGGTGACATCCGCTTTTTTTATTGTCGCATCGATCCGGTACCAATTCGTTCCGGTTCTTACCTCCACAGGTTTCGAAACGGTTTGAGCCGGGATTTGCTCTGCGCCGTTGTCGCCCACCTTGTAGTATATCTTTCCGTTGGGGCTGGACGCCCAAACAGAAACACGATAGGACCGATTCATAGTCGCCTCCTCTGTTTTGAACACAAAACCATATCCGGATTTTACCTCCAATGCCCTTTGCCCGGTATGTACTAAGGTTGTTGTTACTTTGCCATCGCCCATTCCAACCTCGCCGCCAAAAAACGGCGGAGCTTCAGTTTGTCCCGGCTCTATTGGCAATCGGTCCTCTGCACTACTGAAAGCAATTTCGTTATACTTTGCATTCACTGCTTCGCACAGCAGGGTTCTATTGTCATAGCCCATCTTCACGGCCGAGTAAATACCGCTCAAGTCTTTCGATTGAAGGGGCATGCTAAAATGGTCGAATCGGTCAACCTCTCCCATTTTTTGCCATTTAGGTCCGGGGGTGACTCCGAAATCAAAGTTTTCCGCTGTTGAAAAAGAAAGCGTGCCGTCGAAGTTCAAGTTGGCCGCATCACCCTTGAAAATATAAGCCGGGCCCTTACGCCACACATCGTGCCCTATGCTTTCCGGTTCATTGCTATCGCTATAAGCCTTGTTATTGTAAACCCTATAATTACTCCAATTGCTCTTCCAGGTTTGCACTTCGGCGCTCATCAATCCAACCACATTCTCACCAGCATCAAGCCTATAGGTGTACGTTTCGGCCACCTGCGTAAGCATGTTGCGATAGTTTATATTCTGGCCCTTCGGGCCCATTTCGTCGTAGGCTTTATATGCCGGCTTAACCACCGTTTTAATCTTAATGCCGAGAGCACTTTGACTTACCTTCTCCAATACGGCGCCCGTGTTTATATCCCAACTTCTATTTTCGGTCCAGGAAGTAAAACCATCTTTGTTGGTATTGACCGTTTTTTGCAATGCATTGGGATAGGTTATCACGGTTGTCCGGTTGTTTCTAATTACGTCAGTAATGTCCGCAAGAAGCGTTCCCTCCGTAAAAAATCCCTGATAGTTGTCAACATAGCCATTCTCGTCCGTATTCTTCAGCGAAGAGGTGTAGGTCAATTCACTTGAAGATACGGGTGTGGTTGGGTTATTTTTGTCGAATATCCTAACCGCATTCAGCCTTCCGATCATGGACGTTCTGTCCTCTATTTTAAAATGATACACCTCAAGGGCCGCTAACACGTTACTGGCACCAGAATGCCCTTTTTTTTCCGGAGTAAAGGTCAGCATGGTTTTATTTGGCGTTTCAAATTCAAATACCTCCTTGGACACATAGTCGGCATCCGTCGTAAGTTTACCTGTCAATACCGATACCTTGCTATACATGACGGGCGTCTGAGGGTATTTTAGATAGTTGTAAAACTCAAAATCCTGACTTTTGATGTATTCCGGCTCAACAGAGACAACGCCGGAACTGCTTCCATCGTCATTCTTATAAATGTATCGAATCTTATTCTCCATGCCCGAGTCATCTCGGAGCGTCACAGATCCGACACGAAGATTGCCTCCTTCCTTATTCGTAAGGATTTTTGTTGCCGTTCCGCCGTTCACTTCCACATTTACCGCATGATCTGAAGTATTGCAACCGGTGTCGATGTAGTCCCTGTCTACCGTAAATGAATTCGCACTTACCCTTGTTATAGTATAGATGTCATTGACAGGTTTAAACTGCCCGCTCCCGTCTGAACAAAAATAGTCCATGCCCCCCACGAGCTTCACCTTGTCATCTACAAAAAAATTACCACCCGGTGCCAGGGGTATTTCCCTCACGGGGCCATGAATAACATAGTTTGACGCGGAGTAGTTAGCAGAAGCGCCCAGCACCGTTTCTCCTGAGATAGAGGAGTACGTATCGCGTTCATAGTTAAATATCATTTCTGCGCCGAGAGGAGAGGTCACTTTAGTAAGGGACCAGGATGCTCCGAACCGGCCATCGGGATCGTTTGTGCGATGAGATGTTCCGGAACTATTTCCATTTGGAGCATACATGCCCCACCCATCCCAACTATTCACCCAATACCGAGGATTATTACCGTACTCAAACTTAAAGTCAGGAACTGTCGACAGATCGTTTCTGCCCTTCACGCTTATTCGAGTGAGCGTTAATTTGCCCTGTAGCGGGTTGTCATCTCCCCCAGCGTTAGGCGTGTTCTTGCATAAGTCATAGCTGTAACCAAACACGACTCGCCTCAGGCAGTTTTTATTGATGTAGTCCCGATTTACTGAGGAGGAGTATTGCGAACTAAGACAAAGGTTATCTATTGTATTGGAAAATGGTGGTATGCTGTAGGGGGGTGACTCCATTTTTTTATACAATTCCCTGGACAAAATACAAATTTCGTCCAGCTTCAATGGCGATACTGTGTTACTTACGCTTTTGGCATCGCTCCTAGGACTTTTCATGAACAATGCAATGTGCGACCGGGTTTCGACGCTATTCAAATAGTAAAGCTGTTTTTGTCCTTGCGTATAACTTTTAAAGGTTCTCGTTCCATCCTCATTCTCGTCACTAAGGGGCATTCTCCAATCGTAGGAGTCGGAGTGCTTTCCATAATTCATTTTGACCCAATACCCCCAATCAAATTCATCCGCGAGACCATTCTGATTTCGATCAATATAGTCGGAGCCGGTTATCGCCGTAAGCAGCCACGTATTTAAAAGATGCAGACATCCAGATAAAGCCTCTTATAGTAGCATGTAAAACTAATACATTACCCGCAAAACCCCCGTCCGGAAACGGGCGAAAAGAAATACTTTCCGTACAGTTTGCCTGGATAAAGCTGGTGTTTTGACGCCGTATGCCCCTTGGTCATATATTTGCTCTACAAACATTGAAATAATACCCACTATGTCGTCTCGCATTTATCTCGGGGAGTTGGAGGAATTGATTTTGTTGATGGTCGCCCTCCTGAACAAGGAAGCCTATGGCGTGACGGTGGCCGAAGAATTGAAAGCGCAGGCCAACCGCGAACTCAGCATCAGCGCCATACACGCCGTCCTGCACCGCCTGGAAGAAAAAGGATTTGTGAAGTCAAAAATGGGCGGCGCTTCCACCGAACGTGGCGGACGACGAAAACGACTCTTCAGCATTACCGCCCACGGCCGCAACGCGCTGGAAGAATTGCGCGACACCCGCGACTTGATCTGGAACCTCATCGCCAAAACTACCCCGTCATGAACCACAGTCTCAAACCGCCAGCCTGGGTTGACTCGCTCATCGATTCCCTGTCGCCACCCGATCTCTCCGAAGAGATACGCGGCGATCTCTATGAGATGTTTGTGAAAGACATCCTCAACAAAAACATTCAACATGCCCGGAAAAGATATGTGCTGAACGGTATGGGCTTTCTTTTTAAAAGTTTCTTCTGGAAAAAAACTTCCCATCAACCAAACCCTCCCCCTATGCTCAGCACGCATATTAAAATGGCCCGTCGCAGTCTCGCCACACAGAAGGGCAACACGATTATCAATGTTCTCGGGCTCGCGGCGGGCATCGCGGCCACGCTGGTGATCATGGCGGTGGTGCGCTTTGAATTGAGTTTCGACACGTCGCACACCGGTGCCGACCGGATCTACAGGATGGTGCGCGTGAGCGGCGACGACATGTCCGAGTTCCGAACGGGCATTTCCTACCCGGTGCCCGTGGCCATGAAAGAAGAGATTCCCGGTCTGGCCAACATGGCGAGCATGGAATATTTCGGTGGCGCCAACGTGGACGTGATCGACCCATCGGGCACCGCCCTTCGAAGGTTCCGCGAAGAAAGCGGCGCCGTGTTGGTGGATGCGGCGTTCTTTAAACTTTTCGACTATGGCAAAGGCGGGCTCACATGGCTGGCCGGCAATCCCGACAAGGCGTTGGCCGAGCCCCTCAGTATCGTGTTGACGGAGTCGTATGCCAAAAAATATTTCGGCGACGAAGATCCGATCGGTCAAACCCTGCGGCTTCAGAAACGGTACGATGCCAAGGTGACCG
>DATDAV010000260.1:0-1679 GCA_036525235.1 Chryseolinea sp. | reverse complement strand
CACGCCCGCCGGAGAGGGCTATTTCTTTTCGTTCCACTTATAAACCAGCCCCTCCATCACCCCGCCCATCTCAAGGAGTTTTTCCTTCTTATGCACCATCTCTTCGCGGGTGTAACCCGTAATCGAGTAATCCTTCTTGAGAAAGATGGCCTGCTCGGGACACACTTCTTCGCACAAGCCACAATAGATGCAGCGGATCATGTCGATCTCGAACTCCTTGGGGCGCTTCTCGACTTTTGCCCAAGGATCCGAAGGGGGGATTTCTTCAGGCACGATAGTGATTGCACCGGGTGGACAGATGAATTCACAGAGCTGACAGGCTACACAACGTTCCTTGCCGTGTTCATCCTTAACCAATGCCGGAGCACCGCGATACCATGGGGGAAGTTGGGAGTCCCAGCGCTGTTCGGGATACTGCATTGTCACCTTGGTCTTGCCCGAGACGAGCTTCCTGAGATGCTTCAAAGTGATCGCCAGGCCAGCGACAATCGCGGGCAGGTAGAACTGTTCGGCGAGACTCAATTTGGGACGTTTGACGACCATTTGCCATGCTTGCCATAAAGATGATGGCTTTTTAACGACGAGTCAAAAAGTCATCGGCTATCTACCAGAATCGCAACCACTTCCTCCGGGCTCGACACATGATCCGTAACCCCGGATTCTATAGGTGCGTGACGCGTAAGCTCTGGTGAATCCTGCAAAGGTTGTAGTGCATAACCGCCTGGCAAAGAGAGGTCGAACATCAAATACATTCGGAGTAGCCTTAAACTCGATCATTGTACTTTTGCGGCTAAGCCTTCTGTCCGTGCAGTCGCCAGGCTTGCGCATTCGCCGTCAGATTCCGGCCTTGCCCTGTCGCGTGCATGGGCGACGTAGAAAACAAAACCTGCGCCGATTGGTTGACTGCCTTGAACGAACCTCACGAGTTCGACAAGCACGAGCCGGTGCCCAAGGAAAATCGGCATGAAGAAATCGGCGAGCGTGCGATGGCCGCGCTCAACAGCTACGGATAAATCGGTGACCGGTGACAGCGGGTGTCGGTTCGTGTGATTTACTGTTTAAGCATCTCTGGGCGGTGGTCGCCGTCGAATTCCAACAAATGGATGCCAAGCCAACGGAACATACCGTGGTAGAATACAATGGATTGAAGTCCGCGACACTCAATTGAACATAGCATAGACCGCGCACGTGGTGAATAGCGCACCAGGGTGATATCGTCACATCCGATAGTTAGAGTCCCCTTAGGCTTTAGGCGGTGTTATGGGACCAGACCAAACAAAATACTCTCGCCCAGCTACGAATTCAATGTCCTTGGCTCCCTGTTCAATAACGGTCCAGCCGCCCATGCCTTTTGAGGAAGTTCTGTAGAGAACAACGCGATCGGAAAATAGTGTCACGAGAAAACTGATCACGTCTTCCGTAATAATTTGTTCCTTCTCTTCTGTGTTGAGATTTTCGTCATAGACACCGAAATCTGCGTGCGTAATCCCAGTAATGATAACGCTCGCCTGGTCTCCATCGTCATATATTTGGAGATCGCCGATTTCGGCCAAACTGGAAGAAAGCGAAATAATAGGATTTGAAGTAGGTGAAATCTTAAACGCAAGATTCGGGAATACCTCTTTAACCGCGGGAACAAGATGGTCGCGAATCATTTTTCTCACCTAAATAATTTAGAA
>DATDAV010000259.1:0-7947 GCA_036525235.1 Chryseolinea sp. | reverse complement strand
GGACACCGAGCCGGGCAAGCGTGTCCCAGGGGCTTGAGGTGTCCCATTGAAGCCCTCCCGTCTTACCCACTCAAGATAGCGAATGGCCGATTCCTGAGTCTCGTCTGAGGCTTTGATGCCGCAACTGACGGGGCATAGCTTCTGCACCGGATATCTATAGATGGCAGAAGCTTTTGGGGCATCGACCGCTTCGTAGTTCTCCAGCAAGGAGATTTTGTCTGGGTTTTTAGCCAGCCCGCCTTTGAGTGCAGCATCCTGTTTGTCATGCGCCTATTTGACTTCAATTGTAATCTCCGGGGATTCCATTTCTCCGATCCAAACATCCGTCAATACGCGCTCCCAAAGGACGACACCGATGCCCACGGTCTTCGGCACGCCGCCCGATCTCGCGTTATCGTCATAGAACATCGCCTTAGGAAATACGTTATGAATTAGTATTCTAATCTTATACCTCCCTTTTACCAGAAACACATTAGCAGCTTCAACATCGTGTTCCCATTTCCCTCTTGCATTCCGGAAGAACCATCCTACATCAAATGCTCCAGTCCCATTCGGTGGGATTGTTATAAAAGGCAAATCGTCCGCCGCGCTCGCGCAAGGCTCAAAGAACACCGAGCGATCACGTAAAATGATCTCGGCACCGTTAGGTGTCGTTATTTCCAATAGGATCTCTGACTTCCCATGGGATTCTATTTCCTCTTGGTGGTAATCGGCAGGAACGCAAAGCATTGGGTGAGCAATTGTCATTGTCGTTGCCCCTGCATTCTTGATTAAAGCCGTAAAGTGGACAGCACCTTGCGGCACCTCAGCTATATCAAATGTAGCGGAGCGTGAAAGCAGCTGAATGGATAAACCGTGGTTGGAAGTCACCTTAGATTCCGTGTTGTGTCGCTCACAACTCGGAGTGAGCATTACCATCAACAACGAAGCAAATATGATTCTTCCTTTCATCAAGTGGGTTCCGTTTTGTCTACATAAAGTTTTGTAGGCGGAGCGAAGGTGCTCGGCGCTGGGGTACAACGTGTCGACGAATACGCAGAACCAGGTATTCTTGGCGTCGCTTTCTCCACAGCTCCGTGGGGAAGGACTCCTCTGGAGGGAATGAGCGGATACCCTGCGGACGCGCAACCAGCGAGTCCTGCCGGTTGTGCCCAGCCGCGAGGAGACAGCTTCTGAATAATCCAAGGCGATACCGCCAAGTCTGAGCTAGAGGCTGCTCGCGGATGCTGGAGGGGACGACGCAACTGATGGCAACCGGGCACGCGCTTTGGAGTGCTTGCACTTTGGGTGAAGAACGCCGGTTTTCCCGCGCGCGGGAGAGATGGTTTCTGGAAGAGAGCAAGGGAGGGAAGTGACAGTTTAGTGACGCTCGGCGAAGCAGTCGTAGTCTGCAAGCAAGGTTATCCATGGCGGCAAGTCTCGCCTTCAGGCTATCGAAAATTCAGCAAGAACCTCTGTGAGACGGCGTGGTGTGCTGGGTCAGCCCGATCTCGCCCGCCGACAAACTTTCGAGTTGAAAAACGCGAAACAGCTGCTATTGACTCTTGACGATATGTTCGCACGCACGGGCAGTAAGTGCCATGATCGTAAGGGTTATGTTTTGACTGCCAATACTCGGAAAGCAGGCGCCGTCAGTGACGTACACGTTATTCGCATCCCAGCATTGATTGTATAGGTTGACTACGGAGTTCGCTGGATCTGATCCCATGCGCGCACCGCCCGCCTCATGGGCGGACGTACCCGGGACATAAGCGCCATCCGGAAGCATCAGCTTCTTGTTCCATAAAGCGAAGGCTACCTTTTCCACAAACCGGCCCTTGGGCACCGAATCGCGGAGCAGATGACCTGCATCAGCCATGTTTTGCATACTCCTGCACGCGTGTTTGATCATGGATAGTTCGTTGTTACCGAAGGTAAGATTGATCAATGGTATCGGTACACCCCATCTGTCGCGCCGTTTGCTATCGATGCTTACGTAATTCTCGATACGTGGCAGCAACTCGCCCAGGGACATCATGTGCCAGTGTGGCTTGTCTCTGCCGATGGCACCCTGTACAGCATAGCCACGGAGAAAACCTTCAGTTTGTCCTTTCATGTTCTGGTAACGTGGAACATTGAATCCATGGTTACGGCCGTAGTCGTAAGGATCGGGATCACCACTGTCGCCGCAGCTGCTTTCCTCGACCTTCTCAAAGGGTCCATGGAGGATGGCAATAACGTGATCCAGAAAGTTTCGACCCAGCAATCCCGAGGAGTTACCAAGGCCATTCGGATGGCGTTCGCTCGCCGAATTCAGCAGTATCCGCAGCGTTTCAATGGTACTTGCACACATCATGACTACACGCGAGTGATATTCGCTACGCGCTCCAGTGATACGGTCGATAATAGACACACCCGTGCCTTTGCCGCTTATAGGGTCCGTATTGACACGCTCAACAATGGCATTGGCTCGCAGCGTCAGATATCCGGTTTGCTGGGCGGCCAGAATTGGTAACGGCACCCGCGTTGTACTGTGCTGTAATATTCGTGCGCTAATGACACGACGATCAGGGTAGGCTGTTTCCACCGCCTCCTTGAAGCGCAGTTCGCTCGGGTTCAGTAAGTATGGTTTGACGAATTTCCCATCGGGTAGACCTTCGAGACCGTCCATGTTACCGAGAAGGCCGTGGAAACTCTCGACCTTGTCATAATACGGTTCAAGGTCCCGGTACCCCAGAGGCCAATCGACGCCGTAACCATCAATGGAAGCACACTTGAAATCGGCTTCGGAAAAACGCAGAGCGTAGCGCCCCCATACATGCATTCTTCCGCCAACCTGTTTGCCGCGAAACCAATTGAAGGCATGGTTAGCTGGTGTGATATAAGGGTTCTGTCGATCATTGACAAAGAACCGGCTGCTTTTGGCATTGTAGCCATACGAACGCATCTGCACGTTCTGGCCGATGAGCAAGCCCCGTACGCGGCACCAGACACGTTTGCCTGACGACGCGGGCAACGGGTAATCACTTGCCGGATCAATCGGAGGTCCGGCTTCAAGTAGGAGTACGCGTAAGCCGCCCTCGGTCAGTTCCTTTGCGGCCCAGCCACCCGCCGCTCCGGAGCCGACAACGATGGCGTCATACTGCTCCATACCAGAAAGTGCCCCTTATCCCCGATCCATGCACAACCATCCCCAATTCAGTGATGTTCTCAGAATGTTTCATGGATAACCTTGATAATCGCCGTACCCATTTGTTCTACCTGCTCATTAGTGAGGTCTGGGCTGATATGGATATGCACGGCACGACTGAGCAAGTCCAGTGTGCGGGGACACATATCTTCTGAATACTCAACCTCTCTCGGATGCCAGCGCCATGGGCCACCGTCAGCAGACCAGGTACGCTTTTTTAGAATCGGTGTCCAGGTGTTGTACGAATGTAGATCAATATGATCATATGGCAGGTATTCCTTGTTCTGGTACATCGGAGACGCAGGCACCTGCTCGCGTACGAGTGACGCAACAACGGTCTTCACCTTATCCCGGGTGGGCAGAAAAAAGACCAGTGCTAAAGAGGTATCACCGGGATCATTGATCCGTCGAAAAACCATTCCCTTGTCCTGCAGTGGTCCCACGACCGCTTCCTTGATACGGGCCTTCTTGGCCCGCATGTCACTCACCAGCCCCTTCAGTCGACGCAACTGGACAAGGCCTACTGCAGCATCGATTTCGGACATGCGCAGGTTGACCCCGTACAGCCATTCGTCCAGACCGACGCCCATATGCGGAACGACCCCGCTGTCGTGGTACATAGCAGCACGACGGTAGATTTTTTCATCGTCAGTCGTCACCATGCCACCTTCGCAACTGGAGATAATCTTGGTGGGGTGGAAGCTGAAAGCCCCCAGATGACCGATACTGCCAAGATGTTTGCCCTTGTAGGTACCGCCATTGGCCTGGGCGCAGTCTTCCATAACATTCAGTTTATGTTCCCTGGCTATTTCCATTATGGCATCCATATTGGCCGGTGCACCACGTACATGCACGGGAATGACCGCTTTCGTGTATTGAGATATGGCCTTCTTCATCGCCTCTGGATCCAACGTGAGTGACTCGTCCACCTCGACAATTATCGGTACGGCGCCGACGTCGAGTACACAACTCGCGGTAGAGAACCAGGTGTAAGCAGGCACGATGACCTCGTCGCCCGGACCGACCCCAATCGCCCGCAATCCGGCCACCAGCGCACTAGTACCGGAATTCACAGCCAGGGCGTGTTTTACACCCGTGATTTCACGAAAACCCTTCTCGAATTCATCGACCTGTGAACGTTGGAACGGGTTATTCGAGGCGCCGTAATAACGGAACAACCGTTTGGAACGAATAACTTCACGGGCAGCTTGTGCCGCAGCTTCCTCTTCTTCATGATCCATCCGCATAACGCCGGGCTGCATTTTGGGCACCGAACCACGAATTATGGGTGGTTGAAACAGCCAACGAATTCGGTTTCGCAATAGAGCAAATCCCTTTTCTAACTTACTCTTGGGTACTAGCGCGGTCATAAACTACCCTCCAGTGCCGATTGGATATTCCATATATGTCACTGCACGAGTTGTGCGTCAAGTTCGGCAAAAGGGAAGTCGTGTAAGAGCTGGGAAAAGGGCAAGGCTGGAGTCCCCCATGGAAAAACACCGTCGTAAGCTCCTGAACCCTGCCACTCTTCACGTTGCACGCGAAACTGCGGCTAAAGACCTCGTAATGTCCGAAAGAGAACGCTTTGCCTGCGAGAAAAGACGACCTCCCTCCCATCCTTTAAGATGAAAATGAGGCCTCCATCTTTGAGGAGACGTGGTTGCTTCACCTGGCTGAGATTGACGATACAATCACGGCTGGCGCGAACGAAGATTGAGTTGTCCAGCCGGCGCTCACATTCCACGAGAGAGCGGCGAATGAAGAGCTTGTCTTCGGCGAAATGGACGAACGTGGCATTCTGGAACGCCTCGAGAATGGAAATGTTCTCGATCCGCGCGAGTCGACATTTGCTATCGTCGGTCAGCAGAACGAAAGCGCCACGATATAATAGCATGTGGTTTTTGAATTCAAATAGAGAATGACTATTTCAGATGACGACACCTCTGAAAGTCCGCGAGACGCTCAGGCGAGGACTCTTGAAAGAATTGCCCCGTCTCAAACGCCGCACGAAAGACCTAAGGATCAGATCCGAAAAACGCTTCCGGTCTCCGAGCCGAAGTCATACGCGAATGGCAGAGGCGTATCAGCAAAGATCGGGAAGGTGCCCCACTCCGCTCCGAGAAAAACGGCTGCAGCGATGCAAATCGCTCAGAGAAGGTACGCGACCCGATCCCTCAGTGAGCGTCTTCCAATTGATTGTTCGAACCTGACGCAGCCCGATTGCCGCCCCTGATCGATTTCGTTAATGCCGTAAATGCGTCCCCTCCCCATACCTGAATCCCTTCCCTGTTAATAGGTTCCAGAAGCGTGCCCCTTTTGGTTAGGGCCGCAACGAGGTCTAATAGAGACTATTCGGACGCTTAAGCCAGTTTTTTATTAGAATAGTTTATGCGGGCGGCCCCGCTGACTTTTGAGCTGCACAAAATGTTCATCGGGCGATGTGCATCGTGTGAAAGGTCTAAAGGGACTCTGGAGTGTGCTAAAGGAAGTTTCCTGACTTTATAAAACTCCAACCAAGGCAAGAGGTGAAAATGCGCTTCTGGCTTTGCGCCTTATCATTTTCCTACAGCGACTGCTAAGGACGCATGGCCTGCCTGCGAGTGCTTGGAATGGGGTGTTCACCCCATGGCATGACGTATCGATTTGTGTAAGATGTGGCGTCATGAAGCCAGCGAATTTACGCGCTATGCGGCGGAAATACGTCGCCTCGGTTTTTTGACACCGAATAGGACACGTGAACAGCAATTCCCAGAACCGTCTGATCCAGACGCTTGCGGACTCGCATATCTACAAGAGTTACGAGCGAGCTTTCGGGGACACGACCGGATTGCCTCTGAACTTGAGTCCCGTCGAGAACGGTCGAAAGCGGAAAAACCCATTCTGCGCGATAGTCGCTCAATCTAAAATGGCATGTGCCGCCTGTCTGAGACCACAGCAGCAGATCTGCGATGACCCAAAGGTGTGCGAATCGCACACGGTGATGTGCTTTGCGGGACTTGTCGAAACGAGCGTGCCGCTCCGCCTCGGCGAGAATCTCATCGGTTTTCTCAAAACCGGTGGAGTCCTGTTCAACGGGCCGACTGAATGCGGTTTTGCGCAAGCAGCCCGCCAACTCGCTGATCGGGAGGCCGACTTGAAAAACCTGAAGGTCGCTTATTTCCAAACCCCCACCATGTCGAAAAAAAAGTATAAATGCATGGTAAGCCTGCTCGAAATCTTCGCGCAGCATCTTTCGCTCGTGGCAAACCAGTTGCTGATCCAGCAGGGAAACGGGGAATATCCCGCCATCACTTGCGCACGGCAATTCATCACTGAGCATCAGGCCGAAGAGTTGTCGCTTGGGAGGGTCGCCCAGGCGGCCAATATGAGTGGTTACTATTTCTGCAAGATGTTCAGGAGGGCGACCGGACTGAACTTTACCGACTATCTTTCGCGAGTCCGCGTCGAAAAGGCAAAGAGCCTGCTTCTTAACCCAAACGTACGGGTAAGCGAAGTCGCTTTCGACACCGGCTTCACATCGATCACGAACTTCAATCGGACATTCAAGCAATTGGTCGGTGAGTCCCCCTCGGCGTACCGACAGTCACTGCCAAACGCCTCCTGAAAAAGAATCGTGTTGGCGCCAGGTAGAATCCTCACGGACGCCAACTGGCTTAAATTCCCATCAACAATACCATTCTTATCGCGCAAGGAGCGCCGCAAGAGGGTAATGGCGGCTCTTTACGTTGTTGGAGGGCTTTTATCCTTTTATCATGTCATCGCAGCATCGCAGCGGGAGTGTGGGCGAAACGACTTGGTCTGCGCCGATTCGATGCGCTCGGGCTCTCAGTAGCAATGGAACAAAAACTTGCGCTCAGCGACCTGCATTGACATGAGCCGATCTGCAGCTCTTCCTCAGCTTTCTCGAGCATGCGGAGCGACCGTTGTTCGCCCCTCCTGATACCAGAGGGACTCGTGCCAGAGGGACGCCGCGAGCTGGAGTTCCGCTTGCAACCAATGGTCAAGCGCCCGTCCTAGCGGTTTGCCTTCCTGTTCCCAGATGAAATAGGCGCACACCGCGATTTCGTCTTCAGTTGCTTCAGAACGAGTGTCGGACATATGCATCGGTACCATAATCAACGCAAGAGAGGCCAATTATTGACGATCCTTACAGGTGTCGTTTTCGCGACCGTAATAAACCGGTTTTAGTCCAAGGCTTTACGACAAGTCCGCGCTCAGCGCATGAAGAGCGGGCGGTTTCGCTCGATTAATCCCTTCCTTAAGGCGATACGGACGCGCATTTTGCGGATGGAACCGGTTCACCCCTTCGCGAACCAGCAGTAATCGCGCTGGAACCACCTGATACAACCAATCCATATTTTTGAAAGCGCGCCATCCGGTTCAGCTTTGACGACCAACAGATCAGCCTCCAATCCCTCCACAACATCGCAGAGGGTGTAGCCCGTGATGGAAGTTACGACACGCCCTTCAACCGTGACTTGGTGCCCCGGTGACGGAGCTTGACCGGTTTCAACGAGACGATGACCGAGTCCGCCTTTCACTGGCAGGATGACAGCAGGAACTTCATCAAGCGAGCGGACATCCAGAAATATTTTGAATTCTTTGGGAATGAGGATCTTCGGCGTGATCCAAAGGAGGTGATTGAGGCGATGGTGTCGATCGTCCCCGCCGATACCGGCCTGTCCCGCAATGTTGTGCCCAAGGCACTCTAGGAGTTCGCGAAGGCAGACGACAAGGAAGCCTGGGAAAACAATATTTGATTCAGAAGCGATAAAATC
>DATDAV010000258.1:0-40608 GCA_036525235.1 Chryseolinea sp. | reverse complement strand
GATAAATTCAAATTGAAACTCGGAATTGACGGGCACCTTCTGAATGATGCCCGTCACTGTAAGATCGTATGTATTGTCAAAACGCACCGTTTTTCCCATGGCACCCTCGGGAAACAGCCGGTGCGCCGTGGGCTCATCCAAGACCAATTGATAGGGCTGTGACAAGGATTTGTCCGGTGATCCAACGATCCATTTCACGTCCAGGGTTTTCATGAACTCCGGGGTAACATAGAAGCTATGCTCCTGCTGCAGGTTCTCGTTCCTCACCTTGATCACATTCGGATTCAAAAACAACGTCGCCGACGTACTCTCCACCCCGCTGTTTTCCCTCAAAAACTTTATCACGGCGCCAGGCACATGCGACGTGGGCTCATTGAATTTGTCATAGCTCATGATCTGATACATTCGATCGGCGCCGGGATGATACCGGTCGAAGCTGTTTTCGAAGCGGACCACCCAATACGTCATCAAAAAGGTAGCAAGCCCCAGGGCGAGACCGGCGATGTTCAGGCCGGCATACGTGCGATTGCGCACGGTGTTCCGCCAGGCCACGATAATATAGTTCTTAAGCATTGCGCGTTGGATAAAAGGTGAAGCGAAAGTGTTTCTGAAAATAATACCCGGTCTGAAAAACCGGATCACCTGGTATGCAAATCGGCGTCGCCCCTTGCGCACGCCCACCCTCTCAACATCGGCGTCGAATGCCTCCAGCAAATCGCCTTCGATGCCTTCGTACAAGTGCGAAGGACAGAACCACTTCAAAAAGCGAAGGGCCAGGCGCGGTGGGTCTTTTTGTTGAGCCATAGTTTACCGCCCGGCGATTTTTAGTTGAGGGATAAGTTTCCAAAGATCGGTGCGCATCTCTTTTATGGCGCGCAACATGGCCAGCCCGGCATTGGTGATGGTGAAGATGCGTTTGCGTCTTCCCCCACGAGCGTTGGTGGCGCCGCCCATCTTCGATTTGATAAGACCTTTATCCTCCAGGCGATAGAGCGTGACGTGAACGGCACTCAACAGCACGTCGCGGCCGGCGCGTTCCTTGATCTCACCGACAATCGCGTTACCGTAAGCTTCCTCCTGCAGGATGCCCACCATGGTCAGCACCAACTCTTCAAATTCGCCCAGGTATTCTTTTCCCATTTGTCTGTATTTTGTTAAACTAATATACGGCTTGCCTTTCGATTTGTTAGCATTTTGTTAAAGATAGTTAAGAGAAGCGTCAGAAAATCACTGCCCGGACGTGGTACAAACCCACTCCGATCAATAAAAGAACCCTGTTTTGCCATTCATGAAGGCATTTCATTTATTTAAATAAAGTGTCCGGATTTTGCGGTCCCCGTTGTCTTTAGGGCACAAAGCGACTTTATCGCAAGCCGGCGTGTTTATGGATTTTGAATTACTTTATAACTTACATAACCCAAATTTATCACTATGGAAAAATTCATGTTGATCATTCGCGAAGACCTGAAACGTATCGGTGCACTGACCGACGAGGAGCGCTTCTCCAATATGCCCGAGCAAATGGAGTGGATCAAGTCCATCGCCGAGTCGGGCAACTATATCACCGGAGAACCTCTGGCGGTCCGGGGCCGCTACGTGAGCAAGAATGAGGTGCTGTCGGATGGGCCCTTCATTGAAGCGAAGGAAGGCATTGCCGGTTACGACATGATCATGGCCGAGAACATCGATCAGGCCGTCTCCATCGCGCAGATGTGCCCCCTGGTGATAAAGGGCGTGGCCGTCATTGAGGTGAGGCCCGTGAGCATGCTCGATACACTTTCTTAGCATCGGCAAACGCGATCCATAACAAACAACAAACGATGGGCAGCATAGCGCAAGCGGTAGATAAACTTTACAAAGATCATTTTGGAAAAATGGTCAGTATCTTGCTCTATGCTTCGCGCGACATCGATCCCGAAACCGCAGAAGACCTTGTCCAGGATTCATTTTCCGCGGCGCTCACCGATTGGAAGACCAACGGCATACCGCTCAACCCCGCGGGCTGGATCTATAAAGTGTGTCGCAACAAAGCGCTGAACAAGATCAAAAAAGAAAAACGCATCGAAGGGCTCGACGAAAACACATTCCAGGAGTCTGTAGAGATGCGTTTCACCGAATCGGCACTGGACGATCAACAGCTGAAACTACTCTTTGCCTGCGCGCACCCCGACCTGTCGCCCAAAGTGCAGGTGGTGATCACGCTAAAATATGTTGTCAACCTGAAAGTAGACGTCATCGCCGGCGTGTTGGGCATGACCGTGGACGGGGTAGATAAGTTGTTGCTCCGGGCACGGCAAAAGATCAGGGACGAAAAGATCCTTTTGGAGGAGCCCCCGCCCGCAGCTTTGCGACGTCGGTTGCCTACGGTGCACAAGATCATCTATCTCATTTTTAATGAAGGGTACAAGTCGTTCCGCGGCACGGAAATTATCCGTGAAGAACTATGTGAAGAGGCCTTGTTGCTGAACAAAGCCCTCATGGATGCTCACCTGGGCAACAAAGACACCGCGGCACTCCATGCCCTCATGCTATTTAATAGTGCCCGTTTCAAATCACGCTTCGGTCTTTCGGGGGAATTGTTGAATCTTGAAAAACAGGATCGCTCGCTTTGGGATAAAGCCCTGATCCAACTGGGTAATGACTTTCTTCACGCTTCAAGAGGCGAAGAGGTCACTTCCTATCACCTGGAGGCCTCTATCGCATTCCTGCATTGCGCTGCCCATTCATTTACCGACACCGACTGGGCCACGATCACACAACTGTATGCGCGGTTGCTCAAAGCGCATCCCAATCCTTTTGTAGAGCTGAACTATGCCATCGCTCTTTTTTATTCCGGGCAACGACCTCAAGCGTTTCAAATCCTGCACGGGCTGGAGCGTCACCCAATTCTAAATCAATACTACTTATTGAATTCCGCGCTGGGAAAGCTTCATCACCTGGAAGGCGATGGCGACTTGGGAAGGCAATACTTGATGAAGGCCTATGAACAAACCAGTTTTGCGAAGGAGCGGGAGTTTATTGAGAAGATGATCGCTGAAATAGACGGGGCTATCTTAAATTGACGACTAAAATTCGCCTGCCCTCAATATTCTATCTCAATATCATATTTATTCAACAGCCCAACAACACCTTCCAGGCTGAACTTTGCCTTCTTGATCTTGTTGGTTTCTGGATTTATAGAAAAATTGCGGGCCGTCCGAAAGTCAGTTTTCTCCAGAATTGTATTTTCAAACGTCGCGCCGGTCAGGTCACAATTTTCAAACGTAGTGCCACTCAGATCGGCATTAACAAAATCCACTTCTTGTAGACTGCAGTTCTTAATGATCTTCTTTTTGAGCGACAGCTTATAGAAAGTAGACAGATTAAGAATACAATCTTCAAAATCAACCGAGAAAAGGAAGGCATTGCAGTTATCAAAATGCAGCCCAAGCAGCTTGCATTGTTTAAAGCGGACGTCTTGCAATGAGGTTTGATGAAGCTTGGCCGTGCTAAGGTTGCAGTCCAGGAACTCGCAGCCGGAGAATTTTATATTTGAAAGATCGGCGTTTATGAAAGTACATTGCTTGAATTGGCAATTTTCATATTCGTTGTTGCGTAGCTTGGCCTCGCTGAAGTCTATTCTATCGATTACTTCTTCCCAGTTGCGTTTCTTGTCCATGGCGTCGTTAAAAAAGGGTCCTTACTCGTGTTATCAAAGATAGTTCTTACATGCATGCGGTGCGCAGTTTTCGTTTGCGCTTTTGCAATAGCGTTGCGTGTGCATCACTACCGCAATACCGCAACAACGCAACGTGGATGCAAGAAACGCCATTGCGAAGAAATTTCAATACCTGTAGATACAATTATGAAAAAGGCCCAGCGCATCGGCCTGTACCGTTTGCGTTGCGTGCGATGTTTGCGATAAAATTATATATGTATTTCACCAATATCTTACAAGAAGTGAACTAAATATATATTTGATTGAAACATCCCAACATTCCCAAATGCGCCTCGTTAATTCTCTCACAAAACAACACAATGTAAAATGACAAGCGCTCCTCCTGCTAAGTCTTAAAGCCTGCACCAGGCATCTCTCTCCTGCTGCAGCTCTCCTGACCGCGGCACACATTCACCCACTATCTAATACACCGATCCAAGGTACCCAGCCATGACGTGGCAACGGTTCCTCGTGATCAAAAAGAAAAATTAAAAACTAAAACAATGACAAGCGCACCCCCTGCCAAGTCTTAAGCCTGCATCGGGCATCTTCAAAAACCTGCTGCAGCACTTTCCGACTGTGGCGTAAACCATCCTCCTCTAATTTAGAATTCCCGGTGGCCTCCCACACTGCAATGGCGTTGCAGTGCACGCCCCTATCTTTTCGAATTAGAGTTGTTCAAAGACGTTTTCGATTCTCTTTTCACTTAACCAAACAAATATGGCTAATCTTTTAAAGAAAGCTATGGGCCTCTTCGTGGAATTCGATGAAGGTCCTGATGATCAACGCGCGCCGCGCAATGACTCTTCGCCAACGCCACCCCCACGCGCCACCGCACGGACGGTGCTGAACGCGGAAGAACTCGACAAGTTCGGGAAGCACTTCGAGAAGTTGTTCGACCAGCAAAATTTGCCGGGACCGGACTACTACGAATTCATGAAGATGATGGAAACGCTCGAAGCACACATCCGCGATGAGAAGGCGCGGATCTCTGCCACGTTCGCGGCCCTGGCCATTCAAGGCTTGACAAAAGAAAAACTTGTCGAGACGGCGAAGACGTACCAGGAGATCATCCGTCACGACCAGGCGCAGTTTGAAAAGACGGCGTCGGAGAAACGCGATAAGGAGATCGGTCAGAAAATAAAAGATGTGCAAGGCCTGGAGGAAAACATTGCCCGCCATGCCGAGACCATCCAAAAGCTGACCAAAGAGATCGCGGACGCTCAACAGGCGATGGAAAAACTAAAGCAAACCATTGCCGAAGAGGAAGGCAAACTGAACCGGAACAAGCAAGGCTATTTAACGGCCTGCGAAGCCATGTTCGGCAAGATTGCGGACGACATAACCAAAATTCAAACAAACCTATAAACTATGGAAACACAAATTTTTCCTGCTGATGCACAACAATTGAAATCGTACTGGAAGCGACCCGGTGGAAAATTCGGCACGCTGGCCGGCCTGGGTGTTCTTACCGCCATTGGATACTACGTGCTGCCGGTGCTCACCGCCGTGGTGTGGAACACTTTCAACTTCGGTGTGGCGCTGGCCTGTCTCGGTGTATTTCTCTACTGCATAACACACCGCAAGCTTCGCATGAGCCTCTTCTATCTCTATGAGATCCTCATGAAGAAACTGGTGGGCGTGGTGATCGAGCTCGACCCGTTCATCATCGCGGAAGACTACATCAGCGACATGCAGGAGGAGCGCGAGAAGCTCTACAAGCAAGCCACCGATGTGGACGCGCAGAAGGAGAAGATCCATGCCAAGATGCGTGAAAAGGAAGGTGAGATCAGCAAGCTGATGACCAAGGCGCAGGTGGCTAAAGAGCGGGGCATGATGCCCGAACTCGGCAACGCCACGCGACAGATCGGCCGCTTAAAAGAGTATGTCCAACAACTCTCGCCCATCTTCGAAAACCTGTCGCGCATCGGCGACTACCTCACCAAGGTGCATAAGAACAGCGCCTATCTCATCGAGGATGCGAAGAATGAGCTGGAGGTGAAGAAGGATCTCTACAAATCGGTGACCTCCGGCAATCGCGCGCTGACATCGGCGCTGAAGATCTTCAAAGGTGATCCGGAGAAGAAAATGATGGTGGAGCAATCGATGGAATTTTTGAAGGAAGACATTGCCGGCAAACTGGCCAACATGAAGAAGGCCATCAGCTACTCGTCGGACTTCATGAAGTCGATTGACCTCGATAACGCTACCTACGAGAAGGAGGGCTTGAAGATGCTGGACCATCCCGACAGCGAGTTCAAACTGACCGTGTCGTCGCGACAGTCGACGGGCACGAGTGGTAGCGACTATGGTGACCTTTTAAAATAAAACAACGCAAAACAATTTTTCTTAAACCAAAACAAAAAATAGTATGGCAATCAAAGTTAAAACATCCGGAAAAGTAGTCATGATCCTCGTCGTGCTAGCCACCATATTCGCCGCCAAAGTAGGGTGGTGGGATAAGCGTCCACGCGAAGCCAAGCAATCACAAGAAATCGGCCGCGTGGCCTTGCCCGACGCGCCCGAAGCCTCTCTGGCCGGCCAGGCCATGATGTTGCCCTTGCCCGCACAGAAGGAGTCCGTGAACGGTGGTACCAAGATCGTGTGGAAGATCATGGCGTGGAACTCGCAGTTCCCGCTCATGTATGCCAACGGTGGCGCGGTGACCACGCAAGGTTCCTTGCTGGACAAGGCGAAACTTCAAGTCGATATCTCGCGTCAGGACGACTGTTTCAAGTCGCTGACCGACATCGTGAAGTTCGCGCAGGACTATAAAGACCATCCCAACTCCACGCGCGGTGTGTTCGCGTCCTTCATGGGCGACGGTATGCCGGCCTTCTTCGCCTCGTTGTCGAAGGAACTGGAGCCGCTGGGTCCCGAGTATCAGCCCATCGCTTTTTATGCCATGGGTAAATCATACGGTGAAGACCAGTTGATGGGTCCTGCCGATTGGAAGAAGAATCCTTCTTCGGCTTTGGGTAAAACAGTAGCCTGTGTGCTGCGCGACGGCGACATGAACATCTTGTTGAAATGGGCCGGTGACAACAACCTGCGGGTGAACCCCGACGAGACAACGTTCGACAAGAACGCCATCAACCTGATCGCTGCCGCCGACTTCCTGGACGCTGGTAACAAATATATCTCCGGCTACAAAGAGAAGCGCAAGATCGTTGAGAATGGTAAGAAGCTCAGTGAAGAAGTCACTGTCGGTGTAGATGCCGTAGCCACGTGGACGCCTTGCGACGTGAACATCGCGCAAAAGAAAGGTGGTCTGGTGACGATTGCCAACACAAAACAGTATGCATCGCAAATGCCAAACATCACGATCACCATCAAGAAGTTTGCGTATGATCACCGCACCGACATCGAGAACCTCATCATGGCCCTTAGCCAGGCGGGCGACCAGGTGAGATCGTTCAAAGAGGCCAAAGCGTTCGCCGCCAGCGTATCCGCGAAAGTGTATAACGAGCAAAGTGGCGACTACTGGTTGAAGTATTACAACGGTGTAACCGAAAACGACATGCAAGGTGTGCCTGTAACGCTCGGTGGTTCGATGGCCTTCAACTTGCAGGATGCTGCCAACATGTTCGGTCTCGGCAAAGATGGTATCGACCGCTACAAGATCGTGTACACAACCTTCGGTGATATTTTGTCGAAGATGTACCCGGAGTATATGGCGACGTACCCCCAGTATAGCGTGGTGGTAGACAAATCGTTCCTCGTGTCGGTGATCGCTAACCACGGCGAGCTGATGGAAGGTAAGGCCTTGCAAGTGTCGTATTCGAACGAGATCACGAGCGAAGTTTCTTCGAAGTCGTACCAGATCCAGTTCGAAATCGGTAGCGCGCTGATCAAGCCCGAGTCGTATAAGTTGCTGGACGAGATCCTGCAAAGCTCGGTGGTCGCCGAAGGATTGAAGGTGGGTGTGTATGGCCATACCGACAACGTGGGTGGCGCACAGTCGAACCAGAACCTCTCGGAAGAGCGCGCCAATTCGGTGAAGAGCTACTTGTTGAGCAAAGGTCTGTCGTCTCAGCGTATCGAAGCGAAAGGTTTTGGTCCTTCCAGTCCCATCGCCGATAACGCTACGGCTGCGGGCCGTGCCAAGAACCGTCGTGTACAAATTGTTTTAGGTGAATAAAAAAAATGTCAATGGATAAAATCAAAAGTGTGTTTCGTCCATTGACCCAGATCAAGGGCCGCACTTCCATAACGCTTGTCGTTGTGGAAGCGCTGGCGGCCCTGCTGGCCTGGGAGATCTTTGGACAACATGGCCTGATCCCCACGCCCTCCAAAATTATGGTGGCCGTCGGGCGGATCGTTACCTCGGCCTATTTTGCCGACAACCTGTTCAGCAGTCTTTCGCTCACGTTGTCGGGCATGGGAATTTCAATTGTCATGGCGCTGGTGGTGAGCTACCTGTCGCTGATCCCGGTGTTCGCGCCGGTGACGCGCTTCATCGTGAAGTGCCGCTACCTGACCTTGACAGGGTTGATCTTTCTGTTCACGTTGCTAACACAGGATGGGCACCAATTGAAGCTCAGCCTGCTCATCTTCGGGATCGTCCCGTTCTTTGTGACGTCGTTGTTGTCGATCATTGACGGCATCAACACCCAGGAATACGATCTCTGCAAGACGCTGCGGATGAACAACTGGGAAACGTTGGTGGAAGTGGTGATCGTTGGCCGGTTGGACCAGGTGTTTGAAGTGATGCGTCAGAACTTCGCCATCGCCTGGATGATGATCACCATGGTGGAAGGACTCAGCATGTCGGAGGGGGGCCTGGGCACGATGCTCATCAAGTCGAACAAGTATATCGACCTGAGCACGGTGTTTGCCATCCTGGTCATCATTTTCGGGTTGGGTATTTTCTTTGACTACTTGTTGAAGCAAATGCGCTACTGGCTTTTTCCGTATACTAAAATCGAAAAACGATCATGAACTATTCAAAGAATGAAGTGCTGCTCGATGTGAAGGAGGTGAGCTTAAACTACGACAAGCCTATTCTCCGCGACATCAACTTCACCATCCGCAACATTGTGCGGCCCGGTCTGGACCAGGGCCAGGTGGTGTCGCTCATCGGGCGGAGCGGTGTGGGCAAGACGCAGTTGTTCAGAATTCTTGCGGGCTTGATTCAGCCCGACACCGGCTCTATCATGATCGGCGTCGAGCAACAACCCGTAGAGGCCGGACAGGTGGGCATTGTGCCTCAAAATTACTTGCTGTTCAACCATCGCTCCATCCACGACAACCTGCGCCTCGCCATGAAGCATGTGACACTGGAGAGTAAGGAGAAAGACGCCCTCATTCAAGACTATGCCGTGAAGTTTGACCTGACGGAACATTTAAAAAAATATCCGCAGCAACTTTCCGGCGGGCAGCGTCAGCGGGTCAGCATCATTCAACAAGTGCTCACGGGCAACCGTTTTATCTTGCTGGACGAACCCTTCTCAGGGCTGGATGCGCTCATGATCGACAAGGTGATGGATTTGTTGGGTCGGGTGGCCACGTTGCACGAATGGAACACGCTGGTCATTGTGAGCCACGATGTGGAGAACTCATTGGCCATCTCGGATACGGCGTTCATTTTGGCGCGCGAGAAAGACAAAGCGGGTGCCACCATCACCGAGACGCTCGATCTTATAGAAATGGGTTTGGCGTGGACCCCGGGTATTCGTGAGAACCCGCAGTTCCAACAAGTTGTGTCGCAGATCAAACACAAAATCTAAGATGACAGGTGTCCGGAAAAAACCGGACACCTTTTTTTGTTCTTGATTTTTTTAGCCTTCTACAATGCGAATCGTCCAGAAGTCATCGGACAGATTTTCATTCAACAGGTAATCGTAGGGCATGGTGTAGTAGCCGGCCTTGCCCCAGCCCTTGCCCCAACTGTTGCGCACCCAAAACCGTTTTGATGCATCGTTGTAGCCCACGGCCAGCACGGCGTGTCCACCCACTTCCTTTTCGGTTGGATCGGGCATGTTCAGTTTACCGGTTTCGGCAACCTCATCGCTTTCAAACGATTGGTATACCGTGAAGCCGAACACAAACGGATAGCCGTCGGCGAGACAGCTTTTCATTTGTTTGAGGTCGCGGCGCACGCGGTGGTAGGATAGCACCTGGTGTTTCTGCGCTTCGATGTAGCAAGGATCCGGAGGCAGCTTCACAAATTTCCGGATGTCATAGGGCCACATTCTTTCGGGGCACACACCGTCCTTGTTCACCGTTTTCATGCCGTCACGGATCATGGCGCCGGCGTCGGTGTTCACCGTACCCTCAATCACGCGTTCGTTGTAATAGATGAAAAGCCGTGACGGCGTGAAAGCCCTCATCTTGTTTGCCTTCCGGCGAAGCTCAAATTCATAGGCGGCGCCAATGGCATTGGCCGTGCAACTTCCCAGCGCTCCCTGGTCATACACCGGTGGACACGAATTGCGCATATCTTTTGATGAGGGCAACTTGCGCAGCAGCCGCGTGGGTGCTGAATACATCAGGTCGCGTTGATCGGGAAGATCGGGCATCCAGCCAAATTGCTTTACATGTCTTTTTTTGGTTTGAGGTTTCATACGTTTGGGGTTTTATTTCAGGTTTAATCCTTATGATATTGGTGTCTCTTTGTAGAGGGTTTCACACGGACAAGTCTATCCCGAGCTCTTGCGCCGTGATCAGTCCGGTGATGCCGTCGGCTTCGGTGATACCGAATTTTTGTTGCTGAAAACTTATCAGGGCTTTCAACGTCCGCTCCCCAAAATCGCTATCGATAATGCCCTCGTAAAATCCTTTCGCCTTCAGGGCTTGTTGCAGCACCGCGACGAGCGGACCACGCGAGCCAAAGCGCAGCTTTGCATTTTGCGCTGTCGAAATGGTGGCGGCTTCGCGACCGTTCACGAGCACATAGGGAAACGAATCTTGCGGCAGCGCATAGGCGTTGTCGTGAAACACTTGCCAGGGGCCGGTATTTTTATCGCGGCCGGGTTTGTCGCATTTGGGAAACCCCATGATCACCTGGCATCCGGCGCTGGCGTAGTTGGTGGAGTCCAGGCTCTGGAACCAGCCGCAGTGAATGTTGTCGTGGGGGTTATCGTATTCGATGCGGTCGTCATTCTCAAAATCCAAGTCGTCCGAAGTGCGCCGGAAAGGATGGACGGCATTCTGACGGAAGGCCTCGTGGCCGGTGGATGTGCCGGCCTTGTGTATGCCTTTTCGATAATCCGGATAATAGCCGGTGAGCAGGCAATTCGTGCGCTCGCCACCCGCCAATGATTTGCTTACGTTGATCCGGTTGGGCACCGTGCTGGCCGGAAATGCCGCCAGCCGTCGGTTGGCCATGTCCCATTGCAAAACGGTGCATCGCGGATTCGAGTAATTGATTTCAGCCGTTTCGAGAAGTTGTTCGGACTTGAAGGACTGGTCATTGGCATTGGGCGTCACTGCGCCACGAAGCCCGACGAGAAGCATGGACGTGCTGGGAAGCACAAATTGATTTACCGCACAAAGACGCTGCAGCAAATCGTGTGTAATCGAAAAAGTTGACATAACAGGCGGGGTTAAGATTTACTAGTGGATCACAACAAAATTCTCTGATAGAAAAATCGAACAGAGGAAACTTCAAAACAAAGCCCATCTCTCTACCACTTTTCATGAAGTGCCAGACAAGATGGGCTCACTAAAACTAATGTAGAAAAGCGTACACACTTTTCCTATTGGACAGCTATTAAATTCCTCCGAATCACCTTAAAATCCCTGAGGGCATGGAGCAAAAATACAGCGTGAGACAGGTGCCATCAGGATGGCATATCACCTCAGGAGCCAGAAGCCAGGAGCCAGAATCCAGGAGCCAGAATCCAGGAGCCAGAAGCCAGGAGCCAGGAGCCACAACATTCTTCAGTAGCCAATAGTCGGTGTCAGTCGGTTTGAGCATAGACACGACTTTCATTTTTTTCCTGAACAAAGTTTTGCATCGGTTGTTTTTATCACGCGACAAATGACCATCTATTGCCTCGGACATCGGTCGATGGCATCTGACGCGACGATCTTATGATACAGCGGGCCCACGAGCGTTTTACTATCCTTAAAAAGTCATTTCGGCTTATTGGCAACTCCAATCCGTTGCTGCTGTCGGCCGCTACGGCTTTCTTTACCACGTTTGCGCTTGCGCCCATCCTCATCAATCTTAGTCATTTGCTAAGCCTTTTCTTCAACGAAGAGATCATCCTTCCCAAATTGTTCGCCAAGCTGACCACCGCCTTTGGGAAAAGGGCCACCCATAGCATTGAGCGCATCGTGGAAAATTTCTTATCGTTGGAAACCAGCACATGGGTAACGGTGGCATTAGCGGTGTTCTTCTATTTTGTGGCCACCACCTGGCTCAGCGCCATCCGGCAATCGATCCATCAGTTGTGGAACATCCGGAAGCAGTTGTGGAACATCCGGAAGAAGCCCCATCAAAAGCTTCGGTATCATGTCAAAGAGAGGCTTATCGAAATCAGTTTGATACTGCTCATCGGTGTGTTATTCTTGATCACGGTAGGGATAGACTACGGACTTGTGGCCATACGGGAGGTGTTCAGCGGCGGTGTGCTGCGGATCTTGTTTTCCGTATTAAACATTTTGCTGTCAATACTGGTCATTTCTACATGGCTCACATTTGTGTACCGGTTCATGCCCGAGGCTCACGTGGGTTGGCGGGTGGCGCTGGCGGGAGGACTGTGCACGGGCGTGCTTTTCGTTTTGGGGCGCTATGGGATCACAAAAATTTTAGTAGAAGGAAAATTGGGTGAGCTCTTCGGACCATCCAGCTCCATTGCCACTATTTTGCTGTTCATCTTCTATTGTTCGTTCATTTTGTATTTCGGGGCCTCTTTCACCTATGAGTATGCCAACGCTACCGGCCACCCTATCCGCCCGGCCAAATTGGGCGAGAAATACAAAGAGGAAGTGGTGGAGACGGGTGCTAAAAGGGCGCCGGTGCACTGACCATTCCGAATCCAGCCAAAAAAATACTCATAACAAACCGGGCGATGCCGGGTTAAAAGAAAACTCCCGTCAATCCCCATGTCCGTCAGATCCATATTCCTTTTTGTTGTCCTGCTTTGTGGCGGCCATGTACTGGCCCAGGAGCGGGATACCCTTGAAAATTCAGTTGAACATCAAAAGTTTCTCACGTTGGTGAATGCCAACCGCGAGCAAAGCTACGTCACCTTTGGCAGCGGCATCGGCAACCTGGAACCCCTCATCTTTGAAGCACGGCTGTCGCCCAGTTATTTTTTTACGGGCCAAAAACGCAGCTGGGCGCTCGTGCTAAACCCCCAGGTGCAAATTCGGATGCTCGACAAAAAATCGCTGCCCATCCGAAACCCGAGCTACAAGGTGTACATCACCTACTACCACGACATCAAATTCTGGCAGACCAGTTTTCTAAAAAAGATCTTCTACACCAATGCCCTGTGGTACGCGGCCGTGGCCCATCATTCCAACGGTCAGGACGGCGCGTTCTACAGTTCCGACTCCACGCACACGCCAAACCTGGAGGACGGCAACTTTGCCACCAACTTTTTGGAGTTTGGAGTGTCCTCCTATCACCTGGAAAAGTTGGGGAAGAAAAATTTCTCCATTCGCGAGATAAAAGTATGGGCAGAGATCCATCCACCGAAGTGGTCGATCGAAGAAATGAACAACAGCTACGGATTCTACCGGCTCTATGCCAAGGCCGGCTTTCTCGGCCCCATGCGCAAAAGAAAAGATGACGCCGTGAACCGGTGGCTGCAACAATCCAGTCTCGAAATAAAGGGCGGCTGGATCATGGGAGAAATGACTGGCGCCAGTCCGCTTGAGGCTTCCAAGCGGCTTGTCGTTGACATTACCTATAAATATTATCCAAAATGGTTTGACGAGATCGCTTTCTTCCTGCGATTCTACCGGGGTCAGGACTATTACAATATTTACTACATGAACGGAGAACTCACGCAATTGAGCGCAGGCATCACATCCAATATTATGAACTTTCAGAAGGCTGTGAAATATTTGAAGTGACATCTGTAGCCATCCTTGGGCAAGTGTGGATTTCTTACCCACTTGAAAAACGGCCAAACGTTGTCATGCGGCGAGCATGTTGACATTATCTTCCTGGCACGGATTTGTTGTTTACTACAATGAATTTGAAAGATTCGGTCATTGCGTTGCGATGATGGTCATTAAAAAATCATTTCTGTTCACGTTAATCCCCACAGCTATGAGCCCCTTCACTTTATTTCACATCAACACGGCCACGCTCAACATTCAGAGCGCCGCTTTCACGCATAACGGTTACATACCCGCCAAATACACATGTGATGGTGCTGGAATCAATCCGCCGCTGACACTCAGCGACATCCCCGAGAAGGCGCAAACCCTGGCGCTCATCATCGAAGACCCCGACGCACCCCATGGCACGTTTGATCACTGGCTGTTGTGGAACATTGCACCCACGAACACGATCGAAGAGAACAGCGCGCCCGGCGAACAAGGGTTGAACACCAAACAGCAAAACGGCTACACCGGTCCCTGTCCGCCGCAAGGTGCGCACCACTATCACTTCAGGCTATTTGCTCTGGATACCATCCTCGACCTGCCCGGTGGCGTGGACAAACATATGCTGTTAAAAGCTATGGACGGCCACGTGATCGGTACGGGCGAATTGATTGGTTTGTATAAACGACAGTAATGTAAAAATCAAAATTTTAAAATTATGCCTTGGACAAAATCAGATTATCCCGATTCGATGAAGAACCTCCCGGAAGCGGTGCGCGACAAAGCGATTGACATCGCCAACGCCCTGCTGGAGGAAAAGCACATGGACGACGGCATCGCCATTGCCACGGCCATTAGCCGCGCAAAAGACTGGGCCGCCAATCGCGACATGGATACCGAACGTCCCGAAGCGTCAAAGATCACCGACGTGAAACAACACGGTGAGGACCGCTACGTGGTGCCCCACGAAAAAGAATGGGCCATCAAAGTGGAAGGTGAAGGAAAAGTGGAAAAGGTGTTCCACACCAAAAAAGACGCCGTACGCCAGGCGCGTCGCGAAGCGCGTTCGATAAACGGCTCGCTCACCATTCAACAAAAGGATGGCAAAGTAGAAAAACGTATCTCGTATAATCCCCGGAAAACCGCCGTGAAGCAAAGTTGATTGGGCGGACCTAATTCTAATCGCAAGAGGCTGGCTCAGATGAGCCGCCTCTTTTTTTGTTCAGCTTTCAACGTCTTTGCGAAAAGACAGTCCTTCGGCTGCGAGCGCTGTTCGCAACTTGGGCAGGCTGCCCGGGCCCATGCCGTGCAACATCAGTATCTCGCGCTCACTTCGCGAGGAAAGTTGTTGGAGCGTGCTTATTCCCGCATTTTCAAGGGCACGACGCGCCGGGGCGGCGAGCAGGGCCAGAAAGCCGCTGTCCGGTTTGCGTTCTTGTTCGCAAACCGGACAGGTTGGGCAGTCGCTGCTTTTGTAATACGTGTGACCTTGTTCACAAATCCTTAGGTTCTTTTTCGAAGGGGGCATTAACTAAGCGTTGGCTTCTGAATATTTTTTGAAGTTGTCGAGAATCGCCTGCCAGCCACCGCGTTGCATCTCGATGGGGTTAATGCTCTCGGCTTCGAAGGTTTCCGTGATCAGCGTTTCGGCGCCCCTTGATCCGAAGATTATTTTCACTTTGCGACCATCGGCGATGGTGTATTCCACTACTTTGTGGGGAACGACGTTGGTGTAGGTGCCTTCGAAATCGAAGCTGATGCTGCCGTCTTTGGCGGCCATGGTGGTTAAAAATTTGCCGCCCGTTTGCAGGTCGTTCTCGGCTTTGGGGGCATGCCAGTCGTCGGAGGGTGCGCACCATTTTGTGATGTGTTCCGGCTGGAACCAGTGCCCCCACACTTTTTCAACAGGGACTTTTACCAATGCTTCTACGGTGATCTGGGTTTTTGTTGCAGTTTCCATGGATATGTGTTTTTGTTTGCGTTCAACGATACAAACATAGCGCACAAAACGAACCCCGGAGTTGGCAAAAAGCGACTTTTTAGCGGGCCGATTGCGACAATACGATTTCTTGTGTTCCTCACGGCATTCATTTTTTAACGAAATGGAATATTTTAAATTATGAAATAAAATTTCTATTTTTGAAACATTATCCGTTGTGTGATGGTTGTTATAGCAAAGAAAATACTTTCCGATTTCGGTCTGGAACATGCCGACGCCATCGATCCTCTAAATGATTGGTGGAGGATCGTTAAAACCAGACAATGGCAGTCGTTAAGAGATATAAAGGAAGATTTTGGATCGGTCGATTATGTTGGAAACGACCGGTATGTCTTTAATATAAAAGGAAATAAATACCGTTTAGTGGCTATGATCTTCTTTGATGTACGGACCGTTTTTGTCCGCTACATCGGAACACACGCCAACTATGATAAAATGGATTGCACAATTATTTGACTAGCATGATAACCAAGATCAGAACCGCGGCAGAATACAAACTGGTGATGAAGAGCATCGAAGCCCTGCTTCAAACCGCGACAAAAAAAGGGGGCTTCCACAAGCTTTCCAAAGATGAATCGGCAACACTGGCCAAACTTTCCAAGCTGGCTGAAACCTATGAAGACAAAGACCTTCAGCTGATGCCCATAAAACCGAAAACCATACAAGAAGCCGTAGAATTCAAACGCACTGAAAAACGTCTCACCCAAGCCAAGCTTGCTAAAAAACTTGGCATCGGCGCACCCAAACTTTCGCAGATCCTTTCCGGCAAGCGCGATCCCGACGTGGTCTTCCTCAAAGCCCTTCACAAAGAGCTAAACATCGACGCGGAATTCCTGCTGACGCATGCATAATGCACAACACCGTCGGTTGTTATAAAACACGGTGACGATAGTAGCCAAAACGATGAGTGCGCCTGCTCCCCAATAATGCATATCCTAACCCTCGTTGCAAACTCGCGTTACGAGCTGTGCTCGACAACCATATTGCCACTGCCATAAAGATCACGCCCAGGACGATACCCGACAGCACCCTGTTTTTCGCTTGCATAATATTGAAGGATGTGTTCTTTCATGACGATCCGATTTGATACTTCAAAAGTCGGTGGGCGCGGATTATTATTGTTTGGCCACCAGCTCAAAGTATTTTTCCCACCGGCTCATGCGCTGGATCACCCCGTTGGGGTCATTTAGAAATTTTTAATTCCGGTTTTGCGGCTTACACGCATCTTATTACCTTTGCCACCGTTAAAGTTGAATACTTAACACCATGATCACGAATCGCACATATCAAAACGAAACTGTAGGCAAGGCTTTTATCAAAGCCGTTCTTGCCAGCAGCCACATCGTCTTTATAGTAGACGGGGAGGCCAGCATGTTTCCGGATGAAAGAGGATAGTGATATGGGTTATACCTATATATAAAAAGAGCCTCTCCCATCCGGAGGGGCTTTTTTATTGCCTCCCCATTATTTTATTTTCTCTAACACACATCATGAAACCGCTTATGACCCTGTCATTGAAATTATTAATCATCGAAATATTCACCCTGTCAGAGACATAGGTCACCGGTACGTCATGTGCCTGCGAAGCCTCTCATCTCTGATGGGAGGCTTTTTTTATGATGTGAAAATCAACACGTTAATTATTCTATTACGCATTACAAAATGAAAACAAACAGACAAATACGAAATATCGGTATCATGGCTCACGTCGACGCGGGCAAGACCACGGTCACCGAGCGCATACTGTATTACACCGGCATGATCCATAAAATGGGAAGTGTCGATGAGGGAAACACGACTATGGACACCGATCCACAGGAAGCGAAACGCGGCATCACCATTTCTTCGGCGGCCATCACCACCTATTGGGGAATGAACAACACGTCGTATCAGATCAACTTGATCGATACACCTGGCCACGTTGACTTTACTGCTGAAGTAGAACGCTCGCTGCGCGTGCTCGACGGCGCCGTGGCGGTGTTTTGCGCGCGGTCCGGGGTGCAACCACAGTCGGAAACCGTGTGGCACCAGGCCGACAAGTATGGTGTGCCGCGCATTATTATGGTGAACAAGATGGATCGGCAAGGTGCCGATTTCATCCGGGTCGTAAACGAGATCCAGGAGAAGCTCAACGCAGTGGCTGTGCCGATACAACTGCCGCTTGGCGCGGAGGATTCTTTTAGCGGCGTGATCGATCTCATCGGGTGGAAAGCGTTGCTGTGGAACAACGCCGATGGAAAATCCTTTGAGGTGACCGACATTCCTGCGCCGATGCTGGACTTGGCTGGCCATTGGAGGCAAAATCTGCTGGAGCAATTGGCGCTGGTGGATGAAGCGATCTTCTCAAGGTTCACCACTTCATTGCCGGTTACTGAAGACGAGATCAGGACGGCCCTGCGGAACGCTACGTTGTCGTTGCAAGTGACGCCCGTGTTGTGTGGGGCAGCCTTCCGCAACAAGGGTGTGCAACCCCTTCTGGACGCTATCGTGGACTACCTTCCTGCTCCAGCGGACATTGCCAGGATAACCGGAACTGATCCCGAAAATGGTCATGCCCTGGAACGGAACACGGACGCGGACGCACCGTTGACAGCCCTTGTGTTCAAGGTCATTGCCGACGACTATGTGGGAAAACTCGTGTTGGTGCGTGTGTATTCCGGTCTCTTGGAAAGCGGACAACAAGTGCTGAACAGCCGCACCGGTAAAAAGATGCGCATGAGCCGGTTGCTGCGCGTTCTTTCCGACAGGTTTGAACCCGTTGAAACACTTCGGGCCGGCGACATCGGCGCTTTGGTGGGATTGAAGGACGCCCGTACAGGAGATACGTTGTCTGATCCCCTACATCCCATGCAACTAGAGCGTATGGATTTTCCTGCGCCGGTGATTGGCTTTGCCATTGAAGCAAAGTCGACGGCCGATTCGGGCAAGCTGGGCGAAGCGTTGTCGAAGGTGGTGGAAGAAGACCCGACGTTGAGCGTCGAGGTTGATCCGCAATCGGGGCAAACCGTGCTAAAAGGAATGGGCGAACTTCATTTGGAAGTTGTGCTGGAGAAGCTGGCATCGCGCTATGATGTGATGGTTAACAAAGGTGAACCACGCATCGCCTATCGTGAAATGTTGACACAACCCGTTGTGCATCGCGAAGTGTTCAAGAAACAGAATGGCGGCAGTGGCAACTTTGCCGAAATCCATTTTGAATTGATCCCTACCGCAGAAGGTGCGTCAGGGTTGGAGTTTGTGAACGATGTGAAGGGCGGGGCCATTCCACGCGAATTTATTTCTTCGGTGAAGAAAGGTTTCGAAGAGGGCATGCGCAACGGCGTGTTGGCCGGCTACCCGGTCGAGGCCATGAAGGTGCGACTGTTCGACGGCGCGATCCACCAGAAGGATTCGCACGCGCAGGACTTTGAAATGGCCGCGTTGCTGGGCTTCAAGGAAGCCGCTAAGAAGGCATCGCCCCAATTGCTTGAGCCGCTCATGCGTGTCGACGTCCTGACACCGGAAGCCTACACCGGCGCGGTAACGGGCGACCTGAACCGGCGACGGGCGATCATCCGTGGAATCCATGCCAAGGCAAGCGTTCAATGGATCGATGCTGAAGTTCCGCTGTCCGGTCTGTTCGGCTACGTCACGGCGTTGCGAACCCTTTCCTCCGGAAGGGCATCCGCTTCCCTGACGCTGAGCCGGTATCAACCGGTGCCCGGCAACATCGCCGAGAAGATCCTGGCGAAAGAAATGTGATCTTGATTCAACAGGCCTTCGAAAGAGGGCCTGTTTTTTTTTTTTGACACCCTCATTTAACGCGCGCTTTAAATCAATGATTTTTTACAATTCCGCTCGTCGCCCCGAGAATAATTTTACAATAAAAAAAATGAAAACGATTCGAATCGCCGCGATCGCGATGGCCTTGGTCACCTGCCTTCCCGTTTTCGCGCAGCAACCTTCATCAACTCCCAAAACAAAAGCCATGAAACAAATCTTCATCGACAAATTCGTTCTTCCCGAAAATGCAAAAGCAGAATTCTTTGAACGCATGAACTATAACCGCACCTTCCTCAAAAAGCAAGCTGGGTTTATCAGCGACGCAGCCTATGAACGCACCGATGAACATGGAAACCTGGTCGTTGTTACTGTGGCCATTTGGGAAAATGAGGACGCCATCGCCAAGGCCAAGGCCGCTGTGCAGGCGGAGTACAAACGCATCGGGTTTAACATGCCCGCCATGTTGGAGCGATTAAAGATCACGATCGAGCGGGCCACGTACCACGAAATTGGTGAGTAAATAAAATGGAATACCCCAGGCACGCGCACGCCCCTGGGGTATTCACTCTATTATTGTTGCGTTAGACTTTAAAAATTGGAAAGTAAGAAGCCACCATCCTGTGAAAGCAGGATTTTCTTTTTTTAGACCAGCCGGTCAAAAATCCACTAAAATATTTGCGTAACCGAAAGGTTTCATTATGTTTGTAACCAATCGGTTACAAATCAGAAAAATCATGCGCAGAGACGTATTTCAGGCCATTGCAGATCCCACGCGGCGGCAGATCATCAACATGATCGCCCATAAGCAATTGAACATCGACGCGGTTGCCGAAAATTTTGACGTGAGCCGCCCTGCCATTTCCAAACACATCAAGATTCTCACGGAATGCGGGCTGGTGGTGATCCGTCAGCAAGGACGCGAACGCTTCTGCGAAGCCCGGCTGGAAAAACTGAACGAGGTGTCGGATTGGGTTGAGCAATACCGGAAATTCTGGAACACACGACTGGATGCCCTGGAAAGCTACCTCACGGAACTACAAGCCAAAAAAACAAAGCGGTCGCGAAAGAAATGACGTGTCGCCGCGGTTTAAAAAGATACAGGACCTCATACTTTCCATTCAAATAAAAAAATCATGGCACAAAAAAATGAACTCATCCGCGAGCCTGTGAAGAGCGAGCTCGTGCTCACGCGGCTCATTGCCGCCCCGCGTGCACTGACCTTCAAAGCGTGGACCGACCCAAAACATCTCGCGCAATGGTGGGGCCCAAAAGGCTTTAGTGCTCCCGTTTGCCGGATGGACGCGCGCCCCGGCGGCGCCATTTATATTGAGATGCGCGGCTCAGACGGCGTACAGTTTCCCATCCAGGGCACGGTGCGCGAAGTAGTGGCGCCCGAAAGGTTTGTGTTTGTCACTACCGGTTTCGAAGATGCACAAGGTGTTCCTCAAATAGAAATACTCAACACGGTGACCTTTGTCGAAGAGAACGGCAAAACGCGGCTGACGCTCCGCGTGACCGTGATCCGCGCCACCCCCGAAATGGCCGAGTCCATCGCCGGCATGGAAGAGGGCTGGACCCAAAGCCTGGAACGTTTCGAAACCGTTGCTCCGGGTCTGCTTGCGCCGGTGGTTTGCGAGCGCACTTTTAATGCGCCGATCGACACGGTGTGGAAAGCCATCACGAACGTGAACGATATGAAGCGCTGGTATTTCGATATCCCCGAGTTCAAACCGGAGGTGGGCTTCGTATTTGAATTTGAGGCCGGTTCTCCCGAAAAGACCTACCTGCACCGTTGCAAAGTCGTGGAAGTCGTGCCGGGAAAAAAGCTGAGCTACAGCTGGGAATATCCGGGGAACGACGGCTTGTCGTACGTGACGTTCGAGTTGTTTGATGAGAACGGCAAAACAAAACTGAAGCTCACGCACGAAGGCGTGGAGACTTTCCCGTCAAAGGACAATGCGGACTTCGCCAAATCGAGCTTTGCGCAAGGATGGAACGAGATCATCAACACGATGTTGAAAGATTTTTTGGAACCTGCATCCTGATACCCTGAACCACGACGCACGGCACGACGATGCCAGCAAAAAAATAGAACCATGCATACGACTATGTCAATACACAAAAGCGTAGAGGTTTTCAAAACCAATGTAAACGAGAGCGTGCACGCGCGGCGGCTGGTAGCCCTGCTGCAACAGCACTTCCCCGGCAGCCGCATCAATTTCGATCTCGACGACTGCGATAAAGTGTTGCGGGTGGAGGGTCACAACCTGCGGGCGGGCAAGGTGATGGATCTTGTGCAGGAAAACGGATTTCATTGCCGGATACTCGAATAATCACTCTTCCTATTGGATTTTATAGAGGGGCGGCTCATCGTGAGCTGCTCTTTTTTTTGCTTTAGGTCGCTGTTTTCATGGAGGGACTATTTTGTGTCACCCTTGTGCTTGTCCTCCAACGGTATTTTCAGATAGAAAAAAATTCGCTATTTTTAGTTTCCACCTAAATCAATCCCGTTTTGGAACCATCATCCGTTGACTCACCTACTGAAACGTTGGTTTGCGAAAATTGTCAAGCCGTTACTTTAGTCACCCAGAAATTTTGTTCGCAATGCAGCTTTCCCATCGGGGGGACGAAAAACGAACAGATCGCATTCCGGAGCAACATCGCCGTCCGGACACGCCTGCTAAAAGAGTCAGAGAGACATGTCAACATCTGCAAAAAATTGCTGTATCTATTAGCGGGGATAAACATCGTCCTGGGACTCCTTGCCGGTTTTGGGGCCGACAATTTTCCCTCGATGATTTCCAGCATTTGTGTGGCGTTACTGTTTCTCATCCTGACAGCGTGGGCCGATCGCAATCCCTTTGGCGCTATCCTGACGGCCTTCATTGTCTACCTTACGCTTAACGTGGTGAATACCATTGATAATCCGACCTTACTTTTTCGCGGGATACCCTCCAAAATAATTTGCGTTATAGCGTTTGTCGGTGGCATCCGATCGGCCCGGCAGGTCACGGTGCAACGCGCAGCGCTGGAAAAATTAAAGGCCCCCGGAATTGGAAACCACTGAGCGCCTTTCGGAGTCGATGCCGGCTTGCCCAAAATGCCAGGGCATCATTCAAGAAACGGACCCCTTTTGCGGACACTGTGGCAACCCACTGGCCGCGCCTGACCACGATCGAAGCGAAGATGTGTTCAACGTTCTCACGCCCACACTGGCGTATTACTTTATTACGCTCGTGCTGCTGGGCATCTACAAGCATACCTCCGTTTTTCCCGGAGGCTTCGAGGGCATAGTGATCATCACCGTCATCGACGTGGCCATCGTGATCGCATTCTGGGGAAATTATTTTCAAACGCTCCGGCCGCTGTTTTCCTTGCGGGGATTGAGTCTGAAAGTCATGGCGCTTACTATAGTGGGTGCCGTGGTGGGCAGCGTCGTGGTGTCGGTCGTAGCCCAATGGATCAACCTCTCCATCCAGGACGACGTGTTCTACAGTACGTACATGTTCCAGGACACAGCGTATCCCTTTTTATTATCCACACTCTTTATTGCCGTGCAGCCCGCCATTTTTGAAGAGGTCGCTTTCCGCGGATTTTTGTTCGACAATCTTCTCAAAGTAACACCCGGAAAAAGCACCGTCTATGTTACCGGTTTTGTTTTTGCCATTATTCACTTGAACATCATTAGCCTGCTCTGGCTCATCCCGCTGGGATTAGTGCTTGGTTTTTTAAGAGGCAAGTACAATACTCTTTGGTATGGTATAATCGCGCACTTCTTCTATAATTTTTCGCTCACGATTTTTGAATTCCTCGGGTGGTTTTGATGCCCGTCGTTGCAAATCAAGTTGAACCGCAAAGACGCAAAGGACGCAAAGTTAACGCAAAGGCCGAGTGCATTTCTTTGCGTTAACTTTGCGCTCTTTGCGTCTTTGCGGTTCAATGTATTTTTTAGCACGAGCACACTCCTAATTCGTTCGCTCATTGTACGAATGCGAACAATCCAGTCCTAAAAAACCGCTTCCCCACAAGCGCAAAGCCCATTTATAATCCTGGCACACATTTTAATACTACGGATAGGAATTAATTATTGCTGCATGAAAAAATTCCAGCTTGGCGAGTTCGAAGAAGTGGTATTGCTCACCGTGGGTGTGTTGTACCCCGAAGCCTATGGCGTATCCGTCAAAAAAGAAATCGAAGAACGCCTGTCGCGGAAGGTGAGTGTGGGCGCCCTTCAATCGGCGCTCAAGCGACTGGAAGACAAAGGCTACCTGAAGTCGTCGGAAGGAGAGGCCACGCAGGAGCGCGCCGGCCGGCCAAAACGCTACTTCACCATCACGGCCCTGGGGCGCAAGGCCATGGAATACACCAAGCGCACACGCGACGAACTGTGGGCGGCCATCCCCAAGATAGCCTTGCATCCGAAAATGACCGGCATATGAAGGCGCCAGAGCCCCGTCCGCCGCGCTTCCTGTTGAAATTCTTCCGCTGGTTCTGCCACCCGGGGTTGCAAAAGTATATTGAAGGCGACCTGCTTGAACTTTACAACGAGCGCCTGAAGCATGGAAGCAAGCGCAAGGCCGACTGGGGGATGACCGGAGACGTGCTGCTGCTGTTCCGCCCTTCCATTATTCGTCCCGTACAAAGTGTTGACTACTTAAATCCGCATGATATGTTTAAAAACTATTTCAAAGTAGGTATCCGGAATATTCTCAAGTACAAAGTATTCTCGTTCATCAACGTGTTTGGGCTTGCCGTGGCCATGTCGCTTTGCATGCTCATCATCCTTATGCTGGCGGATCAGCATCGCTATGATGCCTTTCATGAAAAGAAAGCCCGCATCTATCGCATTCTTACCAACTATGAAGGTTCACGCCAAGCATACGCCACTTCGCCTTACCCGCTGGCAGCGGCGTTGAAGACCGAGTATACCGTCGCCGAGGAGACCGTCACGCTCATGCCGGGCGTGGGTGGCGATGCCTCCTATCAGCAGCGCATCACCGACATGCGCGGTTACTTTGCCGATCCCTCCTTCTTCAATGTCTTCAGCTTCGACCTGGTGCAAGGCGACAAAAAGACGGCGTTGGCGGCTCCCTTCTCGGTGATCATCAGCAAGGCCCTTGCCGAGCAACTCTTTGACCATGAAAATCCCTTGGGCAAGGTGATCGACTTTTCCGACCGGCAACTTTCCTTTCCGCTTGAATACGATGGCATCGGCGCGGCTCCTGTCAAATGGGGAAGTTTTACGGTGACCGGGGTGATGGATGAAGCGGCCTACAAATCGCATCTCGTGTTCGATGCATTGGTCTCCGCCTCCACGCAGAAGGCATTGATCGATGAAAAGAAAATTGGCGACCTCAGCAACAATTGGGAATGGTTTTATCGCGCCTATACCTATGCATTGCTTCGGCCGGATAAAAACGAGGACGATTTGAATGCAGCCCTCGCCGATCTGGTGGCGCATAAATATGCCAACCTGAAATTCGACCAGGTGAAGGGATTCAATCTAACCGGCCAGGCGTTAACCGATATTCAAACCAACCTCCAGGGCAACGACGTCAACAACCGGTTGCCGCGCATCGGCTATTATTTTCTTTCTATCCTCGCCGCCATTGTTATGATTTTGGCTTGTCTGAACTATACCAACCTGTCGACCGCGCGGGCGTTGACGCGGGCCAAGGAAATTGGCGTGCGTAAAGTGACGGGGGCGAATCGCTCGGCGCTTGTTTTTCAATTTCTCAGTGAATCAATCATCACATCGCTGCTGGCCTTGGGGATGGCGGTCATGCTGCTCCTTTTCATTGCACCCGCGTTCAAGGGGCTTTGGGTGAATCAGTATTTAAATTTTGAATTGCCTTCCACCTTCGAAGTGTATGGGATCTTTATTGGGTTTGCGATTGTCGTGGGTGTAGTCGCGGGCCTGTATCCTGCCTTTCACTTGTCATTGTATCAGCCCATCAAGGCGTTGAAGAATCTGGGCAGCGCAGGTGCGGGAAAGTTGGGGTTGAGAAAAGTGTTGAGTGTATCGCAGTTTGTGATCTCGTTGTTTTTTATCACCACCGCCATCCTCATCTATCAGCAATTCAAACATTATCTTGAGTTCGACTACGGGTTCACCACGAAAAATATTGTCAACGTACAACTCCAGGGGCACGACTACCGGAAAATCGCGAACGCGATGGGCACCGTGTCTGGCGTGTCTACCATCTCCGCCACCGACCTCATCCCCGCCGGAAACACCAACAACAATTGTGATGTTCGAAAGATGAACACCTCCGGCGACTATTTCACCATGGGCAAACTGACGACCGACGAAAATTTCATCAGCAACCTGGATCTGAAAATCATTGCCGGAAAAAATCTGCCGGCGGTCAGCGATTCGTCTTCGCGTTTTATTGTGGTGAATGACGCGGCCGTGAAAAAACTGGGCTACGCTCACCCGGCCGACATTCTCGGCGAAGTGTTTGAAACAAAGGGCGGCGGCGAGCTTTTGGAAGTCGTCGGGGTTGTAAAAGATTTCCGCTACAGGCTTTTGATCAATCAGCATGAGATCGGACCGCTGGTTATGCAAAACAATCCTTCGGGCTTTGCTTTCCTGAATGTCAAGATCGCCTCGCCCAACCTGATGGCTACCGTCGATAAGCTGGAACAAACGTGGAAGCGCATCGACCCGGTGCATCCTTTTCAATATCAATTTTACGATCAGCAACTGGCCTCCATGCACCAGGGGGTGTTTGACCTGGTGTCGATATTGGGGTTCATTGCCTTCCTGGCCATTACCATCGCATGCCTGGGATTGTTGGGCATGGCCACGTATGCTTCGGAACGGCGCACGAAAGAGGTGGGTATCCGCAAGGTGTTGGGAGCCAAAGATGCGAGCATTGCCCTGCTGCTGTCGAAGGAATTTATGTGGATGATCGCACTCTCCATCGCGATGGGTGCACCGCTAAGCTATTTTGTGAACAACCTGTGGCTGCAAAGCCTGCCTAACCGAGTCGAGTTTGGGATGGGTATTTTGGCGCTGGGCGTCGCTATTTTGCTGGGCCTGGGTCTGGTCACCATCGGTTCACAAACCTGGCGTGCCTCCCGTGCCAAACCCGTGGACGCATTGAAGGTTGAATGATGGGGAACCACCGCGCACGGTGTGTTGTTAGAGAAGCATCACTGACTAAAAAATGCGTTATGGCAAAAGGCAGCTTTGCAGAATTGATTGGCAGCGAGAAGCCCACGGTGGTGGACTTTTCGGCCGAATGGTGTGGCCCCTGTAAGATGATGGCGCCCATCCTGGAAGATTTGAAATCCAAGATCGGCGACACGGCCCGCATCATCAAGATCGACATCGATAAAAATCCCCAGGCCGCGGCGGCCTACCAGGTGCAGAGTGTGCCCACCCTGATCGTTTTCAAAAACGGAAATCCCGTGTGGCGCCAGTCGGGCGTCGTACCCACCGAGTACCTGAAGCGTGTGATCGACCAGCATTTATAAATCGACCTATTTCAGCGTTTCGCCGTTTCCGTCCGTCGTTCCAGACAGACATACGTTTAGCCAGAAGTACCCACCCAATCCCGCCGCCACCGACGCGATCATGATGGCGATCTTGGAAGTATCTATGAAAGCAGGATCGTTGAAGGCTAGCAGCGTAACAAAAATGGACATCGTAAAGCCGATGCCCCCAAGTATTCCCACCCCAAAAATATGTTTCCAATTCAGATCGCCTGGCAGGGTCGAGAGTTTGAGTTGCGTGGCCAGGAAAGAAAACAAGAAAATGCCAAGGGGCTTGCCCAGCACCAGCCCCAACAAAATGCCCATGCTATTCGGAGTTAACAAGCCTTGAAACCAATCGCTTGGGATGACCACACAGGTGTTGGCTAATGCGAACAAGGGGAGGATTATGAATGCGACAGGGCGGTGTAGCCTCTTTTGCAAAATGTAGGAAGTGGATTTCTCGTCGCCGTTGCCAAACGGGATGGCAAACGCCAGCAACACGCCCGATATCGTAGCGTGAATGCCCGAGTGCAGCATGAAGTACCACATCACCACGCCGCCCACCAGGTAAGGAATGAGGTTCCTTACTTTGAGCCGGTTCAATATCAGAAGCACGACAAACACCGACAGGGCCAAGAGCAGGTTGGTCCACGCCAACGAATCGGTGTAAAAAAAAGCGATCACCAAAATGGCGCCAAGATCGTCGATAACGGCAAGGGCTGTGAGAAATACCTTGAGTGAAGCCGGCACACGATTTCCCAACAGCGAGAGTGCCGCCAGCGCAAAAGCAATGTCAGTAGCCATGGGAATGCCCGCACCACCTTGTGTGACCATTCCCCCGTTAAATATGTAATGGAGCCCTGCAGGCACAAGCATTCCCCCTAAGGCCGCAATGACGGGCAACAGGGCGAGCTTCACGTTGGAGAGTTCGCCGATATACACTTCGCGCTCCAATTCGAGTCCCACCAGCAAGAAAAAAATCGCCATCAGGCCGTCGTTGATCCAGTATTCCACCGGGTGAGCGCCGATCGTATATTCCCAAATCTGCAAATAAGATCCGTGTAAAAAAGAATTGGTGAGCAGCAGCGATACGATGGTACAGCCCATCAACACCATACCACTGGCTCTTTCGCTGTGAAAGAATTCATTGAACAGTTTTGTGATCTTCAGATCCTGTACGGCCATGTTGCTTGCGTTGAACGGTGTTGTCTCCGCGTTGTTGACGTGATTATTCTTTTATCAAAGATAGGTTTTTCCAGATCAAAGGACACATAACACAAAACCATGAGCTGCTTGTCTCGCAACGGCACCGTTATATGCAAACCATACAATAGGATGCCTCATTGCCCTGGCGTCGGAACAAAAACTATCCGGCCGTATGAATGTGAAATGAAATCCTCACCTGTTGTCTTCATTCCCTGTATTCCACACAAAGGACATCGATTTTTCATCTGTTGTCGCGATTTCGATATGGCACAATAGTTGGGTTACGACCATTGTTAATCCATCGGAGTGGCGAAAGCGCGTAACCCGTCCTGACGCCTGAGATCACATCCGCATAACTTGCCCTGGGTAATGCCAGCGAAAGGAAAGATTAATGTTAAAGGCTGCTCTCGTGTATCCATTCACCAGAGTAGCCTTTTCCTCTTTTTGCTAAGTTTTCAGAACCGTAGAATCGAAGTATATTCTCCGGGTTAATCGTGACCATTGTATTGATTCACTCCTTGCGAACCGCTAAAAGTTTTGATCATGCCCCGACCCAACATTCCCATCCAAAAAGAAGGCGGTCAATTTGACGTCTCCTATTCCGCAACGGCATCGACCCCGGAAGAAGCCCATAGGGTCTTCATGACCGCGGCCGACCGGCTGCTTTCGGTGAACGATTGGAAAAAAATCAGCGGCACACTCTCGTCTGATTTTGCATTGATGGACGCGCAGGGAAAACACGTTGACCGAAAGGCATGTGTCAACGATTACTTTAAGATCGACATTCCTGCACCGGGGCCGGCGGCAGGTGATGGATCCGATTGGGTACATATACAGGCCATCCAGGATCAACGAGAGGCGCGGGGGAATTCTGAGATCGTGTCCATCCTGGTACATCCGTCACCAGCCCCAGGTCAACGCGGTGAAGATGTGGCGCATTTTCTTGATCCGGAGGCCTCCAGTTCGTTCGTGGTGATGCGGGAAGACCGGGTGGTAACGGCGGCCGTGCATAGTCGAAACGAAAAACCCAATGTGAAATCCGTGTCGCTCACCGACAAGGTGCGCAATGCCGTAATTTCGGCGGGCGCCTTCCTGGGATTTTCCAGGCTTCAATGGCAAGCCTTACTGAAAGGGTTGTTTGATAATCTTGGTGTGGAAGAACACAAAGTATAGCTGCCTTCGTCTTTGCGAGCCAGGGCAGACCACCATGCTAGCGTTAGCTTTGTTCCGCCCCGTCGTTATAGTATTGCTGGGGCACCCGGGTTTTGTCTCTCCAATACCACATCAATAAAAATCCAATGATTGCTCCTCCGATGTGAGCAAAGTGGGCGATGCCTCCTCCGAAAATAGAGATCCCGGTAACGCCTGAAAACAAGTCCAATCCGATCAACGCGGGAATGAAAAACTTGGCAGCTATGGGCACCGGGAAAAAGATAAGCGCAAGTTTAGCATTGGGATAGGTCATTCCAAAGGCGACCAGCACACCATAGATTGCGCCGGAGGCGCCCACGGCAGGAGAGTTGAACAGATGATAAAACGTCGCCAATTTCTCTTTTGTAAAAGCTGAGAACGCTTCGACACCGCTGCCCGTCGTCAACAAATGCTGAATATCCGACTCAGAAATTCCCGCCGCCACCAATTCATCATAGATCGTATTGAACTGATAGTAATTCACCAATGTAAAAATCACTCCTGCCCCGATACCGGCCAGAAAATAAAAGAACAGGAATCGCTTCCCTCCCCACAATTCGAGCAGCGGTGTGCCAAAGGCCCACAAGCCATACATATTTAGGAGTATATGTGCCACCCCGGAATGCATGAACATGTTGGTCACCAGTTGCCAATAGCGGAAATGCTCATTCTTTGGATAATACAACGCCAGCGTTTCAAACATCACGTCACTCATGCCTGGCGCAAACGCGGTGATCGCAAAGAGGATCACGTTTGCGATAATCAAACCAACAATGACATTAAAAGATCTATTCACAGGCTCCATAAGGCGTAAAAGTCCAAAAGATACCAAATTCAAGGGATATTCATTGCTTTCCTCCCCGGCTACTTTCCCTTGATCACAACGCTATGGGTATTGGCCAGCGACGGGGCATGTTTTGGGGCAGGAAAATTTAAGCCCACCAATCATTGTAAAATGTGACGTACTTTTCTACCTTCGATACTGAGCCCATCGTCTCGTCAGCCATAACGGTTTGCGGGGAGATGGGCTTTTGTTGTCCCCTCGTTCAATTTCCAAGGGCATTGTGGTCCTTTGCATTTTTCATCGATGCATCGTTTCGATGGCCTGTTTCAAACCAAAAAAAACCTCTTATGACACCAGAAGAAAAAAAGAAAGTGCACCAACAGCTTAACATCAAAGAAGGCAACCGGGTCATTCTGACGATTGATGGTGGCGGTATGCGGGGAATCTTCACCTTGCAGCTTCTCAAAAAACTTGAAGAACTTGCCGGCGGACCCATTTATGAATGGTGCGACATGGTAGCAGGCACCTCCACGGGCGCCATCATTGCCGGCCTCATCACCACGAAGCGAAGTGCCGCGCAAATTGAAGAGCTATACAAACAACTGGTGTCGCGCGTATTTACAAAGCGGGGAATGCTGGCCAACCGATTCTACAACCCCCCCGCGTTCGACAAGAAAAATTATCGACGGCTTTTAAAAGAAACCGTGGGCGATGTTACACTGGCAGAACTGACCCGGACGACGGGATTGGACATGCTGTTCACGTCAAAGGACATGGCCGCGGGGGAAGAAACTTTTTTCACCTGTTTTGACAACGGTGGCATAAAAGGCACCTACAAAGAGGCGTTACTGCGAGGCGTACTGGAAGCTACCATGTCGGCGCCTACCTACTTTTCGCCATTCGATCGTTTTGTGGATGGCGGCACCACCACATTCAACAACCCCTCGGGGGCGGCGGTGCTGGAGGCGTTGTACTACAGTGGCGTGGGAAAATACAGAGCCGACGCGCTCACGGTTTTCAGCTTTGGTACGGCTAGTCTCTACCGGTTTTTCGAACCCAAAGAAATACAAAACCCGAAAGGGCTGGACGCTTTGTTCTGGTTGAACTATGTGATGAACGAGTCGTCGAAGGATGCCAGCGAAATGCAGGTAGACATGATGCGCAGCGGTCTCATCAACAACCTCGACTACCGGCGCTACCAGCTCTCGCTCGACACGCATGCCATAAGCCAGGTTCCCGACAAACCGATCGGCCACGTGCTGGACGTTGAAGCAGACAATCTCCATGCGCTTACGGATGAAGACCTGGGCAACATCGACATGGCCGATGTGTCTAAGTTTCCCCTCATGCAGGTGATTGGCGAAGCGGTAGCCGAATACATTTGTCCCCCGGCCGAAGCCAACCTGCCGGTGGCACAACGGAAGGGCAACTGGTTCCGTGGTGATCTGCTTTCCAAAACGTCTGCCCGCGGTGCGCTGGTCACGGCGCGAGGCGATATAGATACGATCAAAAAACAACTCTCCAGCGCTGCGTGGATCGACGGGCAACCGACAGAATAATTTACTTCGGTACAACCGAATCCACCATCGCTTGTACATCATCCTGAACCAGCAGCTTGCCGCGCTCATGGCAGGAAAGCCCGGAAAAAGAATCGTTCCTAAACGGATTTTCCCTAATTTGAACGCCGCAAGCTGCTTATGGATCCGCTGGTTCTCGAAAATGTTTATCACACCTACAACGGTCAGCCCGCGCTGAGTGGCGTGAGCCTGCGTTTTCACGAAAAGAAGATCACGGCCGTTGTGGGAAGAAGCGGCAGCGGAAAGTCGACGTTGCTCCAGGTGCTGAACGGCATGCTGCAGCCGGCGCAAGGAAAGGTTTTTTTCCAAGGCCAGCCCTTCGACTACTCCCGAGCTGCCGCCCTGCGACTGCAAATGGGCTATGTTATCCAAGGCATTGGGTTGTTCCCGCATTTGACGGTAGAGCAGAATATTCTCATTCACACCCGTTTGCAACGACGGACGAACGGAACCAATCCGGTGTCGCGCATGCATCTGCTGATGCACATGATGAACCTGCCAGAGGCTTACGGCAAAAAATATCCTCATGAACTTTCCGGCGGCGAGCAACAACGCGTCGGCATCTGTCGCGCACTCCTACCCAACCCAACGGTGTTGCTGATGGACGAACCACTCGGCGCGTTGGACTCCATTACGCGCGAGGACATTCAGCGCGAGATCCTGCAGCTGCAGCAATCGGAAGAACGCACGGTGGTCCTCATCACACACAGCCCACAAGAAGCGTTGGCCCTGGGCGACTACATGGTCGTGCTGGAGGCGGGTAAAGTATTGCAATATGACACCAAAGAAAATGTGTTGAAAAATCCGGCGAACGCGCTGGTGGAAAGACTAACCTCAACCCGGCCCGTTTGAAAAAGCTGCTCATCATATTCCTTTTGCTTGCTACTTTTTGGGTCGCGGCCACGGCGCAAAAGATCACCGTGGGGGCCAAGCATTTTAATGAAGGCTACATTCTCAGCGAGATCATCGCACAGCTGCTGGAGGAAAATGGTTTCACAGTGGACCGGAAATATAATTTAGGAGGGACGATGGTGTGCTTCAAGGCCTTGAAGCAAGGCGAGATCGACGTATATCCAGAATATACGGGGACGATCTCATTTGAGATCCTGTCGTCGGGGAAAAATCTGTCGGTGGAAGAAATCCGCGCACAGCTCCAGGACATGGGTCTTGCCGTCGCGCCGCCGTACGGATTCAGCAACACCTACGCTTTGGTGATGACGGAGGCCCTTTCAAAAGAAAAAAACATTCGCAACATCTCCGAGCTTGCTCAACACCCCAACCTGACGATCGGCCTCAGCTATGAATTCCTGAAGCGGCAAGACGGTTGGGACAATCTCTCGAAGGCCTATGCCCTTCCCCAGGCCGCTGTGGGCCTGGAGCACGGTCTGGCATATTCGGCTTTAACAGAAAATAAAATACAAATCACAGACGCCTACTCCACCGACGGCGAGATCATCCAAAATCATCTGACGGTGTTGGAAGACAACCAAAAATTCTTTCCCGACTATCTCGCCACATCTTTCTACCGGCCCTCCATTGGCGAAAAGGCCGAATCGATCCTGAGAAAATTAACCGGGCAAATCTCCGAGAGTGAAATGCAGGCCATGAATGCCGCCGTGCTTTATGAAAAGAAATCTTTTCAACGGGTAGCTTCGGAATTTTTACAGAAGAAAGGATTCGTCGATGGGTCAACAGTCGAAACCTCAACATCCATTGTTCCGGATCTGTTGAACAAGACCGGTGTGCACCTGAAGTTGACGTTTCTTGCTTTGCTGCTGGCCATCGGCTTTGCCGTGCCGTTGGGCATCGTGCTGTACTGGCATCCTAAACCAGCGCGCTATGTTTTGTATTTCGTGGGTCTGTTGCAGACCATTCCGTCCATTGCGCTACTGGCCATTTTCATTCCCTTCACCGGCATCGGTCAGTTGCCCGCCGTGTTGGCGTTATTTTTATACGGGTTGCTCCCCATTCTAAGAAATACCTACACCGGCCTTCAAGGCATCGATCCCGTGCTTAAAAAAGTTGCCATTGGCATGGGTATGAATCGCGCCCAACGCATGCGGCTATTGGAGTTTCCGCTGGCCATTCCATTTATATTGTCGGGCATCCGCACGGCCGCGGTGATCAGCGTGGGCACCGCTACATTAGCTGCATTTATTGGCGCCGGTGGATTAGGGGAATACATCGTTACCGGGTTGGCGCTGAACAATTCATCGCTCATTTTGCGCGGCGCTATTCCTGCAGCGGTGCTGGCGATTCTTATCGAGATCGCTTTTGAAATTCTGGAGCGCATCCTCCGTCCGAAGTATTTACGATAGCGCACAAAACGACAGGACAATATTCTTTCCCCGACTCAGGACTAGAGACTAATACTCTAACATTTGCTCATCCTCATAACACCACGCCCATCGTTCGCCGGGCTCGGCCGAGATGGCGACCGGATGGCCCGCGGTTTTCGCGTGATGAGACGCATGCCTGGCGGGCGATGAATCGCAGCAAAGCGTCGCGCCACACGTTTGGCAAGTGCGCAAGTGCAGCCAACGGCCGCCGATCTTCACACATTCTTCGCAAACCCGCGCTTTGGGATGTTTGATCTCTTTCCAATTGTCGAGGTGAACGCAAAGGCCGGAGTCATCCGATTCAGGTTTTGTACTCATAGGGGATGGGGTTAATTTTCAGCCAGGTATTCGTGGACAAATTTTATCGCCATGGCGCCTTCCCCTACGGCCGAAGCCACGCGGTTCATCGCGCCCGATCGCACATCGCCCGCGGCAAACACGCCGGGACAACACGTCTCCAGCAGGAAAGGCTCGCGGGTGAGCTTCCAGGTTTTTCGGAACGACTCATACTTCATCAAGTCTCGTCCCGTTTCCAGAAATCCTTTTTCGTCTTTGATGATGTTCAGCTTGATCCAGTCGGTTACCGGTCTGGCGCCAATGAAAATGAAGAGCGCACTGGCCTCCACTTTCTTTGTCTCGCCCGTCACCACATTCCGAAGGTCGATCGCGTCGAGGTTGCCATCGCCATAGGTACGGGTCACCACGGTCTCGGGGATGATGGCGATGTTGGGTGTGGCCTTGATCTGATCGATCAGATACTGCGACATGCTGGAGGACAAATCGTTCTTGCGGACCACAATGTACACCTGACACGCATAGTGCGAGAGATACATGGCACTCTGTCCTGCAGAGTTTCCTCCACCCACCACGTAGACATCTTTGTCCCTGCAGGCGTGCGCCTCCGTAGTGGCCGCTCCATAGTAAACACCTGCGCCCGTGAAGCGCTCCACATCGACCGCGTCCAACGTGCGATAGTCAACGCCCGTGGTGATGATGATGCTGCGCGAATTCATGGTGGTGCCATCGTGGAGGGTGATGATCTTGTAGTCGTCTTTGATATCGATGTCCACTACTTCCTGGGGTGACAGGAATTCCACACCAAAACGGGCGGCCTGTGTGATCGCCCTTCGCGACAATTCGGATCCGCTCAGCCCGTTGGGGAAACCCAGATAATTTTCGATCCGCGAACTGGTGCCCGCTTGTCCGCCGGGGGCGCGCTTTTCCACCAACACGGTGTTCAATCCTTCGGACCCGCCATACACCGACGCCGCCAGGCCGGAGGGACCCGCGCCAATAATGGTGACGTCGTACATCGGTTTCGAGGCCTTGGAACGCATCCCCGTTTTCTCACCCACTTCACGGATGTCGGGGTTGATCAAAAATGTGCCGTCTTCAAAAAACACGGCGGGAAGATTTTTAACACTGATGCCGTTAGACACCACCAACTCATTCGCCCGGTCGCTCGACTCGATGTCGAGCCATTGATAGGGAATAAGATTGCCGCTCAGAAAATCTTTCACGTCATGCGAGCGTGGCGACCATTGGTAGCCCACGATGCGAATGCCCTGGAATTCGGGTGTGTGATTGCTTTGCCACTCTTCAAGCTGGTCGTTCAAAATCGGGAAGAGCTTTTCTTCGGGCGGATCCCAGGGTTTCATGAGGTAATAATCCAGTTGCACATCGTTGATGGCGCGAATGGCGGCTTCGGTGTCGGAGTAGGCCGTCAGCAAAATGCGGCGTGCTTCGGGAAATATCTCTTTGGCTTGTTTCAGAAAATCGACGCCCAGCATATCGGGCATGCGTTGGTCGGCCAGGAAAAGCGCAATGGTCTCGCTTTTATTTTTTAGCTCCGCCAGCGATTGCAGCGCGTCGTTGGCCGAGCCGGTGCTCATGATGCGATAATCTTTTCCATACACACTCCGCAGATCGCGCACCACGGCGCGAAGCACCTGTGGATCGTCATCGATAACAAATAGTATAGGTTTCTTCATGGACATGTTCAAAAGCGGAAAGATAGGAATTTACAGTATGCGTTACAGCGGAAAGCAAACCTCGAAGGAAGTTTGGCCGGGCACAGATCTCACTTTCACTTCGCCGTCGTGGCGGCGAATAATTTGGCGTACGATTTCCAAACCTAAACCGGTGCCTTTCCCTACCGGTTTAGTCGTATAAAAGGCGTCGAATATTTTATCCTGAATTTCCTTGGGGATGCCGGGACCATTGTCGGTGATGGTCACCAGGATAAATTCGCGGTCTCTTTCGGTAGTGATGTCCAACCGGGCATCGTCCTTGCCTTCCAGGGCATCCAGGGCATTGTCGATGATGTTCATCCACACCTGGTTCATGGCGCTTACGTAGATCTTTGGCTTGGGCAGGTTGTCGGCAAAGTGCAGCGTAACCTGCACGCGATTGCGTTTGATCTTGTGGTTGAGCAGGGTTAGGGTGCTCTGCAGGCCCTCGTGGATATCAGCAGGTTCTTTGGCCGGGGCCTGGTCCATGTGGGTGTAGCTCTTGATGGAGCTCACCAGGGTGTTGATCCGGCGCGCAGCTTCCTCGATGTCGTGGACCAGCCGCTCGGTGGTCAGCACCTGGAAGAGCCAGCTCACCACGGCATTCTTGTCTTCGGGGCGAAGCATTTTAGCCAGACCCTCCATGTCGTCGCGGTTGAAACCAAAATCGGAAAAGGTCTCAGCCATCATATAGCCCTCCTGGATTTCGTTGTCCTCCAGCCATTGCAACAGCACGTCTTCCTTCTTGGTTTTCTCCATCAGGGAAAGCGCCGGTTGTGTTGCATTTATTTTCGAGAACAGCAAGTCATTGACGCCGTCTACGATCACTTCGGTGGAGCGAATGCGGATCACGCCCTTGAAATGTTCGGGTAGGTTGGCCAAATGTTTTTTCAGTTCCTGTGCGCCCCGCACCACGGCGGCGGACGGGTTGTTCAACTCATGCGCCAGGCCGGCAGAAAGCTTTCCCAGCGCCATCATCTTGTCGTTTTGCTGTTGGAACTTGGTGAACTCGCGCACGCGATCGGTCATGGCGTGCACCAACACTTCGGCCAGCTCGTAGTTGGTGGTGATCAATTCATGAAAATAATCCGAATGGAGTCTGTAGGAGATCGCTTCTTCCACGGCCACGCCAATGGCACCGGCACCTTTCATACGGCTGTAGGGCAAGCGTCCCGAGATCTCGAAGGGCTCTACCACGTCGAAATAATACAGGTTTCCCCCTTGCTCCATGTAGAGATTGATGCGGCCTTTGAACAAAATGCGCAATTCGTTCATGGGGTCGCCCAACTTAAAAAGCTGTTCACCGTCCGGGTGAATGCTGATGGTCCCTTTGGTGGCCATCCACTCGATCTGGGACGGTGGCAGGCTTTTGAATTCCGGCACCTTCAGCAAGTTCGTATAGATCTCTTCTTTGGTCAGCATGCGCGAAAATTTTCAGAAAGCTATAAAACTCTCGGGATTCATAAACCATCCCAGGCCAACTCCCTTGTTTTCATCCGAAACCAGCAGGAATAACATGGGTTGTACAACAAAATTCTACAACGCTTCCTCTACAGCAAGTCCCACGCTTTCCGGTATTTCCGCGAAAGCAGGGCATCGGCTTCCTTGTCGTCGACGAACTTCTCTTTTTCGACGCTCCAATTCAGTTTCCGGCCCAATCGCCACGAGATCACCGCCAGGTGCATCGGCAGGGTCATGTCCTTTACGTAGGCCAGGTTGGATTCGGGTGAGGTCCGGGCCTTCACGGCATCCACGAAGTTCTGTTGATGCCCCGGCGAACGCGGCAGCTTTTGGGCCACTTCCGGCAAGTCTGAAACAGTTTCGCCGTTGATGGTGATGGAACGGGTCTCATAGTCGCAGATCAGCGTTCCTTTGTCGCCTTCAAAGTATGCGCCGATGCCGCGCTCTGCCGCGCCCGGTACGTCGGGTGGCAACGTGGTCCAATATAATTTGAGGTTTTCAAATTCAAAATCCGCATCCAACCATTTTGGCGCATCGGCTACTCCATCGGTCTTTTCGCCACGTGCTGTAACGCTTTTCAAACCGCGCGGTTGAACAGCCCACCATGCCACGTCCGCAATGTGACACCAGAAATCGGCGAATACCCCGCCGGAATAATCCAGGAAATAACGATAGTTCAAATGAACCCGTTCAGGATAATAGTCCACTAAAGGTGCGGGACCGAGCCACATATCCCAGTTCAGCGTTTTTGGCGGCGTTTGAGGTTTGGGGTGGCCCATCCCTGGCGAAAAACCGTTCTTCCAAAGCCGCACCGTATGCACTTTGCCAATGGCTCCCGACTGGATGATCTCCACGACGCGATGATAGTTATCGGTGGCATGGATCTGCGTGCCCAATTGAAAAATGCGATTGTGTTTTGTCAAATTCTTTAGCATCACCCCGGCTTCCTTCACGTCGTAGGAAAGCGGTTTTTCGCCATACACATCTTTGCCCGCCTGAAACGCCAGCGAAGCAATTTGCGCATGCCAATGATCGGGTGTGGCGATGGTAACGGCGTCGATGTCTTTGCGCTCAAGCACGCGGCGGAAATCGCCATAGGTTTTTGCTTGTGTATCGGGATGAATTTTCTTCAACGACTCCAGCGTGCCGTTCAAATGATTTTCATCCACGTCGCAGAGTGCAACAATCTCCACATCCGGCAAAGCGGCGAACCACTGCATATGCTGGTTGCCCATGCCGCCCAAACCGATGTGGGCGATGCGCAGCCGGTCGCTGGGCGCGTAACGAGAAATAAACGAAGGAAGAATGGCGAAGCCCAATGCCGCGGCACCGCTCTTTTTGATAAAATCACGTCTGTTTAATGATTGATCCATGATAGCGTTAGGGATTTGGTTGCTCCCTAAGCTATTAAAAATGCCTTGATTATCCTTGCCCGAAAATGATGAACGGCCTGGGAAAAAGCAGACCCACCACGAATGGATTGGCGTGCTCGACAAACGCGCGCCGGGCCTTGCCAAAATGCATTTGTCCTAGTCCTTCATGGCATTCCAAAGGATCTCCACAGGATGCAAGGCGCGCCGTCCCGTGCCGTCTTTGATCTGGTGACGGCAACTGGTGCCCGGGGCGGCGATGACCACTTCTTCGGGTTGCTTGCGTACGGTGGGGAAAAGTACCAGCTCGCCGATTTGCATGGAGAGATCATAGTGTTCTTTCTCATACCCGAACGACCCGGCCATGCCGCAACACCCCGACGGGATGAGGTGCACTTCGTTCTTGCCAAGCACCGTAAGAATTTTTTTCATTGGCGTTAGCGTAGAAAGCGCTTTCTGCTGGCAATGGCCATGCATCTTGATGAGCAGGCGTTGTTCCTTGAACGCGCTCGCATCGATGCGGCCGGCATCGAGTTCTTTTGCCAGGAACTCCTCGATCATGAAGGTGTGCGCACCAATGGTATAGGCGCTGGTTTTCTCATCGCCCCGGAGCAGGTCGGGATATTCATCTCGGAATGTGAGAATAGCCGATGGTTCCACGCCAATGAGCGGTGTCTCAGCCGTGATCAAGTCCTTGAAGAGGGCCACATTCTTCCGCGCAAGGTCGCGCGCCTCCTCCAACATCCCCTTCGACAAAAAGCTGCGCCCCGAATCGTGGTGCTCCACGAATTTGATGGCGTAGCCTAATTTGTCCAACAGCCTTACCGTGGTGATGCCGATCTCGGCTTCGTTATAATTTAAAAGTTCATCTATGAAAAGATAGACGGTCTTGGTTGAATGTTTTACGGAGGGTTTGAACTTTGTCGTAAACCATTTCTTCCAACTGATGGGCGAAAGGTGTGGCATGCTCCGGTCCGGAGCGAAACCGATGACCGACTTCGCCACGTTGCCCAGGGCCTTGTTGCCAAAAACGAAACGATAGCCCCAAGGCATCAGCGACGCAAGCTTCATACCCAGCGAGAAATTTCCGATCAGGCGTGTGCGGAACGGGATGCCCTTGGTTTTATAATATTGATACTGCCACTCCTGCTTCAACTTGCCCATGTCCACGTTGGAAGGACATTCCGACTTGCAACCCTTGCAACTCAGACAGAGGTCCATCACTTCCTTGATCTCCTCTTGTGCAAACGGATTCACCATGTCGGTGCGGGTGATCATTTCGCGAAGGATGTTCGCCCGCGCGCGCGTGGTATCTTTTTCTTTGCGCGTGGCCATGTAGCTTGGGCACATCGTGCCACCGCTGATCTCCGTCTTCCGACAATCGCCGGAACCATTGCATTGTTCCGCCGAGCGCAAAATGCCCATGGTCGACGAAAAGTCGAGCACGGTGTCAAATTCTTTGGTCGCCTGATCTTTTTCGTAACGAAGGAAAGTATCCATCGGTGGCGTGTCCACGATCTTGCCAGGGTTGAATAGATTGTGTGGATCCCACGTGCGTTTCAGGTCTTTGATGAGGGCATAGTTGTGAGGGCCGATCATTTGGGGAATGAACTCGCCGCGCAACCTTCCGTCGCCGTGCTCGCCGGACAGGGAGCCGTCGTATTTTTTAACGAGTGTGGCAATGTCTTCCGCGATGGTTCTGAACAATTGAACGCCTTCTGCT
>DATDAV010000257.1:0-34715 GCA_036525235.1 Chryseolinea sp. | reverse complement strand
CTGATGAACATCATCGACGCCAAGATCGCAGGCAAGGAAGTGGTGATCGTAGAAGAGGAAGAACCGAAGGTAGTCGACATCATGACCGCCCTCAAGGCCAGCATCGACGCCGCCAAAAAGCCCATGGAGAAAGCCAAGGGAACAACGGCCGCCAAAGCCGAAAAAGCATCCGAGAAGGCCGCCGAAAAAACAAAGACCAAGAGCCGCAAAGCCAGCTGATTTTTCGTTGCGGAAGAACGTGCTCAACGCCGTCGGTGTATCCACATTCCGTCCGCTGAAAAACGGTATCGACATCCGCGAAAGCGTGAACATTGAGAAAAACCCACTACCTTTGCGGGAATGGCAAAGGTTGTAAAATTCCCACTACCCACTCCGGAGAAATTCGGTCCCGTAAGGGTCGAAAAGAAGAAGGATGTGCCCTCGGTAAATAAGGCGGGCCAGCTCAACCTTTTCACCGGCGCCAAGATCGTGCGCCTGCACCAACTCACCGAATTCGAAGAGGCCCTCATCACCGACAACCAGGGCGACAGCAACGGAGCTCGCAAGCTCTACCTCAAAGCCATCGAAGAAGGTGAGGCATTAGCCGACGCCTATTGCAACCTGGGCATCATCGAATGGCAGGAGGGCAACACCACGAAGGCCATCGACAGCTTCACCTTGAGCCTCAAGAACGAGCCACGCCACTTTGAGGCACACTATAACCTCGCCAACCTCTATGGTGAGATCGGCAACTTCCCTTTGGCCAAAGTGCACTACGAAGTGTCTATCGAAGTGGAGCCCACATTCCCCAACAGCTATTTCAACCTGGCCCTCACGCTGGCCATGAACAAAGAATTTGATGCGGCCGTAAAAGCCCTCTACCAATACCGCCAGCTCACCTCTCCCGAAAACCACCAACAGGCCGACGACCTGATCCGCAAGTTCCAGGAAGCGCGCTAACCCGCTGCGTTTAAATCAAGTACATCGTAATGATGAAGAGCACGAAGCGATAGGCTTCCAGTGCCAGGAACAATCCCACCACACCCAACATGGCTTTGATGACCAATCGCTTGCCCTTCTGGTTATAGAAAGTTTTGGCCGCCCGGAAAATGAAGTAGACGTTGGTGAAGATAAAGATGAGCGTCAGCGTGATATCGTTGAGGTAGCTGCCCCAGGTGAAATGTCCCCAATGAAAAAGGTTGCTGAACACCAGGAACAGCAGCGACAATCCAATGGCATTCAAGGCCATGTTAAAGCTGGTGAGCTCCACGGCAAGGGCCACGTGATCGGTGAAGAAGCGGTTCTTTTTTTGGAAGATCGCGCTCAGCGGCAGCGAGGCCAGCAACACAAAGATGACCACGAGCAGCTTGGCGAGGTTGGTGGTTTTATCGTTGTAGATGAGCTCGAACCCTTGACGGCTAAGTCCCTCATGAACAATCTTTTGAGCCACCATGCGCCGGGCAAGGTTGCTGTGGGGCAGCACGTTCAGTTGGGTGTACAGCGAGGCGTTGAACATCTGCAGCACCGGGAAAAAGAAGTACACCAGGTTCAGGATGAAGAACATCTGCAGGGGCTTCATATACATCACCCGCCGGCCGTCGACGTACTCGCGTGAGAGGAAGCCGGGGTTGCCCAGGGTCAGGCGCAGGGACTTCAGGAATTTGTTGTCCACAATGGTGGTGGAAATCAGCACCGTGGCCAGGAATTCGAGCTTGCGGTCCTTGGGTTCGATCACTTTCTCACCACAGATATTGCAGTAGGTGCCGTGGAAGGAATGGCCACAGCTTTTGCAGATGTGTGGCGCAAGACTGGGCTCTTGAGAAGTATTCATTCGAAGGCGAAAGTACTTGAAAAATTGGTAATGAAACCCGGCATATCTACCCAATCGTCTTCAGGACTTTCATGGCGCGCGACCGGAAAGCCGGTGAAGCATAGGGGAGTTGATCTTCGATGATGATCTTCAGTTCCGAGCCGAGTTCGGGCTGTACTTCCACGATACGCTGCAACACCGTGAGCGAGAAGGCCTTCACGGCAATGGGCTCCCGTTTGCTTTGCAGGTATTGAAAACAGAGGTCGGCCACCCGCCCGTGAAGCCGCTTGGGCAGCTCGCTATACTGCAGCAGGCGCAGGGTGTTTCGCTTCACAGCATCGTGGATACCGGGTTTGTTAAGAAAATCCAATAGGGGCTTCAAATGGGGCTTTACGAGCTCAGGATGGTGCTCTACGCAGTAACTAAGGGGCCAAGCGGCCCTTTGGGTAACTCTATAAGGACCAGCAAGATAAACTTCAACTAAAACTTTAAATCGGGCCTTATTTTGACCCACATAGTCAACAATTTTGGTCATTTGAGCTTTAGAGTGCTCTTTCAGCAGGGCTTTGGTCAAATCCATTCGAAGGGTTATTTGATCAATTATCGGAACAAAAGCCGTGTGGTCATGTGGCTGTAAACGGATTTAAGTCCCTTGCCCTACTTTCACATCACGGAATTAAACAGAAGGCGGTATGGAATTATTTGGTGTGATCTTCTCAATAGTCGCCGTGCAAGTCGGCCTCTGCATTTTCTGCTTTGTTAAAAAACGTTCCCATGTCGGCGTGCGCCATCACTCAGAGGTTAGCCTTAGCCGCTAACTGAAAGGCCACGATAAACGACAGGATCGCCACGACAAAGCCGAACATAAAAATGCTATACGCAATCCGCAAATAGCGGTACTTTCTACCCAACACTTTTCCCAGGTAGTAAATGTCCTTGATGAGACTGCCATACAAATAGTCGGCGTCCTTCATCATCTCCTTCATGCTCCACTCGTATTCCTCGACGCCCATGGCGTGAAAGTTTCCAAAGAATAACAAATTGGTCTTCTTGTTCTTGATGTCCTCACGGGTAAATTTCCCTGACGACACATTGGGCCGGCTGGCCAAAATGGAAAATACCATGGTGGCCAGACACACCGCGATGAGGATCACGGTGGGGATGGTCAGGTAGGGATTCTCTTCCAGCTTCCGCACCAGCACCGACACGACCAGCGAAAGGATGATGGAGTTGATGGTGATGAGGATGTTGGCCTTGTTGTCGACCATCTGGCTCAACATAATGTGGTTATGCGACGTGGTCCGGAACATGGTCTCGATCCCGCGATCGGGTTTCAGGATTTTCGCCTTTTCGAGCTTGGCCTGTAGCGAGACCACCTCTTCTTCGAGTTTGCGGTATTTCTTCTCGCTGACGCCGTCGCCGTTCAGAAGCTTCTTCAGTTGCTTCATGTTCTTTTTCTTTCCGTCTTCCAAAATAGTTTGCCCGTAAGAGGTTTGATAGTGGTGTTGTTTCATGAAGTCGAGGGTGGATTGCACCCAGTCTTGTTCGGAGAGCTGGCGGATCCCGAGCAGCTTCCACTCTTCACGCAGTTGGTTGCTTTTTACTTGAAACGATTTTGTGGCCAGGTGATACAAGTCCGCATCACACAGCACCTTGCCGATCAGGGTGAGGGGCTGCTGCGGAACTTTGGTTGCCGCGATGGCCTCTACCACGTCGCGGATCTTTTGTTGAGAAGCTCCCAGGCCGGTCATCCACTCGGACGCCATTTTCATGGAGGCTTCTTCGTGATTTTGGAAACCATTCCGGTAGCCCACGTCGTGAAGCCAGGCGGCCACGATGACCGACTCCATCTCGTCCGCGTTCAACTGGGTGTGCTTGCCGATTGTCGTGGCGGCTTCCACAACATCCCGGGTGTGTTCCAGGTTGTGAAAGAGGTGCCGTTCAAAAGACTTGTCGTTGAAGATTTCCTCTGCTAGCGTTTGCGCTTGTTTGATGAGTGCCGAATCCATAAACGTTAAAAGCTAAAGGTAGAAAATATTTCATCTTCGCTGATTCCGGGCATCCCACGGATAGAACAAAGTTTTTAGCTTCGTGCTCAGATATTCCCGGAACAGCGGAACGCGCCGGCAACCCCCACATTCAACTGACGTGCCTGCATGATAAGAGCGATACCCTTTCTTCTTTGTCTACTCATTTCGGCCTCCATCCAAGGCCAGGCCCCCACAACCGACGTGGCCTATACCCTCTACCTCGTGGGCGACGCCGGCGAACCCGACATCGTGAACCAACCCTTGGGCAAGGTGTTGCGCCGCCAGGTGGAACAGTCCGGGCCCAACACCACGATGCTTTACCTGGGCGACAACATCTATCCCAAAGGCATGCCTCCCGAAGATGCGCGGGGCCGTGCCGCAGCCGAACTAACCCTAAGGACCCAGGCCGGCTGGATCCAGGGCCTGGGCGTGCGCGGCATTTTCGTGCCCGGTAATCACGACTGGCAAAGAGGCCGGAAGAACGGCCAGGCCATGCTGATGAACCAGCAACAATTCATCGACTCCCTGAACGATAAGAACATCACCCTGTTGCCACGGGATGGCTGTCCCGGCCCGGTGGAGATCCCGCTCCCTGGCAACGCCGTGCTGGTCATCCTGGACACCCAGTGGTTCCTCCATCCGTGGGACAAGCCCCGCGGCGACGAAAGCCCCTGCGATGTAAAAAACGGGGCCGAAGCCTGGGTAGCCATCAACGATGTTTTCGCCCGCAATGCCGGCAAGCGCGTGATCTTGGCGGCCCATCATCCCCTCATCACCCACGGTGAACACGGTGGCGTCTTTACCTGGCAAGATCACCTCTTCCCGCTCACGGCCGTGAAGCGGGGCTTGTATATACCGATGCCGGTGATCGGCTCTATCTATCCCCTCTATCGCAAATGGTTTGGCGATGTGCAGGACCTGTCGCACCCCTTATACAAGGAAATGAGCAACCTCATTCAAGACATCATGTTACAATACCCCGGCAGCGTATATGCCGCGGGCCACGAGCATGCGTTGCAGTACCTGGTGCGCGACAGCCTGCACATGATTGGCAGCGGCTCGGGGTCGAAGCACACCTTCGTGAAGAAGAAAAAGTACTCGCGCTATGCCGGTCCGGTCCAGGGGTTTGTAAAGCTTTCAATAAAGAAGGATGGCTCCGCTGTTACCGAATTTTGGCAAGTGGATGATGCCTTTCCCGAAGGCAAAGAAGTGTATCGCGACGTACTCCCCGCCTTGCAACGATTGAAACCCCAGCCGCCGGTTCAGGAGATTTCCTTCAAGGACAAGGTGGTCAGGATAGAAGGCAGCAAGCAATACCAAGCCAGCAAGATGCATGAGACCTTGTTGGGGGCCAACTACCGGGCGGCCTGGGCGCAGCCTTTTGAAGTGCCTGTTTTTGATATCGGCGCCGAGCAAGGTGGATTGAAAGTCGTTCAAAAAGGAGGGGGCATGCAGACCTTGTCGCTCCGGTTGCAAGACTCCACCGGCCGGGAGTTCGTGCTCCGTTCAGTGGAGAAATACCCTGAGAATGCCGTGCCCGAAATGCTCCGCAAAACCTTCGCGCAGGACCTGGTGCAAGACCAGATATCGGCCTCCCATCCCTACTCCGCCGTGGTGGTCCCAGGCCTGGCACAAGCCGCAGGGATCTATCACACCAACCCGCGCGTGGTCTACATCCCCGACGATCCGCGCCTGGGGATCTACCGGAAAACCTTCGCCAACACCCTGGCGCTCTTTGAAGAACGACCTGCAGGGGATTGGTCTGACAAGGACTTCTTTGGTAATTCAAAGAACATTATTAACACAGGTAAAGTATTAGAACGGCTGGAAAAAGACAATGACAACCAGGTTGATCAGTTGTTTGTGCTCCGTTCCAGGGTGTTCGACATTTGGATTGGCGACTGGGACCGGCACGATGACCAGTGGCGATGGGCCACCTTCAAATCCAAAAAAGGAGAGACCTACCGCCCCGTGCCGCGCGACCGCGACCAGGCTTTTTTCGTGAACGAGGGGATCGTCCCCAAGATCTGGAGCCGCAAGTGGGCGCTCCCGAAATTTGAAGGTTTCAACGATGCCATCCGCTGGCCCTCCGGCCTTTCATTCAACGCCCGTTACTTCGACCGAACCTTCCTCACCGAGCCGTCGGAAGAAGATTGGATCAAGGCCGCCAAAGAACTCCAGACAAACATGACGGACGATAAGATCGAACAAGCCATCAAGGCCTGGCCCCAGGAGATCTATGCGCTCAACGGCGAAGCGGTGATCCGTAAATTGAAAGCCCGCCGCGCGCACATGGTCGAATATGCCGTGTCGCATTATAAATTTTTGTCGAAGGCCGTCGACGTTGTGGGGTCGGACAAGGACGAGCGTTTTGACGTGAAGCGGTTGCCTGAAGGCAACGTGCAGGTGAAGGTGTTCAAGATCAGCAAGGAGGGCGAGCAGGGGAAGAAGCTGTACGACCGCGTGTTCCTGAAATCCGAAACGAAAGAGATCCGGCTCTACGGAAAGGGAGGCGAAGACAAGTTTGATATAGAGGGAAGTACGACCCGCAGCATCCTGGTCAGGGTGATTGGAGGAGGGGGAACGGACTCGCTCGTGGACAATTCGCATGTGCGTGGCCTGGCCCATAAGACCTTGTACTACGATCAGAAGAAAGGCAATACCCTGGTTTCGGAGGGTGAAGCGGGCAATCGGACAAGTGCTGATCCAATGGTTAATCTATATGATCGTAAAGTTTTCAAATACAACACATTAGCACCCCTCATAACGGGCAACGTAAACCCTGACGACGGCCTTTTTATTGGTGGCGGGTTCCTCTATCAAACCCAGGGTTTCCGCAAATCGCTGTTCAAATCCAGGCACCTGGTGCTGTTCAGCATCGCTCCCAGAACAAGCTCGTTCAACCTGTCATACCGGGGCGACTTCACGGAGGTGTTCGGGAAGTTCGGACTGGAGATCAACGCCGACATCAAGCAACCGAACTATGTGAACAACTTCTTTGGCTGGGGCAATGAAAGCGTCTTCGATCAGGACATCGACCAGAAGCCTGGTCATTCATCCCTGCCATCGGCGGTGCAATATTACCGCTATCGGTTTGAGGAGTGGAAGCTGGAGGCCTACCTCACCCGCAAGGTTGGCAACTGGGGACTTGTCCAGCTGGGGCCGGCCGCTCAGCGGGTGGAGGTGGAAGACCCCGGCGATAACGACCGCTATATCAGCACCTATGCGGCGACGTTGCCCTACAATCTTTTTGAAGGGCACAACACCTACACCGGTGGCGCCTGGCGTTTCACGGTCGACAAACGGAACGACCGCGTGTTCACTACCCGGGGCGTTGTGTTCACGGTGGGGGGACGCAACATGGTTGGGGTGGAGAACCGGGCGGCGGATTTTTCGTCGTACGATGGCGCCTTGTCGCTCTATCATTCCTTCCGCGTTCCCGCGCGCATCGTTTTCGCCGCGCGTGTAGGAGGAGGGGCTAACACGGGGAGGTATGAATTTTATCAGGCACAAATCCTTAGCGGCCGCACCGAGGTGAGGGGCTATCGGAAGACTCGCTTTTATGGCGAACAGAAATTGTATACTAACCTGGAGATGCGCATCAAACTGTTAAGCCTGAGGACCTATCTCTTCCCGGCGAGCCTCGGCATTCTCGGTTTCCACGATATCGGCCGGGTGTGGTACAAAGATGCCAACGGCGTCGATCCCACAGCCCAAGACGGTTCCTCGAATGTGTGGCACAAGAGCTGGGGGGGTGGCATTTGGTTTACGCCTTTCAATCTCGCCATTTTGTCGGTGGAAGCTGCCCATTCATCGGAGGGAACGCTCAGCTATATCCGACTGGGCTATTTGTTTTGATGCCGCTCCGGATTATCCCTATCTTTACAAAGTATCCCCTCTCGGCTTAAAACTGAATGTGTATGTCATCGCGGACGATCAGGAGAAAGGTTATATGGCTTGGGGTAGGATTGGTTTCTCTTTGCAGGGCGGCCATGGGGGGACCGGGCGATCCTGAGCCCGCGAAATTTATTGAGAACAAAAATCAGTGGCCTGCAGACGTTCAGTTCTCGGCCAAAATTCCGGGGGGCAACATGGTGTTGCAGCCCGGTAAATTCAGCTATCGTTTTTTGGATTATGGCAAGTTGCAGGAGCTTCATGACCAAACGCATCACCACCAGGAAAACGGACCGGCATCACAGAAAGAAGAACGCATCCAGGGGCATGTGGTGGACGTCACTTTTGGCGGGGCAAACCGGGCTTCTGAGCCGCTTCCTTTCGGGCAATCCTCTACCTATTATAACTACTTCGTAGGGAACGATAGCACCCGGTGGGCGTCGGGCGCGCATGCCTACTCGGGCGTGTTGTATCCGTCTTTTTATCCGGGTATTGATCTGAAGGTATATGGCCTGGGCCAGCACGTGAAATATGATCTAACGGTGGCGCCATATGCCGACCCTTCCGTCATCAGCATGACCTACGAAGGCATGGACGCCTTGTTGTTGGACAAAGGCAACCTCTATGCAAAGACCTCGCTGGCCGACATCATCGAGCAGCGGCCCATAGCCTACCAGTTCATCGATGGCCGCCGCACGGCCGTGGTGTGTGAATTTCACCTGGAAGGGACCACCCTGTCATTTTGTTTCCCGAAAGGATACGACCCGTGCTATGAACTGGTCATCGATCCCCTCCTGATCTTCTCCACCTACTCGGGCTCGACGGCCGACAACTGGGGGAGCACCGCCACGCCGGGCGAGCATGGAACGCTCTACTCATCCGGCGTGACCAACCGCGATCTCGGGGGATCCTTCCCGGTCACGGCCGGCGCTTTTCAAACCACCTTTGGTGGTAACTATGATGTGGCCCTGCTCAAATACGATTCCACGGGCTCACATTTGCTCTATGCCTCATACCTGGGCGGTAATGACGTGGAGAGCCCGCACAGCCTGGTCATGAATTCCAGCCACGATCTGATCATTCTCGGTACCACAGGCTCCACAAATTTTCCCACCACGGCGACAGCCTATGACAACACCTTTAACGGGGGCACGTATGCCGTCAACGTAGTGGTGTACCAACAGGGCACTGACATTTTCCTGGCACGCGTGGGCAGCGATGGAAAGAAACTCCTGGCGTCCACTTTCCTCGGCGGCTTGGAGAACGACGGATTGAACCCCCGGGTAGGGGCGCTGACAAAAAATTATGGCGACGAGCTCCGGGGTGATGTCATCACCGATGCACAAGACAACATCTACGTCAGTTCGGTGACAGCCTCTTCGGATTTCCCCATGGAGAACAGCATCGACCCCTCCTTTAACGGTGGGGTTACGGATGCGCTTTTATTAAAGATCGATAAAGACCTTTCCGATATTCAATGGTCAACCTACATCGGCGGCACGGGACTCGACGCTTCGCATACCCTGAAGTTCGACAAGAATGGCGACATCTACATCGCAGGGGGAACGACCAGCACGGATTTTCCGGTCACGACCGGCGTATATCAGACTACACTGGCGGGTGATGCCGATGGTTGGATCGCCAAGGTGGGGAAGGCAGGCGATGCGATCAAGGCCGCAACCTTCACCGGCACCGCCGGCTTTGACCAAGTATATTTTCTGGACCTGAACGAAGACGACGAGGTGTTTATCTACGGCCAAACCGCCGGGCAATTTCCCGTTACGTCAGGGGTATACAACAACCCCAACAGCGGACAATTTATCCAGAAGCTGGATCCTACTTTGAAGCAACTGTTGTTCTCCACGGTATTCGGGTCGGGCCGCGGCATCCCCGACATTTCGCCGACGGCTTTTTTGGTGAACGAGTGTAACAACATCTACATGTCGGGTTGGGGTGGACTAATCAATGCTGGGGAAGGCTACTGGAACAGCAACACCTACGGCATGCCCGTGAGCGCCGACGCCTACCAGCGTACCACATCGGGTTCCGACTTCTACTTCATGGTGCTCACCGACGATGCGTCCAGATTCCTGTATGGCACGTACCTGGGCGGCAGTCAATCGCGGACCCATGTCGACGGTGGCACGAGTCGTTTCGACAAGGGTGGTATTGTGTATCACGCGGTGTGTTCCGGCTGCGAGGCCTACAATGCCAGTGGCCAGTCTACATCCGATTTTCCCACCACAGCCAATGCGTGGTCGCGACAGAACCGCAGCTTGAACTGCAACAACGCCGCCTTCAAGTTTGACCTCTCTTCCCTGAAGGCCCGCATCCAAACCAATTCCGTGGCGCTCGACCATCCCGGCCTGAACACGATTTGTATTCCGGAAAAGATCGTATTCCAAAATCTGAGCACCGGTGGCGAGACCTATGAATGGAACCTGGGCGACGGTACATACATCACCAAACAAGACACCTCCCTGATCGTACATCAGTACATGAACACGGGCCAATACACCGTCTGGCTGAAAGCGATCGACAAGGGAACTTGTAAAGTAAAAGACTCTACCAGCACAAAGGTGTTCGTGAACATCGCCCAAGCCAAAGTGCAGGACGATGACGCCCTCTGTCTGGGATCGACCTACACCCTGAAGGCCAGCGGTGGCGCAACCTATGCCTGGAAAAGCCAGGACGGCACATTCAGTTCCGGCGCGGCTACGCCGAACGTCAGCCCGCAGGACACCACCATCTATTACATCACCATCGTGGAGGTCAATGGGTGCATACACAAGGACACCGTGCAGCTCGATGTGATCCCTGTGATCCTGCCTGAATTTGAGATCGACCGGTCGGCCGAATGTTTTAACCGCCCCATCATCACCGTGAGAAGCACAACGGATAGCCTATGGCAAGGCGACCGCCTGTTCTTTGACTTTGGCGACGGCACCACGGCCGATACCGAGGAGGCACAACACGAATATGCGAAAGACGGTTTGTATAATGTGAAGCTGGTCGGCGTCCGCGAGTTTTGCGTTACCGAAAATGTGATGCCCATGCCCGTCTTCCGTTTGCTCATCCCCAACATCATCACCCCTGGAAAGGCGGACAACACCAACGATGTGTTCACCATTCAATACGGCGATCAAAAAGGCGCCACGCCCGCAACCTATGGATTCAAGACGTCGGTGGTGATCTATAACCGGTGGGGGAAAAAGGTATATGAGTCGGCGGACTATCAGTATGATTGGGAAGGAGAGGGGTTAGCGGCAGGCGTGTATTTTTATGAGGTTACGGTGAGCGATCATGCGGCGTGTAAGAGTTGGATACAGTTGGTTAAATAGGAATGCTTACGCCAAAGGGGCCATGGGATGATTGTCTTTTTTCTTATTTGCTTCTCCATCGTGGGCCTGGGTCTTTACGTTACTGTTTATGATTTAGGACTCTACAAAAGAAATTTGTTCCGTCAATTGACCGACAAGGGGTTTACAGACATTAAATTATCCAGGGCTGTCTATGAAGACCTGGATGAAAATTTTCAGGATAGCACGGTATACTTCAGCGACGTTATACGGACACAATTTTTCAGGGTGCGGTATCATACGGTGCGATATACCGACCCGGAAGGAAAGCGATGGAGAGCAGCTTTGCGGGTTGAGTCCAGATATTTTACAGATCTTGACGTCATGATCCGGAAACTCGATTGTCTTCGTGAATAATACTTCGGTTCACTGAAGTCCTATGACCTGTTTCCCTCATCGGCTTCGGTTTATTTTTTCTTCCGAAACGTTCCATCGATCATGTCGGCCTCATACAGCAGCGCTTTGATCTTGTCATCATCAACCTCTTTCAGCGTTTTGAAGTACATGCAATACACCTGCTTCCGGTTTTCGGCCAGCAGCAGCCCGTCTTCATTGGCCATCAGATTGCCCTGACAAAAGCCCAGGGTGACGCCCTTTTCTAAAGCCGACTCTTTTTTCTTTCCCCACGAGATCGAGGGGGGCCAGATGAAACAGACCAGGCGGTTTTGCCGGTAGAACGGAACACCATACACGAGTTTTTCGGAGGCAAAAGGAAGGCACTCCAGCACCAGGTAGCGCAGGCGTTTCACGAGGACCTGTTCGCGGCGGGGGAGGTCGGGGAGAATTTCGTCAACGGTCTTTTTGGTGCTCAGCATGTTTGTTAAAAATACAACCCTGGAACGGAAAAACCTGCCTTCCTACGGCTTTCTACCGCGTAATACAGTATTTGGCCCCCCGATTAAAACAAATATGACTAACCCCGCAAAATAAAATTATCTTGCGCCAAAATTATAACTATGCGGTTACGGCTGATCGGGGTGTTTCTGGGTTTTTGGGTAGCTTCTTTTGCGCAATCCGGTAAAAATCAAGGCTATGTGTACACAGTAGACATCACCAAAGTGGTGAAAGACAAGGTGCACGTAGAACTCGTCGCACCGCCCATCGCCACCAACGAGATCATTTTCTACCTCCCGAAGATCGTGCCCGGCACCTACGACATCGCCGATTACGGCCGCTACATTTCCGAATTCGCGGCCGTGGACAAAAAAGGCAAGAAACTGGAAGTTGAAAGGATCGACGACAACTCGTGGAAGATCAAAGGCGCCACCCGGCTGCACAAGATCAGCTATTGGGTAGACGACACCATTGACACGGTCATGAAAGGTCCCGAGATCTTTCAACCGGCCGGCACCAACATCGAGGAAGGAAAGAACTTCATCATAAACTCCGGCGGCTACTACGGTTATTTCGACGGCATGAAGAACATGCCTTTTCAATTCAACATCATCCGCCCCAAAGATTTCTATGGCACCACCGGCCTCATTGCCCAGCAAACCGGCAAGCCCCTGAGCATCCTGAAGCTGGAAAAGGGTGGCAACGAAAGAGACAAGCTGGTCGACGTTTATAAAACCTCGGACTATGACCAGTTGGTGGATTCGCCCATCATGTACAACAAGCCCGACACGGCCGTAATCCATGTGGCTAACGCTGAAGTGCTGGTGGGTGCTTATTCGCCGACAGGCAAAATCAACGCCAAGCAGATCGCCGCCAGCATCCGCGAAGTGCTGATGGCACAAAAAGAATTTCTCGGCGGCAAACTGCCGGTCGATAAATATGCCTTCATTTTCTATTTTACCGACAAGCCCCTCTACAGCTATGGCGCGCTCGAGCATTCTTACTCGTCTACGTATTACATGCCGGAGATGACCATCGAGCAGATCAACCAGCAACTGCGCGATTTTGCGGCGCATGAATTCTTTCACATCATCACACCGCTGGGCATTCACTCCGAAGAGATCGGGCATTTTGATTTCAACCATCCCAAAATGTCGCAGCACCTGTGGATGTATGAGGGCGTGACGGAATATTTTGCCGGCCTCGTGCAGCTCAAATACGACCTGATCGACCTGGGGCAATACCTGGAAGTGCTGTATGAGAAAATGGTCACGGCCGATCCGTTCAAAAACGATGTGCCGTTTACGGAGATCAGCAAGTACACCCTGGACAAGTATAACGATCAATACTACAACGTTTATCAGAAAGGCCCGCTCATCGGCCTGTGTCTCGACGTGAAACTGCGCAAGCTCTCGAATGGAAAATACGGTTTGCAAAACCTGATGCTGGACCTGTCGAAAAAGTTTGGCAAGGACAAAGCCTTTGAGGACGACCAACTGTTCGACGAGATCACCCGCATGACCTATCCCGAGATCGGCACGTTCTTCGACCGCTATGTGAAAGGTGCGGAGAAGCTGCCGATAAAAGAAACCCTGCAAGACATCGGCATCCTCTATGCCGAAGAAGCATCCTACTACACCGTGAGCCTCGGCATCGACGACGATGTGATCGGTGTGGAGGAAGTGGAAGGCAAACAACGGCTGAAGATCATCAGCACCGACAGCATGAACGCCGTGGCAAAAGCGCTGGGCTTCCAGAAAGACGACATTCTCATCAAGATGAATGGCGAGGTCATGCCCGAGGTAGGACCCGATTTCGAGCCGTTCCTGAAATCACAATTCGCCAATCTCGGCGAAGGCAAGACCCTGGCCTATACCGTGCGGCGCAAAGATGAAAAAGGCAACTTCAAAATCGTGGAGCTATCGACTCCCAACGCCCGCATCGAAATCACGCGCCGTCACATCATGGAGGTCGACCCCGATGCCACGCCCGAACAACTGGCCTTGCGCGATGCGTGGATGAAGCCGTGAGCGCAACGCTGAACGCTACCCGCCGTTAAAGGAGGAAAACGAAGTTCATGGCGTACAAAAACAAGTTGATCACCAATCCCTACACGGGGCAGGCATTTAAATTTCTTCAAACGGCAAAAGACACCGGTGGCGAATTGCTGGAAATGGAAACCACCTACCGCGGTCATTCCAAGGAGCCTGTGGCGCACTATCATCCGTCGCAGGACGAAGATTTCAAAGTGTTGCAAGGTGAAGTGACCGTGCGCCTCGACGGCGCCCTGAGAACCTTGAGGACCGGCGACGCGCTCCACATTCCCCGCGGCATGGTACACGCCATGTGGAATCGCTCCGACAGTGAAGCCGTGGTGAACTGGCAGGTGCGGCCCGCCCTGGATACCGAAAATTTATTTGAAGTCACCACCGGTCTGGCCATGGATGGCAAGACGAAATCCGACGGCATGCCTGGCATTCTGCAAGTGGCGCTGACCATAAAAAAATATCATCACGTGTTTCGCATGGCCAGGCCTTCCTATGCCGTGCAGAAGATCGTGTTCACGTTGCTGTCGCCCATCGCGTACCTGCTGGGTTATCGGGCAACCTATTCCAAGTATATCGATTAAAATCAATCCGCAAACCGAGCGTGCTCACATCGCTCGTCACGGGTTTGTTGGGAAATAAAACAGCCGCACCGCGGCTTTTTTGCTTCTTATAGGCCGCGAATAGCTTTACGGTTCGCCGAAGTTATTTTGGAAGTGGGGCCGGACTTGGGTATTTTCGGGACCCGAGGCTTTGGGGGCAGGCCCTTTTAGCATTTTCCGATGAAACCCGAAAAAACTATTTTCCTGGCGGATGACGATGCGGACGATCGCCTCCTTTTCGAGGAGGCCCTCCGGGAGATTTCTGGCGAAACACAACTCACGATGGCCCAGGACGGACAGCAACTGATGACGATCCTGGAGAATGCCCTTCTTCCCGACGTGATCTTCCTCGATTTGAACATGCCCCGCAAGAATGGAATGGAGTGTTTGCTGGAACTGAAGCAATCGCCAAAACTTAAACACATACCTATTGTTATTTTCTCGACGTCAACCCAACCGGAAATGATCGACAAGGTATACGAAGGCGGTGCGCATTACTACATTTCCAAGCCGAGAAACTTCGTTGTCTTAAAAAATATCATCCGGCAAATACTGAGCATGAACTGGCACGCCTCCTTTCCGCAGCCCTCGAAAGAAAAGTTTATACTCCAACCCCGACAGCGATGACGATTGAAACCCCGCATAGCACTGAGCAATTCCTTTTGGGAGGCGGTGAGCTGGGTGATTGCATACGGGCCACCGACTGGAGCCTGACGCCCCTCGGCCCACCCACCGGATGGCCGCAAAGCTTGCGCACCACGCTGAGTATCCTGCTCTCGTCGCGATTCCCTATGTTTCTTTGGTGGGGACCAGACCTCATCCAATTCTATAACGATGCATACCGGCCCAGCCTGGGCAACACAGGGAAGCACCCCCACGCCGTGGGGCAGCGTGGCATGGAGTGCTGGCCGGAGATCTGGCCTACGATCGGCCCCCTCATTGAAAAAGTGATTCAGCAAGGCGAGTCGGTCTATTTTGAAGACCAACTGATCCCCATCTACCGCAACGGTGGCCTGGAGGACGTGTACTGGACGTTCAGCTATAGCCCTGTCCGGGGCGAGTCGGGAAGCGTGGAAGGCGTGCTGGTGGTGTGCAACGAGACCACCGAAAAAGTGCAGAACCTGAAACGCCTGGAGGAAACCGGAAAGCAGTTGAAAAGCATGATCGCCGAAGCGCAAGACAAAGAGCGGAGGTTCCGCAATGTAGTGATGCAGGCGCCGATCGGGATCACCATTTTCAGAGGACCCGATTTCAGGGTCGAGATGGCCAATGAAACTTACCTGCAGGTGGTGGGTCGCCAGGAAGAACAATTCGTAGGTTGCTTGCTGCGCGAGGCCTTACCGGAAGTGATGGACGCTGTCGGGCCCCTGCTGGAAAATGTATACAAGACGGGCACACCCTATTACGGTGTTGAATTCGAAGTGCCGATCGAGCGCTACGGGACACGGGAGATATGTTATTTTAATTTTGTGTATTACCCGCTGCGCGAAGAAGACGAGACCATCAGCGGCGTGATGGTGGTGGCCACCGAAATGACGCAACAAGTGCAGGCCCGGAAGAAGCTGGAGGAAAGTGAAACGCGCTTCCGCAACATGGTCACCCAATCGCCCATACCCATGACCATTTTCCGGGGAGAGGATTTTATCATCGAACTGGCCAACGAAACGATGATCCGGAATCTGTGGCGCCGCACATGGGACGATGTGAAGGGGAGACCCTTGTTGGAAGTCTTTCCCGAGTTGCGCGACCAACCTTACCCCGCCCTGTTGAAGTCAGTGATGGAAACGGGGATCGCCTACAGCGACAAAGAGGCCGAAGCCGTGGTGGATGGACCGGGTGGCAAACAAACGCACTACCTCGACTTCGAATACGCCCCGCTCTTCAACCTGGACCGGACGGTGTCGGGCATTATGGTGACCGTGAACGACGTGACCGAAAAAGTGAAAGCCCGCCAGCAAATTATCGACGACGCCGAACGGCTCACACTCGCCACCGAAGGCACGCGACTGGCCACTTGGGACCTCGACCTCCAAACCTCCGAGATCATCCACTCGCCGCGCATGGCCCGCATCTTTGGTCTTCCGGAAGACACACACCTCACCCTGCCCGAAATGCGTAAGGCGGTTCATCCGCGCGATTTGTCCGTGGTCGAAAAGGCATTCGAAGCCGCGCTGAAAAGTGGTAACTACTATTATGAAGCCCGCGTCATCCACCCCGACCAGGCTGTGCGTTGGATACAAACAAGAGGCAAAGTGCTTTACAACAACGATCATGTCCCCCTGCGCATGCTGGGCACCATGATCGACATCACCGATCGGAAACGCGCCGAACGCATCATCGAAGAAAGCGAAAAGAAATTCAGGACCCTGGCCGACTCCATGCCCCAGTTTATCTGGACCGCCGACAGGGCCGGCAACCTGAATTATTTCAGCCGTTCGGTATATCAATACACGGGCATCACCGAACCCAAGAAGCTTGCCGAAAGCTGGTGGAAGACCATTCACCCGGAAGACCGCAAGGCAACCCTGAAGGCCTGGCAGGAATCCCTAATCAAAGGAACCGATTTCTTATTCGAACACCGCTTCCGTCATCACGAGGGCACCTATCGCTGGCAGCTCAGCCGCGCCGTACCCCAACGCGACGTCGCTGGAAAAATTGAGATGTGGGTCGGCACCAGTACCGATATTCACGACCGCAAGCTCTTCACCGACGAACTGGAGAACAAGGTGCTGCAACGCACCACGGAACTGCACCTGCTCAACCAAAATCTGCTGAAAAGCAACGACGAACTGGCACAGTTTGCCTATGTGGCCAGCCACGATTTGCAAGAACCCTTGCGAAAAATTCAGACCTTTGCCGGCCGCATCCTGGACGTGGAGTCGAGAAATCTTTCCGAACGGGGCAGGGATTATTTTCAGCGCATGCAATCGGCTTCCGTCCGCATGCAGCAGCTCATTGTCGACTTGCTCTCCTTCTCGCGGGCCAACACCAACGAAAAATATTTTGAGGTGACCGACCTCAACCATGTCCTCCAGCTTGTGAAAGAGCAATTGAAGGACACCATCGATCAGAAACAAGCCGTGATCCTGTCCAGCACGCTGCCGGTGTTGAACATCATCAGCTTCCAGTTCGAACAATTGTTTACCAACCTCATCGCCAACGCGCTGAAATTTTCAAAGACGGATGTGCCACCGCTCATCGCCATCCATGCCGACAAGGTGGGGCGCGATCACGTTCATCACAAGGATGCGGAAGACATCCTCTATCACCGGATTGTCATCACCGACAATGGCATCGGCTTCGAGCCGCAGTTCAACGAGCGTATCTTCCAGGTATTTCAGCGTCTTCATGGCAAAGACGAATATCCAGGTACCGGCATCGGATTGGCCATCTGTAAAAAAATCATCGAGAACCACCAGGGCTTCATCGAGGCCGCGGGACAATTGAACAAGGGCGCGGTGTTTACGGTCTTTGTTCCCGCCAGGAATTGATCATCTTTTTATTTTTTATAAATCGATCGTTACCGGGTATCGAGGCGAATGAATTTCCCTTCGCTGATCTTGCCATCTTTCACCGTATACAGCGTGAAGCCCGACGGCAATTTTATAGCACCTTCCTCCGAAGGGCCAACGATGGCCGCGGTTTGCTCATAACGTGTGGGCTGTCCGTAGGACTCGAATGTAAATACCTGGCGAAAATGGAAATGGCCCGCCAGCGAAAGCGGGTAGGGGCGCTGACTTAGGATGGTCACCAAGTCCTGTGCGTTGGAGACGACGTGGCGATACTGAAGTTTGCCGTGCTGTCGCTCTAAAGACCGGCCCGGTCCGGTTTCCTCAAAATTAGAAAGGCTAAGCCCGCCCGAGAAGAACGGCATGTGCGCAAAGGTGACCACCGGTTGGGTGGGAGGGATCGCCGCCAGATCATTTTTCAACCACTCCACTTGCGTGGAATCCACGTGCCCGTAATACCAAAGGTCTTCATAGTCGATATCATCCAAGGCAACAAAGTGAATGCCGCCATAATTGAAACTATAGTAGTTGGGACCGAAGTAATGATGAAACATTTTCTTGCCGTACAATGGGTTATTTTTTCCCACCAACGACAAGTGGCGTTCGATCCCAAAATTGTCGTGGTTGCCGGCGGCGCTCCACACCGGCATGGAGAATTTATGGGTCTCGCTCAGGTAGAGATCATACAACGCGGTCACTTCTTTTTCGGGAACTCTCAATGCATCGCGGATGAGGTCGCCCGTCACCAACACAAAGGCGGGCTTCAGGGAATCGGCCATCGTGCGCAGGCGTTGGGTTCGGGGAAGACTCGTTTCGCTGATGTGGGTGTCCGAAGCATGCAGGAATGTGAACGACGTCACCATCGGGGTTTTGAGGAGGGCGAAATTCAATTCACCCCCGGTTTCAGGGATCTTTTGCCAATAGGTCGCCGCTGGTTTGTAACCGTCGGGTAAACTGATCGTGATCAAACCATAGCCTTTCACGTCGTTGATCACATAATGGCCGCTGCCATCCGTCTGCACGACCTGCACCTGGTCCGACACGGCCACACCCCGTATGCCTGGTTCATCTTTATCCTTCTGGCCATTGTTGTTTTTATCGGCAAACACAAATCCCGACACAGCCGTGGCGTGGAGCGTGTGGGAGAGCGCGATGAATAACAGGAATATAAAGGGTCTCATGCGTTTTTGTTTTTAAGAAATGAAGATGGTCATAATGCCGGATATTAGCAATCGGTCGACGAGAAGTGCTTGAATGGTCTGCGCCTAAACGCAACGAACGGTAATTTCGATTTTTGTTTTGAAATGGGTAACTTCATCACCCAGTTTATGAGCAAATCAGAAACCAAAGACCTGTCGAAATTTCTAAAACCGTTCCCCAGCGGTATCCAGGAAACGGTCTGGTTTCTCCGGGATTTTGTGTGGGATCTTTATCCGCAAACCAACGAACTCATCTACGATAACTACAACGCCGTGGCGTTTGGGTGGTCTCCCACGGATCGGGTAGGGCACACGTTTTGTTCCATCGCCGTGGGCCGCACCAGTATGAATGTTCACTTCGGCTTTTATTGGGGTTCCGAAATTGCCGACCCCGAAAAACGGTTGCTGGGAGAAGGCAATCAATACCGTTATATCCTGGTGAAGGACCCTGCAGAATTCCCCAAAGCCTATATCAAAAAGCTGATGAAGGACGCCTACGCCAATTCACTCGCCAAGATAAAAGACAAAAAACAAATTGCCGAGGGCCTGACCATCACCAAGTCCATCTCCGCAAAAAAAAGAACAACCAAAGCCAAGACGGTTAAGAAGTCCTCGAAAAAAATAATTCCCGCGAAAAAGAAAAAGTAGTTTCTCATCGAATGAATTCGGCCGGAATCGGTGAGACGCCAGATGTGGGTTACCCACAAAGATTCATGTCAGGCATGCATTCGAAGTTTCATGCCTTGTAGATTCTACAAAGAAAGAAGATAACGAAGGATTTGTGGTGAAGCGATAGCCCACTGCAAAATAACCCCACAGGTCAACCGTTGACCGATGCCGTTTGCCGATACGATGAAATAACACCCCACAACATGTTGTAAAATTCATTCAAATAATCACCAAACGTTATCTCATGAAAATAAAACCACTCTTGTTATGGGTGCTCATAGTGAGCACGACCATACATGCTCACAGTCAAAGCACAGCGAGACAAACGATCCGAACAGTGCCGAAAGTCCTTCGGTATTGGGAATATCTTCCCCCTACCTATTCCGCGACAGGACAAAAGATTCCTGTGGTGGTCTTTTTGCACGGCCTGGGAGAACGGGGCGACACGGAGGCCGCAATGACCGCTATTGTAAATGCAAATGGGACACCCCCCAACTACGTAGAGGATGGCGTGGATTTTCCCTTTGTCTTGATATCTCCCCAACTGCCATTGTCCCAATTGGGCTGGAATAATAAAAATCATATCAATCCCGTGGTGGACTATGTTTTGCAAAACTACAACGTAGACCCCGACCAGCTATACCTCACCGGGTTGAGTCTGGGCGGTGGAGGCGTGTGGGGTTATGCGCAAGACCCCGTATATGGCCTGAAGGTGAGAGGGATCGCGTCCGTTTGCGGTCATCAAAACAGTACGAGCAAAGCGTGTAACATTGCCAACAACGGTATTCGCGTTTGGGCGTTTCATGGTGAAGCCGATACCGTTGTGGATAAAAACATAACTACGAGGATGGTAGACGCCATTAACGTCTGCATGCCGGCACCCAATCCGGTAGCCATCAAAACCATTTATCCAGGCGTCGGTCACAACGCCTGGGATAATGCCTATCGGGTGGATCATGTAGTACACAATCCAAACGTGTATGAATGGATGATGCAGACATTTGTCAGCCTGCCCACTGCCAACGCGGGCGCGGACCGGAGCGTCACGCTTCCGCCGAACAGCATCACCCTAACCGGTAGCGGCACGTCCTCCAATAGCACGATCACCGGTTACGCATGGCAACAAGTATCGGGACCTTCCTGCACGTTAAGCGGAACCACCAGCAGCACACTCTCGGTGTCGGGCATGGTGCAGGGCACCTATGTGTTCAGCCTCACCGTGACAGACGCTGCGAACAACGCCTCGACCCCTGATCAGGTGACGGTCACGGTGCGTTCTTCTGTGGAGATCAGTTGGAATTCGTATGATATCGTCATGCAATCCACGCCTGGCCAACAAGGCCGGGTCAACAGCGCCGACAATAGTTTGCCGGCCACGGTGGCGTTCTACCAATCCTCCAACGACGGCGGTGTCCGGAAAAACGCGTTGCTCACCACCTACAATCCCGGGGGGCATACGAATGTCAATAGCTTTGTCGCGACGTATTGGGCGAATGGAACGGGCACGTATCCGTATGCCGGCAAAAGCACCGTGGGCAGAGGCGGTGAGTCTGGCGAAGGCAATGTGCCCTTGCCCACCGGCGTCTTCGATCTGCAACTTCATCCACCGAGTTCGGCCAAACTAATCGTGGCGGCTTTCGTTGTTCCCGCAGCGGGCGAATATACCGTCGGCAACGCGGCGGTAAGGAGAGTTTCATCCGCAACGGGCACGGCACGACTCAAGGTTTTTAACGACAGTCAGTCCATGATCCTGGACCTCCAGGCAACCAATAACCAGGACTGGGTACAAAGCGCAAACCCGTTGTCGCTGGGCTCTCTGACCATTGGTGACAGTATCTTTTTCGCCGTCGACCGCGATGGAAACTTCGCTTCCGATTTCACCGAGGTAACCTGGAAGGTCACGATGATCCCATCCTCCAGCCAAGCCCGCATGGCTCCGGCATCGCAGACGGCGCAGACCCTTCCGGAGAACGCGCAAAAGCAAGTCTTGGTGGTGGACGAAACGGACATCAGTTTCTATCCCAACCCCGTAAAAAATGAGATCTCCTTTCAAGGCATCACCGGCGCAACTCATGTCACATTTTATAATGCCATGGGCGCCCTGTTGCAACAAACTAAAATAGATCAAGCCCACAGCACGCTTGACATCAACGCAGCAACATTCTCACCGGGTCTATACATCATGATCCTGAAAAATCCTGGCGTACAAAAACAATTCAAGTTCCGGGTAGAACCTTAAGTGCAAAATCAGGTAGAATAAAAAATGGAAGGGAGCACAAAGCTCTCTTCCTTTTTTTTATGCCTTATTCGTACAGGCCCTTTAGGTGTAGCCAAAAATCAAATCAAAAAAAAGCCGCCCCAAAAGGGCGGCGATCCAACTACAGCCATCGGTAAGAAAATCATGCGTGCACCTTGATCTGTGGCGCGCCCATGAGGATCTCCTCCGAAGCAGAAGAGGAAAACTTTTCGAAATTCTTCAGGAACGATTCGGCCAGGTAATTTGCCTTTTGGTCGTAGGCTTCCTTGTCTGTCCAGGTAGTGCGTGGATCCAGGAGTTCGGAAGGGACGTGCGGGCAGCTTACCGGATAAGCTACACCAAAGACATCGTGTGTTTTATAGTCGACTGTGTGCAACGCGCCATTCAGTGCTGCCGTGATGAGCGCACGGGTAACCTTCAAGCTCATGCGCTTGCCGACGCCATACGCGCCGCCGGACCAGCCGGTATTCACCAGCCACACCGTTACGCCTGCTTCTTGCATCTTGGCGCTCAACATGCCGGCATACACCGTGGGATGCAGGGGCATGAACGGTGCACCAAAGCATGCCGAGAACGTCATGGTGGGTTCGGTCACGCCTTCTTCGGTGCCCGCTACTTTGGCCGTGTAGCCGGAGATGAAGTGGAACGCGGCCTGGCCGGGAGTGAGCTTTGAAATAGGAGGGAGCACACCATAGGCATCGCAGGTAAGAAAGAATATGTTCTTCGGGTTCAACCCCAGCGAGGGCACGGCGATGTTGGGTATGTGGTTGATCGGATAGCTCACGCGGGTGTTTTCCGTTTTTGAGCAGTCCGTGTAATCCACATTCGTGGTGCCTGGCTTAAAGCAGATGTTTTCCAACAAAGCGCCGGCGCGGATCGCGTGGAAGATCTCGGGCTCGCGTTCTTCATCCAGGTCGATGGTCTTGGCATAACAGCCGCCTTCGAAATTGAAGATCACGTTGTCCGGTGTCCAGCCATGCTCGTCGTCGCCGATGAGTTTGCGGTCGGGGTCGGCCGAAAGTGTTGTCTTGCCCGTGCCCGACAATCCAAAGAAAATTGCAGTGTCGCCGCCCTTGCCGGTGTTGGCAGAACAGTGCATGGACAACACGTTTTTCTGATGAGGGAGAATAAAGTTTAACGCTGTGAATACACCCTTCTTGATCTCGCCCGTGTAGCCCGAGCCGCCAATGAGGATGATCTTGCGTTTGAAGTCGATGATGGAAAAGTTGTGTTGGCGCGTGCCGTCGGTGGCGGGATCGGCATGGAAGCCGGGTGCATTCAGGACGTGCCACTCGGCGGAGAACGTCTTGAGCTCGCGTTCCCAGGGCCGCAGAAACATATTATGGACAAAAAGATTCGACCACGCATATTCGGTGATCACCCGCAGGTTCATGCGATAGCGCGGATCGGCGCAAGCGTAAACATCGCGCACATAAAACTCCTTGCCGTTGAAGTAGGCGATCATCTTGGCGTAGAGCCGGTCGAAATTGGCTGGAGAGAAGGGGATGTTGAAGTTGTTCCACCACACCACGTCGGTGGTCAGTTCGTCTTTTACAGTGAACTTGTCTTTAGGGGACCTGCCGGTAAATTCACCGGTGTTTACAGTAACGGCGCCGTTGCTGGCGAGGGCAACCTGGCCTTCGTTCAGCGCACGGGCGGCGAGTTGTTCGGGGGGTAAATTCCAGTGCGCCTTCCCCTCCTCAATGCCGAGGTCTTCGACCGAGGCATCGGCCGGTTTTATTCCGAGTTCTTGCATGATAAATGGGTTAATGAGTTGCTCAAAGATACCCCAATTTTATACCATTTCAATCGTTTGCATTAAGATTTTTGCTACATTTGCCCGCCTTCAGGGATACTTGCGAAAATGGATTTATCGGCCTACTTTGACACCCGATTTGGAGGAAGAGGCGTGCCACTTAAAAAGATTTTTTAAAAGGCCCTTTTCGCAGAATTTTGATTGGATTTTTTACCTAAAACCTAACCGCAATTAATGGCGTTTTCACAACGACTTCACGAGATCCGTACCGGCTTTTCCTCCAACTTCTGGATCGCAAACACCCTCGAACTTTTCGAACGCATGGCTTTTTATGGTGCCAAAGCCGTGCTCGTCGTTTTCCTCGCCGAAAGAGTGGGCCTGAACGAAGAGGCTGGAACATTGGCGGGTATCTTTTCTGGTCTCATTTTTTCGCTCCCCATTGTTGCCGGTGTATTGGTTGATCGCTACGGGTTCAAGAAAACCTTGATGGCTTGCTTTTTTATTTTTTGTATCGGATACTTTCTCATCGGCTTGGCCGGTATGCAATTCGGAGAGCCCATCGTGAACCTCATCGGCAAAAAAGCTTACGCCCTATCGGTGTTGATCCTCACGGCTGTCGGCGGCTCGCTCATCAAACCGTGCATTGTAGGCACCGTTGCTAAAACCACAAAACCCGAAGCGAAAGCGTTGGGTTTTTCTGTTTATTATACGATGGCCAACATCGGCGGTGCGGTTGGCCCTATCGTTGCTTTGCAAGTGCGGGAAGATTGGGGCATTGAATATGTATTGATCATGTCGTCGATCACTTCGTCATTACTCTTTCTCGGTGCCTGGCTTTTTTATAGCGAGCCCGTGGACCACAACAAAGAAGTGGTCGAGAAGCGCACCCTGGGTAAAGTATTCTCCGACATGCTGCTGGTGTTTGCCAACTTCCGGTTCATGATCTTCCTCGTCATCTTTTCCGGCATCTGGATCATGTTCTGGCAGATCTTCTACCTCATCCCTTTTTACGCACCCAAGGTCTTGAACTTTACCGCGTTCGAATGGTTCGAAACCGTTGACGCAGCCTGCATCATTTTCCTCACCGTGCCGATGGCCGCGCTCGTGAAAGAATGGAAACCGATCACGGCCATGACCCTCGGTTTTATCTTCGCCAGCTTTGCCTGGATATTGATCGGAGCAATTCCCACCGTGTGGGCTACCGTTGCCGGCATAGCCCTGTATGCCTTGGGAGAAGCCACACAAGCGCCGCGCTTTTATGAATACGTAAGCAACCTTGCCCCCAAGGGACAGACCGGCACGTATATGGGCTTTGCCTTTCTGCCGGTAGCCATAGGGTCGTTTTCCGCAGGCGCCGTTTCCGACTGGCTTCGCTTGAATTACCTGGACACGAATCCCGCCTTGATGTGGTACATCGTAGCCGGCATCGGCTTCACATCAACCGCGTTGATGATCCTCTACAATTTGTATCTGGCGCCCAAGCCCCAGGAATCCTGACACTCGACTCATTAACCTAAACTTCCCATGGAAGAAAATAAATCGTTCAAACCCTATGTACCACCCGAAGCCAACGTGGCCGAATTCACCGTTAAGTCTATCGTGTTCGGTTCGCTCTTCGGCATTCTCTTCGGATCGTCCACGGTGTACCTGGCCCTGAAAGCCGGCCTCACGGTAACGGCCTCCATACCCATCGCCGTGATCGCCATCACGCTGGGCCGGAAATTTTTGAAGACTACCATTCTCGAAAACAATATCATCCAAACCACAGGTTCGGCAGGAGAGTCCATCGCTGCCGGTGTGGTGTTCACGTTGCCTGGCTTTTTGTTTCTCTCGCCGGGACCCGATGGCAACAGCGTAGGCGATGCCTATTTCAATTACCTCATCATTCTTATCCTGGCCGCCTTTGGTGGCATGTTGGGTACGCTCATGATGATTCCGCTCCGGCGTTCGCTCATTGTAAAAGAGCACGGCGTATTGCCCTATCCGGAAGGAACGGCATGCGCTTCGGTGTTGCAGGCGGGCGAGAAGGGTGGTGTATTCGCACAAACGGCGTTCTATGGCATGGCTGTAGCGATGGTATATGCGTTGATGCAAAAAGTGTTTCACGTCATTTCCGAGCTGCCTACATACGTCACCACACAGGCCAACAAGTACTGGCCCTCGGCCGCCACACGCGGTGAGATCACACCCGAATACCTTGGCGTTGGCTACATTATCGGCCCCCGCATTTCTGGTATCCTGGTGGCGGGCTCTGTTTTGGCATGGTGGGCCATGATCCCGTTGCTGGCCACATTGGTGTCACCCGATACCATAGCCCTGCAGTTGGTTAAGCTCGGCTACCTGACGAACCTCAACACGGCGGGTGGAGTAGGGGCCTGGGACCCGCAAACCCATACCTTTGGCAATTATGCCGACGCGATTTATCGTGCCTATATCCGCCAGATCGGAGCAGGTGCAGTGGCTTCCGGTGGGTTCATCACACTGATCAAAACTATTCCCACCATTGTCAGCTCCTTCCGCGAAAGCATCGGTTCGATGAAAGACAAGGGCGAGAGCAGCATCCTGCGCACCGACCGCGACCTGTCGTTCAAGGTGGTGATCATCGGGAGCATTGCCCTGGTGTTGCTCACCACATTCCTGCCCATTATTCCGGGCGATAACTTTGTTCAGAAATTTCTGATCGGTATCCTGGTCATCGTCTTCGGCTTTTTCTTCGTAACGGTATCCAGCCGTATCGTTGGATTGGTGGGCACCAGCAACAATCCTATCTCCGGCATGACCATTGCCACGCTGATGGGCACATGCCTTATCTTCACCAGTGTAGGATGGTCCGGCAAATTCTATGAACCGCTGGCCCTGGTGGTGGGCGGTATGATCTGCATCGCCGCGGCCAACGCCGGTGGAACATCACAGGACTTGAAAACGGGTTACATCGTGGGCGCTACGCCTAAATACCAACAACTTGCTTTGTTCATTGGGGCCATTGTTTCGTCGATTGCCATCGGTTTGGTGGTGAAAATTCTGGATACGCCCACACCGGCGATGCTTGCCCAGGGACTCACGCATGCCATCGGCAGCGATACTTATCCGGCTCCCCAGGCCACGCTCATGGCCACACTCGCCAAGGGCATATTGTCGTTTAATCTCGACTGGCAGTTTGTGATGGTGGGCGTGTTCATTTCCGTCACGATGGAATTATGCGGCATCAAAGCCCTGGCGTTTGCCATCGGGTTATACCTGCCCTTATCCACCACCTTGCCCATCTTTGCCGGCGGTGCCCTGAAAGGCTATGTCGACTGGCGCGCCGAACACAAAGGTGAAAAGAAAGAAGACGATGAATTGGGGAAAGGAAGCTTGTTTGCAACTGGCCTTATCGCAGGAGGGGCGCTCACCGGTGTGATCGTGGCCATCCTCGCCGTATTGGTGCCAAACATTGGCGTCATGAGCCTGGAACACGACCTGGTTGGAATACTGGGTCACGGTGGCTATATGCTCATGGGCACGGTGTTCTTTGTAGCCATGATGGTGATGTTGTATCGTCTCGCTACAAAAAAATAGCACGGCGGATTTATAAAAAAAATGCTATCCTGGATTGAGCCTTGAAACGAAGGGCGCTTTTCCAGGATAGCATTTTTAGTTTTCGGTCTAACCGTTTATTCTTTAAAGGAAAGCACGGCAGCAGGATAGTAACCGCTGGGATCTTTCACAGTGGGCAACGTTAACGAGACACCATCGGCGGTTTTCGTCCACGATAAGGTGCGTCCCGTGCTGAGCACTTTCAGCTTGGTTCCTTTTTTGGGTTGATGGCCTTTCCAGGAAATGGTCGTAGGAGAGGAGGTAACGTTTTTTAAACAGATGAGGGCGTACATGGTGCCGTCCTTGCCCCGGGTGAAAAACGTGTCGCCATCGCGGAAATGCTCCACGCTGCGGGTGCCATAGATTCCTTCACCATTCACCTTCAGCCAGTCACCGATCTCTTTCAAACGCTGGACTTCCGCTTCACCGATCGTTCCATCCGGCCGCGGGCCAACACCCAGCAACAGGCTGCCCCCTTTCGCTACCACTTCGATGAGGTTATGGACCACCGTTGCCGTCGATTTGTATTGATCGTTAGGCACAAAGCCCCACGCACCTCCCAAGGTGATGCAGCTCTCCCAGGGAGTCTCCTGGCGGTTGGCAGGAATGCTTTGTTCCGGCGTCTGATAGTTTTCATAAGGGCCATGCACGGTGCGATCAACGATGAGCAGGCCGGGCTGCTTCTCGCGGGCCATCGTTGCAATGGCCGGCATGTCTATATCCTGGCTCCAGGCGGGGATGGCTGCACCCCAGGCGCGTACTTCGTCGTTCACGGTCTCGAGCGGTCTCACCCACCCGCCGTCAAGCCACAGGATGTCGATCTTGTTGTAGTCGGTCATCAGCTCACCGATCTGCGCCTGGGTATAGGATTTGAATTTGTTCCACCGCCAGGGATTGGTGCGGATGTCGTAGTTGTTGTTCCGGTCGGCGGTGGCATAGCGGGGCCACCAGTAGTACTCCGAGTGCCAGTCGGGCTTGGAGAAATAGGCGCCGATCATGAAATCTTGTTTCCGGAATGCGTTAAACACTTCCTTGGCCACGTTGGCCTTGGGGTGGTCGGCGAATGGCCCTGCCGTTATTTTGAAGTCCGTCTGGTGGGTGTCGAACATGCAAAAGCCGTCGTGGTGCTTCGTGGTGAAGACCAGGTAGCGCATTCCCGCCGCCTTGGCCGCCAGCGCCCATTGGTCGGGGTTGAACTGACGCGGATTGAATTTATCCTTCATCCCCCAATACCACGTCTTAAAACCATCATAGGTCATGGTGCTGTCGCGGTTTATCCAAGGCTCCGAACACAATCCCCACGATTCAATGATTCCGGGTACGGCATAAAGTCCCCAGTGAATGATGATGCCAAACTTGAGGTCGCGCCAGGCTTCAAGTTTCTTTTTGACCAACGAGTCTGTGGGCCATTCATATTCTTTCGATTGCTGGTGGATATTGCCTTGGCCGATCGCCTGACCGGCAACGAAGGTAAGCAGTATGAGCGCTGCTGAGAGCTTGCGAAAAGTGATCATAGGTTTAGGAGAATTAAAAGTAAAGGTAAATAAAAAGGCTGATCCAATGGAATCAGCCTCGGGGGTTACGGGGATTGGTCTTTGTGATGAAGACCTGGTCGAGCCGCCATCGCCGACTTTACCTCATCCACGGCAGATGACAGCTCTTCAGGTCCCTTTAATGAACGTTATGACGCTTCAAGTATAGCGCGCATCACTGCAATGAATTTGCAGTCGCCAAAATATTTTAAAAAACAGGGTGATTTTTTTGATCGGGAAAGATCAACGAAAAAAATGCAGACAAATCAAATCATGGAAAGGTATTCTATGCGGTGTAGCACCTGCCCTGAAGTCTTGCTAACGAGGAGGGTATGCTTCCACGGCGCTTTGATGCATTCATACACCTCCACGTTGTGGTTAAGCGCTTGCCAAAAGAAGTCAGCATAACGAGATTCAGTGGAGGAGAGACTGGCATATTCGCGCTGTAGGGTAGCCGTTGCAACGGGACGGCACAGCGTATCGGCAACTTTACTGCCCTTTGAAAAAGGAAGACCTGCAATCGTGTTCAGAGCGACTTCCCGTCCGGCAGGATAGGAAAAGTAACTTGCCGAATGGCCATCGATATATTGGACTTTGACGCCGATTACCTCAGACAACCCGAGTGTCGTCATGGCCTTTTGCGGAAGGCTGTCGCGGAGCGAAACGGCCAACGCTATGGGCAGTTTCCCCACATCTGCGGAACCGTCGCCCAGGTTCGCGGGTTTCTTGCACGCAAGAAAACAAAAGAGGAGAAATCCCTGAAAGATCAGGCAGGCTCTCATAGAAGACTTTTTGCGGCGTGGTGGTCGATCACTTTCTTCAATGCCTCCAGCGCCTTGGTCTCGGCCTGGTCCACTTTGCCGTCGGCTTGCATGATCTCGTAAAGATCGGCATACATGTCGTTGCTCACCGTGGCCCCGGGATCGCCGCTAAAATGGCGAAACGATTCTTCGATCACCCCGCTCAGGGACGACCGGTCCAGCGCATTGTACTCGCGCAGGGCAGTATATAGTTTCCGTTCGATGTCGGTGCCCTCCGGGAACAGACTTTTCATTTTGGTTTTGATGGCCGCCAACTCGTTGGGATCATAGCTGTCGTCGGCATGCGACATGTGGACATAGAGGAAAAGAATGAAGTCGCTAAAGGTCTTGTGAAGCAGCATAGACATGGAGTTGAACCCCAAAATAGTAAAAAATCAAATCACCTGTATCCCGGGCTGCATGGGGGCGTGCCTTCGCCAAAGCTTCAGCGGGCTCGCCTGCTTCGTCAAGGCTTCAGTGGGGTCGCCTGCTTCGTCAAGGCTTCAGTGCGGTCGCCTGCTTCGCCAAGGCTTCAGTGGGGTCGCCTGCTTCGCCAAGGCTTCAGTGGGCTCGCCCGCCTTCGCCAAGGCTTCGGCGGGCAAGCATAAAAAAAGGCCTCGCCCGTAGACGAAGCCTTTTTTATGGAGACTCTTCGCGCTCCCGTTGCGGGGAGCGTTGGAGAATTGATTACATCATGCCGCCCATTCCACCGCCGCCGTGAGGCATGGCCGGTGCAGCGTTTTCTTCGGGGATATCCGACACAACAGCTTCCGTAGTCAACAAGAGACCTGCGATAGAAGCAGCGTTCTCCAGGGCCAAACGGGTCACTTTTGTAGGGTCGATGATACCGGCTTCGAAGAAGTTTTCGAACTTGTTGTCGCGGGCGTTATAACCGAAGTCTTTCTTGCCATCGCGCACTTTGTTAACGATCACAGAACCTTCTTGTCCGGCGTTCTCAGCAATGGTTCTCAAAGGAGATTCCAGCGCCAGGCGAACGATGTTCACACCGGTTGCTTGGTCTTCATTGCTCAGGCCAAGGACAGCGATGTCTTTCAACGCTTCAATGGCACGGATATAAGCTACACCACCGCCAGGGACGATACCTTCTTGTACGGCTGCACGGGTTGCGTGCAATGCATCGTCAACGCGGTCTTTCTTCTCTTTCATTTCCACTTCCGTTGCGGCACCTACGTAGAGGATGGCCACACCACCGGAAAGTTTCGCCAGACGCTCCTGGAGTTTTTCCTTGTCGTAGTCAGAAGTAGTGGTATCGATTTGTGCTTTGATCTGAGCGATGCGGGCTTGAATCTCAGGTTTCTTGCCAGCGCCGTTCACGATCGTCGTATTGTCTTTGTCGATGTTCACTTTTTCAGCGCGGCCCAGCATGTCCAACGTAGCGTTTTCCAGCTTGAAGCCTTGTTCTTCGGAGATCACTTTTCCACCGGTCAATACGGCGATGTCTTCCAGCATGGCTTTTCTTCTGTCGCCAAAACCGGGAGCTTTCACAGCCGCTACGCGCAGGGCGCCACGGATCTTATTCACCACCAGGGTAGCGAGGGCTTCGCCGTCAACTTCTTCGGCGATGATCACCAAAGGCTTGCCGGTTTGTGCCGATTGCTCCAATACAGGAAGCAATTCTTTCATGCTGCTGATCTTCTTGTCGTAGATGAGGATGTAAGGCTGATCGAGGTCAGCTTCCATTTTCTCGGTGTTGGTCACGAAGTAAGCGGAAAGATAGCCTCTGTCGAATTGCATACCTTCTACGGTCTTCACTTCGGTTTCGGTTCCTTTGGCTTCTTCAACGGTGATGACACCGTCTTTACCAACTTTATCCATCGCATCCGCGATCATCTTGCCGATGGTCTCATCGCTGTTGGAAGAGATGGTAGCCACTTGCGCGATCTCGCTGGAATCTTTGATTTTCTTGGATTGTTTGATGAGGTTTTGAACCACAGCATCAACGGCTTTGTCGATACCGCGTTTCAGGTCCATCGGGTTGGCACCAGCGGCCACGTTCTTGATACCGTGGGCGTAGATGGATTGTGCCAATACGGTTGCCGTTGTCGTACCGTCACCGGCAGCGTCAGCGGTCTTGGAAGCTACTTCTTTCACGAGTTGTGCACCCATGTTCTCGATAGGATCCTTCAATTCGATTTCCTTTGCTACGGACACACCATCCTTGGTCACCGTGGGAGCTCCGAATTTTTTGTCAAGAATGACGTTGCGTCCTTTGGGACCCAGCGTAACTTTAACAGCATCTGCAAGCTTGTCAACACCTTTCTTGATCTTGTCTCTCGCGTTGGTATCAAAGGTTATTTCTTTAGCCATAATTGTAATTTTTTGGGTTGATTCAATTAGATGATTCCGAAAATGTCAGAGTTTCTCATGATAAGGTACTCCTTGCCATCGATGTTGATTTCTGTGCCGGCGTATTTGCCATACAACACGTTGTCTCCCACCTTTACCGTAACAGGTTTGTCTTTCAGGCCTTCGCCAACGGCGACGATGATGCCCTTCTGGGGTTTTTCTTTTGCCGTGTCAGGAATGATGATGCCTGATGCGGTCTTGGTTTCAGCTTCAGCGGGTTCAACAAGTACCCTGTCCTCATTTGGTTTGAAGTTGATTTTTGCCATATCTCTAATGGTTTAAAAGGTTAACAAATTTGACTCTTTCCGCTTGTCACCTATCGTGCCAAAGCGAAAAGTGACGCGAATTACGACTAATTTTTTTACATACTGTCAGGTTTTACCCGGTATTTCCGCAGGAGAACTGCCGGCCGGCCGCGGAAATAGCCAGGTTGGCAGGCTCCTGGCAGCAGGCTTTTTTGAACGGCTTCCGTACGCATCGCACGAAGGTGCCTTTCCCCTCCGGATGCCGCTTTTTTTAAGTTGTGACCCATTTGCGGAATCACTAAATTGGTAGTACTGAAGCTGCGCTGATATGGAAAAACTATCGAAAGACTGGCTCACCCAGGGATTGATCGACTTCGAATACAAGAAGTATGTGCTGATGGCCTACCTCCAGACCGTGAAGAACTCTTTCGGGAAAGTAGAACTTTACCCGTTTCTGGCCGACCTCGTCTTTCACTACCGCAACCTGGTGGCGCTCAAGGAGAACAAGACCCTTTTTCGCGAGTCGTTCCCCAAAGAACTCTCCGTCGAGGAATTGAAAAAACTGGAGTTGCGCTACCGCGAGATCATTGAAGACGACGCCATGATGGTAGAACTGGAAACCATCATCAATTTTGCGCTGCCCCAGATCCGCGACTCGTTACAGGAGGGCTCTGTGATCTACGAATATGTGGAATCGCAATGCCAGATCTCGCCCGTGGGCGTAACCCCGCTCTATGCCAAGGAAGGCTATTTGTTCGTGACCCAGCCACCGGAAAAGGAAACCCACATCTACCGCTACCAGATGAGCATTTTCGAGGACAGCCAGGAACAGCTGCGAAGCCTCAACACGCAATTTATAGACCGCGTGGAGAAAAGTACGGTCAACACCTACGAGCGCCTCAAACTGGACCTGATCCGCAAATTCAGGGACCTACCCAACCCGGCAGCCTACCTCATCCTGGCCCGCATGAAATTCCCATTCTCCGAAACCCTCATGCCCGTGGCCAAAAGACTGTTTGTAAAACACATTTCAGAAGCGGCCTGATCGCTGCTTCAGGGATGCCAAATAAAAAAAGGCTGCTTTTGGGCAGCCTTTTTTGTTATGATGGGGTTGATAATTCCTATTTGGAAGAGTCAGACGCTGCCGGAGCACCGGTAGTGGTCGAATCCAGGTTCAGGCTGGGCACTTGAGGAGCCGGGGCCGCTTGCTGGCCTGCGCGATCCAAAAGATCGTTAGACGAGCCGCCGCCTGCCGAGGGGGTGATAAAGTTGGTCGCCAGCGAAAGCAGCATGATGCTGATGATGAACGACCAGGTGAGTTTCTCCAAAAGATCGCCTGTTTTCTTTACGCCGATAATGTTGCTGGCCGTAGAACCGCCAAACTGGCTGGTCAACCCACCACCTTTGGAATTTTGGGCCAGGACCACCAACACCAACAGAACTGCAAAAAGAATGATCAAAGAGATAACAAGCGTGTACATGACTAATTTTTTAATTCCTCAATTTGAGCCGCAAAGTAAGCCTTTTTTTGTGGAAACTTCCAAATCAGCTTCTTTAAAACCTCGATGGCCTTGTCTTTTTTACCTTGCTTTAGCAGGATGTCCACCAAAGTTTCCGACACGATATTGTCGCTGAATTCCCCCGTTTTTATGGTGCTGAGGTCGCCGGACGAGATGTTCGAGGGCTTATCCTTAGCGTTGCTGATGGAGGGCTGTGTTTTGATAAACTGATCGATCATTTCCAGCTGCTCTTTTTGCTTTTCGCTTTCGGGCTCGATCGTTTCCTTCGTGCTGGCAATCTCCTCGATGATGTCTTCGCCGGGATTATCCCGTTTTTTTTTCACGGGCGGGCGTGGTTCAACCGCCGGCGGGTTTGGCTGCTGGCGCTGGGCTTCCAGGGCCTTGGCCAGTTCAACAATGCGTTCTTTTTTAGTCTTGGGCGGCTCTTCCAGGGCTTTTGCCAGTTCCACGATCCGTTCCTTTTTCGATTTGGAGAGGTCGCGGTGAAACGAGACGGGCAGGGGAGGCTCTGTTTTGGCAGGCTTTGGCTTTTCCTTTTCCTGTGCTACGACCGCATTGGCCTTGCCTTCGATGAACAAGGCCTCGAAGTTTTGCTTCAGCTCATGAAGCTTTTCCAGGTCGTGCATCACCTCATCGGCCACCGAATCGGGGTCGAAATCATCCGGCGACGCCACGGGGGCTGGCGCCGTCATCACGGAAGCGGCCTCGCTGATGGCGGAGGAAAGCCTTGCC
>DATDAV010000256.1:0-1716 GCA_036525235.1 Chryseolinea sp. | reverse complement strand
ATAGCGTTCAGCGTACCCCATGGTGGAGAAATGGCGGGCGCTCCATAAGGATCGAGAAAGAAAGGTATCTCCACCGAATATCGCGTACGTGCGCCTCCGACATCCGTAGTACGTACACTCACGCCATCGCTTTTCAGGAATGCGATGACCGCGCTGACATCTTTCTCTGAAAGGTGCGCGAATGCTGGCATAATGCCTACGCCTTGACGCAAGATTGTTCCAATTTGCTCGTCGTTTTTCTTCACATTGATGAGGGCTGGATAGGTCGGAGGATTTCCCTGCCTTTCCAATCCATGACAAGAGGTACAATTCTTCTGGTAGATCATGGCACCATACTCAACAGGAGTGGCGTTCTTATCCATATCGTGAAACATTTGCAGGGTATTGATCGAGGGAGCCTCGTTTGCGTTTACATACAGAACGTTCAGCGCAGGATCAAATGAAGCTCCGCCCCACTCTACGCCACCCTGATGGCTAGGCATCGTAATCGTGCCCTGCAAGGATGGTGGTGTATAAATAAAACCAGTCTGATATTTTCGGAATTGAGCCAACGCCGAAGCGTGTGATTCGGGGGTAACCTGCGTAAGGTCCGCCTCGTCGAGGGACAATCGCACCAGTGGTGGAGGTTTCAGTGGTATCGGTTGTGTGGGCCAGGCTTCCTCACCTGGTACTGTAGATGGCGGTACAGGGATTTCTTGCACCGGAAAAAGTGGTTTGCCCGTATCCCTGTCCAATACGAATGTAAGTCCCATCTTCGTCAACTGTACAACGGCATCCCTGGAGGAATCCGCGGTCTGGATCGTCACGAGAATTGGTGCGGCAGGATTGTCGTAATCCCATATGTCGTGATGTACGGTTTGATAATGCCACTTGCGCTCGCCTGTGGTTGCGTCCAGCGCGATGACGCAATTTCCAAACAGGTTTGTACCTTTCCTGAAGCCACCATAAAAATCATTTGCTGGTGATCCTGTGGCAAAGAAAACCCATCCCCTTTTTTCATCTAGAGAAAATCCACCCCATGGATTAGCGCCACCATAAATCTCACCCTCAACAAATTCCCAGGTATCATAACCGAACTCACCCTTTTGAGGTATGGTGTGAAAGATCCATTTGAATTCTCCCGTCACCGCGTCATACGCACGGACATGTCCAGGTGTCGAGTTATACTCTTCGGGTACACGCGATGTAACGATCAGCAAATTCCGGTATACAATGCCAGGTGTGGTGACTTCGATGGACGCCGTTTGGGGATCGACTCCAAGGTCCTGGCGCAAATCGAGGTAGCCGCCTTTACCAAAGGATTTGATGATAGCCCCGGACTTTGCATCCAAGGCATACACTTTGTCATTCACAAAATGAAAAATCCGTTTACCTTCCGCCCCTTCCCAATAAGTAACTCCCCTGCTCCGTCCGCGAAAAACCTTTTTATCATCCGCGTGTTCAGCCGACTCAAATTTCCAAACTTGTTCACCTGTGGCAGCATTGATTGCCACTGCGTCCAAACGGGGCGTTGTAAAGTACATGAGACCTTCGATGATGATTGGATTGGAATACATGGACGGACCATTGGGATCGCCCGTGTGATATTCCCAAGCTGGCTTGAGCTTATGAACGTTTGCAGCGTTGATCTGCGCCAACTCTGAATATTGGTTAGACTTCTTGTCACCCCGGTAAATCGCCCAGTCGATGTAGTTATCGTATTTATCGGGTTCGGCC
>DATDAV010000255.1:0-1062 GCA_036525235.1 Chryseolinea sp. | reverse complement strand
CGCTCATAGGGCCAAACTCCCATCTGGATGAAAACCTCAGATTTGGGAGGAAACCCCATGAGCACCGAGCAACAATATCCAACAGATTTGAGTGATGCGCAATGGCAATTGATCGAGCCCTTGTTACCCGCACAACAATGGCAACCCGGCAAACGCGGTCGCCCACCGGTAGATCGACGACGTGTCATCAACGGCATTTTCTATCTCAAAAAGACCGGCTGCCAATGGCGTATGTTGCCCAAAGATTTCGGCCATTGGAGCACCGTTTATGGGTATTTCAAACGATGGCGACGCCATGGGGTCTGGGCAGACCTCATGCAGCAGCTGCGCCGCATGGAACGCGTGCGCCAAGGGCGAAACCCCGAGCCTTCGGCCGGTAGTATTGATTCTCAGAGTATCAAGTCGGCAACCCAAACCGATGACATCGGCTTTGATGGTAATAAGAGGGTCAAAGGGCGCAAACGACACATTTTGGTTGACACCTTGGGACTGATCATCGCAGTGGTGGTGACGGCAGCAAACGTGGATGATCGTCAGGGACTGATGGCCCTGATGCGCGGGTATTTTATCAATGGGGTCAAACGCCTTCGCAAAATCTGGGTCGATGGTGGTTACCGGGCAGGATGGCTTCAGGAGTGGGTACGAAGTCTGAAGCGGACGCACAAGATCGATATGGAAGTAACGGATCATGAAGGTAAGGGCTTCCAAGTGATTGTCTGGCGTTGGGTGGTGGAACGCACGTTTTCGTGGTTGTTAAACGATCGTCGACATAGTCGGGATTACGAACGCCTGACGGTCAATAGCGAAGCGATGATCCAAATCAGCATGATCCATCTGTTGATCAAACGGCTCGCGTGACGAATTTTACAACAGCTTCTAAGCGTCTATTGGCCCGAGGTCACTCCTGTGACAGCAGTTCCCGGAAGGCACTTAAGTGCTTGAATTTAAAGAAGTTAAAATTTGGGCTTTCGCAAAGATAAAATCATATTTTTCAACAACTTGCGTTAAAATCGCCTTGTTAAAGACGCCAAAAAAAGCCTATCTCATTGATTTTGCTGGCTT
>DATDAV010000254.1:0-1163 GCA_036525235.1 Chryseolinea sp. | reverse complement strand
ATCTTCCTACCTTCTTGGAATCGGGCGAATATGTTTTTCCTGGGATCGGGTTTTCTTGGTTATTCCACAACTTTCCACTGACACTACCACCGCCCTTTTCGGGCCTTTTAGCCTTAATGTTGCCTTGGAAAAGCGCCGCTGCCGACCCTTGCCTTGGCGTCCGCACGTCCAACGGCCGTCCGTCGTTATTCCACATTTTCCCACTCACGCTTCCTCCGCCCTTCAAAGGGCGTCCGCCTCTTATGTTACCCTGAAACTTTCCAATACGATCAGCTCCAATACCGGGAGCACGCCTTGGCACCGGAGACAAACCTGGTCGTTTTTCCCCTGAGCGTGAGGCGGTTTTATACCACCCCGCTTTTCCCGCATAACTGCGGTCTCCAAATCGGTCTCGGTTTTTTCGCACGGGCAGGACCGGCTGACCTTCGATAGATTTTTTACTGGAAAAATTACGACCTCTGATTCGCCGTCCGGCGATATCGCCAGTCCAGCCTTCCTGTCTTCCTTTTGTAGCCGAGCCGTAACCACCCAATCGTTTGCCTGCATAGGGTTTGTCTCCCATTTTAGCTCTGCCTTGATAAGGTCTAAAAGTTGGCGCGACCACCCCCGGCCGCGGGGTCTCGTAATTTTTTTTGCGAAGTGGTCTACCAGAGATATCGTTGAGATAAGGCCTTTCAGCTTTGCGTTTGGGCCGTCGGAAATTCGCATAGACGTTTATGCTCTTTCTATAAATCCTCGGGGGCGAGCTCTGTATTTTCTTTAGCCGTGACAAAGTTCCCCGGTTGGACGAAGGGTTTTGTGTTGATCTCGGCGTCTTTGATGGATTATTTACATAGCGATTTTCCTGCGGATAAAATTTATGAGCACGGGCTGGAGTTTGTATCCTTTTCAGGCGCGCTAATGTGCTTTTGTTGGAGACCGATCGCTGCGTCGGCTTCGGTGTTCGGGATGGATTATGACTGTACCTCCCATACTGTGGATAGACATTTTTAGTTCGCGCAGGCGCTGATTTGGCTCGTATACGGCGCCCTGCTAAATCGCCAGTCCACGCCTTTTGTGTGCCCTGTGGTTTTGTCCCTGCAATCGGACGGTTTGGTTTGCCAGGTCTCTCGCCCCCTTTTGCGCGCCTTCTGGGGGTGTAATTAGTGGCATTATAGGACATG
>DATDAV010000253.1:0-4558 GCA_036525235.1 Chryseolinea sp. | reverse complement strand
TTGCGCATACACCGGTATGTCCATGTCACTGCCTATCCACGTTGAATATACCGACCGGGAAACCTATTGGCCGGGTCCGTTTCGTGGTGCGTCACCTCACTTCAAATTTTACAACTACAACCTTAAGAAGCAGTAAATTTGCGAACTGCGGATTGCGAATGGGCAAGTCCTTGAGTGGAAAAGGTGATTTGCTCCGGGGCGAATTGAGTTTTTTATATTTTGCTCAACCGAGATTTGAGACAGCTCTGAACTAAAGAATGAATCTCTACGGTAAATCCGGCAGGAAGCTGCTTTTCGACGGGTTCTCAAAGACAGCAATGACGGGTGCGCCTCGATAAGCATCTTCCCGCAGCGGCAGAGAAAGCGATACGGGTATCGCGCGGTCCCGCGCCAGCCAGCTTTCATCGTAGCGAAATCCAATTCCGCCACCGGGCTCTTTCGAGAGGTGTCCGACGAGGCGATTGTTGAGGAGGACGCGTAGCGGTGCGTATTGGCGTTTGCGGGCCATCAGAAGTTACTTTCTATGTCCCGGCCCCAGCCTTTTGAACGGGGTGCAATTTGAAACTCCAGATCGAGGGCGGAAAGGACCGCCAGCAGGGTCTCAATCTTGACGGCTGGGTTGCCGTTCTCGATCAAGGAACTGGTTTCCTGGCGAAGTCCCACCTTGTCGCCGAGCTGCTGCTGGCTTAGGTCGCATCGTTTGCGGGCACGCCGGATGAGGGTGCCAATCTGCTTGGGATCGCGGGCCGGATCATTCATTTTCTAATTATGCGCCAAATCCGATAAAACGTCAATATCGGAAATGGCGCATAAAACCGAATTATGCGTTAGATCGTATAAAACGCGGTTATCGTTCTGGGCGCATAACTCGCAGGATGTGGGATGCGTATTGCGTCGCGCCTCCCAGTTGCCGATTTCAGTATATGATCGGTATATACGGCAAAAAAGGGCTAATTTACTCTGTAAAACTCAGGGGTTCGACTCCCCTCGCCTCCACATTTCAAAGCTACCCCGAAATGACCATAAATCGCTGATTGCCAGCCGGTTGTGGCAAGACAGGTTCTTACGTTGTTTCTCAAAGTAATCCCAATTTGGCTTGTCGTTTTGTGCATATAGTGCATACTGCCGGGCCCTATGGGACCAAAGAAGGCGGAGCCTAAGTTTCCTTACGAGTTCAAGAAAAACGGACGAACAGGCAGGATAAAGAAATGGGGTGATGGCAAGTTTGGTACCTATTTTCGATATGGCGGACAGCCGAGACGAAACAGCTTTAATTCGTTTGAGGCGGCGTTGAAGTATCTCGACAGTGAATTCAGGAAACTTGACACGGACCAGGCGAATTCTTTATCTCTCAACCCCCTGAATGGCGATGTGAAGGATTATCGGGAGTTGGAATTGTTGCTTCGAAAAGAGGGTGGCGGGGCAACTTTGCGGGACGCTGTTGCGTTTTATTTGGCTAATTACGAACGCCAGAAAGTCAATCCAAAGTGTGTCAAAGAGTGCACTGAGGCTTTTCTGATTGAGCAAAAGCACAGAAATCTTACGGGAATACACCTAAAGACGCTCAGGAAACACTTAAACCGGTTCAACGAGGAATTTGGGGGCAAGTTCATTCATAAACTGACAGCGGCGCAGATTGGCGGGTGGCTTGCCACTCGGAAGGACGAAAAAACAGATAAGCTCTGGAGTGCCAAAACCAGAACAAGTGTCAGGGGCTCCTTGGTAAGCCTAAGCAGATTTTCGCAAAAAATTCTTAAGGCACTGCCTGAGGGTGACACCGAGTTTCAGAACGTTTCAATGCCAAAACTGGACGAGAAAGGTGCTGTAGAAATTTATTTACCCGCTGAACTGGAACAACTGCTCGGCACTGCCGTTGAGGAAGACATTGAATTAATTCCGGTTATCGCGATTGGCTCTTTCCTTGGATTGCGTCCATTCGAGATTCACGGAGAAGGAATGGATAAGGCACGGTTGAAATGGGAGTCCTTTAATTGGGAAGATGGAATCCTGCACGTAACCGGGCAAAAAATTCGTTCCAAGGCGACCCGAGATGTCCCCTTGAATACGGCAGTGAAGGCTTGGCTGGAACCTTTTAAGAATCTAAAGGGTTCGGTCTGGAACTATCGGCAGAGCCATTCCAAAAGGATAATTGCTCTAAGGGGAAAAGCTGGCGTCAGGACGATTTACGACGGTTTCAGGCATTCTTATGCCAGTTATCGGATTCGGCAACTCAAGCAAGATTTGCCGCAACTCGCAGCGGAAATGGGCAACAGCCCGGAAGAAATCCTGAGTGCTTACAAACGCAACGTTACAGACGAACAAGCCGCTGAGTGGTTTAGCGTTCTACCTCCGAAAGACTACATGGAGAAGGTGAGGGGAGCATTGGCGACTATTCACGCAGAAAGAGGAATCCAGATTCAAAGGTATATTCATCCGGCCCGCTTGGCTTCCCACAGGCGAACCCATAAATCCAAATCTTCCCGCTTGTAGAGAATTTTTCCTCCCACTCGATACCCTGGAATGCTGTAAAACTCGTCATATCGATATTTGTCAAAGGTATTGGGCGATAAGTCTAAGTATCTCGCGGCCCTTGTCGCATCCATCCATCCATCTTCCGCATTGCGTCCCTGGAGAATGGGTTTCAGGGCTGCGACAATTTCGTTTGTTATCAGTTTCAGTTCTTCGGTTTGCACATAATCTTATATAATTTCGAAATTTAATACGTGTGCTGCTTTTTTTTTGCAAACGGGCAGATTGAGGAATTTGCCATATTCACAGAGTCTTCGCGAATAATACGGCCCTGTTCTAGTCTCTATGGGCAAAGTGTCGCACTTAAGGGGGACCAAAATATGCCAAAATTGGGCGTGAAAGTCATTTTTTGACGAGAATTTATCGGACTTTGAGTCGCTGACAGCGGGCTTCTATATATACAGAGTGCAAAATCAAGCGGCCCAACAGCGCTTTGCGAATTGGCATATCAGTGGTGACGCGTTGAATTTGCATCTAGAAAGCCAAATTTGGAGCGGTTGGGTATCGGCAGTGTGTGGATGTATTCGTTGGGCATGCCGAAAATTTGTTGGTCAGTCTTTGTTTTCTGAAAGGAATAAAAATAAAAATTATATCATCAATGTATGACAAAAGAAAACAGCAGCGCCAAAGACCACAACGAGCCAAAAGAAGACCAGCTGAAAATGGTAACGCAATTGAATGAATACCTCTTGATTGATAACTTTGAGATAATCAATAATTCAGCGAATATCTTATCTCCATTAAATACTCTTCATCAGAATAAAGAACATTATCATAAACAATCTCTTTCTTACTCAATAGCGTTACCATTTTTAGGTGACTCTGAACCTGCCAAACCTGAGAAAAAACGTTATCGTTCGAAATATGTCTCAACTTATTGGCTTCCCGTGAACTTATTTCCTTCGAAAATGGATGCCCTTCTTGTAGCTCATGGATTTCAGAAATGGAATAAGCCTGTCAGGCTGAGGAAATTGCTCTGGTTCATTTCTCGAATCAGCGTAATGCACAAGAGAGGAAAGATTCCGAATGGCTTCTGGGTGCCCATTAACCGTGAGGAACTTCACTATGTTGTCTTCCCTCGTTTTACCGAGGACGTTAAGACTATCCTGCTTGAAATAGGCATTATCGAAATCAATCATAACTACCTTCCCGCGTCCCGCACCAATGGAACAAGGAAGCCATTCCCGAAGTCCTACAGACTCACCGAAGAATATCGCCAAAAGGAATTTCATCTGGTCGATATCGGCTGGAATGAGCATGAGACCAAAGACGACAACTTCGAAATCAATACACACCTCAAGAAAAAGCCAATTTACTACGTTCCCACAGTCGAGGAACAGCAACTCACAAACAACCTGGATGCCGTATACATCGACTTGCAAGAGTACGATGACTTGATTGAGAACTTAGATGTAATTCGTCCCGACTTAAACCAAGCTGACTTGGATGGACGCATGGTCAGCATTATAAATGATCACAGACTTTGGGAGGATGGCAAAAATCAGTACAGGTCGGGCAAGGTAGTCAATCGTCTCTATAGCGGGTTCACTCAGATGTGTAAGGAATTGCGGCGGATTATTCGATTCAAGGAAACGGGCGAGCGACTTGTTGAATTGGACGTTAAGACCGCTCAACCGATGTTCTTGATTGGTCTTTACCCAGACATGCATTGTCCCGAAGCGATGGAATATCGGGAATCTCTCAAGCGGGACATTTATACCATGATGGGACCGGACATTCTCCGAAAAACGTCTAAGAAACACTTCGGCATATACGCGTTCGGCAAGCAGAATCTCAAATGGGGGCAGAACTTCGCCAGAGAATTCCCGATCCTTGCCGCCGAGATTGCTAAAGCGAAAATGGATGACGTAAACCTTTCAGTAAAGTTGCAGAACCAGGAGGCTGACGTAATCCTCGGGAACTTGTGTGAATGCGCCCGACAGCACGGCTTGTTTCTACTCACGGTTCACGACGCCGTTGCGGTTCTTGAGAAGGACGTGGAGGTCTTTACCGATTTATTGAAAGGCGT
>DATDAV010000252.1:0-20668 GCA_036525235.1 Chryseolinea sp. | reverse complement strand
ATTATTGTCAAAACTCAGATTGGCCTCATCATACCCATCGATAAAATCCAAAATTAAAAAAAACTTACCATCTGAAATCTCCTTCAATTGAATTCTATCCTTGATTCCCTTTTGAGCCGCCGCATTGAGGCCTAAAACAGAACACCAACGGCCAATATTATCAAGCAAATACTTATAATTTGAAACTATGTCTTGATTGAATTCATATCCCGAAGGCGTTTGGACGAAAGTATAAGAAGCATTGTACTCGCCATCCTCAACGACCCGATACTTGATCGTTAAAACAGAGTTGTCATTTAGAATTATAGCATAATCATTCTTCTCCTTATTTGGACTTGAATACTTCACATTTTTAAGAGATGGAGCATATTTTGAATCCGTAAGATCCTGACCTCTTAGCGAAAGGCCAAGAATCACAAAAACCAGCACAAGCGAAAATTTCATTAATTTTGAGGTTTAAGTTCAGAATGTCTCCATTTTTCAGCCAGAGACAAGAAATAAAAAGCGCCATAAGCCCCAAGTTCAGGCCGGCTTTTTCTACATACCACCGCAAATGTAAATGGAAAAGAATTCATGAACTCAGAAACCGTTCTAAATTTTCCGATAGGGAAAAATCCTGGTTGGCCTATCCGGACCGTAAGCTTCTTTAGCTTGTTGCTCCAAAGTGTCTGAATTACACGACCAAATTAAAATCGCGAAACAAAAATAGCAATAGAATTTTTCATGGATTTGAGTGGATCAGAAACGTCTCCCCAAATTTCTAGGCGAAGATTACGAATATCTTTATCATTCAAAACATACATCGTCGCGTCACTTTTACAGCTTTTTTATCAATGTACGGAATAGCCCCAACCGCTGTCTTTGTAAAGTATATAAGAGCTATGTCGAGTCAATTCAATACCCAAAGAGTCAACCATATAAACAACCAAAATTTCAGCCTCCTCATTTTGTTTGAATACCCTGGTATCATTGGAGTTAAATATATACATGCCTTCTATTTTTTTTGAGAAAGACAACTCCTGTCCTCCAATCTTCACCACAACTGACGGAGCATGATTTATTTCCTTGTTGCAACAATTTTTACGCCCATAACTATCACACCATTCGATATCAACATTAATCCCTACTTTTCCAGAGGCACCGTCCTCATTTACAATGCCGGTGACTCCCGTTATTTCTGAACATTGAATTTGCTTTATCTGAGATTCAAAACGCGTATAGCGTCTCACACATCCTGCGATTGTAAACATTACAATCGCGCAAAGAATCGTAACTTTACTATTGTTCATATTATTTACACGCTGAGCCTTAAATACAATTATTCGTATCCTATTTACCTGATTCGTTCATCTATAAAATCCGGCTCTCCGTCAGCCCGAAAGAAAATTCGCTGATACTGACAAGGCATTACAAATTCATTCGCTTCAGATCCACTCTTCAATGATCAGCCTAAATTTATTCTATCAGGATAAATTTTTTTCGCCTCTCCCACCCCATCTTTCATCAATCGTTCTTTAATAGGCAAGAAGCTCAACTCGTCCAGGTCGAACTTTTGTAACTCTAACGCATATATTCTTTCAAAGACAGCTAGTGAATTCCTGTGATTCTCAAAATACGTCAGGGTTTCGTCCTTAAGGCCAGCGTCAATATCACCAAGACTTCTAAACAAATTCAGAGAATCAACACCAAGATATTTATACAAAAAAGATAAGCAATACCGAATGCCGAGTTCATGGTCAGAACTTTCCTTTATGAGTGCAATCCAATCTGAAAGCAAAAAAAATTCCCAGTAGCTTTTCAAACTAAACATTAGACGGTCAAGATACGAAGAAGAATACAAGCTAAAGTTATAAGCTAAAAACGACTTGATATCAATCTCCTCAAACTTTCCATGAAATTTCATTTGACTTTTATTGCCATTTTTTTCCAAATTATCAAACACCAAGCTTGATAGAATTTCAATCTTATTCTCCATAACAATCATCATTAATGCACATTAACGGAATCCAATTTTTCAGTCGTGAGACCTGCCTCCATAAGAGTGAATGCCGTTTTTTTACATGCCACTGCAAATGTAAATGGAAAAGAATTCATGAACTCAGAAACCGTTCTAAATTCTCCGATGGGGAAAAGCTCGGTTGACGTATACAGAAAAGTGAATTTCACAAAAAAAAATGCGACCGAGCGAATCTTTAAGGAATTGCGAAATATTTTTCCGAAAAGCTAGTGAGTTTGAAATTACCCGGTCAGGACATTCCCCAACGTCTCCGTGACTTCGTCGATAAATACACGGCCACCTCTAATCCACATTTAAATCAAAATCAAGAGTTAGATTAAGGTTACTAATTCTTTTGAGTAGACTTCGATCAAGTTCTAAGCTTGACATCCATTTGGCGTTTCCGTACCAATAAACTTGAATTAATGGGCTCGCATTTCGGCTCAGTTCCAGAATATCATCTTTATATTTTTCCAGTTCTGTGAGTAACTTTTCCATGTTATCAGAACATTCGTCTGCCCTTTCTACAATTGGGTCATATATAAAGCCACTGTTTTTACTGGGGCTATTTCTAAAAAATGTAGTTTCTCCAATGCCCCACTTCTCTGTCGGGTCAAATTTACAATATGCCAAAAGTTCGGCCAGTTGTAGATTTTCAGAAGTCACCGTTAACACTACACTGTTCCCGGCTTCCACGGCAACGCTATTTACGTAGGGCTCTACGCCAAGTTTTACAGTGACTCCAAAAAAATATTCCTTATCCTCTACAGGGAAATAGACAACAACGGCGTCCTCTTTATCGCAGTCGACCCTAGCTATCTGCGGAATTCCTTTTTCCAACAGTACATCGTTTTCTTCCAGGAACTGCTTTGTCAGGGATAGACGTTTTTTCAGTACTTCATTTATAGCTAGTCCTTTGATCCAGTTTAGCGTTGCGATATCCATACAAGTTTTACTGATTCTCCCCGGCCCTCTTTTTCTTATTTCCTCAGAATGCCCCGACAAAATAAATATAAACCATGCGGATATTAAAGTAAACCGCTGGTCAATTTATGCGGTTCTCCTTCATCAATTCTCTTTTAATACCATTAGCAATGTCATCACCAGTAATGCCGCCGTTCTGCCGGGCCATCGCATAGAGACTGGCGTACTGCATGATGTTACTAATGGCCGACCCGCTGAACTCATACTTATCCGCATACCCTTTCAGGTTAACATCGGCTTGCAGCGCGATGGTTTCGGGAAGATTCTTTTTCCAGAGACAAAGCCGTTCTGCGGCATCGGGCATGGGGAAGTGAATGATGGCGTTGAACCTTCGCAGAAAAGCCTGATCAATGTTGTTTTTGAAATTGGAGGCCAGGACGATCAGGCCGGGGAAATCTTCTATGCGCTGTAGCAAATAGCTCACCTCCTGGTTGGCATACTTATCGTGTGCATTGGAAATACCGCTGCGCTTGCCAAACAGGGCGTCGGCTTCGTCGAAGAAGAGGATCCAATTCTTGTTCTCCGCCTTGACAAAGATTTTCTCCAGGTTCTTTTCTGTCTCGCCGATAAATTTGCTCACCACCTGCGAGAGATCGATCCGGTAAACGTCCTTGTTGAATTGCTTGCCCAGCAGGGAGGCCGTCAGGGTTTTACCGGTGCCTGGAGAACCGTAGAACAATACACGGTAGCCGCGTTTCAGTTTTCGCGCAATCGACGGATCCTGCTCCAGGCGATGGTGGTGTTCGAGCCACATCTTGATGTCGTCGATGTAGATTTGCGTGGTGGGGTGTAGCACGGCGTCTTCCCAATGCATGCCGGTGTCGATGCGCTTGGCAGGGAATTCGGGACTGAAGGCGGGGGCATAGATTTTTCCCTGGGTAAGCCATTCCACATATTCTTGCGACAACATGATCCTGCCGCTCATCCGGGGTTCGCCTTCCTTTACCGCTTCGAGCGTGAGGATGTTTTCCTTGTGAAAAAAATGATCGGTAGAAAAATATTGTGCCACGTGCAGGCGGCCGGCCAGATCGTTGCCAGCTAAAATGAACTGGGCCGTTTCGCCTGTGGGCAACATGCCCCGATGGTTGTTTAATTTCACGCCGCCGATCTCCGGAAACTCACCGCCCTGCGGAATAAATCGCTGCACGATGGCGTCTATAAAATTGGGTTGAAGGTGTGGCACCAGCGCCAGTAAAAGCGTGGTGTATTCTTCGATGTTGAGCTTGTGTTGAAGCAAGAAATGATTGAGGGGCGCGTCGTCCGGCGCGATCTTTAGTTCGGGAAAAGCAAAACCATCCTCTGCTTTATTAAAGTGGGTTTGCAGCCTCTTGTCTACAATTTCTCCCAGGTAATCCAGGGAGAGGATGATATTTTGATGAAGGTTTTGCAAGATGTAAAAACTTTAATTTAAATCACTCCACTACACTTATCCCCACGTTCTTGTTCAAGCCTTGCAAGACACGATGGTAAAATTGATTTTTCCCAACAGCTCGCACGTGTACGAATAGCAACGTACCCTGGAGGGCAATTGGTTTGTACTGAAAGGCGAGACCTGCACAAACACTTTCTGGTTGCCCAATTGCTGCACGGTGATGGCGGAACCGTCCTCAAAATGAACGCGGCAACCGCCATCGCCCGCGACGACTACCCGCGACACCATGGGGTTTCTACTGAATTCCGTCATCATGAAATTCACGGCCACTTTGATGCAAAAACTTTGCGGGTCGCTCTCCTGCCCTTTGCAGTCGCCTTCCTTCGGTTCTGCTTGTGGTTCACTGGCGGCGGGTCCCGTGGTTTCCGCCTCCTCGCGCTGGACGGCCGTCGACGTCGCGGCGCCTTGTTGCACCACGTGGGTCAGTTCATGGGCCAGCAGTCGTTGACCGTTCTCGGAAGCGGGATTGTACTGCCCGGTGTTGAAGACAATATGATTTCCACTGGTGTAGGCCAGCGCATTGATCGCATCCGCCGATTTTGTGGCCACCGTGCCGGTGTGGACCTTCACCTGGCCAAAGTCGTAGCCAAAACGTTTTTCCATCGTTCCGCGCACAGCGTGGTCCAAGGTGTGTCCGCCGGTTCGCAGGGCATCGTCTACGATGGATGGCGCGGTGTGTCTATCGGAAGACCGGCCGCTGTCTTTGCGTTGCAACTTTTCTTCCTCTTCACAATGCGCGCATTTGGCCTGTACCAGCGGGCTTATCGAATGGTCAAGCGCCGTTGCCTGGGCGTTGTTCACCACGGCATTGGCCACCGCGTCCGCCTCGCGCTCGTAGACATCGTCGACGGGTCCAATGGAAAGCTTCGGTTGAAAAAACGGTAAGCTTGTGCGCAACGCCTGTCGGTTGAAAAAATGATGGCGCCGGCTATCCAGCGCAGGCGATGATGTAGTGGAGAGGGTTTTCATTTTTTGTTTGTCGTTACATTTATTGGAATAAGTGCATTCGCTTTTTTTCGACACGCAGTAAGACGCCTTCCCGGAAGTTAAAACACTGGTACCAATCGGTTTCTTTCTGCGGCTCCATTCCCGCCTTTTCCAGGCAAGGGTAGAACCACGAAATAACGCCGCCCTCATCGCTTCCCACCACGGCATGCGGCTCGCCCAACACGTCCCTCACCTCGTCGACCGGTATGCCCGTATGAATAAAATTCAGGCACGCCCAGGTCAACCGTTCGTCTATCGCATTGACGATGCCCGGGTATCTTCGTTCAGGATAGGAATAGTCATCGATTGCCTTCTTCAGCAACGCAAGCATCTCCGTATTCTCTTGATTCTTCACCGTCGTCATGTGTGTTGTATAATCTTGTAGTTCGTGCCGCCGCCGGGCTTCTTCGACGCTGTTCCCGTGACATAAGCATGCAGCATCTGGCCCGTAAATCTCGACCGCTTATTGAATTGCCATACGCCACCCGGCACACCCCAACCACCACTGGTGTTGGGATCAAACAGGTGGGAGTCGGCAAACTCCACCACCTGTATAGCGCTCATGGTATACTCGCGCTCTGTGAACGTGGCCGCATCGATGTTCCGCTTTTTGGCCACCTGGTCCTTGAAGAGCCCAGACGAATATAACTCCTGGCCGGAGTTTAACCAGCTCCGGGTGCCCAGTAAATCTCCGGCCCGCATCAGTTCAACGTTATCGAACGCTACGGTCTCTTTCCCGATCTTGGGATGTGCCGCCTTGATATCGGCCATGATGGACGTTACCAATTCCAATCCTTTGCGGTTCATGTCCACATAATGCGTTTGGGGTCTGCTGGCGCTGGGACCATAATTGTTCTGGAGATATTCTTGCGGATTGGCGCCGGAGGTTGTGGTGACGCCGGTCAATGCCGCGATTTTGGATCTCTCCAGTGCGCCAGCCCCCGCACCGAATACCGGTGTAAGTTCCGGATCGCGGGGCGCATCCAGCACGTCGGACGCCAGGGGGAACGGATTCGTAGCGCTGGTGCAGACTGTGTTCAAATCGAGGATGGCGTGGATGCATTCGTGCACGATGGTGTCCACCAGCTCCAGCGGGTTGCTAGCGTGTTCCGGGCGAAATGGATTTACAGTAAGATCTCCCGGCCCACTCCCCGATGACGGACTGAAGCCTCCAAACAAATCAACCATAACTCCCCTCACCCGTTGTTGAATTCGGGCTACGTGAAAATCTATTGCTCCTGCCGGACACTTGGAGAGGTAATCTATCAGCGGCACAAATCTCGGATGAGTAAAAAGCTCCTTGACCACAGCGGCATGATCGCTGCTGATGGCTTCGAGATCTTTTCTGAAATCTGCCACGCCCGATCGTTGGATGACCGATTTTCGTTGGAGGCTTTTGCTTTGTTGCACCACGTGTGTCAGCTCATGGCCCAGTAATCTTTTGCCGCTCTCGGTGCCGGGAGCATATTGTCCTTTGTTGAATACAATGTGATTCCCCGACGTATAGGCCAGCGCCTGTATAGACTCCGCCGACCGCGCTGCCGTCGCGTCGGCGTGGATCTTCACGTTGCTGAAGTCGACACCATAATGGGGCTCGTAAAATGCCCGCACCGCTTTTGGCATGGGCTGACCTTGGTTGTCCAGGGCCGAAATGTATTGTTCGAGTCCCTCACTGGCGGTGGTCTCCTGGGTACCAGCTTCTTTGCGTTGCACCAGGGCATCGGCCGCCTGTTCATGCGCATCGTTCGATGGAGGGATGGCGTACGGGGGTCGGACCACGGGTTTGAAAAAAGCAGACGTCCGGTCATAGGGAAAGAAACTGTTCTTCGTTTTCCCGTGCTCTCGCGATGACGCTATGGAAGGATATTTCTGCATGTCAAAAACCGGTTAACACTCCGGGGCCCGGCCAGAAGCGCGTGTTTAGTGCTTGTGCCAATCGGGCCAGCGACTGCGCCCTGGCCTCGTCTACGCCGCCATACCGCATCAGGATCAATTCATAGATCGTCAACATGCGGGGATCTTCATTCAAACTGAAAAGCGCCGGACAAAGGTGAAGGGTATTGGCCGTGATGAAAAGGAAATAGCGGTAGTATCCGCCGACACCGGTATCACAGCTCCGCTCGCATTCGAACGTGAGGGCTGAGCGCATTTGGTAGTAGACGCGGTCGTATGCCGATTTCGCGGCGGCGACATGCGCGGGCGTGATGCCCCCCAGGTGGGTGGTTTGCAGATCCTGCCATTGTGAAAGCATCGCGGGACGTGCGTCGTTGGTCATCACCTGTGCATTTCTGTTCCATCGCTGTATACTCGCCAATGCCCTGCGGGTAGGGATCGTTTGCCGGTCCTGACAATCATTCATGGCATCGACCGGGGCCGTGGTAGAAAATGTAGCGCCCGAACCTACTTCGCGACAGAAAGTTTCATAGGAGGCAGCATTGGTCAACGCTTCATCCGTAGTGAGTCTGTCGTATATCCGGTCGCTCAGGTAGGCCCTATCGGTGATAAAGGTATTGCCCGTTAAGGAGTGTGCCATTTCATGAATAACGGCAGCGGCTTGCCAGGGGGCGCTCCCGGTGAAAAACGCGGGACAAAAAACAAACAGGTTTCCTGCCACGTAGGCACCGGCAGCTGAGCAACTCGTATCGGTGGCGGTGTGGCACTCCGTTGTCAAGGCTGTACCCGTGGTGAGATTTGTCAAGATCCGTTGCAGGATCCCGCGCACACGCCGCGCCGTTTGGTCACTCGACGACCGGAAGTGTCTTTGCAAGGAGGCCTGTATGCCGGTTTGGGCTACGGGGTTGAGTAAGAAAGCGTCCAGTCCCGCGATAGTCGTGGTAAGCCATCCGCTTGCCGTTTGCACTGCAGGCACAATGGCGTGGTGTTGATCCAGGCTGCACGCTCCCGGCGTGTCGGCCACGGTTACCTCGGTGGTCGTTTCCCGTTGCACTGCGTCACCCATCTTCTTTTGTTGCACGACGTGTGTCAGCTCATGCCCCAACAGTCTTCTCCCCTGCTCGGTGTGCGGTGCATACTGTTGATGATTGAATACGATATTATTTCCAGTAGTGTAAGCCCTGGCGTTTATAGATTGCGCCGACTTTGTAGCAACCGTGTCGCGGTGTATTTTCACCTGACTAAAGTCATAGCCAAACCGGGGTTCATAAAAATTGCGCACGTCGTTCGGCAAGGGCTGCCCAGTACCACTTAAGCCGCCCACATAACTTTCAAACGAATTATCGACGGCTCCTTCGCCATCTCGATCTTCTTTTCGTCGCACTTTTTCTTCTTCGTGGCATGCGGCACATTGGCGTTGCACGATGGGCACATGCTTTCGCTGTAAGGCAGATGTCGTATGCTCGCGGCGCGGCGCCCTTTCTGCAACAGCGTCTGCCTCGTGTTCATGCACGTCATCGACCGAACCCATGGCTCGTTTTGGCTGAAAGAAAGGCAACATCTTTTTCTCCTTCAATCCAAAAAATGAGCCCCTCGATTTCGAGTCCTTTCCTGTCGCGCTTACGGAATCCATTTGTACCATGCGGGGCTGCTGTTTAAAACTTCATTTCAATAAATGGCTTATGGCGTTGCCTTCGGTCGATTCTGCTGTTTTTGTTGATTCCTGAACTGTTGATCGCTATCGATGTGCTGTTGCGCGCTCGTGGTAGCGGGCGCGGGAATAGTGGCGTTGGTGAACGAATGGGCACCGTCCACATAATCAAACACGCGCGACAACGTGAACCCTGCTACGATCCACGACGGCCGGCCAATCAAAAAGGCCGCATAGATGGTGCGGATGCGATCGTCGCTTGAAAGTGAAAACCAATCCGGGCACAAGGTCACGGTGTTCTGCGTCGAAATAGCTCGCAACGTAACGGCCGATGTAGACACTTTTCCATGATCCGAATAGGCAACCGCGTCCTTGCAATTTTTGTCTGTCGCCGGGGGACAGGCAAAATCCCATGTGCCGGCATCGAAGCCGCTGCGCTTCAGGGTTTGAAACGCATCGCGCAACGCCACCAGTTGCGCCGTGGTGGTGATGTTGGGGAACGCCGCGTTCAGCTCGGCAAGGTTTCCTGAATTCAGCGTATTGAGCGCGGCCTTGCCGTTTAGCAGCGTCACGTCCAAGTCAAGGTCACTCAAGGCGAAGTGGTTCCATTGGTCGGCGCGGGCAAAAGCCTCCAGCACAACCGCGGGCTGTGTGCACGATGCGGCGGTGGTATCGACCGGTGCTTTGGAGAGTGGGGACGTAGCGCTTGTTCTCAGCAACTCGGCCAGGGTGCCATAGGAGTCGGCGTTGTCCAGCGCCTCCTCCGGCGAGAGATACCGGAAGGCCCGGTCGTCGCGATAGGCGCGATCGCGCACACCACTATTCCCCAGCACGGTATTGCTGATGCCCACTTGTGGTATGGCGGCATGGATGAGTTCGTGAATGAAAGTTGCAATAGGCCGGCTTCCGGGGATGCCTACTGAACACATGGTTAGCGCATAGGGGCTCTTCACATAGGCGGCCGTGAAGGAGGCACCACCCGACGTACAAAATTGTCCGTTACAATCAATGGTGATGCGTCCGCTCGCGCGCAGCAATTGTGCCAGGAGCAGGAACCTCCGGCGGATCACTTCTACGTAGCGCAGATCCGTGGTATGAAATGACTCCCGCAAGGCGGCGGCCACGCGCGCATACCTGGGGCGTGGCGCAATCACAGAAGCAAAGACTTCGTCGGCGTCATACTCCAGCAACTGTTGATAGATGTCGTCCAACCAGACCAGGGCTTCGTTGACAATGTCCATGATGTCCTTGGCGTTGCAAGAGGCATCGATCGTTACTGTGGTCGGCGCGGTCGGTGGTGTCGTGGCCGTGGTTGGGCCGGCCGGCGTGGTGGGAGTGGTTGTCGTTGTTCCCGGAGGACCATCTTCGCGTTGGACGCTTTGCTGCAACGACGATGACCCGGCGCTTCCCTGCTGAACGACGTGTGTTAATTCGTGCGCCAGCAATTTTTTCCCAGGCGTTGTGTGCGGTTGATACTGTCCTTCGCCAAAAACAATATGCTCGCCATGCGTATACGCCAACGCGTTTATGTTTCGCGATGAGGCGTGCGCTGGCGCATCGTTGTGAATTTTCACTTTACCGAAATCATATCCTAGCTTGGGTTCGAGGAAACTCCTGGTTTCGGTGGGCAGAGGTTGCCCGGTGCCCTTTAAACCCGAGACATATTGTTCTAAATCTTTTCCAACTGTCTGTCCGGTATCGGTGCTTTCCTTGCGTTGTAATTTTTCTTCCTCTTCGCAGGCGGCACATTTGGCTTGAATCACAACGGGCGAAATTTTGGGTTGCACCGTTTTGCCGTCGCCCTTGCGCATGATCTGATCGGCAACCGCATCAGCCTCTCGTTCATAAACGTCGTCCGTAGGGCCGATGGCAAGTTTAGGTTGAAAGAAAAGACGACGATCGGGGTGAAGGTTGTTCACCTTCCTGACCTCTTTATGCGCTATGGGAGCTTTTGTTATCATGGCGTTTATCTTTCCTAGAACCAAAATCGCTTTGACCGTGGTTCGGGCGAGAACACCACCTTAAAGGGCATGTCATACGCTTCGTCGGATGCCTCCAGGCGGCTGAAGGTGGTGGTGACCAATTGTTCGGCCGGAGATCCGGGATCGCCGGGACAAAAGTCAATAGCATCAAAGACCTCGTAGTCCGGGATCAATTTTACGGAATGATAACCGGTGCCGAGAAATGTCCGCTTGGTAATCACGACGGCTGCGCCGGTTATTTTTCTGTAGTCCTTCCCGGCATCACTGCTGCCAACATTTCCTGCAATATGGCCTGACACAGAAAGCGGATTGCTGAAATTTATCGGGCGGTCGTCCATGTCGGCAGCCGACATAAAGTTCAACAACGACATGCTGGCGGACTGACCGTCGCGCAGCGGTGGTCCGGGCGCCTTCGACAGGTTTGCTCCCACCACATCAATCACGGCGTCCATATCATCTTCAATCGCACCATCGTCTGCGAAACAATTGTGGATGTAGCTGTCCTCGCTGTCAAATACCCTGGGCGTCAAACTGTCGCCCTTCTTCCGGTCAAGATAACTCTCATATAGGTTATTCACTTCCGTTCCGTAGGTAGCCAACCCTTCCAACATCATGTACGTATGCCGGATCCACCATTCTGCATCTGCCGCCTCCTTGGCGGTTGGATAGGCCTTGCAAAAATTCGCAGACGATCGCTGGATCTTTTTTTGAACCATACCCTTTTGCTGCACCACATGGGTCAATTCGTGCGCCAGTAATTTCTTGCCCGCGGTTGTCCCAGGCGAATATTGGCCTTGGTTAAATACAATACTTTCTCCACTGGTGTACGCCAACGCGTTGATGGACTGCGCCGACTTCGCGGCCACGGTATCGGTATGTACTTTTACTTTACTGAAATCATACCCGAATTTTGGTTCGTAGAAATTTCTAACCTCGCCCGGCAACGGCTCTCCCCTACTTCCCAGGTTGCCGACATAATGTTCAAAGGCGCTACTGACCGAGGTCTGGCCTTCCCCGGTCGCCGTAGCTTTAGCGGAGGCGACGCGTTCGTAGACATCGTCGGTCGGACCGATGGCAAGCTTGGGTTGAAAAAAAATGGCGTCGCGTTTTGGTTGAGCGACAGACCCAGCCGGTTGCTTCTGTCCCGCGAAAAACGGCTTCGCCTTCCTGACATCTGTGCGTGCTATTGGAGCTTTTGTAACCATGTGTGTTTTTTAATGCACGCTATGAAGGTGCGAAGGACATCCCTGCCCCGGTGTTATTCTTGATTTGAATCGATCTTGAGTTGTATGATCATCCCTCCAGAACCTTCCTGCTCCTTGCCGAACGTAGCGATCACGAGCGTGTTGTCCGTCCCCAGTGTCATGGCACTGGGCGCGTCGAGACCTGAAATCAGGGGATGAATTTTTCCTAGATTTTTCGGATCGAGCACCGACAGTCTTCCTGTTTCCGGAGTACCAAAATCTCCAAATTCCAAAAGCAGCAGCAACCCGTTAGCCAGGGCGGTGACGCCTACCAAATTGGAAAAACCTGTCGCCACGGTTTTTGGCTCAATCGTAATTCCCTCGGGTCGCCAACGGATGAGGGATCCATCTTTTTTTCCCGTGCCCACCACAGCGCCAAACACATCTCCCGTTTGCGCGTCCTCCGCCATTCCCTCCACACCCGACGCTACATCGAACACAGGTTTTAGTGGATTGGGATTGATGCGATCCCAGGGGCCCTGGTAAACGGCTTTGGTGCCTCCGGTTGCCACGAGTATGCCGCCTTTGGTCAGCAAGATCCCAAAGGGATTTGTCGACTCCGTTCGATGCATTTCTATTTCACGTCCTTTCGCTACGGTCGTGGGGAAAGTAGACGCATCAAACAAAAAAATGTGGCCACTGTCCTGCGCGGCGGCCACCAGCCAGCTTTTATCGGGCGTCACCGTAAGCCCCAACACGCTGATGGTGTACCCTCCGTAGTTGTCTGTGCCGAACCCTTCAATCAGCGGAATAGCTTTTCCGTTTTTGAGTTCATAGAGAATTCCTTTTCCGCTCTCCGCGAAAATGATCCGGTCGCCGTCGAAGCAAGGCGCCGCAGGGTTGTTCAAGTGGTCTAGCAACACTTCGGGCTTTGAGCGGATCTTTATCAAAGGATTTTCGTGCAGCACGAGTTTGTCCAGCCGGGGATCCTTCTTGCAGGACGAAAGACAGCACAGGCTGGTGGCGATCACCAGCCCGCATAGCGCTGACGTTGTTTTGTATAATGTTTTTGCGTGACTCATTTTACTAAGGTTTATCTTCTTGTTCCGCCAAAACCTGCACCGCCCGTTCCTCTAACGCATCCTCCACCCACTTGCACACCCGTTGTGGTGTCGCACGTACAGCCTGTTCCGCCTGGTCTGGGTGTGCCGGGGAAGACGGGGTACGGCGTTCCCGGAGTTCCCGGTGACAGCTTGATGAGGGGTGTGGGAATTCGGCCGGCCATCCGGCCGGGTTCCGACAACGTAATATCTGCCGCCTGAACACTTGTGCTATCGGCGTCGATGCTATAGTTAATCACCTGAAAGCCTCCGCCCAGATTGACGGTGCCACCAGTTGACGAACCCAGGCAGTTCACGCTGCCCACAGAAAGCTGCTGACTTACCGTGTCGCCCGGGTCACCCGGTACGCCCCCGGTGCGGGCGTCGTCTACGCTCAAGCGCAATGGTCCACTGGTATTCGTGGGTACTCCAACTTCCGACAACGCCATGCCGGCTTGCGTTGGTCCTGCGGTGGAACGGCCGGGTGTGATTACACCTGTTGCAATGTGAGACGCTTGTCCTTCCTGTTGTCTGATGGCGGGACCGCCACGGGGATTGGGGATCATGCGTCCCGTGAAGCTCTTGCCTTGCAACACTGCCGAATAGTTTACCGACAGGGGCATACTGCCGCCTGCATTGCACCCACACTGGTCGAGCATCAGGCTCACCGTGATGCGGGCCGTTTCATAAGAACATTCTGCCCAATCGTCGTTGCCGCGCGAATAGACTGCCGTGGCCACCGGTAGCGGGCAGGATGTGCTGCTGCTTTGCTGCCGTTGAACTTTGGCTGGCGCGCCGTGTCCCTGCTGCACAACGTGTGTCAGCTCATGCGCCAACAGCCGCTTGCCTTGTGGCGTGCTGGGCGCATATTGTCCGGCGTTAAAGACGATACTGCTTCCGCTGGTATAGGCCAACGCACGGATGGACTGTGCCGACTTCGCCGCCGTGGTGTCGGTGTGTATTTTCACATTGCCGAAGTCATAGCCAAACCGATTTTCCATAAAGGAACGCGTGTCCGGCGCCATGCGCGAACCGCCTGCACCGAGGGCTTCGGAAACCAGCGCGGGGGCTTCAGAAGATGCATTCTCCTTTTCACTTTCCTTTCGCTGCAGCCGCTCCTCTTCCTCGCACGCCGCGCATTTTGGTTGAATGGCTACCGGCGATATCTTCGTTTGAATGGCCGCATGACCGTCGTTGCGCATCACCTGGTCGGCCACGGCATCCGCTTCGCGTTCATACACATCGTCGGTTGGCCCGACGGTGAGCTGGGGCTGAAAAAACAAAGCATGGCTCCGCTCCCGCTGTAAAAAAAAGGGATGGCTTTTTTTCGCATCACCTCCGGAAGCTATTCGTTGCACTGTCGTTTTCATAAAAGGGCATTTAGGTTTTTAAATGACCAAATTCCTTTGCGCCCTCCACGGCTTTCGCGGACGACGCAAAGGAATGTATGAGCGGCACCCTCAAGGATGTTTCCGCTTCCAAATAATGTAGGCGATAATGATGATGATCAGGATGATCAGCCAGAACCACCAAAGCGTCCAAAAGGGTGGATGAGGACCGGTGACGATCTCTGAAATCACGCCGTTATAAAAAGTCTCGCCACCCAGGGATATCACGCCGGTTTCATTCACGCTACCCGCGATTGTGATGACATACGTTCCATCGCCTTGGTCAACAACGTTCTGAATATGCGCCGTGGGGGCGGTCAGTGTAAAGGCGTTTCCCCATCCGGGACCAATAAATTTTCCGTTGGAAGCGATCGGGCGAAACGTGAGCGTGTTGAGGGCAAACATGGCGCTCGACAGGTTCAGGGCAATGTCGGGGAAGTACACATAGGTACTGCTCCGTTGATACCGCACGATCTTTCCCAGGGTTGGATCGTCGGGGCTCGTGGCCCGGAAAATAATGTGGTATACACCCGAGACATCCGTGCCGGAAAACTGGCCGGTGTACAAACTATCCGCGGCGCGGTAAGTCAGCGTGATGAGTTGTTTGCTGGCCAACATCTTTTTCAGGAACGTGGAGTCGCTCAGCAAATCCTGATATTTCAGCGCGCCCGGGTTCGCGGGATCGCTAGGCGAATTCGTATTACCCTGTGTAGAGGTTCTCGCTAGCAAATCGCCAAGATCATCGCCAGGTTTAAAGACAAAGACATCGATCTTTGCATTCTTTATCGTTTTGATCCCATGTCGAAGACTCGCCGTAAAGTCAAAAGGCATCCCGACTTTCTGACGTTGATTGCCATAACCAAAATCATATTTTGTGATGTGGTCGTCTACGAGTGCTGTGATCTCATAAGGTGCAGGAGTAAATCCGTTAGTCTTAATGATCCAGTTGCCCTCCGAAGTCGCAGCCGGCACACCTTTCGAGTCTAAATCCAGAAAATACGATACGTAACCGTCGCCCCTCCGCATCCGGCCGTGGTTGGGCAGAAACTCAATTCCGCCTTTTTTTACCGATGAAATGGTCAGTGCCCGGCTATCTGAAATGACATTGAAGATCAGTTTCCGGATGTCTTTGTTCACCGTAAACGTATCCACGCTTTGAAAGCCGGCCGTGCCGTTGGGCGTGTCCAAACGCTTTTGATACGTGTTCACAATCTGAGGACTGCCCTTCTTTAAGATGGACTCTAACACATCGATAAATTTGGCGCCATAGTTACCGGTCGCCGTGGTACCATCTTCCGTACTAATTTGCGTGGCCGTGGGACCGCCACCGTCCGAACTTTGCGCCATCGCCGTTAATATCGCCGGCAATGAACCTGCTGCACCAATGCCGATCGGATAGATCCGGATTGGGTCCGTTGAGAACCGGGTGACGTCCATGAACACGTGGCCGTCCGTTACGTTGACAAATGTTGTGCTGGGTACATTTTGTTCCCCATCGGTAAACGCAATGATGAACCGGTTCCGGTTTGGATCAAAAGGCATTTTGCTCAGCGCGTTTTGCAGTCCCGCGCCAAATGCTGTTGAACCTCCCGGGCTAACCGCGCCGGAAAAATTTCCTGTCACGGCCGCAATACTTCCATCCATGGGAATCAGAAAAGGTGGGGCAGCGGGAAAACCACTCGGCGGTTGCACGGGGCCGCTGTCAAAAAAGGTAAGACCAATCTTGTCATTCCCCAGGGCCATGGGTTCCAAAGTATTCATAAACAACCCTACGCCGTCCGTCAATGCCTTCCACCGGGTCACCGAACTGCTGCCGGAGTTCCATCCCATGCTTCCCGATTTGTCCAACACCAAAACCAGGTCCACAGGCTTGCGCACGATCTTGAAGCTATAGGTTCTGCTGCAATTAATGGTGCCGTTGTTGGCGGTCAACACGAACGTAACGGTAAGGCCCGCGGCGCCCGGGTCAATGGTGCCGGCGGTCGTGCCCAGCGTAACGGAGAAGGGTGCCGCAGCGCTCACTGTAAAGGTAATATTCGTTAGGATAGGCCCACCGTTAAGCGTCACCGGGCTTGGACACGGTGACGAACAAAAAGTTCCTCCAGGGGAAATGGAAATGTTCGTTATCTCCATACTCACCGCGCCGGGGGCTTGAATGGCCGGGATGGCGGTGATCGCGGTGCCCGCTACCTGATCGGGAAATCCGACCGCGGGCAGATTCGGGCAAGGTTGACTAAAGTCAATGTTGATCTGCGCCATCAACATCAGATGGCTTCCCAGAAATGCTAAGGCGGCTAAAAGATATCTTTTGCGCCACAAGCTAAAATTTGAACATCGCGTTTGCATGTTGAGAGGGATTAGGGTTGAAAAATCATTATTTGTTAATCCCAGGTCACGGACAATACACCCGTCATCCAGGGAAGTTTAATTATCGATACAGGCCAAGGCAACCGGCTCAGCAGGATGTCTTGCGCCTTGTGTTCCACGGTGAGCCGCCATTTTCCATCGTGATTTTCTAATTTTCCGCTTCGACGTAAATAGGCTTGTCTCAAACCGTCGGGGGATGTGTTGCGCAGGGCATTCCAATGTTTCACCACTTCGATGAGCAATTCGTCGCAGGCGATCCGGTCGTCGTCGGTTAGCGGGTCCACCGGGTGTAGCACGGTCTCCAATCGCATGCCGGTGAGTAGTTTGGGAAGCAGAAGCTGATGCTCCGGTGCTTCAGCTTCGCCCGTGGCCAGATAATGCAGCGCGTAGACGGCCATGGTTTGTCCATAGGCGTCCACAAAATTTTCTTTATCCACCCAACCACGGCTCCGGAACAACTGGGGCAAAAACGGATGGAGCAAAATCACACCGGCTTCGTTCACCCACAGGGCGTCGGGCGATCCTTCAGCGGGTTTTGTTTTACCCGGAAGGGTCTCCCCCTTTGCACGCGAAAGCAAAACCTCACGGATCGTATCCGGCTTATCCGGAAAAGTGTTATTCGCTGATTTCTGATCTTTAACTTGTTCAGGAGTCATTTCTCTTTCGAGACCTGCTGACGGATCTTCGTTTGACGATCCATCTCTTTCCAATTCTGCTCGCCAGGAAACCGGAACTTGTTTCACAGCAAGAACGCCGTGCGCTATCAAGGCTTTGCCCTGGAACAACTTTCGAATCAGGATGAAGCATTCTTTATGATCGTTCAGCACGCCTTCCAAGGTTGGGGTGGCCGATTCATTCCATGCATGCGCCATCCACGCCAACCAATACCGGTGTCGCAACGCAGCCATTTTTACCGCAAGGCTCGACGACAGCATCTCAAAAAATGATGCCGATCCCGTGGCTTGTGGTGAACGCATTTGTTCTTTCTTTAAATTTTCAATGACACCTTTCAGCCATAGCCATGTATCTATGATCTCCACTTGACGCGTCGTTCGCCAAAGAAGACGGTCAATAAATGCGTCGGAGAATTGTGTGATCACCCGCGATCGCGAGGCATCGTCTGTGGTGATAAAGAAATCCTTTAGGTCCTTCACCTCCGTCGATGTCAATTCTTCCAACCATGATTCGTCCCAATCGGCCAGTCCCGAACCCCACCAGGGCAGGTGGCCCTTTCGCAGGAAAAACAGCAGCGACTCGAGCCGGGCCTTCCGCGTGGGGTACAAGCGGTGATTGGGTTCGTCTGGTGTCTGATTTTCAGCATCCGGTGTTTTTGCATGCAGCCGATCATTTTCAAAATCATGTCGTGAAGCATCTCTTCTTTCTGGATCATGCGATGCACCGGACGGGCTAGCAGACCGATGCACTTCCAGCGCTTCGCGGAATGCCGCATGAAACCGGCCGGGCAATTCAGGCTGCAGCATGGCCGGAGTGAAAAGTCCCAGGTCCAGCTCCATCTTTTCGATGATGAGGTGATCTTGCCCGTCAAATTCCGACAGGCTGCGCTCGAGTTGGTCCGATATCATTTTTATAAACTCCTGGTGCCCCTCAGCGCTCCACGCCAGGGCTGCCCCGATGTCGGGCAGAGTGATGTTCACCACTTGCTTTTGAATGATATGTAATGGTCTCGTTGCCATAAGGCGCGTTTCAGGTCATCGCATAAAGTTTGTTCAGCATATCCACAAGACTGTTGCGCAAAGGGCCGATCACCGCTTCCGACACTTCGTCGGTGAAATAGGCCGCGAGCCAATTGCGGTAGTGGGTTTCGAAGTTTTCGAAACAGGCATCAACGGGTAGAAAGCCCTCTACGCGATCCACCCAAAGCACCACCGGCAGGATGTGACCGGGGCAGGCTTTGCGAATGGTGCGCTCGGCATATTCGCGAAACTCCAGATCGCGAAAACGATCGGGCTGACAGGGCTCCCGCAACAATCCCTTGCGCACATAACCGGAAGGAAACACAAACGTGATTTGAAATGAGTATGTATCCTTTCGGGGAACAACAATCGGTTGACAGGGATTTGAAGAATCTTCGATGGCCAGTAGCGGATCGGTTGCTGCCACCGGATAGAGCAAAATGTGCTCGACCATATAAAATCCTTCCAGGCTAAAGTAGCGATACAGCTGCTGCCGGATCAATCCAGCCGCAGCTGTGGCGGCCGCCGGCGTGGCAAATGTTCCCGGCGAACGCGCGAGAATAACACCGGCGGTGTTCTTTAATCTGATTTCGAAAGGGCCCGCCGCGGGCAGATTGGTTTCATAATTCTCTGCCGCCAATCCACTGCGAATGGCCACGTCAATGGCCACCAGCGTTGCAGCAACATCGGGGAAATTGGTTTCACTTTCTAAAAGAACCGGACTGAGAGGATCCGGGGTTTGCCGCAAGCGGAATCGCTTAAAAATCCCATCGTTATAAATCTCGAAATAGTCGGTGACCGGTGTCACCAACTGGCGACGATCGCCGATCGTAGCGATCTCCAGAAGATGATAGAGCCGCGCCTCCAATGGCGCAAGGCCATGACGCACCCACGTCTGCACGACACGCTGCAAGGCGACGGGGATTGCGTTGGTAGCATCCAGCAGCGTTAAAAAGAGCTGAACACTTTTTGCAAACACTACTGCACCTGAGGATATCTGCAGCCGGAATCCCCCAGCGACAGGAGCAACACTGTAGTTAGCGATCACCGTCGACAGCGACATCACTTCCTCGGCCTTCAGTTGCGCTGCGGTGGCCGTAGGTTCCATGGATTCTTGCTGCCATAAGGCCGTTCCTGTATAGTCCAGTATCTGCCAAGCCCACGTCACCCCGGGCACGACCTCCGTGACCCGGATCAATGTTTTCTTTCGCCATGCGGGAAGACCAAAACTTTGCAGCCGACCCTGGTGCAAGTCGGGCAGGTCATAATAAAACGCCGCCTTTTCCTGGAGCAACCGGTGCGCCGTGGTGCGACGCCGTTGTTCCTGTATTTCCGCGGACGCGGCAGGCGTTGCATAAATTTGGCGGTAGGCCATCGCCATAAAATCTTCCAGGCTTTCGCCATGTCGCGACAATAAATGATCGAGCATGCGGTGTCGCCGGTCGAGAAACTGATCTTCTGTTTCCAGCGCGGTGTTCAACGTTTGCCGGTAAGTGTTATCCGGGTCGGTTTGAAAATCTTCCCAGGTTTCCGCTGCCGGGTCAAAATCCGCGAACAGGTCGGATACCCGTGGCAGGTGATACAGGGGTTGTTGATACAGCGTGGTCTCTACGTCGGGCCTCGCCGAAAAAAACGAATTGACGTTGGCCAGTTGCGCATAATGGCCGGCCAGCATTTGCTCAAAAAAGAAGAGGTAGCCCTTCAGTTGTTTTGCCTGCGCTTTTCGTTCATCGGTGGCCGTGCCCGGGAGGCCGTCTATCCCCACACCATAGGTCAGGGGCAGTGCGTTCTGCACGGGATAGTAGTCCAACGGAAAACGCGTGCCTTCCGGCAGCGGCAGGTCGGGCGTGTCGGCCTCTAATTCTACAGTGGCCAAGGTTTTCTTTTCCTCAAAGAGGGCGATGGCCATATTCATATCGTAGGCCACCTCCACCGTGTTGCGGATGAACACGATTTTGCATTTACCCGGACTAAGCCGCGGAATGTGCCGTATGCTGTCGAGCAACTGCA
>DATDAV010000251.1:0-43997 GCA_036525235.1 Chryseolinea sp. | reverse complement strand
GTCCTGTATCTCGCCATATTCGAACACGCGAACGATAACCCAATCATCGTTTTCAATTAACATCTGTGGGATGCGCTCAGGGCTAACTTCCCAGAAAGTTCTTTGCGGAACGTCAAGGGTGAAGATGGCTTCTCGTATGTTGTCTCGGCCAATTTCATTGATATCCTATTAACGTTAAAATACCATTTAGTATGATAAAGTTACAAAAAAAAAACGGAAATATTAGATGGCTCTAAACAGTTCGCAAAGGGCACCCAGCCATTCTATTCTTTAAAGGTCAGGATTGATGACAATCATTTGGCTAATCCGGAGGAGGCGTTGCCGGTGATACGGCTCTTCCAGGTTTTTCCATAGTAAGACATCTCGACGATGTCGTTTACATGAATTTTTTTTCGCTTTGAGGGAGTACTTACCCATACCATGCCTGCCGTGTCACTGCGCGTGAGATAACCTTCCAAAACCTCACCCTGAAGTGTCTCTACGCGAAAATTACGCGACGTAGCATGCATGGACGATATCTTGTTGTTTTTGATGGTTACTATGCCAAGTCCATCGGCGTCAATATCGACACGGCCGTAGCGTATCTTGAGGAGCTCCCCTACAATCTTTGTTTTGTTATAGAAGTACAACGTGTCTTTAGACTGCCCCAACGCTGCCGACGCACTCAGCGCCAACAGTGCCGCAAAGCAAATAGCCAGATATGTTCGCGCTTTGCTAGGTCTCAGACGTGGAATTACAACGCGGATAAACATGACAGCGTCAGAACTTTACGAGCGCAGCCAGATAAAAACCTGACGACCTTATCGCCAATGCCGAGTTCGATTGCCAGGGTGATATGCGTCTTTTCATCGACCACCACGCGCGGCCAAAGCCCGAGTCATGGACTAATTGATTCGAATACCTTGAAGCGCTTTGCCTGACAGGTACAATAACAGACGTAATGACGATTTTCATAGCGACATTATTGTGTTCCAAGATCGAATCTAGCCACAATGGGATAATAATGCTAGACGACACCGTTTAGATCATTCTAACAGGAATAGATTCTTTTGTGAAGGTCAGCATTCAAAAAGAGCCATAAAGACGGCAGTGTGCGATCTCTTATCCATTCTCACAACCCGGAAATTGATAAGGCTCCTCCACCCGGCAACATGTTGGCGGGTAGAAGCTGGTAATGATGCTATCGCTAATGCATACTTTAATACGACTTTGTGCGCTGACGATGTTAACGCTTTTGCCGTTTTATGTCCAGGCGCAGGCGAGAGCCGACACAACCAAATCGAATTCATTGGCAGGCAAGGCGTTTAGGTTGGGGCGAAGCTACATTACCACCCACAAGAAGGACACCGTTATAAACGAATCGAGTGTCGAGGTTAACAAAGTTTACCGGGGCAAGATCATCCGTCATATTTACCTGGAGCATATTGCCTTGGAGCGGTCTATTTACGACAGCACAAAGCGTACAAAAAAGATCGTTGCCACGCTTGCCAATGCCTTTCACGGCACAACAAAAGAGAGTATCGTGCGCCAGCATTTGTTTATAAAAGAAGACGATCCGCTCAATCCCGAAAAGCTATCCAACAACGAGCGATATATTCGCGACCTTGATTTTATCCTCGATTGCCGGATAGTTGTCGTCCCGTTGCCTGATGAATCTGATTCTGTTGATGTTTCAGTTATTACACGGGACGTGTTCAGTTTGGGTATCCGAGTCGGTGGGTCGCCTACGGCGCCACTGTTCGGCATTTACGATGCCAACTTGGCGGGTTTGGGTCAGCGTCTCGAATTTATAGGCGTGCTCGATGGTACGCAAAGGCCCACGTTTACCTCAGCGGCCTATTACCGCAAGAGCAGTGTGTTTGGAAGTCTGGCAAACGTCGAGTTCGGCTACACACAACTGAACACGGGCGTAAGTTTTGGCGACGAACCAGAATACGCGTATTACGTCCGGGCTACTCGGCCGTTGGTATCGCCTTATTCGCGCATTGCAGGAGGGCTTGAATTTAGCAACAATTGGTCGCACAACCTTGATCAGGAACCAGACTCCGCCTTTCTGAGGTATGACTACAAGGTATCTGATATTTGGCTGGGCTATAACTTTGGTGTGAAGCGAAATATCAGTAATCGAAAAAGGCTCTTTTTGGCGGTCCGTTTTTTTGATGGTGCTTATTTAGACAGGCCCGACCAAGTGCCGTACGACGACGTTATCAAATACAACAGTGCCAGCGCCGTGCTAGGCGAACTAACTTTTTATAAACAAGATTTCTATCGCACCCGGTATGTGTTTGGGTTCGGTCGAACGGAAGATGTACCCTATGGGTTGTCGCTTTCATACTCTTTGGGGTATCTTGATCAGCTCGATACAAGACGTCCTTATAGCGCTGTGAAGTTTCGATACTCGGTGGCCAACCGGAAAGGAAATTTTTATGGCTCACCTCTAATTCCAGTCCTGGCCCCCCCTGAGAAGAACGGATTAACGGCCCGTTTCTCCTTTCTCCCCCAGCGGCCTTTATGTCTGCGGTATACTAGTTCGGTTGAAAGCATCCAATACCCGCGCCAACGAAAACAAAATAAAACAGCGACATTTTGAGGTACTCCGTGTCCGTCGACAGCAGTCCATTACTGCCCAAACTTCAGATTTTCTCCAGAATCATTCACTTGTTTTGATTAAGACTATGCGACGGTATGCCCCAGCTGGCTCCTTTATCCTTAATCGTAATCACTCATGCATTCAGAAACCGCACCAAAGCTCAAAAAAATATTGTCATTCAACGAAGCCCACTCCGTCGCGATTCGTATTTGGCATTGGATTACTGCGGTGACGCTTTCAGCCTCAATTTTGATGGTTATATTAGGGTCAACAATGTTTCGGACAAGAAACAACATCGACATGGTACAAGAACAACTCCAGGGGAAAGGGGTTACGGTGACCGTTGACCAAGCAAAATCGGTGGCTCATGAATACAGTGACAAGCTTTGGATGACACATAAGTGGATAGGCTACGGACTTTGTATTCTGTGGGTTTGCAGAATGACTATTGAATTGGCAGCCAGCCGACAAAATCGGTTAGTGAAGAATATGAGAGATGCCCTAAATTTCAAAACCAATACCTCGTCTGAACGTGAAGAGCGATTTCACTATCTTTCTGTAAAATCAAGCTATCTGATTTTCTATACTATCTTTTTTCTGATGGCCATGACCGGACTTGGTCTTGCATTCGAAGATGCGCCTATCCTTAAGGATATCCATGGCCCAATCAAGGAAATACATGAATTTCTTCAATATGCGATCTACGTCTATGTATTGTTCCACCTAGTGGGAGTAATCAGGGCGGACCTAGGAAAACATAGAGGCATTGTTTCGAGGATGATTAGCGGAAACGGACAGTAATTATCTCCAATATGTCGACAACGAATGGCCAGGAATGACAATGCACTCATCAAATTTTTAGCCAGTCAGGTCGTCGGATCCGCTTAAGACACGAAGCTTATACAAATTATCGATAAGAATTATTTGCCGTACAAGACACTATCAACTGCATTTAACTGCCGACCGACTAAGGATAGCATCTTAGCATTGAGGGCCAAGACACTAAATTCCGCGCCGCCTCTCTCTTCGATGTGCAGATCAGTGACAACTTTCTTCAACTCTTCACTAGCGCGATAAAGATACAAGTTATCGAATGCTTCTGGACTCGATTGGCGTAATTCCTCTAGTATTTCTCCATAATGAACATTTAATGACGTGGGCAATTCCAGTGCATTATTGTCAGCGATATGCTGTAAGTCTAGCAATATCTCATCGTGATTCCAACCATAGTTTCTCACGATAACCGCCGCCGGGCCCTGATGCATTCCCGCAATCCCTACTGCTAAAACTTGATAGTGCTCAAACTCAGCAATCATTTTCACCGTCGCTCTATCTGTATCATTTAGATCGAACGGACTTCCGCTAGGACAACAGGAAATAAAAAAGCTGCAAGTAGCCGTAAATAAAACACATGGCCTCATAACCATTGGATTTAGAAGAAAACAAATCAAGTCGGTCGAGAAAAAAAAACGCCGGCCCAATACACCATCACACCAGATCCCATTCCGGTCCTTAGATAGATTTTCATACCAAGCGTCAAACTCTCACATCTCTTTTAAAAATATACTGACTAAAGGGTGTTCTTTTTTGTTCAATCACAAATTCACCTTTAACCATGCCTAGATTTCGGCAAACCAATCAAAAACAACCACCCCCTACAATACTAATATGCTAAATTCCACCGACATTTTGACTTGATTTGGTCAATATAGTTTTGAAATAGAATGCCAGAAATAGGATCTCGATGAATGTCTTCCATTCATTAAAGAATTGGTGTAATTCTACGTTGTCACCAAAATCAAAATGCACTATCGATAGAAAATTCAGAATTCATTCAGATTCATTCCGTTGATTTGATGGACACAAAATGGGCAAAGTCAACGCAATCGTACTACTAAGCCTTTACATCTCGGTTAATACCGACGTGCGTGATCTGGTGCGGGTTCCCGTCTTATTTGAACATTTCTCCGAACATCGACAGGAGGATAAAGATATCAGTTTTGCGGACTTCATCATATTTCACTATTTCAGTGGCGACATTAGGGATGCAGACTTTGAACGTGATCAGCAACTGCCCTTTAAACGCACGCATTGCGAGATGACGTCCGCGACTATTGCTGTTCCAACGGAAAATTCACCCGTTATCGTATGTCGGGCAGTAGGCGCACTGGAGAAAACCGTTAGATTCGCGCCCTTCTTTAGCTCTTCGTCGGCGCGAAACCCGATCTGGCAACCGCCCAGAGCCTAATCAAGCGCTTCAGTCAAGTTCATTGGCAGTTGTTTACACCCGCCCTTATGAACCCATGATCCTACATTATAAATGATTAAGCCTCATGCTCAATTCCATTATTCAATTTTCTTTACGCAATAAGCTCATCGTAGGGCTGTTTCTCATGGCGCTGGTGGCTTGGGGAAGTTATGCCGTAACGCAGCTTCCCATCGACGCCGTGCCTGACATTACCAATAACCAGGTGCAAGTGCTGACCATCGCACCATCACAGTCAGCACTGGACATCGAACGACTGGTTACGTTCCCAGTAGAACAAACGATGGCTACCATTCCGGGCATAGAGGAAATTCGCTCCTTCTCCCGTTTTGGTTTGTCGGTGGTCACGATCGTTTTTTCGGATGGCTCAGACGTCTACTGGGCGCGTCAACAAGTGAGTGAACGTCTCATCGAAGCAAAAAAACAAATCCCTCCCGGTGTAGGCACACCGGAACTGGCCCCGATGACCACCGGTCTGGGCGAGATCTATCAGTATATAGTCAAGACCAAACCGGGATATGAAACCGCCTATTCTGTGATGGAACTGCGTACCATCCAGGATTGGATCGTGCGCAGGCAATTGCTGGGTACAAAAGGTGTTGCCGATGTGAGCAGCTTTGGGGGATACCTGAAACAATTTGAGATTGCTCTTTCCCCCGCAAAACTCAGGAGCCTGAATCTCTCCATCAGCGAAGTTTTTGCAGCCCTTGAAAACAACAATCAAAACACGGGTGGCGCCTACATCGAAAAGAACACCAGCGCCTACTTTATTCGGAGCGAAGGCCTGATCAAATCCATCGACGATATCGGAGACATCATTGTTCGTAGTTCCGAGACGGGAATGCCTTTATTGATGCGGGACGTGTCCACCATCAAATTGGGTAACGCCATACGCTTTGGAGCCATGACACAAAACGGCAAAAGCGAAACTGTGGGCGCTGTTGTCATGATGTTGAAGGGCGCCAACTCTTCGCAGGTCATCGCCAACGTAAAGGAACGCATCGCAGCCATCGAGAAGTCCTTGCCGGAGGGTGTCACGATAGAACCGTTTCTGGACCGCACCAAGTTAGTGAACAACGCCATCGACACGGTGACGCGCAACCTGGCGGAAGGCGCCTTGATCGTCATCTTCGTGTTGGTCCTTTTGCTAGGGAATATGAGGGCAGGTCTGGTGGTGGCGTCCGTCATTCCGCTCGCCATGCTCTTTGCCATTATTATGATGAACTTGTTTGGCGTGTCGGGGAACCTGATGAGCTTGGGCGCGATCGATTTTGGATTGATCGTAGACGGCGCCGTCATCATCGTGGAAGCGTCTCTTCATCACATGGCCAGCTCAGGAATCACCGGACGGATCACGCAGGCTCAGATGGATGAAGAAGTTGCGACTTCGGCCAAAAAAATGATGAACGCGGCCGCTTTCGGGCAGATCATTATTCTCATCGTCTACCTTCCCATACTTTCCCTGGTAGGCATCGAAGGGAAGATGTTCAAGCCCATGGCCCAGACGGTAATATTTGCCATTATCGGTGCTTTTGTTTTGTCCCTTACGTATGTCCCATTGGCCTCCTCTCTATTCTTAAGCAAGTCGCCTGCGCATAAAAGAAATATATCCGATAAAATGATGGACCGCGTTCATAAGCTCTATACACCGGCACTGACCTGGGCCCTGAACAGACGGGTGGCTGTCATCTCGACGGCGGTGATCTTATTGGCGGCCGGCATTTTTGTATTCACAACCCTGGGCGGAGAATTTCTTCCCGAACTCGACGAAGGCGATTTCGCCGTTGACACACGCTTGATCACGGGTACCAATTTGACGTCCACCGTTGAGGCCACCTTGAAAGGTGAGCAAGTCCTGTTGGAGAATTTTCCGGAGGTGGAGAAAGTCATTGCCAAGATCGGCTCGGCCGAAATCCCAACCGACCCCATGCCGATCGAAGCGGCGGATATGATGGTGGTGATGAAAGATAAATCAGAATGGGTAACGGCCAAGACCAAGGATGAGATGATCGCAAAGATGCAACAGGCGCTCAGTCAGCACGTGCCAGGGGTCTGGTTTGGATTTCAGCACCCCATACAGATGCGCTTCAACGAACTCATGACGGGCGCCCGCCAGGACGTGGTCGTCAAGGTATACGGCGAGGACTTGGATCAGCTAACGGCCTACGCGGCGCATCTCGGCAAACTGGCCAGCGCCATAGAAGGCACCGAAAGTCTTTTCATCGAGAACATGACCGGATTGCCGCAAATCATCATCCGGTTGAAACGCGATCAACTCGCACGATTCAACATCACCGTGCGCCAGGTAAATGAAGTAATCAACACCTCTATGGCAGGACAAAGCGCAGGACTTTTGTTCGAGGGGGAGAAGCGCTTCGATGTGGTGGTGAGACTCGATATTCAAAACCGGAAGTCCATCGACGACATTCGTAATTTATACGTCACCTCGGCCAACGGCATGCAAATACCCTTATCGCAATTGGCCGACGTAACATTGGAAGTTGGGCCAAATCAAATTCAACGCGATGATGCCAAACGAAGAATCGTCGTGGGCTTCAATACACGCGGCCGCGACGTCCAAAGCATCGTTCAGGAATTGCAACAAAAAATAGACGCCAACATTAAATTCGCCCCCGGATACTATGTGACTTATGGCGGCACATTCAAGAACCTGAAGGAGGCAAAGGCCCGTCTGGCCATTGCTGTTCCCGTGTCGCTGGCGCTTATTTTTATCCTGTTGTTTTTCGCCTTTGGCTCGGTGAGACAAGGGCTTTTGATTTATACGGCCATCCCGTTGTCAGCCATTGGCGGCGTGTTTGCGCTGTGGTTTCGCGGGATGCCTTTCAGCATTTCGGCGGGCATTGGATTCATTGCCCTTTTCGGAGTCGCGGTTCTAAACGGCATTGTGCTTATTGCCGAATTCAATCAAATGAAAAAAGACGGCATCTCAAACCTACGAGATATTATTATGAAAGGAACAGCCAATCGCCTGCGTCCCGTGATCATGACGGCGACGGTCGCCTCATTGGGTTTCTTCCCCATGGCCCTGTCCCATGGCAGTGGCGCCGAAGTGCAAAAGCCATTGGCCACCGTGGTCATAGGCGGACTGATCACAGCAACGTTGCTGACCCTTATTGTGTTGCCCGTGCTCTACATGGTTTCTGAGAACTTTTCCATGCGCCGGATAAACCCGAAGGCAGTTTCCATGCTTGCGATTATGTTGGTCCTGGGGCTAGGAAGCCGTGCTCAGGCACAGGCCGCCGGCGTTGGGATCTGTAAAAAAGAGAAGGCATTGCCGGAAAATACGCCGGGGCAGGTGTACTATACGACGGGCCTCACCAAGTCCCAGTCGTGCTACGACGATCGCTACACAGCGTTCGGCAAAAATAATCTATTTGACTCCGCTTATTTTAGAGGCTTGGACATCGAAGGGCTCGGGCTGTACGCCAGGAAGACGCATCGTGGCAACGCCTGGCCTGTAGTCAATTGCCTTCTTAGCACAGACCCTTCAGGTCCTGTCCATAGGCTCACATGGCCTAAACTAAGAAAAACGTATTACGTTGCGCTAACCTCAAAGAATTGCACGGGGCGCGCGATGCTGAACAGACTCCATTTCAATTCAATTCAAAGCACGTTATGAAAAAGCTGCTATCCATTATCTTCTTGGCAGAGATTCTATTTTCCGCCAATGCACAGGAAACGGTGCTCACCTTGAACGATGCTATTAAACAGGCGCTTGAGAGAAGCCCGTCAATTCAGGCTGCTACGCTGGAAACGGAACGCCAAAAGGCTTTGAAACAGACCGCATTTGAAATACCGAAGACCGATGTTTCCCTGATGTACGGACAATACAACAGCATTCAAAAAGCAGATAACAACCTGACTATCGTTCAGAGTATTCCCTTTCCAACGACGTTCGGGACGCAAAAAGAGTTGAACAAAGCCCAGGTCGAGTCCGCCTTGATGAGGGAGCGTGTGAGTAAGAACGAGCTGGCGTTTCAGGTGAAACTTGTGTTCAATCAGTTGTTGTATCTGAAGCTGCGTCGTGGCTCATTGCTCCAGCAAGACAGTTTGTTGGGTGACTTGCTTCGGATCGCCAATGTCCAATACAAAACGGGTGAAGGGACATTGCTTGCCCGTACGACGGCGGAAACCCAGTGGTCTGAAATTCAAAACATAAACGCCCGAAACGAAGCCGACATCCGGATCGCGTTGAACCATCTCCAACTGCTATGCCAATCTTCGCCAATCACGGACGTTCAAGGTAGCTTGGACGATTTTATACCAGCATCAGAAATCGACTCGCTGGCATTTCAGGACAACCCCTCGCTGGCTTATACGCATCAACAGGTTGAAATAGCCCATTGGCAGCGAAAGGTTGAAACCGCGCGAGCGTTGCCCGATTTGCGTGTAGGGTATTTTAATCAGACGCTCATCGGCATGCAAAACGTAAATGGTCAGGATCAATACTTCAGCGCCAGTAAGCGCTTCCAGGGATTTCAAGTCGGCATACAAATTCCGCTGTGGTTTGCACCGCACACAGCACGCATCAAAGCGGCAACCTTCGCCAAGGAAGTTGCTCAAAAGCAAAACGAAGCGTTTGCCCTCACCCTTGCCCAGCAATATGGTCAGGCGGTGCAGGAGGCGATTAAAAACCGAAACAGCCTGGCGTACTATACCGGGTCCGCCCTTGGAACTGCCGCGCTACTGATCAACCAAAGCCGAGTGGCGTTTAAAAACGGAGAGGTCGACCATACGGCCCTCTTGTTAAACCTAAGACAGGCCCTAACCATACGGGAAGGATACATGACCGCCATGCTGCAATACAATCAGAGCAGGATCATTATCGACTATTTAAACGGCAAAATGTAGACATGAAAAATAACATTCTATTTGCGATCGGCGCACTGATTTTATCCGCATGTGTCCGCAAAACACAAGAACAAAATACCGCGGCAGATTCGCTGCAGGCCAATGTCATCCAGTTGTCGGACCTTCAATATAAATCCTCCAACATCCTACTGGGCGAAATCGCAAGGAAGCCCGTCGTTCGTAACATCGCGGTGAACGGAAAACTTGACGTGCCACCGCAAAGCCTGGTCATCGTCTCCGCACCCATGGGAGGCTTCGTGAAATCAACGAATTTGTTGCCCGGCATGAAAGTGAGAAAGGGCGATGTGCTGACCACGCTCGAAAACCAGGAGTACATTCAATTGCAGCAAGACTTCCTGGACAACAGCAGCAAACTTGAATTCCTGGAAAAGGAATATACCCGGCAGCAAGCGCTCGCCAGGGAAAATGTGAACGCGGAAAAAACCTTGCAGCAATCCAAGGCAACCTACGAAAGCATGAAGGCTATGGTGAGTGGCCTGGAGGCAAAGTTGGCGATGATCAACATTACCCCCGCTGCCTTGCAAAGTGGAAAGATTGGATCGACCATTAAACTGTATGCCCCCATCGAGGGCTTCATCACAACGGTCAACGTCAGCATTGGACAGTATGTCACCGCCACAGACGTTATGTTCAAGATTGTGAACCTGGACCATCTGCACGCTGAACTCCAGGTATACGAAAAGGATATCAATAAAATTGCCCTGGGTCAAAAGCTTACTTTCCGGGTAGCCAACGATACGACCCAGCACCGTGCCTCCATACACCTCGTTGGCAAAGAGATTAGTCAGGACCGCACTGTTCGCGTTCACTGTCATATAGAAGGGGGCGACAAATCTCTGCTTCCGGGAATGTTTGTGACCGCCAATATTGAGACCGCGTCACAGAATGGAGATGTTGTGCCCACAACTTCCATCGCCAATTATGAGGGAAAGGACTATATCTTCGTACCTTCGGGAGTGAATCGGTTCACGACAATTCGTGTTAATACGGGCACGACGATGGGCACGTTCACAGAGATACAGTTGCTGGAAAAGACTGAAACCGGAACGCCCATTGTAACCCGAGGTGCTTTTGAACTAATGGGGCTACTAAAAAACAAACAGGAATAGGCTAAACGCGAGTGGATGTAGCAATGTCTCCTTCAGGCCAAAGCATAAAAGAATGAGAACTACCCTAAGAAGTCGGCTCCTCCGGCATGGCGATGGACATATCAGTAAGGCGAAGTCAATTCAGTTTTTCTTCAGAATGTCATCGGAACTTTGCCGAAGCGGCGATCGAAATCGCGCCGTACATCTGGCCCAGAATTTATTTTACCAGACCCCGTGAAATTACTTATTGTTGAAGACGAACGTGAAATGGCAAAAAGCATCGCGCAATATCTGCGCCAGGAGAGTTATGTCTGCGAAGTTGCCTACACCGCCTATGACGCCGAAGAAAAGATCGTCTCGCATGACTATGACTGTATTCTACTGGATATATCCCTACCCGACGGCAATGGGCTAAAGATTCTGGAAACCCTCAGACGCGAAAATAAAATGGACGGTGTAATCATTATCTCGGCAAAAAATTCGCTCGACGATAAAATCAAAGGGTTGAATCTTGGCGCGGATGACTATATGCCCAAGCCCTTTCATCTGGCCGAGCTGGGTGCTCGTGTCTCGGCCGTTATTCGGCGCAAACGCTTCAATGGGAACAACAGCATCAGTGCGCACGAAATCGCCATCGATCTACTGGGTAAGTGCATAACGGTAAACGGCAAACCGCTGGACTTGACCCGGAAAGAATACGACCTGCTCCTGTTTGTTATCACCAACAAGAACAGGGTCGTCACAAAAAACGCGATAGCCGAACATCTTTCGGGCGACGAGGCCGAAGTATTTGACAATTTTGACTTCATTTATGCGCACATGAAAAACCTGAAGAAGAAGTTGCATGAGGCTGGTTGTCAGGACCACATTAAAACGATCTATGGGCTGGGATACAAATTCGAAGCATGAAATTGCTTAATCGCACCATCAAGAACTACTTGCTCTATTCGGTACTCCTGATACTCTGCTGCACACCCCTTTTTTATTTCTCCATCCACTACCTCTTTGTTCATGATATGGACCAGGAATTACTGGCTCACAAAGAGGACTTCAACCAATCGGTTTCGTATTTAAAAAGCAAAGATGGCATTGAGTTCTATCAATTGATGAACAAGGAGTTTTTATTGATACCGGGTGACAAATTTCCCGCTGGCGATTCGCTCTATACCATGGATTTATATGATAGCGCCGCCGCGGAATTGGAGCCGCACCGGATTTTGAGCCTTGGCGTCACCGTGAACGGCAAACCTTATGAACTGCAGATCCGTGAGTCGATGGTCAACAACCGCGAGCTCATCGCGGCCATCATGAGTATCCAGGTCCTTTTGCTGGCCCTGTTACTAATCGGACTGGTCATCATCAACCGCCGACTTACGCGAACGATCTGGGGTCCCTTCTATGTCATTCTGGATCGCCTGAAAAAGTACCATATCGACCAGGAAAAAGCCCTGGAACTGCCGACGGTCAGTACCGCGGAGTTCAGAGAACTGTGCCAGGCGATTATGCAACTGGTAGATAAAAGCCACGAAGCCTACCTCAGCCAGAAGGAATTCACAGAAAACGCATCGCACGAATTGCAAACCCCTCTTGCCATTAGTTTTTCCAAACTGGAACTCCTGGCCCAAACCAACGAACTCACACAAGAGCAGGCTGAGCTTGTAGGCAAACTGTTTGATGCCATCGAACGCATTTCCCGTCTTAACAAGAACCTGCTGCTGCTATCCAAAATAGAAAACCGCCAGTTTTTTGAAACCGAAAAAATCGAGTTGTCGGCCGTTATTCAGAAGTCGCTGGATGTGTATGAACGTCAGGCAGAAGAAAAGGGAATTGCTATCGAGAAGTCGTTGCCGCAAAGTATAGCCTTGAATGCCAACCCCGTGTTAGTCGAAGTGCTGATCAGCAATTTGGTTTCCAATGCCATACGACACGCACGGCCGCAGAGTGTAGTCAGTGTAATAGCAGCTCCCTCATCGGTCACCATAACGAACGAAGGCCCACCGCTAGTATATCCCGAAAAAATATTTCACCGGTTTCATCGCGAGTCAAAAAACATCGGCAGCGGCTTGGGATTGTCCATTGTAAAAAAGATATGTGATGTCAGTGGTTATCAAATATCGTATCTACACAATTCCAACACTCATCGTTTTCAAATCAAATTTTAGCTCCTTTATCGTCATCTCCCGAATGCCGGCCGCGTGCATTCAGTAAAAATTCAGAATCTCCTTGCTCCTTGCATCATCAACCACCGGTTATCGGCGCGTTGAATAGCCTTATACTTTTTAATTATGAACAGACAACCGTTTGTATTTGTCGCTTCTTCAATTTTATTGCTTACTGCCTTGCTGTCCCGTTGCACACATGATCCTTTGACTCCCCTGGAGGATGCTCCGGCCATGAGTTTCAAAGATGATGTGCAACCGTTGATTATTTCCAACTGCACGCAATCCGGTTGTCACGGAGGAAACGGAGGGGAATTCCAACTGATTACCTATACGGACGTCATGAGGAAGGTTAGCTCCGGAAAGCCGCACGGTAGCAAATTATACAAGGTCATTGCCGCGAACGCAATAGGTGTCATGCCGCCCAAACCTAACCGACATATGACCGACGTAGAAATCAAGACGATTTACTTGTGGATCGCGCAAGGCGCGAATAATAATTGATACAATGAAAAAAATGCATGCTTTTATTTTGTTGCTGGTCGTGGTCGGCATAGCCTCATCCTGCTACAATGATAACTTGTCTGAATTAACGCCATCGTCCGGGGTAAGTGGCGGATCATGCGACACGACGGGGGTCATGACCTATGCAAGTCACGTGAGGCCCATCCTGGACACCAATTGCGGAACAGGAAATTCCTGCCACGGCCGCAACAACACCAGTGGGTATGACCTCTCTACCTATGCGGGGGTTCACTCCGTGGCCGTCAATGGAAAATTGAACAGTTCGATCACGTGGACCGGCCAGTCTGTGCGCATGCCTGAGAACGGCTCAAAGATGAATTCCTGTAATATTATCAAAATTCAAAAATGGATCAATGCAGGCGCATTGGATAACTAAACTGCTGACAAAAAAGAGAAACTCCTGCCGAATGAAATGGTTAACCTTCCTATTGATGCTCACTCCTCCCCTGGCGGCCTGGGCACAAGACGACATGGCGCTGTTGGAAGAAACAGACAAAGCCAAAGAATATGTCAGCGCTACCTTTAAAGGTACACGCATTATCAATTTTCAAAGTGTCGAGGTGCCGGGGAAAGGCGTGCTGGAGTTTATGATCCAACACCGGTTTGGCGACATCAACGGCGGTGCGAATTCCTTTTTTGGTTTGGACAACGGTGCCACCATTCGCTTTGGCTTGGGGTATAGTTTCAACGGAAGATTGGAAGCCGGCATTGGCCGGACCAGTTACGAGAAGCTGGTGGACGGGTATCTCAAATACAGGTTGCTGCGACAAACGGTGGGTTCCGGCATGCCGGTGAGCGTCACCATTATGGGCGCCACGTACTGCACCGGCGTACAAGACCCCGACGCTGTAGCCAGCGGGTATGATAAATATCACTACTTCAGTGACCGCGTCAGCTATTCCTTTCAGACCATTATCGCTCGCAAGTTCTCCGATGTGTTCTCGCTCCAAATAAACCCGATCATTATTCACTATAACCTGGTCGACAACATCAGCGACAAAAACAATGCCGTAGCCGTTGGTTTTGCCGGCCGGTACAAATTCAGCAAGCGAATGGCCGTTACGCTGGAGTATGGCTTAAAATATAATTCCTACACCGCCCAAACGTACTACAATACTATGGGAATTGGATGGGAGATTGAAACGGGTGGCCACGTCTTTCAAATGTTCCTGACCAATTCAAGCGGCATTGTGGAGCCCCAGTATTTTCTTCATACGGCCACCTCCTGGAAGGACGGCGGCATTCGTCTAGGATTTAATATTTCAAGGGCCTTTAATTTTTAACGAATATGAGAACGGCGTACCTAGTCTTCATTCTGTCTTCCTGCTTGGCACATACTCACGCCCAGATCTTTATGACCACCACGGGCAAAGTTCAGTTTTTCTCCGAGACGCCGCTCGAAAACATATCGGCGGTTAACGTGGCGGTCTCCTCGTTGATCAACACCACGACCGATTCCGTATTTGTACGGATGAAAAATACCGGCTTCGTGTTTAAGAATGCGCTCATGCAGGAACACTTCAATGAAAATTATATGGAAAGCACAAAATACCCCCTGGACAGTTTCCGGGGAAAAATCAACGAAGAGATTGACTACGCACATGACGGAACCTACGCCGTTACTGCCACCGGCAAATTCTCCGTGCACGGCGTCGAGAAAATGGAGACAATAAAAGGTACACTGGTCATCAAAGAAAACGATCTCCACTTGGACGCTGCGTTTATGGTACATACGGCCGATTTTAATATTGAAATACCCAAACTCGTTTTCACAAAAATCGCGGAAGATATCAAGGTAAATATGTCGGCTGACTATGCCTTGAAGAAATAAGCGACGTGTGGCGCGTTCGCGGCATTTGGTCTTTATTCAGAATCCGTTCAGGAAACGTTCAGAGTGTTGTTGCATCTTGATGGGGCCAAATTTTTCATTATCTATCGGTGTAGCCCACCTCACGGACCACACCGCAAAAAATTCAGAGCGGGAAGAGTTGAACAGGAAGTAAACCAAATGCCATGAAACAGTCACGGTGGAGTACGATGCAGAAAAGGTATTGGACCGTCAAGGTCCTGGTAATCATTTTGATTATCTTCGTCGATGCTTGTGTTCATGATCCGATCATTAAACCTGTATCCTCAACCGTGGAACAACCCGTAACGCCCGGCCCGACGCCCTACGCTTATGACGGAACCGTTTGTTTCGAAAGTAGCGTGTTGCCTATTTTTCTTTCCACCTGTGCAAAAAGTGGTTGCCACGACGCCAGTTCAAGACAGGATGGGTATGTGTTGGATGGCTATTCAACCATTGTGAGCCGGGGCGTGGCACGGGGCAATGCAAATGGCAGTAAGTTGTATAGAGTGTTGGCCGATGGCAGTGAAAACACAATGCCTCCGGATGCTCACTTGTCGCAGGCGCAGAAGGATTCCATCGCATCGTGGATTAATCAGGGAGCCAAGAACACAGTCAATTGCAATTGTAACTGCGATTCCACGAAATTTACGTATGCTGCAGTCATTGAGCCTTTGCTTTCGTCGAACTGTTTGGGCTGTCATGAACCTGGCTCCTTGGGAGGAAACATCGACTTGTCGACTTATGCCAACGTAAAGACGCAGGCGCTAAACGGCAGACTGCTGGGCAGTGTTCAGCATAGCGCAGGATACTCACCTATGCCTCAAGGGGGCAAATTATCAGAGTGCCAAATCTCACAGCTTAGGAACTGGATAAACGCCGGCGCTGGGTACAATTAAGCAGAGGTTCCGAAGCGGGAGATCACTTCGTAAAATGGACCGAAACGACCGCACCAAATACCATGCAGGTATACTATGGGACTCTTGAACCGTTGAAGAAGTATCCGCAACTCATTCTTTTTGCTTTTGCCTACAATGACTATTGGCGCTAAATTTCCGCCCAGTTTATTTGCTTCAGAGCAAGATTCCGCATATTCTATCTTGCCAAATAGCCACCATCTATCGGATAGTAGCTGCCGGTAGCGAAGGATGACTTGTCACTGCCTAACCAGTATATCAATTCCGCAACTTCTTCACTTTTGCCAAGGCGTCCAATTGGATGAAGAGCAACAAGCTGCTGCTTCATTTCTGCATTTAGGGCGTTTAATAATGGTGTGTCTATGAATCCTGGGCCAACGGCATTAATCCTGATTTTCTGTGCAGAGTATTCAAGCGCTGCGGTTTGCGTGAGGCCAATCACACCGTGCTTGGCAGATGCATAGCCGGCAGATCCTGCAAAACCTACAGAGCCTAAAATGGAGGAAACGTTTACAATGCTCCCGCCTTCATTTTTTAACATTGCCTGTATTTGATATTTCATGCCATAAAACAGACTGTTCAGGTTGGTGGCAATTACTTTTTGCCAGCCCGCTATGCTCATATCAGCAATAGGGTTTAGCTCGCCGCCTATGCCTGCATTATTTACGGCCACATCCAGTTTACCATATGTCTTAACGGCGAAATTAACTAATGCTTCCATTTCTTCAGGTTCGGAAACATCCGTCTTAAAGAATGATACCTTTCCACCAGCCGCAGCTATGCTTTCCCTAGTGGCAATTCCCTCTGCTTCCTGAATATCTGAGATGACGACACTTGCGCCCGCTTTTGCAAACAATTCCGCAGTCGCTTTGCCAATGCCGGAGGCGGCACCGGTAATTATCACTGTCTTACTTTTCATGATTTTGAGTTTTACGTACTTCGCTAGTGGTGAGGTGAGCAATGTCGTCGAAAACTTACGCCGCGTTAATGACACCTATCAGTATGGATGGTGATTAAAATCAGGGTTTTCTCCATTTATGCGCAAATGGGAGTCCGGGGAGCTATATTCCTTTTTCCGGCTATCGGGGGTTCAGGATACCAAAGTAACATGGGACATCGACCAAAACTTCTGACAAAAATCTGTTTTCGCGCTGTTCTTACACTGCACTGCGGTAATGTCATTTTCCACGGTGACTTTAATCATTTGAAACAAACGGCGGGCACACCAACTTTATAAGAATAAAAGACTGACATGCCGCTGACTGAATCATCCGGTGTTACTAGCCGAATCCATCGACGCCTGTTATCTAAAATGGAGTTAACGTTGTGCAGTTTGGAATGGGAACGCGCACGACTTATGGGGGCTAATCATCGGTGCATGAGCACTGACCGTTGCTTTTAGGTGGATATAAAAAGCCTTAAAAAAGAAATGGAAAATACATCCTCAAAATTTGTATTCTACACAGGAAAAGGCGGAGTAGGAAAAACTTCCCTCGCCTGCGCCGCCGCTGTTAAATATGCTACCGAAGGAAAAAAAGTCCTCTTGGTCAGTACCGATCCAGCCTCCAATTTAGAGGACGTATTGCAAAGCCCTGTAAAGAGCGAAATAATACGCCATACAACGGTGAGTAATCTTTTTGCCATCAACATCAATCCTGAAGTTTCAGCACGGGAATATAGGGATAGAGCAATCACTCCCTTTAAATCTATAGCACCTCCGGATGAAATAAACAGAATCGTAGAGCAACTCTCAGGAGCATGCACGACCGAGATCGCTTCCTTTGATGAGTTCTCCCGTTTCATTACGGGAGAAGGCAGTTCACAAACTTTTGATGTGGTCATCTTTGATACTGCTCCAACAGGGCATACTATTCGCTTGCTGGAATTACCTGCTGCCTGGGATAGCTTTTTGGACAACAACCCCAAGGGGGCATCTTGTATCGGTCCGTCCACAGCTTTGAAAAGCAGCAAGGATAGATACAAAAAAGTCGTCACTAGCTTAAGAGATCCCAAACAAACAACCTTCTTTTTGGTAGCTCGTCCGGAAACGTCATCCCTAAAGGAAGCCGCTCGCACGAGTGCGGAGTTGAAAGAATTGGGAATGACAAACCAAAAATTATTGATTAACGGAGTGTTCAAGGCAATGGACAGCACCGATCCTATAGCGTCGACAATCGAGAAAATGGCGAAAAAACACTTGGCAACATTACCAGTGGAACTGCAAAGCCTTGAAAAATTCGAGTATCCGATACTACCCTACAATATCTTGGGACTAGACAAACTGAGGTCATTGTTGGATAGGAAAATTCAGCAGAAAATCGCCCGCGCGGAAATTACCGATGAAACAGAATTGACACATCCTCTTGAAGATTTATCCAAACTTGTCGATGACCTGGAAGGGAATTCCAATCATGGCTTAATTATGACAATGGGCAAAGGCGGAGTAGGTAAAACTATTGTTGCCGCATCCATTGCAACAATGTTGGCCAAACGGGGACACCATGTACTTTTAACCACCACAGACCCGGCGCCTCACCTTAAAGATTTCATAAATCAACTAGACAAATTACCGGAAACTCTCACAGTCGAGCGAATTGACCCCAAGGCTGAAACAACGAACTATATCAATAGGGTTGTTGAACAAAGGGGTGCAAAGCTTGATGAAGAAGGCAGGAGGTTATTGCTCGAAGATCTTCAATCTCCTTGCTCTGAAGAAGTGGCAGTGTTCCATGCCTTCTCCGGCGCGATCTTCAAAGCAAAGAAACAATTTGTGGTGATTGATACGGCTCCAACAGGTCACACACTACTTCTGCTTGATACTACCGGTAGTTACCATCGCGAAATTCTGAAAACAATGACGTCGCATAAAATTAAAACTCCATACATGTTTTTGCAGGATCAGACATTTGCAAAAATTGTATTGGTTGCCTTGCCTGAAACCACGCCTATGAGAGAAGCTGAGAGCCTTCAAAATGATTTGAAGAGGGCAGGAATCATGCCATATGCCTGGGTGGTTAATCAATGTCTATCTGCTTTGAAAAACTTAAAGGATCCGCTGTTAAAAAAGAGAGCCGCCTCTGAAATAAAAATCATCAATGCGATTAAAGATACTTTATCAAAGAGAACATACGGTATACCCTATTTACAGCAAGAAAAACTACTGCCGGCATTACTGGCTCATTATGTTCGCAGCGACACTGCCACCGCACTCCGGGTGAGTAATGTCTAAATCGTCATGTGGAGAAATTCGGAGCGATATTAAGACTTTCACGGCGCGACACCCTGGTTTTGCAAAGTACCGGAATCAACTGGAGGAATCAACATATCATGAAAGGTTCTACTGTATGTGAACCTATATGTACTTCGAACACATTGAACCTAAATTCAAATTTGCAACGCACCTCAACGATCATGAGACAATTCATCATTTCAAAACGCTTACATTTTGGTTCCGACAAAGAATACAATTTTGTATATTCTAGTTTTGGGGTGATTCACGTACTTTTTACTACACTAAGCCTATCAATGGCGCCTTTGGATGGTGTATTTTGGGTCAATGGATTAAACACAGAATTTCTCGATTTTGTTTTTCAACGTATTACTTACTTTGGAAACGGCGTCTTTATGATTCCTTTTCTCGTCATTTTGTATTTGAGAAAAATATATTTGTCGATTGCGTTAGCTACGAGTGGATTGGTGCAAGGGTGCGTGGTCATTCTTTTCAAGCAAATCCTTTTCCCATTCTCTGATCGGCCTATCACAAAAATTAAAGCAGGGGCTGCGCATTTGATTCCAGGTCTGAATATTCATCATTCAAATTCATTTCCGTCGGGCCATGCTGTCACAGTCTTCGGATTTTGCATATTCCTTGCTCTTTGCTACAAGAATAAATTGCTCACTTGTATGCTTCTTTTACTGGCTACGCTGGTGGGAATCTCCCGCGTCTATTTGCTTCAGCATTACTTGATGGACGTCGCAGTGGGAGCACTTATCGGCAGCTTAACTAGTGTCGTTGTTTTCCATGTGTTTGAGAAGGTGAATAAACCATCGTGGATGACAACTGCGCCGCGATTCAAATTGCATCTTCCTCTCAATCATGAGTAGTGACGAGTCTTGCTATTCGCAATAAAAGTTTAATTGCCCTGTCTTTGATGACTATCATCCGAAAACCCCGTTTGGGTGGTCTTTGGACAAAGGCATTGATCGACGCTAGATGAAGGCGAAAATAAAGGAGTTTCCCATTGTCTGTTTTCACACCAATGCCAACACTTGGCTGGACGTATTGGTGTACCTGTGCAAAAGTCTCTGTCATTCGCTGAGTACTACCCCGTGCTTATGTTCCTTCAAGTTGCGACTTCTGCTGAGGTGTTTCTTACTTCATATGTCGCCTGAAAAGAATTAAAGAACCGACGCTAATCCGGCGGTCAACCATCATGCTGAACTTAAAAATGCGGAACCAATTCAGTATTCGAGAAGGCATCACCTGTCCACTGTGAAAGTGTTTAAATTTTCCCAACCAGCTTAAAAAAAAAATCTCCGCCCTGTTGTGGCAATAGTAGCATAATTCTACTACGAAAATAGTACAATTATACTAGTTGCTAAAGGAGGTAAGATCGAAAAAAGGGGCGTTCGTTCCGTCCGAACTATTCGCCCCCCGTCTGTCCGAACGCTGGTTACTCTACGTTCGTGAAATTTTGAAAACAAATCCGGGCAATATTTTTACGGTCCACTTTTGACGCCCTTTAAGGCTTATTATTTTTGCAGCATAACAGAATAGAGCCATGCCCAATACTAGTATGCCGAATAGAGCAAGCCCGATAATCGAAAGGAAGTTGTTGACAGAGTTCATGAGGTGATTGGATTAGTAAATGACCTAAAAAGCCTTTCGTTCCGTCTGAATTACTCACCCCTTTATTCGGTTACCTCATCAGACCCGAAATGGTAATACATGGTAAGGACTATAAGGTACAAAAAATTAATTTTCGAGTTGAAATTTAGGGGGATGATCCGACACTTATCATTTCCCTTGTTGCAGCGCCAATTCAAGGAAAAAATCCGATTTTTAGTCGGTTTACCAAATTTGAAAATGCTATGGCGCCGATCATCTCCCCTTGACCCCACCAAAGGGCATGTAAATGCATGTCAATAATGGTTTTTTTTACAAGGTCTTTCTTTTGGGCGTAGCCGGTGCCCAGGGCTAAAACCAGCATGACAAGCAGAAATAGGTTATTCATTTTAGTAGGGGTTGCAATAGCTTGGATTAACTTCAACACGTCCTTTTGGAAAGTCTCGATTGTGTTCTCGGGTGAACGCCTTGAGAAGCTGGTATCTTTGCGAAATTTTTGACTCAAATTTCTTAACAATTACTATTGATCCTGAGATTATTAATCCAATATCGGACCGACCAACAGATCAGCCGCTTCGATGGATAACTTCCGCGTGATCATACTAGTCCAAATCCTCCAATTACTGCTTATCCGCGATAGTTTGGAATTGCCCACCACTATGACGACTAGACACTACACATATCTCAACCATTTCCAGGATTGGTTTTTCTGCTTGACATTCCCGAACCATTTGCATGGCCAGTAAAGTGATATTATTACTAATACCCAAATTAGGTAGACAACACTCAGGTTGACGCCATACCACTCCTCCAGGACTGCGTTGGTAGCCATTTGATCGCCGAAAGTCAAGGCTTGCAACGGAAAACCGAATACCATCGCGGCGCCCATTGCCAAAACGTGTGTCAGGTAAATATGGACGAGGTAATAAAACAAGGCAACTCTGCCGAAGACCTCCAACGGCTTCATTATCGGGGCAACCTCGTCCTCAAAGCGGTCCAGCAAAAGAAATATCACGCCAAGAGTTGTACATAAATAAATCAGGGAGGGTGGATATTCGTGCAGGTTCAAAAAGGATAAAAAGATATGACCATTGACACCCTTGTCCGTCCATCGCACTGGATCACCATATCCATTTATCCATCGCAATAGCAGGAAGGCAAAAAGCAAAGCAAGCCCGGCAAAAAACAAAATTCTTCTTCTACGCTGTGCGGGAAACCTCTTCGCATATAGCGGTCCAGCACAATATCCAAGAGCAATGACACCGATCCATGGGATCAATGGGCAAGTTATATTCCACACGTAACCGTCTCCAAATACGTAAGTCTCCTGCCTATGCAAAATAGACCAAACGAAATTCCCAACCCCGTGATGAGCAAAGCTTACCCCATCAAGGGCATTATGCCCGCATAGGATAGCAATCGCTAAAAAAATGATCAACTTCATCGGCAGATAAATCATGCCTGCCAAGATTATGAGACAAATGCCTATAATAGAAATAATGTCGAACTCCTGATAATGGAAAGATGCGTCAAATGTCCAACCGAATTTTATCAGCGTTGACTGGAGAACGAGGAGAAATACACCCCGAATCAGCAAGAATTTCGAAGTGGCAGGGCGGCCATTTTTAGTGCTATATAAATACGCCGAAGTACCGGCCAGCAGTACGAATACCGGGGCGCACAAATGGCTGATCCAGTGGACACCAAACCGTAAGGATGTTGCCTTGAAAAAGAAATCTGTTGACGAAAAGTGGGACACATCGAAATAATTCCAAACATGATCCAGCGTCATAATGACCAGAGCCAAGCCACGAAGCAAGTCAATGGAGCGAATCCTGACAACGGGTCTGCTATTTATCGGAGGCCCATGAAAGGGGAAACTGAAGTTCGGTACGTGAGTCATAAGCGAATGCGTTTACATGTCAACTCAAGAATCGCACTATCTCTCGTCTGGGGAATGCCCCGTAACTTGTCTTACCGTCCAAACGGATGAAGTATAATTTTTTCATGGCACCAACCCAATGGCTTGCCTGTACAGCGAAATCAATTTATATTGATTTGTTTTCATCTCGTAGCCTATCAAATCCGCATCCCTTCTAAAGTTTACATGGATCCCCTTCACAAATTCCAGGTTCTCTCGAAAGACCCAGTTCAGGTAATGCCTCGTTAGTGGATAGATGGGCGAGTCCACCTTTTCGCTAAAAAAATACGACGATTCATATAAGATCATATCACTGAAACCCACGTCTTCATATACCTTGTACAGTATAATGCTATCCCTGGTGAGCACTTCATATTTTTCATTTTGAAAGATTCGATACTCGCTTCCGGAGCAATCTTTATAGCCAAACAAATCCTGCTTTCTGTATTTATACTTTTGTCCGTTGTGCAATACGGTAACAAACGGCCTTTCGCGGAATTTAACAGAAGTCTTATTGCGTGGGCAGGCGCAAGCAAGTGTCAGCTTATGCCTCTGAAAATCTGAAGCACACATGTACACGCCTGAACTGTCTGTTTGGGCAGTGGCACCAAGGGAAACCATCAGCAGAGTAAAAAACAAAATCATATTGATCATGTCTTAAGGGCGTCTCGTTTCTGAATCTAATCCTAGCCCATATGGGCTTTAAATTCAAGAAACAGTTCATGTACAATTCGTTCGTCAACATCCTTCTTTGAAATCCTAACCAAATATTGGTCAGGGTTGATCACGATGCTTTGCTCGGTCTTGCTAACAAGAACTTTCCATTCCGGCTCAGACAAGGCGTATTTATTATGCATAAGCATCTCCAAATAAGGCCTCAGTTCGCCTCTATATTTCCGCGTCAATTCTTTAGGGCCTTCCATGACAGATTTCTCAATTTTCCATGACGATCTTGATGGCACCGGACTCCCTTATTTCGTCGGAAGCTGTCGTGAGAATCGTATCTCCCTGTACCAAGTTTCCGAATACCTCCACCTTGTCTCCTTGCTGCTCACCCTTCTGCACGTCCACCCACACCGGTTTGCTTCCATGCAATACCTTGATGACAAAGCTTCGCTCCATATTTATCACTACGGCTGATTGCGGAACCACCAGGGTGAGTTTCTGACGTTTCAGCGGAATGTTCACGTTGGCATACATTCCTGGCAATAGCTGGCCGCCACGGTTGTCAATTTCAATCTCCACTATTTCAGAGCGTGTCTGTGTATTGAGATTTTTAGCCAGTCGTGTGATCTTTCCTTCAAAGGCGTTATCGGGGAAGCTCTTTACGGTGAACTGAACTTTATCACCGACATTGACTTCGGCAATATTCTTTTCCGGTACAGCCACGTGCAGTCGCAACCGGGATTCACTTTTTAGTTTCAGAATAGGCATCAGGTTTTTGTCGTTAGGCCCGACGAAGGAGCCCGGAGCGACGGCTCGTTCGGTGATGATGCCATCGAAAGGCGCCCTGATGGTTAGGTAATCGGACAAGTTCTTGATCGCTTGAAAGGCAGAGATGGCAGCGACGAAGGAAAGGCTATCGGCTTTCACAGTCGTAATGGCGAGGTCCATGTCGTAAGGGGACACAGCACCGGGTGTCTTGTTCGTTTTTTGCAGCCGGGTATATTTCCCTTTTGTGTTGAGATAGGTTGCCTCTTTTACCTGCATCTCCGAATAGGCGCCATCGAGCTGGCTCATCAACTCAGGCGCTTCCAGCTCTGCCAGCACCTGGCCTCGCTGCACCCGATCACCGATATCTGCTTTTATCTGCTTCACGTATCCATTCACTTTGGCCATGATGCTGGTTTCATAGAAGCCTTCCAGTTCCCCGGGCAAAACCAGTTGGGAGGCCACCTGTTCTTTTTTTACACGAGAGGCCTGATAGACCACTTCAGCAGGTTCGCTGTCTACGCTCTCTCCCCCGGAATGACTGCAGGAGGAATTCATGATTGTGATTGCAGCCAGGAACGAAAAGACCAGCACCGTTGATTTACGAATTTTCATATTTTCAATTTTTACAATTCATGTTTAAAGGACCGGGATATTCTTACGCATTGTGTGGGACGGTGGCGTTATCAAAGTGCTCACTCAGGGTGTCATCGGGGTCGAGCGAAACCGATTTAACGGAAGCTTTGGCCTGCACAGCACTGAATACGACAGGCAGTATGAGCAGGGCGGCAGCGGTTGAGGCAATCAATCCACCAATCACAGCCCGTCCTAACGGAGCAGTCTGTTCACCGCTTTCGCTCAGGCCGCTGGCCATGGGCAGCATACCCACCACCATGGCGATGGAGGTCATCAGGATTGGGCGCAGACGCACTGAGCCCGCCACACGGGCGGCTTTTCCGGCATCGTTATACTCAAGGCGAAGTGTCTCTGCATTGGTCACCAGCAAGACCGCATTGGCGACTGAAACCCCCACGGACATAATGATGCCCATATAAGATTGAAGATTGAGGGTACCGCCGGTGGCGAGCAAGAGCAACATGGACCCTGCCAACACAGCCGGGATAGTGACCAGCACGACAAATGCTACTTTAAAGGATTGGTAGTTTGCCGCCAGCAACAAGAAGATAACCACAATCGCCAATAGCAACCCGGTCTGAAGACTATTTAAGGTCTCTTCCAACAACTTTACCAAGCCGCGGACTTCAATGACCATGCCGGCTGGCGGGGTTCCTGCCTTTTGAATAGCGGCACGCACAATGGCTGTCGCGCTCCCTAAGTCCTTCTTGTGAATGTTTGCTGACACGGTAACAATTCTGCGCGGACCGATGCGATCGTACTCCGCAGGGGCGTTCGATGATTTGATGGTGGCCATGTCTCCCAACGTGGGTCGCAACTGTCCTTTTACCATGGGTATATTTTCGATGTCCTTCACTGAGTTCATCTGGTATTCAGGTTCCTGAATCTGCACCTGGTAGGCAAATCCCTTCTTGGTATCCAGCCAGAGATTCTTGGCCGTAAAGCGGCTGGAAGAGGTAGCGGCCACCAGTGACTTGGCGATCTCGTTTGGCGAAATTCCAAACTGTGCGGCCCGTTCCCGATCTATGGAGATATTAAGCATCGGGTAGTTCAGGGGTTGATTTACTCTTACATCCCTTAGGAAATCAATCTTCTTGAGTTCGTCCTTTACCTTCGAGGCGTACGCCGCTCCTTCTTCAATATCTTTGCTGGCTACGATGATCTCAATAGGCGTGTTTGCGCCTTGACTCATGATTTTGTCGGTGAGCTCAATGGGTTCGAACGAGAGTGCAACTCCCGGAAGGGCCGTTGCGGCTTTCTTACGGATCTGATCCTTCAATTCGTCCAGGGAAGAAACTTCGTAGTCTTCTCCAAGGTTTACCTGGAGGATCGCTTCCTGTGGGCCGCTGTTGAATATATACAAAGCGTTTGTGCCGTAACTGGATGGCGTCATGCCGACAAAGGCGGAGGTGATGTCAACGTTCTCTTCTCCTACAATTTCGTTAATGACTTTAATCGTTTTCAAGACGGCATCTTCGGTGCGCTCGATGCGCAGCCCTTCCTTGCCGATGAGTCGCATTTGAAATTGTTTTCCGTGATTGATTTTTGGAAGTATATCCTTTCCAATGGTCAGAAAACAAAACACGATGACACCAAACGCTGCGACAAGGTATCCTGCTATGACCGCTCTCCGGCGGGATAACAATCTATCCAGCAGCGACAGATAGCCAAGCTTGAATTTCTCAAAGCCTGAAATCTTTTTCTGATGTGCTCTTTCAAAGTCCTCAAAAACGGCTTCATCGCGGTTACTCAGATCATTTAGAATCTTAAATTCATGCGGCTCATTTTGTTCATGGCCTTTGATCCACCAGTTCGAAACGATAGGCACAAAAGTCTGCGATAGTAAATAAGAGGCGATCATTGAAAACCCTACCGAAAGAGACAGCGGCACAAACATACCCCGGGGAACGCCGTTCATTAAGAACGCTGGCGCGAATACCGCCAGGATGCAAAATGTAATTAGCAGTAGTGGGAAAGAGACTTCCTTAGAGGCATCTAAAATCGCCCGTGCCTTTGTTTTGCCCATCTCCAGGTGCTGATGAATGTTCTCGATGGCTACCGTGGCCTGATCCACCAGGATACCGATTGCCAGCGCCAGACCGGACAAGGTCATGATGTTGATGGTCTGGCCAAAGAGCTTCAACAGGAAAATTGCCGCCAGAATGGAGATGGGTATGGTGCAGACCACTACCAGGGAGCTGCGTAGATCCCCCAGAAATATAAATACCATCAAGCCCGTTAGCAGTGCACCAATCACGCCTTCGGTAGCTAAGCTCTCCACCGAATTAACCACGTATACCGATTGATCAAATTCATAGGTGAGCTTTATATAATCCGGTAGCAGCGATTGCATCTCCGGAATTTTTGCTTTCAGTGCGTTCACCACACTCATCGTGGAAGCATCGGCCGTCTTGGTGACAGGGATATATACCGACCGCTTACCGTTTACCAGCGCGTAGCCAACCGTAACATCAGAGGCGTCCTCCACCGTGGCCAGGTCTCGCAGGAAAACAGTCGGACCGGCACCGCGCCGCAAGGGTATATTCAGAAACTCATCTACATTATCGATGACCGTGTTGTTGGGTGTGATGATGTTGTAGTCGCCGATGCGCACGTTGCCGGCTGGAGAGATCTGATTGTTCTCCACCACCGCCTTCACTACATCGTCAGGAGTAAGTTCATAGCCCGTCATCAGTTCAGGGTTCACCTTTACCACAATGGTTCGTTCATTGCCCCCGAAAGGTGGCGGAGCAGAAGCTCCCGGTATTTGTGAAAAGAGCGGCCGTATGCGAGTGGATGCCAAATCCTGCATTTCATTCAAACTTGCTTTTTTGCTGCTGAACACGAGTTGTCCGACAGGAAGGCTTGACGCATCGAAGCGCACTACCGTGGGTGGCACGGTTCCGGGAGGCATATAGCTCATCACGCGATTTACCTGGTTAGCCACCTCGCCGGAAACCTGTGCCATATTCACATCTTCATAGAAGGTGCATTTCACCAGACACAAGCCTTGCACGTTTTTAACTTCGATATCCTTTATACCCGACACATAGAGCAATTGGTTCTGATACCGCGTGGCAATAAATCCTTCCATTTGCCGGGGGTCCATACCGCCGTATGGCTGCGCGATATAGATGGTCGGCAAATTGAGCCGCGGGAAAATATCTACGGGTATGGAAAACAGGGCAAGGAAAGAGAAGAGAATAATTCCTGCGATGCAGACGATTATCGTAATAGGGTTGCGAAGTGCTGAAGAAATCATTTCTAGTTCAGGTTATTTATAAAAACATCAAAGTCACCGGTGGCAGCTGCATATTGCAGGATGGCCCTCCACACATTGCCGGTGGCGACCGAGGAATCCACTTCTGCCCGATTCAGCACCGAAAAAGTCTGCGTGAGTTCAAGCACCGTGCTGAAGCCTGCATCGTAGCGTGCCTTGGCCTGGGCGTAGGCGTCTTGTGCCGCCTTTAGCTGCACCGGTGCCTGCCGGGCAACCTCCAACGCTGCGCGATACCGAAGCCGGGCCCGCTCCCACTCACTTTCGATCTTCAGGCTTTCCTCATTGTATCTTTCCTCTGCTATTTTCACGATCGCGCGTTGCTGCCGGGCTTCGTTGGAGGTTCTGAACAATGTGGTAACGTTCCAGATCGTGCTGATCCCTACCATGTAGTTGTAGGCGCGGAAGGGTACGCCGGCGCTGAACGAAGTTTTGTAGACAAAGTCACCATTGTCCGTGAGCTTGTCCGAAATTCCTGAGCCCCGCCCCCAACCTGAGGCCAGAAACGATACGGAGGGAAGCTCTCGCCGCTTGATTGATTTGATCCGGGTCTGCTGAAAATCAACTGTATTCCGGTACAAAGTCAGCCGGGGGTTAGCGTCAAATCCTTTTTCGGTTTGCAATTGCTGCGGTAGCTGCTGGAGCAACGCGGTGGTATCGAGCGTTAATTTATCGCCGCCCGTCAGCCCAAGTAATTCCTTCAAGTATACATTTTGTTCATTGGCCAGTCGCTGTGCTTCCAGGAACAACAAGGTCGCCTTGGAATATTCTGCATTAACCAGCGAACTGTCTACCCCGGGGCGCAATCCGGAAAGTGCATAGGCGGCAGTGACGTCTTTAAGCGCTTTAACCCTGGATAAATTCGCCCGCTGGCTTTTCACCATGTCATCCAGCATCAGGGTGAGCAGGTAAGCATCGCTTACACGGATCTGGTGTTGGAAAATTTCATTCTGGTAATCGGCTTCGGCCACAGTCATCCCCGCCTTCGCCTCCTCTACGGCGGCCTTGTATTTACCAAAACTGAAAAACTTCCAATTCACCAGTCCGGTAGCAAAACTTGTCCAGACTGCGTCGTTGGTATAGCCATTAACCTTAATACCCCCCGATACTGGAATGGCTGTCCCTTCATTGGGAAAGAATGTGCCGCGCACCTGGTTGGAGGTGGCGTCCATCACTTGTCCCTGCACGATGAAGTTGGGCAAGTAGTTGTTTTTCATCAGGCGCAGTTCGTAGGCCGCCGATTCTTTCTCGGCATCCTTCGCCTTGATGGAAGGATAATTGTGCCGCGCCAGGTCCAAAGCTGACTTCAAATCAAGCGTTGGAGACGTTGGTGCAGTTGTCTGAGCGATTGAAAGGGCCGCCGTTAAAAAGTGCGCGCAAATAATTGTTAATACAATAATTGCTTTAGCTGGTTTCCTTGTCATGAATCAATGTTAAATTCAATCACAAGAAACGGTGGCGAGATTAAAGCGAAATTAGAGCGGTATTAGAAGGCGTTAATACGCTATACCGCCTGTATAACATTGGCGGGTAGCAGCAAAGTGACGGTAACTCCGCCCGGGTTATTATTTTTCACAATCATCTCGCCTTTGTGAAGGGCAACAATGCGTTTGGTAAGGGGGAGCCCAAGACCGAAACCTTCAATTCCCATGGTATTCTTGCCACGGTATAAGGGGTCAAGAATGTTTTTCATGTCTTCCTCCCGGATGCCGATCCCCTGGTCGATAAAACTTATGGAAACAGACGACTCTGAAATTGCCCTCACAAAAATTTCAACTTTTTTACCGGACGAGTATTTGGAAGCATTGTCGATGATGTTCAAGAGCGCCGTTCGAAGCAGGTGGATATTTCCCATCAATTCGATCGAAACATCTTTTGGAAGGCGCTCGTCAAGTCGAAGCAAAAATTCCTGATCAATATTTTTTAATTTATAAAAACTGATAACGTCGATGAGCAGGTCCAGGCTATTGATCCGTTGCATTTCGATCTCTTCGGTGGCATCTACTTTGGCCAATTGGAGTAACCCGTTAATGAGGCCAATGGCTTTCTGAAGTTCCTTATGGCCGGCCTTCATACTTCTTTTTACCGCATGCAAATCGTTATCGTAGTTTACCGAAGTTTCCAGGATGCCTGATACGGCAGTGAGGGGTGTTCGAAGTTCGTGAGAGGCATGGGCAATAAAGGACTTCTGAAGTTCTACAAGCCCCTGGATCCGTTCCAGCACTTTATTAAACGAAGCCGCTACGACCCCGATCTCGTCCCGGGGGTTTCGGTAATGCAACCGGAAACGAACGTCATCGGAGCGGACCGCTTCGGCCTGCGTGACCAGTTCATCGATGGGCTTTAAAATACTGCGGGCAAAGAGGTAGCCTGACAAACCAATGAGCACCAGGAAAAAGATGTTTCCCAAAATAAGGATGTACGCCAGGTTCCGTGCCTGCTCTCTTCCGATCTTGTCGTAGGCGGTGATGATAATGATCTTGGTTTGATCGGTTGGGCCAAATGAAAAGGCATAGCCGTCCTTTTGCTCATTTCGTCTCGGCCTCGAATACTCAAAATAGAACTCCTTATTCTTTTTTACGGAATCAAGAAAGCGCTGGTCAAAATTAAAGTCGTTGAGGTCGTTGATGGCGAAGACCAGATTGCGATGTTCATCAAAGACGTATTCGGATTGTTCGGGAATACTGGTGATAATTTTTTCGGCCAACTGGTTGTGAAGGTCATAAATTTCCTTTGTCGCCAGGGCCTTATTCCTGATACGCTCCCGAAAGGCTTCTTCTCTGGAATTGGTATAGGCAACGTATATATACAGTGAGAAAAGAAAAAACAAAACCCCCGTGAGTCCGCTAAACCAAATGATAATTTTATAGCGAATCAACATGGCTAATCTTCTCTAAGCATGTAACCCATTCCCACGACGGTGTGCAGCAATTTTTGCGGATGATCTTTGTCTATTTTTTTTCGCAGGTAGTTAATGTATACATCAATCACATTGGTGGAAGTATCAAAGTCCAGGTCCCATACCTTCTCGGCAATATCTACACGGCTTACCACACGGCCTTTGTTAATCATCAAATATTCCAGTAGCGAATATTCACGCGCGGTAAGGTCCAATCGCTTTCCGGCGCGGCTCACGATCTTTCCGGAGGTATCCATCTCCAGGTCGGCAATCACCAGCTTTTGTGTGCCGTTGCCTGCGTGGCTGGTTCTGCGGATAAGGGCTTTCGCCCGCAATAGCAATTCCCTGAACTCAAAGGGCTTAACCAGGTAATCATCGGCACCGGATTCAAATCCTGTGACTTTGTCTTCAATGCTATCGAGCGCTGTTAAGAAAATGACGGGAATGTATGGGTTTATCTTTTTGAAATGCTGGCATAGCTGATACCCATTTAACCCGGGAAGATTAACATCCAATATAGCCAGGTCATAGGGCTTCTTTTCGAAAAGACTTTTGGCGATGGTACCATCAAAGGCTACGTCAATCTGGTACCCCTCGCTGACAAAGCCTTTTTTTATAAACCTGGAAACACTCTCTTCATCTTCTACCAGTATAAGCTGCATATACTATATTTTCCATTTGAATACACCCACCTCATGCGAGCCTTGGCTCAAATTTAACGCCCGCATTCTTTCAGAACTCAAATGCTCGGTACCAGGTAAATGACCAGCAATACTCCGGTGAGTATCATTGCCACGGTCAAAAATACGGAAAGGGTCAAAGAGGGAAAGAATGTATGCGCATGGAGTTGTTTTTCAATGTTCTTATATCGGAAAAAGGCAAGCAAGGTCATAATCGTTCCAAGCCCGACCAGGGCGATACCAATGATGGCCGAATAACCTTTACTGGGAAGCGGAATAGCCTTGCTACCATCTCCTAAAATGAGTGTGACTTGCTTCAAAAACAAGGCAAACTTCACCACCACGAAACCAAAAGCCATGATGGCGATACCGGTTCTGATCCAAGCCAGGAAGGTTCGTTCATTGGCTAAATGGTCGGTGGGATTGGGCTGTTTTTCTTCCATTGTTATTCAAACAAATTCGGCGTTTAAAAGTAGGTATAGTTCCTCAAGTATCGACAAGAAACCCTAACCATCTGAATTTCAGTGATTAAATCGAGATTAAATCCATCAATCCACTGCCCTGGATCTTGGAAGCCCGGCAGATTTGGACCTACTTGCAGTTTTTTTCAAAGAACAGGTTTTATGTATCTGTTCATGAAATCAAACTCATAATAATCGGATACCTACATGCTGCCAGCCCCATTTGTCACGCCTGCATTCATTCATTGGAACCCAAGCCCGACCCTTTTTGACCTTGGCTTTTTCTCCCTGCGCTGGTACGGTATGTTGTTTGCGTTAGGCTTCGTGTTGAGCTATCAGATTTTACAACACTACTTCAAAAAAGAAAAAGTTGTTCCTGGTTTGCTTGACAGCTTGACGATTTATGTTGTACTGGCGGCCGTGATTGGCGCACGGTTAGGCCACTGTCTGTTTTATGATTTTGATTACTATGCAGATCATATACTGGAAATATTCCTGCCGGTAAAGTTTCAGCCTCAATTTGAATTTATAGGGTTCCAGGGCCTCGCCAGTCACGGAGGTGCTTTTGGGATTTTAATAGCCATTACCATCTTCTGCATCCGGAAGAATATCTCCTTTTTTTGGGTATTGGACAAACTGGCTTTGGTTATTCCACTGGCAGGATGTTGTATCCGCCTGGGTAACCTGATGAACTCTGAAATTCTGGGCAAACCCTCTACGGTTCCCTGGGCGTTTATTTTTGAACAGGAGGATCCGCAACCGCGGCACCCGGCTCAACTTTACGAAGCGTTATCCTACCTGTTGATTTTCGTTGCCTTGCATTTTCTTAATCGCGGTTTGAACAGGCGTCCTGGATTTATCTTCGGCATTTTTTTGGTTCTGCTTTTCGCGACACGGTTCCTTTTGGAATTTTTGAAAGAAAACCAATCTCCATTTGAAAGTGATTTGACTTTTAATATGGGCCAATTACTGAGTATACCTTTTATTCTATTTGGTCTTATATTGGCGATTCTAAAACGAGGCCCTGAGAATATTTTAAATAAGCAAGGTTGAAACGGGTATCTACAAATTCAATTTGACAAATGGCAACTTCTGTTGAAGCTGATCCCAGGAAGCGAATAACTGCGGCGCTGTCGCCGTTTATCGAAATGCTGGAAGCAAAAAAAAGAATTGCTTCCCAAGGATGATTGGATGCGGCTCGTGTATGGTGTGGAGTCCTGTATTGTTGATACTCCAGATCAATACCTTAAGGGTGAGTACCCTTCTAAAATCCTGTTCCAAGCCATCGTTGCCTCAATCTTCCAGGAACTTTTGAACGAAGGGGGGCAACTAGCTCTTTCCCAGTGTATAGAACCCATTTTGAACTTCCTGGATGTAGCCCTCACATCCGTAGGCGGCTAATTTCTTCACAACCTGCCTGACCATCGTAAATACGATATTAAAGTCTTCCAACCAACTGGCGTCACTGCCCAAAATCACTTCCGCTAAAATCTCTTTAGGGATGGGCTTGTCTTGATGCCGGAGAAAATAAAACAAGAGATCTTTTTCCTTTTGTGTAAAGGGTATTTCCTTCCCCGCGATGTAGATCAGCCCGCTGTTTATATCAGCTTCGAGTCTTTCAAATACGAGTTGGCGTACGGTTACTTTCACGTTAGTTATTTGTCGGCAATACTATCAAAATTCGCCAGTTAAGTCTCGTCTGCCCCTCTAAAAAATGTTTTTTACCCTCTATCATCAAATGGAAATGAAGACTTTGCACGAAAACGGCTTGCGCTTTGGCAACAATTCTACAGGAATTCTTGGTTCCCTTCTATGGGGATTAAAACCGCATTAAATCGACATTAAAACTGCTATGTCTTGATCCAAAGCCACCCGGAATGGGAGTAATTTACATTCTGCATGTGACCTTGTGGTGAGTCTAACTGCCCCGAACCATAGCTCACGGACGAGTGCCGTCCAGTAGCATTGGAATAATCTTAACCAACGATGAAGATCTCGAATATCATACTGATCAGCTTCTTTTCAATCTTGTTGCTCTTTTCAATAACCACCTACATAAACTATAAACAATCGGAATTAATCGCTGAAAACAATGAAGCTTTTTCCCGGTCGTCCATTATTGTACGGAACAGTAATCGGTTTCAGCGAAACTTTCTGTATATGGTCAGCGGGTTGCGTGGCTACATGCTAACAGACGACCCTTTTTTTATACAGACCTATGATTCCGCTATTCTGGAGAACGAAAAGATTTTAACCGAACTGATTTCCATCGTCGAAGCAGGCTCAGAGCAGCGCATTCTACTCGATGACATTAAGTTGCTCGAGGACTATTGGATTGATGAATTTGCTTTGCCGTTACTTGAGGCTAAAAAGCAAGCCGCAATTTCCGTTAGTGAACAAAAAATTTTCGGCCAGATATACCGCACCAAGCTTGGCAGTGGTTTAGAGAAAGACGTGCAGCGCAGTCTTCAAAAAAAGTTTTCAGACTTTACAAATTCTGAATATGGATTTCGGGATTCACGAAAGGAGATTCTAACGGCTTCTCTCCGTCACACCGAAAGTATTTCGTTTTATCTCACCATGATCTCTGTAGTAGCCGGAACGTTAATTGCAGTCTTTATCGCGTATTATATTTCTTCCCGGATCGTGAAGATGGTGAAAATGGCCAACGCCATTGCAGCGGGAGACTATCAAGTTCATATCAACGAAAACGGCAAAAGTGAATTAAGCCAGCTCGCGGTGGCCTTAAATGAGATGGCCAAAATTCTGGATAAGAACATTTCACTGTTGATAAAACAAAAGGACGAGTTGGACCAGTTTGCACATACCGTATCGCATGATATCAAAGGGCCGTTGCGTGGAATTGATAATGTTGTTAACTGGATTGAGGAAGATCACAGTCTAGACCTGCCCCCTAAGGTCAATGAATATCTTGCCATCATTAAGGGGCGGGTTAACCGGGCTGAGAATTTAATAAGGGGAATTCTAACCTATGCCAGAGTTGGCAAAGAAGAATCGGTGAAGGAGCATCTTCATATTCGTGAATTACTGGACGAGGTCATGGAATATAATATACAGCCCAGGGTTGGAATAACACTCGTCGTGTCTTCCGACCTGCCCTTGTTGTATACTGAACGGTTGCCCTTGTTACAGATCTTTACCAACCTTGTCGGAAACGCCTTCAAGCATCACGACAAAGAAAAGGGCGAGGTGAAAGTATACCACAAAAACAAAGGGGAGTTTTACGAGTTTTTTGTTGAGGATGATGGCCCGGGTATTGAAGTGATCTACCATGACAAGATATTTGAAATGTTCCAGACACTGAAAGACAAAGACGTCTTTGAAAGCACAGGGATCGGGTTGACCATTGTAAAAAAAATTCTGAAAGACCGAAAACTGGAGGTGAATATGTACTCTGAGCCCGGAAAGGGATCAACCTTTTCATTTACCTGGCCAAAATGAGTACTATGAAACGGATCATCAACATCCTGCTGGTAGAAGACGATACTTTGGATCAAATTGAGGTTACAAGGACGCTGAACAAACGGAATATCCTGCACCGGCTACAAATCGCAAAAAACGGCAAGGATGCCCTGCACATGCTCCGAGAAGAGGCGGCAGCCAATATGCCCGATCTTATTCTGCTCGATCTGAATATGCCCAAAATGAATGGCTTTGAGCTACTCAGCCTGATCCGGGAAAACGATCATTGGAAAGATATAAAAGTCTTTATCCTGACAACGTCAGAGCAGTCGGAAGACAAAACTATGGCGCAGACATTGGGCATTTCCGGTTTCATTACCAAACCGCTCAAACTGGATAGCCCATCATCCATGGACGCCTTTAATCTGATGATGGACCTGATGAATATGTGAAGGGGTAACATATACAAAAACCCATGGCCTCCTGCCGATGGGTTTTTGCGAGTTTTCAAAAACCTTATAACCAATCCAGGTTATTAAGTTGTACCAAAGTAACACCTTGAAAACCAGGTTATCCAATACGGGCTATTAAAAGCGCATTAAAAGCATATTAAAATGGTATAGTCCCTATATTGTTGAAGTGAAGGGCCGGGAATGGGAAAACATTGTGGAGTATTTAGGGCTCTGAATGGCACATTCAGGCCAGTGAAAAATTGACATTTTTATGAAAGTCCTGGTCATTGAAGATGAACAGCAAGTATCATCCTTTATCAAGCAAGGCCTGGAAGAACAATCCTTTGCCGTAGATGTTGCCTTTGATGGAAACATTGCCGAAAGACTCGCCCTAAGCAGAGATTACGATGTCATCGTGCTGGATATTGTTATTCCGGGTATTAACGGATTTGACCTTTGCCGAATCTTAAAGCGGGAGAAACCGTCCACACCAGTGATCATGCTCACAACCTTAGGTACCACCTCCGACAAACTATCGGGTTTTGATGCGGGGGCCGACGACTACCTCCTTAAGCCATTCGAGTTTGAGGAGCTTGTTGCCCGACTGAAAGTGCTGGTCAGAAGACGTTCGGCGACAACAGACTACGGGAAAGTCCTACGGTTTGAGGATCTTAAGCTCGACCTCGAAAAGAAGGTAGCGCATCGTTACGACAAGATCATCAAGCTCTCCGCAAAGGAATTTACTTTGCTGGAATTTTTCCTGCGAAATCCTCAACGGGTCATCTCACGAAGTGAGCTGGCTGAAAAAATATGGGATATTAAGTTTGAGACTGGGACCAATGTTGTCGAAGTCTACATGAATATGCTGCGCAACAAGATCGACAGGGACTTTGAGCCCAAGCTCCTGCAGACCCGGATTGGAATGGGCTACGTACTTAGCAAGGACATATGAACATCCGGACGAGGCTCACTTTAATTTTCTTCGGCATTGTCATTGTCGTGCTCACAGTGATTTGTGTATCCATTTATTTTCTTTCGGCTGGTTATCGGCAAGAAGATTTTTATCGCCGACTTAAGAACAGGGCCATCAACACGGCAAAGATTCTGACGGAAGTAAAGGAAGTGAATGCCGAATTGCTTCGCCGGATGGAGCGGAATAATCCCGCTAGTTTTTCCAATCAATACATCGCCATATATAATTCTAAAAACGAAGAACTCTATAGTTCTGAAGGGGTGAAATTGATCGAAGTCGATATGGCGTTATTGATGAGCATTCAACAGACGAAGGAACTGCGCTACCGATATAAGAATTTCGAAGTAATGGGTTTTCTGTTCACCGACCAGTCTGACCGGTTCACGGTTATAGCCGCAGCCACAGACGTATATGGGCTGGATGCCCTGCGGAATCTCCGAAACATCCTCATCATCACGTTTTGTGTCAGCGTGGTCTTCGTCTCGATCCTCGGGTGGTTTTTTGCCGGGAAAGTTCTCTATCCAATTTCCAAAATTGTTGAGCAGGTCGGCAACATTACAGAAGAGAACCTGAACCGGCGGCTGGACGAAGGGAATCGGAAAGATGAGCTAAGCAAATTAGCCCAGACCTTTAACCGGATGCTCGAACGGTTGCAGAGTGCGTTTGCTTCCCAAAAGAATTTTATAGCCAACGCCTCGCATGAAATTAAAACGCCCATTACTGTGATGGCGGTGAAAACCGAAGTAACGCTCCTACAGGACCGCGACAAAGAGGATTATATAAAAATCCTGCGTTCTATCCTGGAGGGCCTTAAGGGGCTTGACCGCCTGTCTACGCAGCTCTTGTTACTGGCACAGACCAGTACCGATCTACCCGACAGTAACTTTACGTCCATCCGCATTGACGATGTCTTGTGGGAGATAAAGGATCAGCTAGTCAAAGCATTCCCAACCTATCGTATAGACATTCATTTCGACCTGACCTTGGATCATGAATCGCTTCTCATGGAGGGCGATGACCAGTTAGTAAAGGTGGCAATCCTCAACCTGATGGACAACGGCTGCAAGTATTCGGACGATCATCATGTTGTCATTACGCTTGACACAGCCAGGAAGGAATTCATTACGTTGAATTTTCAAAATAATGGAACAGGAATTGATCCGGCCCATGGAGATAAGATATTTGAACCTTTCTTCCGGGGAAAGCATCGTCAGCAACCAAAAGGGTTTGGCATCGGGCTTTCGCTTGTTCGCCAGATCGTTAAACTTCACCAAGGCGAGATCCATTTTGAATCTGTGCCTCTTCACAAAACGCTATTCACCATCTCCTTTCCTGTGAGTAACCGGAAGGCCCTTTAATGCGGATTTAATTTCGATTTAATGAAAGCGCATTTCAATTGTTATACGGAAGTCGTTTATTGATACGTGTTCCACGATGGAGCCCAAGACCCCTCAAAATGCTTCAAAATCCGTCCAAGGCTGGAACGGAAAATTTTTGTTGAGAAAAGCTTTTAGACCGAATGCACCGATCCTACGAAAAAGGGTATAAATGGACTGGAAAATCAGTTAAATCCTGCCTTTTTATAAACGGTGATCCCCTTGATCGAGCCGTTTTTGTGCGAGCGGTCAATCACGCGGCGCCAGGCACGATCTGCTTCATGGCCACCAACACGCTGGACGCCCTTTCCATTATGCGTGGGTCGAACATAATACCGGATTACATCTTCGTAGACCTAATGATGCAGGGGTTGACAGGCATTGAGTTTCTAAAACACATAAAGAAAATAGGTCGCTTTAAACACATTCCCGTAGTCATTCATGCCAACGCCCCAGCTCCCGACCATGTGGAAGATTTAAAGCAAGCGGGTGCATTTGCCATCCATTTCAGACCCTATGACCATTGGGGGATATTCAATTTCCTAAGCCTATATTTCCACAATGAGAAAACCAGGGTATTGATGAACTAACCCTATCCAGAACGCTAGTCGTTGTGCTTTGATCGAAAAACCCGGACGCCCCGGGTTTTTCTTCTCGCCACCTGTCATCGAGGAAGTATTCCAATTTCATTTACAATTTCCGCTGAAGGCCACTCCAACTTCCACCGTTGTGCACTTGTTTGTAGCCATTGGCTTTCAATATGCCTTTTGCGGAAGCGCTTCTCATGCCTGATGCACAACATGTAATAATAGGCTTCTGCTTATCACGAAGTCGATGAAGATTAGCACTCAGCTGATCCACAGAAATATTCATCGACCCCTTGATATGACCACCGGCATACTCGCCCTTGGTGCGAACATCGAGAATAATAGCTCCTTCCTTTACCAATTGTGCATAATTTGCCGAAGGTGCTATTCCAAACATTTTCTTCAGTTTCTCAATCATGTTACGTGAGTTTATGAGGTTTTATCGTGAAGTTCTTACGCAGGGTATTCAGACCGAAAGGCAAATACAGCGGACAAAAGCTTACCAGGCTGGTGAACAAGAAAATGACGGACAGGGCAATAAGGATCAAGCCAAGAATTCCTGTCAGAACACCGCTAAAATAAAGCGCAATCAATATCGCCGCGATAATCGCCCGGATTATACGGTCGGCGGAACCCATATTCTTTTTCATATATTTTTAATGTAAAGTTGTATTTGGCTAGTGAGATTTTATGTGATTAAAGTCACACATGCCTTGCTGTCAGAAAAGTATATCTATTACCACATCCGCGTGCTGATATTCCTCCCGCTCGAGCCTGATTTTCCTCATAGCTCGAGAAAAGGCCGAGTTTCAACAGCATCAGCACTCACCCTTCTCAACTCCGAAATTATCCAGGATCAGTTCCAGGGGGCAAAATCGGGTGAAGGAAGACTGCAAGAGGTTGAGGCCGACAAATGCGGTGAGCCCCAGCCAATTGATACTTACAAAATAAGCGAGGATAATGCTGATCAATATCATAGTCCCAGCCACCGCTCTTACAATTCGTTCTCTCATATTAATGTAATTATATTGTGAATGTTACTTCGTGTACTTTTGCACCTTTGCCTCTTCGCAGTGCCTTAAATTCTCTGCATGTCTGCATAAACATTGACTGCACCAATAATTGAAGTCCGTTCTCATGATGCTATGGAGTAACTTGATTTATCGACCGGCAGAATAAAGGCATGAATCAGGAAGCCTGTTTCGTCATCGGCATTGAACCTCTTTACCAACGCCAAAGCTTTATCGGCCTTTTCTTCATCGGTGAAACTGAATAGGAAGACCGAGTCAAAATTTTCACTCCCACTACTGAACCAATTGTCCAGCCGGTTAGGCGCACGGTGATCCTTGAATCCAATGGTTTCTGTAATACTGAATGCGGTAATCCCTGAAAGGTCCATGATCTCGGCTACCTTCTTTTGATATTCTTTTAAGCTCGTTATCACCAGGAGTTTCATATCTGCTTTGGGTTAAAGTTCATAGCTGTTGCTTAGCGGTTTGCTTCCGCATCATTTTGAAGTATAAGAGTGGCACGACCAGCAAGGTGAGAAACGTTGAGGTAATTGTTCCACCCATCAGGGAGATGGCCAGACCCTGAAAGATCGGGTCGAACAGAATGATGACAGCTCCCAAAACCACGGCACCCGCCGTTAACAGGATTGGCGTTGTACGAACGGCTCCGGCTTCGATGATCGCCTGTTTCAATGGAATACCGTCTTCCAATCGGATGATGATGAAGTCAATGAGCAACACTGAATTTCTAACCATCACACCCGCGAGCGCTATGAATCCGATCATGGAAGTGGCCGTGAAGTAAGCACCCAGCATCCAGTGACCAAGGACGATACCAATCAATGACAGCGGGATTGCTGCAAGCATCACCAGGGGAACCTTGAAATCCTGGAACCACCCCACGATAAGCATGTAAATCATGATAATAACTACTCCGAACGCAATTCCCAGGTCACGGAATACTTCATAGGTGATCTGCCATTCACCATCCCACTTCAGTGTGAAGTTGTCTTCAAACTCCGGTTGCTCATTAAAGGATTCTTCCAGTGTATATCCCTTTTTGATGTTGATACTTTTGAGCTTATCCGAGATGTCAAAGATGGCATACGAGGGACTCTCCAGTTCACCGGCCATATCGGCCAGCACGTAGACAACGCGTTTTTGATTTTTCCGGTAGATACTTTTCTCCTTTACTTCTTTGCCGATGTTTACCAGATCGCCTAACGGAATGGCTTGTCCCTGCCGGTTGATGATTTTCAGATTCCTGAGATCATCGACACCGGACTTTTCTGCGTCATTCAACTGAAGTACGATGTTCACGGGATCAAACGATACCGGATTATGGACAGAACCCACGGGCATGTTCGATAGCGCTGCGCTCAGCATGGAGACCACCTGGGCAGGCGCCACACCATAGCGCATGGCTTTTTCCTTATCTATTTCAAAGCGATACTCCGGTTGGTCTGCTTCCGTCATCCAGTCGGTGTCAACCACGCTTGGTGTATTTTCAATGAGCTTTTTCACCTGGTCTGCAATACGGATCTGTTCATCGTAATCTGGCCCATAAACCTCGGCAACAATGGTTGACAATACGGGGGGGCCCGGCGGAACTTCTACCAGCTTGACGTTGGCATTGTATTTCCTGGCAATCTTCTGAACACCCGGCCGCAGTTGTTTTACGATCTCATGGCTTTGAATACTCCGATCCTTCTTGTCTGAAAGATTTACCTGTATATCTGCAACGTTATCACCGCGGCGCAGGTCATAATGACGAACCAGTCCGTTGAAGCTGATGGGGCCTGACGTTCCCACATAGCCTTGGTAGTTTCTTACCAATTCCTGCTGCGAGATGTATTGCGCAATGTCTTTGGTGACGGCAGCCGTCCGCTCCAGCGTCGTTCCCTCGGGCATATCAATCACGACCTGAAACTCGTTCTTGTTGTCGAAGGGAAGCATCTTCACAGCCACCCACTTGGTATAGAAAAATGATACCGAGATCAGAAGCACTGCAACCGTGGCCATGATAAATGCCCAACGTTTCCAACGTGTTTCCAGCATGGGATTGATGAAGCTTTTGTACAGCTTATAGATTTTTGATTCCTCCAATGCTATAGGCTGTGTTTCATCGTGCCCGTCTTTTTCGCGAAGGAACAGGTAGCCCAGGTACGGAGTAAGTGTCAGCGCCACGACCAGCGAAAGCATCATAGCAATGGAAGCGCCAATTGGCATAGGGCTCATGTACGGCCCCATCATTCCGGAAACGAAGGCCATGGGCAGCACAGCTGCAATCACGGTGAATGTCGCCAGGATCGTTGGATTGCCCACTTCGTTGATCGCGAAAATGGCAGCCTGCAGGAAGGGCATCCGCTTCATTTTAAAATGGCGGTGCATATTCTCAGCGATGATGATGGAGTCATCGACCACAATACCGGTGATGAATACCAGTGCAAAGAGCGTAATCCGGTTGAGTGTATAGTCAAGCAGGTAGTAACTGAATAGTGTTAAAGCAAAAGTTACCGGCACCGATAAGAATACAACCAAACCACCACGCCACCCCATGGCCAGCATAACGAATAGGGTAACGGCTACAACCGCTATAAAAAGGTGAAGCAACAGCTCCGATACTTTTTCGGAAGCGGTCTCCCCGTAGTTCCGTGTCTCGGTCACCTGTACCTCATCGGGGATCAATTCCTTTTTAAGATGATCTATCTTGGTGATGATGCGTTCGGACAATTTCATGGCATCAGCACCTTTCTTCTTGGAAACGGACAGCGTCACGGCCGGATATTCGGATTTATATTTCCCGGCTTGCACCTGATCATACTGACCCATCCCATAAAATACATATTGCGAGGGCTTTTCGGCTCCTTCCTCAATCTTTGCTACTTGCTTTAAGTAAACCGGTTGTCCGTTGTTGGCTCCGATAACCAGGCTGGCTACTTCCTCTGCAGTTCTGAGAAAATTGCCGGCATCGACAGAATATGAAGTATCCTGCCGCGCAAAACTACCGGCAAGCGCCTGTGCATTGTTTAACTGAAGCTGCTGACTGACCGAAAGAAAATCGACATGACTGAGCGCCATCTTGTCTTTATCCAGCGTAACGTTTACTTGCCGGCTGCGCCCGCCCAGTATGCTGACCGATGCAACATCCGGGATCTTCTTGATCTCATTCGTCAGCGTCTGACTTAATTGCTTCAATTCAAAGTCGTTGTATTTTTCGCTCCACAGTGTTAACCCCAACACAGGCACGTCATCGATGGCCCTGGTTTTTACCAGCGGCATCATCACACCGGCAGGCATCGCATCCATGTTCTTCATGAGCTCATTGTAGAGCTTCACCAGCGAGCGCTCAATATCTTCCCCAACATAGAACTGCACGATAAGCATCGCTTGTCCCTTTATGGAGGTGGAGTATACATACTCTACTCCCTTGATGTTAGAGATGATCTTCTCCAGCGGTTGCGATACTCTTGCTTCCACCTCTTTGGGCGATGCACCGGGATACCGGAGAAAAATATCGGCCATCGGTACGTTGATTTGCGGCTCTTCTTCACGGGGAATCAGTAACGTACTGTATCCACCGATAAGCAGAAAGCCAATCATGAGCAGTATCGTCAATTTCGACTGTATAAATGCTTTCGCAATATTTCCTGACAAACCTTTTTTCATGGTCGTTGTTATTTTAGAATTGGATCAGGAGTATTATTTAATGACAACCGGCACACCGTTGTACAACTTGCC
>DATDAV010000250.1:0-89570 GCA_036525235.1 Chryseolinea sp. | reverse complement strand
AAGCTCCTAAAAAAGGCATCCAGGTGGAGGGCTATACACCACCGGCGGAGTTGGTACAAAAGGCCGAGAAGATTTTTCAGACGGCAGGCATCGACGTGGGCGGCATTGAATATCTGGTAGACGGCCGCAACGGTGAAGCCTATTTCTACGACATCAACGCGTTGTCCAATTTTGTGGCCGATGCCGTGAATGTTGTCGGCTTTAACCCGTATAAAAATTTCGTCGATTACATTGAATATCGCCTCCAAAAACATTATCAAACTCAACCCGCCTACGCCTTATGAAATTTGGATATTGGTTGCCCGTGTTTGGCGGATGGCTTCGCAATGTCGAAGACGAAAACATGACGCCCACCTGGGACTATGTGAAAAAATTGGCCATACGCTCCGAGGAGCTTGGCTTCGACACCACGCTGATCGCCGAGCTCAACCTCAACGACATCAAAGGCGAATCCGCTCCATCGCTGGATGCCTGGAGCACGGCGGCGGCCCTGGCGGCCGTTACCAGCACGCTTGAAATCATGGTGGCGGTTCGGCCCACGTTTCATTCGCCCGCGTTGCTCGCCAAACAAGCGGCAAACATCGATCACATCAGCAACGGCCGCCTCACGCTCAACGTGGTGTCGTCGTGGTGGCAGGATGAAGCCCGGAAATACGGCGTTCATTTTGAACAGCACGACGATCGCTATGCCCGCACGGCCGAATGGCTTCACGTCGTGGACCACCTGTGGAAACAGGATAACTTCACCTTCGAAGGCAAGTACTACAAAGTGGAAGACACGATCCTGCAACCCAAGCCGGTCTCTAAACCACGACCTTTCCTATATGCCGGCGGAGAATCTGAGGCCGCCAAAGAACTGATCGCACAGCGTTGTGATGGATACGTAATGCATGGTGATGCGCCCGAGGTGATCAGCAAACGAATCGAGGACATGCGCCGGAGAAGAGAGAAACATGGACTGCCGCCCATGAAATTTGGTGTGGCCGCCTATTCCATCATCCGGGACTCGGATCAGGAAGTGAAGAAAGAACTCGAGCGCATCACGAATGTGAACAGCTTTGCCGCAGGCTACAAGAATTACCAGCAGTGGCTGGCCGGCACGCAACTGGAGAAGCAGGTTTCACTGGAGGAATATTCGGTGTCCAACCGCGGATTGCGCACTGGTTTAGTGGGCTCGCCTGGATATGTGGCGGACCGGATCGGTCAATACGAAGACATCGGTGTCGATTTTTTCCTGCTGCAATGCAGTCCGCAGTTGGAAGAAATGGAACGCTTTTCCAAGAGCGTCATTCGCGTTCCGTCCTATTCGTAAAAAATAAAAACAGAACGGTCTTTGTCCACCCCAGATCAGTGGACAGAGACCGTTGCATTTCCGGATTGGCCTCCGGCCGAATAATTTTTCTCGCCGGCTTTCACTTCCACCGCCAATACGTTTTGACGGGGCGGCAGGGGACACGTGGCATAGGGCGTAAAGACGCATGGCGGGTTGTAGGCCTTGTTGAAGTCGATGTACATCGCTTCGTCCGCTACGGGTTTCTTCACATACACAAAGCGGCCTCCGCCATAGGTTTCATTGCCGCTGGTGACGTCTGCGAAAATGACAAAGAACTCCTCTTTGTTTCCCTCCAAAACATCCAGCCGGTGCTTTTTCCCGAGTAAGTCAAACACCAGCGTTCCGGGAGAAGGTTGCGCGGTGGTTTGCCCCACGATGTTGGTGATGTCGATGGTGCGAGACGAATCCGCTTTTTCGAACGTGGCCGCTACTCTAAAAGCCGGATCCACCGGGTAGCGCTCGATATCGGCAAAGGATTTTGTTGCTTCACTATCCAGGTCACGTAGGCGAATCGCGAGTTTGGTGTCGCGCCGGATAATGTTCCACCGCAAGGATCCGCTTTCTGCGATGATGGCACTGGAATCGGGATGAAAGACAACTTGTTCTGTGGCTATGGGTTTCCCGTGCACGCTAATGGGCACGTTCGTATTTACCCGCAGGATAACCTGGTTGTCCTGCACGATGAAATAGCCGGCGTGCTCCGCGATTTTGCCCTTTGGAAAAACGATGTTGTTCTTTTCGTTGCTGCCAAACGTATTCGGGCCGGGTTCAAGCCAATATAGTCCGACGAGGTTCAACCACCCGTCCGGCGCCTTTACGGTTTCCAACCGCCGCGTATGCCAGGCGTTGAGCGAGGCCTCATAGGCCTGACGCTCTTCCGGCGTAAAGTCTTTCTTTGGTGAACAGCCTGCGAGCCAGGCCAGCAGCGCCAGCCCTAAAAAATTTCTTTTCATAGGTAAAACAAATCAACGGTGGTGCTGCAAGATAAGAAATTTTAGTAAATAATATAAAATCTATAGAAATGATAGATATTATATTTCGGAAATGAAATTTTGTACTACTTTTGTTTCGTTGCCGCCAGGCGCGCAGCATTTATATAGGAAGAAGATAGCGTTCGGCCCTTTGACCCTCTGGCAACTTTCTGAAGAGAAAGAGTGCTAAACCCGACCCAACGCTGAAGACAGTCTCTGGCTGTTGTTAAGTACACCACCAATTTCTATGCAATGGGCTACGGCCGCGGCAATGTGGATGAAATGAAATTCACCTCATCGTGCGAATGTTCCTTATTTATTATTCCCAATGAAACTTAAACTAAACCGAATCACTATGAGAAACAAAATCTTCAAATTCAGTGCCCTGGGCTTAATGGCTTTTGCAGCGTTTTCTTTTGCAGGACGCCCGGCTGTTCAGGCATATAAAGTAAACCCCAAGGAAAGTTCACTAGCCTGGAAAGGGAAGAAAGTGACAGGCGAACACACCGGGAATATTAACGTTGCTTCCGGCTCGCTTACCTGGGATGGGAAAATCCTGAAGGGTGGAAGTTTTGATATCGATGTCACCTCCATAACCGTCACCGATATTACGGATGCAGCTACAAATGCCAAGCTCCTCGGGCACTTGAAGTCTGATGATTTTTTCGGCGTGGAGAAATTTCCCAAGGCTTCTTTTGTCATCACGTCGGCTACGCCGACAGGGGATAACAATTATCAGGTGAAGGGCAAGCTCACGATCAAAGGCATCGTGAACGATATTGAGTTCCCCGCCCAGGTGAAGGCCGAAGGAAAAAAGCTAACGGCGACCGCAAAGATCTCCGTAGACCGCACGAAGTATGACATAAAATTCAGATCGACAAATTATTTCGAAAATCTGGGTGATAAGGCCATCTCCAATGATTTTGAATTGGATGTCAAACTGGTCGCGTCTTCTTCGGACGGCGTATAGTCTTTGGATAAGGCAGGTAAAGGGAAGAGGAATTCATCGCCCGTTAGCGTTTGTGAATTTCCTTCCCTTTCATTGATCCCTTGTGCAAGAATACGAGAAGATAATGCAGGATGGCAGCGTACCTTTTGCTGCCGGAGAAATGTGTCCCTTTAAAATATTCCTATGTTGTCTAAAAAATGTCAATACGCTTTGCATGCGTTAAAGTTTATGGCGCAGCATCCCTCCGGCCAGCTCCTGCACATAAAGGAAATTGCCAGCCAGGAGAATATCCCTAAAAAATTTCTGGAGTCAATATTGCGCGACCTTAAAACGTCTGGAATATTGGGGAGTAAAAAGGGCAATATTGGTGGGTATTACTTTATAAAAAAACCATCGGAGGTAACGTTGCTCGAAGTGATCAGGACAATCGACGGCGCGGTGGCCATGCTTCCGTGTGTTTCCTTGAACTATTATCAATCTTGCGGCTTCTGCGAAGACGAGTCCACTTGTGGGATCAATGCTGCCTTTAGCAAAGTTCGGGACGAGACGTTAAAGATCTTGTCAACGACGACCATCAGCAATCTCAATCCGGATTTGATCACTCTCGGTAGTGCTTTTAAAGAGGCTCAAACAAAACTCACCCATTTATAATCAATGAACCGACCATCTTTTCTTAAAATCAATTTATTTGTTGCGCTTATGCTCGCCGCCCCGGCAGCACTTTTCGCGCAATCAAAGGGCAAACAACAGCCGCCAAACATTCTTTTTCTGGTTTCGGATGATCACAGCGCACCTTACCTGGGTTGCTATGGATATCCGGATGTGAAAACTCCTAACATCGATAAACTCGCGGCGGAGGGAATCCGTTTTGACAGGGCTTTTACAACAGCACCTCAGTGTGTGCTTTCACGGGCGGCACTTATGTCGGGTCGCTCCACGCTGGATGTGCGCATGACTCGCTTCTCTGCGCCTTTGCCGGCGGATGTCGTTGCCTATCCGGAAGTATTGCGAAAGAGCGGTTACTATACGGGGATCTGCGGAAGGAATTTTCATTTAAATGGCAATCGGGCAGTAAAGGAATCGGCTGACGTATATGATGAATATCATCTCGAAACCTTCAAGGATCGCGTGGACTACCTTAAGGTTTCGCAGGTCAAGGATAGCATCTTCGCACAATACAATCAGTTTCTCGATCGTGTTCCAAAAGGCAAGCCTTTTTTCCTGCAACTTGGCTATAGCGATCCTCACCGGGTATTTGATGCGAAAGACTTTGAACCTGATCCTTCAACATTGACCTTGCCCTCTCTGTGGCCGGATACGAAATTAGTGCGCCAGGATTTTGCGGCATACCTCGGTGAAATACAACGTCTCGACAAAGAAGTGGGGCGCGTGCTGGACGATCTGAAGCGAAGAGGACTGGATAAAAATACACTTGTTGTATTTATTGGTGATAACGGAGGTGCGTTGCTTCGTGGAAAAGGAACGCTATACAACACGGGCCTGCATGTTCCACTTATATTCAGATATCCTGGTATAATCAAGCCAGGACAAGTGAGCGATGCGCTTGTGTCCGGCGAAGATATTGCGCCCACGTTCCTTTCCGTTGCAGGGGTCTCCATTCCAAAGGAAGTAACCGGAGTAAGCCTGAAGCCGGTTTTTCAAAATGTAGGCGTGGAGCCGCGGGAATATGTGTACGCCGTTCGTGGAGCACATGGTTCGGGGCTGCCAACGAACACCGCTAATTTTGATTTGGGGAGAACCGTCTTTAACAAAAAATACAAACTGATCTATAATGCGTTGTGGCAGCTTCCCTATTATCCGGTTGACTTTGCGTCTCAGCCCTTCTGGTTGGAGCTTAGCCAGCTTCACGCCGAAGGGAAACTGGATAAAAAATTCGATAGAATATTATTTGCCGAAAGAAGGGATATCTTTGAATTGTTTGATGAAGAGAACGATCCCAATGAAGAGGTGAACCTGGCGGGAGATCCACGGTACAAAGAAATAGAGGATAAATTAAAGGCAATCCTTCAAAAGTGGATGATTCTGAACGAAGATTACCTGCCGTTACCCATACCGCCACCACCGGCTGCGCCCGCTACGCTGCCGGCTTCAGCGAAATAGAAGGATTCATGAACTAATGTATAGGTCTATGCAAAAGCTATCCACCAAGCTGAATTTCGTTCGCGTCGTGTCAACACTCGTCGCCATGTTCTTTGCGATTGTAGTGACGGCGCAAACCGTTGACCGACCGAATATTTTGTGGATTGTGAGTGAAGACAACAATACCGATTTGATCCATTGCTATGGTAATGCCTTTGCCACCACGCCAAACATCGACAAGCTTGCCACAGAAGGCGTCCGATACACAAACGCGTTTTCCACGGCTCCGGTCTGTGCACCGTCACGTCATTCGCTGATCACCGGGATGTATCCGCCATCCATGGGTACGGAACACATGCGCAGTACCTATCCGGTTCCTGATTTTGTGAAATTCTTTCCAAGGTATTTGCGTGAGGCAGGATACTATACAACAAACAACGCGAAAAAGGATTACAACACGGTTGACCAACCCGAAACCTGGGATGAGTCGAGTGACAAGGCCACCTATAAAAATAGAAAACCAGGTCAACCGTTCTTTGCTGTATTCAATCTGGGGGTGTCGCATGAAAGTGGTATTCACATTCGTCAGGATTCACTGCGGCATGATCCCAAGAAGGTTCCGCTTCCGCCTTATCATCCTGACACCAAAGAATTCAGAGAGGATTGGGCGCAGTACTACGATAAAGTAGAAACCATGGATCAACAGGTTGGTCAGTTGTTAAAGGAACTGGAACAAGAAGGATTGGCGGACAATACCATTGTGTTTTATTATGCCGACAATGGCGGTGTGCTGCCGCGAAGTAAACGCTTTATGTATGAGTCGGGGTTGCATGTGCCCCTCGTTATTCGCCTGCCGGCGAAGTACAAGAATCTTTCCTCAAATAAAGCCGGAACCACCACGGACAGAATAGTCACCTTTGTTGATTTTGCACCAACAATATTGAGCTTGGCGGGAATTAAAATACCAGAATACATACAAGGCAAACCATTTCTTGGAAACCAGCAGCAACCGCCTCGCGACTATGCCTATGGTTTTCGAGGCAGAATGGATGAACGCATTGATATGTCGCGCACCCTGCGGGATAAAAAATACAGATACATTCGAAACTACCTTCCGCACCTGCCGTATGGTCAGCATTTAATTTACTTGTGGCAGGCTGCCTCCATGCGTTCATGGGAGAATGAATTTCGTGCGGGGCGGTTAAACGAAGTACAATCTGTTTTCTGGAAACAGAAGCCGGCCGAAGAATTGTATGACGTCGAGGCTGACCCATACAATATAAATAACCTTGCCGGAAAGCCGCAGTATGAAAAGGTATTGCTTCGGTTGCGCAGGGACAATCATCAATGGTTAATTGAATCAAAAGATATAGGGTTCATTCCAGAAGCCATACTTTGCCAGCGCGCACAGCGTTCCGAAGCATTGTATACACAAGCTCAACACGAAAAGGATATGGACAGGATCATTGAAACGGCAGAGATGGCTTCCTCACGGGATGTGAAGCATCTGCCCGAAATCATCCAACGGTTAACGGAAGCCAACCCGTCCGTGCGTTACTGGGCTGCCGTTGGCTGTACCGTTTTGAAAGCGCACGCTGTGGCGGCAAAAGAATCCTTGTTGAAACTTCTGGCAGATCCGGAAATAGCCGTGCGCATAGCCGGTGCGGAAGCCCTTTATAACATCGGCGAAAAACAAGCAGCGGTGAATGCCTTGAGTGAATCTTTAAAAAGCGAAAATCAATTCGCCAGGCTTCAGGCGTTAAATGTACTCCAGACCCTTGGCAACGACGCGTTGCCAGCCCTTGAGCAGGCCAGAAGTTTAATACCGGCCGATCCTAAACTGGATGATTACAACGCACGGGCAGCGCAAACACTGATCGAGACGATTCAGGATAGGTAAGGGACGGTTTAGAGATCAAGAATGGCGTATCAGATTTTTATTTGAAAGCCAGTAAAAAAATCACAGCATCATTCATATTTCAAACTATCAACTGGATTGGCTCGAGCCGTTTTGAACGATTGAAAGCCTATGGTTAAAAAGACCAGGAGCAATGCCATGACGGTCACTGCGATGTAGAGCAAATAATCCAATTGGGTTTTGTATACAAAATTCTCCAGCCATTGCGTCATCACCCACCAAGAAACGGGGATCACCAGCACGGCCGAAAACACGACCAGGAGGAGTATGTCTTTCGATAACAAGAAAAGAATATCCGGAATGTTTGCTCCCAACACTTTTCGGATCCCGATCTCTTTGATGCGCTGCGTTGCCGCAAAGGCCGATAAGCCAATCAAACCCAACAGGGAGATGAATATGGATATACCGGACAGGATCGACAACAGCTTATGCTGCCTAACATCGTCGTTGTACTGCTCGTTGAAGCGCTGATCGAGAAAGAAAAAGTCGAAGGGATGGCCAGGGGCATGCTGCGTCCATTTCGCTTCGATGTCGGAAATGGTTTGGGAGAGATCTTCGCCGCTCAGTTTGATGTGGAGATAACCGCTCTCGCTATTCGTTCGAATGATCAGAAGCGGTTCGACTGCATGACGTAACGACTTGAAATTAAAATCCTCGACCAAGCCAACCACATGCCCGGGGATATCACCATGAAAGAACTTCATAGCCTTTCCCACCGCTTGAGCACCCCAACCCATCCGCTTTGCCGCGGCTTCGTTCACGAGGTAGGGTGTTTCTTCATCGGCCACCGGACCGGCCTTAAAATCATGACCCTCCAACATCTTTAGGCCCATGGTTTTAACATAGTCCTCGCCAACGAATATCACCGTATAGCCCGATTGCTTCATCCCCGTAGAGGTCTCCGCCCAGAAATTCATGGCTCCACCAACGTTCGCTCCCACCACCGTTTCCCCCGTGGTCACTCCGGCAATGCGGGGATTTTGAAGCAACGCATTTTTGAGGGCCGGAATGTTGCGCTCCACCGCGCTATCCGGAATGGGCAAAACCAAGATATTATCCTTGTTAAAACCCAGCGCTTTGTTGCTGATAAAGTCGATCTGATCGCCCATGAACCAGGTACATACGATCACTAAAATGGAAATCGCAAATTGCGTTGTGATCAAAATTTGTCTGAACAGCCGACTTGACCTACCGGTTTTAAACGTACCCTTCAACGCGGTCAGCAGGGGTGAAGTAGAGAGGAAAATGGCAGGGTAGAGGCCCGATAGTAAACCGATGCACAACGCTACCGCTAATGACACCACCATCAATCCTGGGTTTTGGAAAGGATCAAAGACAAGATTTTTTCCGATCAACTGATTGATAGGCGTGAAATTCAACACACCGTACACCACGACAAGCGCAAGCAGCAGGGAGATCAGAGATAAAAAAATCGACTCGACCAATATGGAAATGGCCAGTACTTGCTTGCTGGAGCCAACCAGTTTCTTTATCGCGAGTTCCGTTGCCCGCCGCGTGGACTTTGCTGTCGACAGGTTCATGTAATTGATACAAGCCATGAGCATGATCAGGATGCCTGTTGCGCCAAAACCATAGAGATAGGCGATGTTGCCCTGCGGCTCGTCCTGATCAAGGTCGGAGTGAAAATGAATGTCCGCCAAAGGCTCCAGTATGGGAGAATATTTTCCGTCTACTTCCACGCCAAACGCCTTAAAATATTTATCAAAAAGGGCCGGAAATTTCGCGTGAAAAGTCTGTGGTTCATAACGCTTCGGAACCACGATGTACAAATAGCTCCCCGGGTTCCAGAAATTTTCCGACGCGATCTTTTCCCCCTCAACAAAGTTCCGGTTCGACATCAGCAGATCGAACTTGAGATGCGTGTTTTCGGGCAGGTCCCGGATGACACCGGTAACGACCCAGGTGTCACTTCCAATGACGAGTGACTGTCCCAATGGATCTTCTGAACCAAAATATTTCTGCGCTATCGTTTCCGTCACCACTACGGCATTGGCCGTTTGCAAACAGGTTTTCGGATCGCCATAGATAAAGGGATGATCAAATACTTTAAAATAGGTGGTGTCTGCATCGATGATTCCCTCCTCGTAAAACGCTTTCAGCCCTTCGCGACCTTCATGTTTTACCAATATGCGTGGACCATCTCTATTGATGCGGACCACCTCTTCTATTTCAGGCATTTCGGTCTTCAGGACCATTCCCAAATCCATCGCCGACCGGGCCCACCGGATATCCAATCCCGTCTGCTGCTGGTGACATCCCACCCGGTAGATGCGATCGTGAAGGGCATAGTGCTTGTCGTAGGAAAGGTCACTTTGGAGGATCAACAATAAGATGACGCCCACGGCAATGCCCAACGCCAATCCCAGAATGTTGAGGGTAGAGAAAAATTTATCCTTCAGAAAAGCACACGTGGCAAATTTGAGGTGATAGCGCAGCATAGGATATGAATTTAATTGAAGCGAAAATTTATTTCTCAAAAGTATACCGGGGCGGAAGAACCGTAAGATGCTCCATGCCAGCCTCCGCTTCGCCTTCGCCGCTCCCAAGCGTTTTACATTTTGTTCAAACTGGTGGAAGAGATCGCCTTCAATCTCTTCCAGGAGATGTTCCGGGCAGAACCACGAAAGCAGCCGGAACAGCCAGGCGGGCGGTGTCGAATCTTTTTCTTTCATGATACGACCATCTTCAATTGAGGAACCATGCTCCACAAATCCAGGCGTGTCTCCTTCATCGCCTTCAACATCGCCATGCCGGCACTGGTGACCGTAAAAATCCTTTTGCGCCTGCCACCACGCTCCTTGGTGGCGCCGCCGACTTTGGATTTTACGTGGCCTTTGTCCTCCAGCCTGTAGAGCGTGACATGGACGGCACTAAGCGTAACATCACGTTTTAGTCTTCTCTCTATTTCCTCTGCAATGGCCGCGCCATACGCATCTTCCTGAAGGGCTGCCACCAGAATTAACACCAACTCCTCAAACTCGCCCAGGTATTCTTTTGCCATTTGCTTCTATTTTGTTAAGTAAATAAAGCGAATATTATGAGATATTCAAACTACGCTTCCCGATAACGTAATGCCTTCCGATTCTTTATCGTGTGTTTGAATCCCAACCTGGAAATCAAAAAAAAGGGCCACTATGGGCCCTTTTACTGGAACTGTCGGGTTCGCTGTGGCTTCGCCTGATAGTTATCAGGCCGCCAACCCGGTTAATAATATGAAAACTGATACGTCCCCAGGTTCAGCTGGCTGTTACCATGCACCTCGTCAACCGTAGCCTGAACGATACCCACTTTGGTAGGATAGCTCAGCCCATCATAGGTGTAAGTAAACGTAGACGTGATCGTCACAAAGCTGTTGGCGGTATCCGTGCCCTTATACACCATGGAGGTGGGGTTGTTCTGATCTCTGCAGATCGTCTCGTAAAACTCTTCGTCCGGATACGAGGTAAGCGACAGGTAATACAGGATACCACCCTGGATATTGAACGGGTTGTTACGCGGGTCAAAAACGTTGGTAAGGTTGTACCCGGCCTGTTCCTTCCACGTCACCACTTTGGTAATGTTGCTGCCGGTATACGTATACGAGTTTTCGTTCCCGTACGGATTCGGATACACGAGAATACCATAGTCGTTGCCTTTACGGGTCAGCACTTGTCCCGAAGCATTGTTCGTATAGTCGATGTCAGCAGTCTTGTCCACCACCAGGAAATTCTCATCGGGATAGAACGCCAGGTGCTTGTTGATGATGCCCGATGCGCCGTACGTGAAGAAGGCTTTCTCCACCGACACCGGGGCACCCGTGACATAGGTCTTCGCCACGTATGACGACGGCAAACAGTCGCCGCCATAGTAAACCTTGAGGCCGGTAACCGTACTATCGCCGCGCGCCGCCGCGCCGGCATAGCTCACTTTGACAATGCTGTCGATCAGATTGCTCTGGTAATAGAATCTGAACCGTTCCGTTACAACAAGCGATGCGTCGGTGTGGACGATCTGCTTGACCTTTCGCTGGCGTGCGAACGCGGCATCGCATCTCTTGCAAGGCATGTTGTCCTCGCACCCGGAGAAAATAATGGAACATAACGCAAGGCAGATCATCAGACTGCCTGAGAGGAGAGGGTTTTTGAAGGTTTTCATCTTTCTACATATTAAATGGATTGTTTTAAAATGTATATGGAAGTTAAATAGTTTTTTGGTGGGGCGGTGAAATAAAAAACCGCTTAAAAGTAAAATTATGCGGTTTTAATGTTGGATGCACCGGGCATTGCACTCCCTCCTGGCCTTGAATTTGCCTCGGGCAGGTGCGGCTGAGCAGCCTTCCGGAAGGTCCGGAATCCCGAAGCCACTTGATGATCAATTGTTGATTTTGGGGCATCTGACCCTGAAATTCTGAACAAAGCAAACTTGGAATTTTGAGCAAAGCCCCCCGGATCGCCTGAACCTAGCTTTGCATTAACAAAAACACAAAAATCCATTATTATGAAAACAACAATTGAAATCAGCAACTATAACGGCAAGTTGCAACAACCACTCAGCTCGGAGTTCAACGCATCGTCAACCACCAGCGATGTCATCAAAGGCATTGACCTCACCGGAAAGGTAGCCATTGTCACGGGAGGTAATGCTGGCATCGGCTTGGAAACCACGAGGACGCTCGCTGCCGCCGGAGCCACGGTAGTTGTGCCTGCGCGCGATGTGGAAAAAGCAAAGAAAAACTTATCCGGTATCCCCAATGTGGAATTGGAAACCATGGATATGATGGATGCTAACTCCATCGATGCTTTTGCTAAGAAGTTCCTGGCATCCGGCAGACCGCTTCATCTCTTGATCAACAATGCCGGCATCATGTGGGTGCCGTTGCGCAGAGATAGGCGGGGCATCGAGTCACAACTTGTAACAAATTTCCTGGCTCAGTTTGAACTGGTGGCAAAGCTGTGGCCTGCGCTCAAGAATGCCAATGGGGCAAGGGTTGTCAATGTTTCCTCCCAGGGACACCAGTTTGCCCCATTCAATTTTGAGGATCCGAACTTTGAGAACCGCCAGTATGAAACCTTGCAAGGTTATGGACAGTCAAAGACGGCTACCATCCTGTTCGCTTTGGAGCTTGACAATCGTGCGAAGGAACACCATGTAAGGGCATACTCATTACACCCAGGTTCCATCGGCGGCACAGAGCTTGGCCGTGAGGCACCCCTTGAGCTGTTTCAAAAAATGGGCTTCGTTGATCAAAACGGACAGATGTTTCCGGAAGTCGCTGCTAAATTAAAGACCATACCGCAGGGTGCTGCCACGACCGTATGGTGCGCCACCAGTCCGGTGCTCGATGACATCGGCGGAGTGTATTGTGAGAATGTCGATGTAACATTTCTGAACAAGGGAGACGTTAGTCCGCAGCAGGAAGATCCTAAAACGCCGACCGGAGTACGCGACTATGCAGTAGATGAAGCTGCAGCGAAGAAACTTTGGAAACTAGCCGAGAAAATGACCGGCATAAGCTTCAATGCTGACTAAGGATGTTCCGGGATGCCAGAAAATCTAATCCAATAAATAAAACAAAGAAACAACCAAGCGTTGCCGAACAGGGCAAATCGGAAAAAGAAAATAATATGAAAAACTTGAATGGAAAAATAGCCATCGTTACAGGTGGCAATAGCGGAATCGGTTATGCAGCGGCAAAAGCGCTGAAGGAAAATGGCGCCCAGGTGATCATCACCGGAAGGCGCAAGGAGGCTGTCGAAAAAGCCGCCTCCCAATTGGGAGTAGAAGCCCTTGTTGCTGACCAGTCCAGCATCGAAGACATCCATGCATTGGTCGCAGCGGTAGCTAAACGCTCAGGTACCGTGGATATCCTGGTGGTGAATGCGGGCATTACACAATTGACGGACATCGAACATGCTCCGGAAAAAGTATTCGACGACATCATGGGGGTCAACTTGCGGGGCACCTACTTCACGTTGAGTAAATTTATCCCTGTGCTCAACGAAGGCGCTTCGGTTATCTTGTTGTCTTCTACAACGGCGCATACGAACAAGCCCTACACTTCGATTTATTGCGCTAGCAAGGCTGCTGTCAATGCCGTTATGAAGATCGCTGCCGTTGAATTGGCGCCCCGTAAGATCCGGGTAAATGCGGTAAGCCCCGGACCGATCGCTACCGAGCTTATGGAAAAGGGAACCATGAACGATCCGAAGTTGCAAGAGCTTATTGTAAGCGGCGTTCCACTGGGACGTTTAGGTAAACCTGAAGAGGTCGGCAACCTGATCAGCTACCTGGCCGGCAGTGATGCCAGCTTCATCACGGGATCGGAGTTCATCATTGATGGTGGACAGGTGCTGAATAAATAAGCGGACCAGAAACCGATATGAACTATCGATGAGGGAGGGAAGAGAATCTTTTCCCTCTTTAAATCTTTTGATGTAAGAAATGTCCGGAATGGGTGTAATAGTGTGTTTTGGAACGAATCAACCCTTCGATTGATGGGCGTCGATAAACTCAGATGGCGACATTTCAAACTGTTTTCTGAACTCCTTGCTAAAATACTTACGGTCGTTAAATCCAACGGAAAACGCAACGTCGGCTACGGACACGGAGGGCTGCTTCAAAAGTTCGGCAGCCTTTTTCAATCGCATTTCTTTAATAAGGTCGGCAACCGAATAGTTTGTAAGGGTTTGTACTTTCTTATAGAGGACAGACCGGCTCATGCCAATTTCAATGACCAGCGCATCGACATCAAATTCCGGATCATCCATTTTTGATTCAATGATCGCCATTAGTTTACTAATAAACTTTTCCTCCGGCGAATTTGAAGTTAAAGAAATCTTGGTGGGTTGAAGAATCAATTGTTGCGAAAACTTCTCCCGCATGATCTCCTTGGCCGTGAGGAGGTTTTTTATAGTAAGTTCGAGTATTTTCGTATTGAAAGGCTTCGAGATGTAGGCATCGGCGCCCGTAGCCAGGCCTTGCACCTGGTGGCCGATAGACGAACGCGCCGTCAGCAGGATAATCGGTATATGATTTGTATTCTCGGTGGACTTAACCGACGTGCACAGGGCGAGCCCATCGGCACCCGGCATCATGATGTCGCTGATGATGAGATCGGGTATGTTGCTCTCCATGGATAGAAGTGCATGCGATCCGTTAGCGAACTCGCTGATATCATAGTTTGGCCTTAACGTATCGGCTATAAATGACCGAACTTCGTCATTGTCTTCCGCTATCAAAATGGTCGGCTTCACCTGCGCTGCAAAGACCGTTTCTAATGCATCGTTCCGCACAGGTTCCGGAAACGATTCGATTTCCTGGTAATCATCTGGATAGAATGACTCGGACACGATTTGGGTCTTATCAAAATGGTCGGTCCCTTTTTTTAGCGACACCGTAAATATAGTACAGCCGGCTTTTTCGTCGGTCCAGGTATTGCTCTTAAAATGCAACGTACCCTTATGAAGTTCCACGATAGTCTTTGAAAGCGCCAGCCCCACCCCGCTCCCCATGTTTTGCCTGCCAGAGTCATCAACCTGATAAAAATTCTTAAATAATTGATCCTGATGCGTTTCGGGAATTCCTTTGCCGTTATCGGAAACATGAATATCTACCCAATCCTGGCGGGATTCTATACGAAGAACAATCTGACGATGGTCTGGGGTGAATTTAAAGGCATTGGAAAGAAGGTTGAAAACTACTTTTTCAAGGTGATTTGAATCGAAGAAAAGCCCTATCGATTCTTCATTGCTTAAAAATCCGTAAGCAATGCCTTTGTCGTCTGCAAGCCCTTGGAATTGTTCGAATATCCTTCTACAAAAGGGGACGATGTCGTGTTGCGCTATATAAAGTGACATATGCCCTTCTTCGGCTTTGCGAAAGTCCATGAGTTCCGTGACAAGCTTCAGGAGTCGCGATGCGTTATTCCTGATCAAGTGAAGCTGCTTACTGGCGAGTCGTTCACCGGAAAAACTATCCATCAGTTTCTGTACCGGTCCAAGAATGAGTGTTAGCGGGGTTCGGATCTCGTGCGAAATATTCGTAAAAAAATTCATTTTCATTTGATACAACTCCTGCCTGCGTTCATTCAGAAGATGTTCCATTTGCAAGTCAGCACGCATTCGCCGGCGATAATCCATAAGGCCCAGAATGGCGGTGATAAACCCCATGGCCAGCAAAACGTAGATGGCGTAGGCCCACCAGGTTCTCCACCAGGGTGGCAGCACGACTAACGCTACTTCTCTGATTTCGGTACCCCAGCGCTTGCCATCGTTCGATGCCTTGATCTGAAGGGTATAGCTTCCCGGCTGGAGGTTGGTGAAATTGACGAGCCGCTGATTGCCCAGGGGCTGCCACGCGTCGTCGCCCCGCAGCCCTACAAGTTTGATGGCATATTGGCTCTTTTCCGAATTAATGTAATTGAGCGCCGCAAACTTAAAACTAACGAGGCCCTGGTCATAGTTCAATGTTATTTTATCAACTCGTGTGGGTGACTTTGCTATGGGAGATTCGCCTCCGATGGGAACGCGTTTATTGTTGATCAATATTTCCGTCAACACAATCGTTGCTGGACTGGTGTTTGTCAGCAATTTGTCGGGAGAAAAAATAGACAACCCGTTCGGTCCGCCAAAGGCCAGCTCATGCGTTTGAAGCGCCAGACCACAGGTGTTAGAAAATTGATTGCCCGACAATCCGTCGGAAGATTTGTATACCGTAAAGTGGAAATCATCAGCATGAAAGGGAGTACTGAATTTTTGAAACGACAATTTTACAATGCCCAGATCAGTACTAAACCACAAGTTCTGATCCTTGTCTTCCGTGATGGCGTGAATGAATTGATCAGCAAGACCCAATAGGTCTGTGATGGGATAAAATTCTTTTGATTTTAAATCGAAGTAATTTAGCCCGCTTTCGGTACCAATCCACATCCTGTGTTTCGAGTCGACGAAGAAGACGGTGACGTGATTATGACTAATACGGCTTTGAATGTCTCGGCTCCTTCTATAGAGTTGCGTAAACGCCTTCTTTTGAGTGTCGTAGTACGATAGGCCATTCTGAGTGCCTACCCAAATATTTTCCAACGAATCTTTTAGGAGCGCGGTAACGAAATTGTCTGCGATCGATCCGGTGCCGCCTTCATTTAAGTACGAAAGAACGGTTTGCCCGTTGCGGAAGAATTTCAATCCGCCCCCGTTTGTACCAATCCATGCGCCGCCGTCATCCGGTAATATCGTATTGACGATCTTCTCACCGAGTCGACCCTGCCGGATGGGGATATCAAAATGAGTGATTTTTCCGGTCGATTTTTGTAAGATGCTTAATCCCTCCAGGGTGCCCATCCATAGAATCTTTCCGTCGTCGGCCAGTGATTTGATGCCATTGATGATCCTTCCGTTGCGCGGCGACCTGACAGAATAGTGCGTGAAGGAATCTGATTTTCTGTTGATATGAGTTACGCCTCCGCCATAGGTACCCACCCAAAGCGAACCATCAACATCTTCCACCATTGCGTTCACCAGCGGGTGCAGCAACCCCTTTGGACCAACGGCCTCACCGATATTGTTGAAGTTTGAATTTCCGGGGTAAAAGAAATCAATACCACCAGAGAAGGTGCCAACCCATACACAAGATGCGCGATCCTTCATCAGACACCGTACTGCATTGTCGCTGATCGTATTCGTATTCGTTGGTTCGTGCAGATAGTTGGTAAACTGATGCGTTGTAGTATTCAATTGACTAATGCCATTCTGTGTGGCAAACCACAACGTGTTGGTATCATAGATCAGAATATCCTTGATCCAGTCGGACGACAAGCAATTGGCGCAATTCTCTTTGAAGGCGTAGGGTTGTATTTCATTTCTGGTAGCGTTGAACCGAAAGATGCCGGAAGTTTCCGTGCCAAACCACAGGTCGCCATCGGCGGTTTGCCGGATAACCACAACTTTTGTAGACTGGTGTAGCTTGCTCGTCTGGATAGCATCGGGCAGGGTGAGCATTTTTCTCGCAACAGGGTCAAACCTGTTCAACCCGCTTTTTGATCCAACCCATAGTTTTTCTTCGTGGTCTATGTATAAGGAGTATACGGCCTCATTGGCGATCGAAAGGGTGTCCGTTAGGGATGCCTCTTCCAGTGTTTTAGTGGCTCTATTCAATTTCTTAAGGCCTGCGAAAGTTCCGATCCACAGGTTTTTCCGACCATCTTCGGCGATCGCGGAAATGTAGTTTCTGCCGCCTTTTGCCTTGACGATGTCAATGGATTCAAAGGTTTCAAGATCGCGATCGAAGCGATTTAACCCATGCGCGGTGGCCACCCAGATGGTTTTTTCGCTGTCCATAAAAACCGCATTAACACGATCATTGCTGATGCTGGTGGTATCGGAAACGCTGTGCACGAATGTTTTGAACTCATAGCCGTCATACCGTGTAAGGCCTTTCAGATTGCCGAACCAAATAAAACCCTGATCGTCCTGCAGGATTGCCGAGACCGGGCTTTGCACCAGGCCTTCGCGATAAGAAAGATGCTTAAAATTGACAGGGCCTGTTTGTGCACACAGCAAACCGGATGTGAGCCCTGTGATCAGTAATACAAGGTAATATTTACTCCTGGCCGTTATCGTAAAACTCATAGGCTGTGGATGCAATTCAAGTTAAACAAATTAGAAATGCGTCCCAATCGTGGCGATGGGTTCAATAGGAGTATGTGTTCAATCAGGACATTTGTACCCCTATTTCCAGACGAATTTCGCCCCTTTCCAGCCCAGCCGTCTACCATATTTGCTCAGGCAAAAGCAAATAAATCGATCACACTAAATTCAAATTTTATGACACATCCATCTAACTGGCCCGCCACCACAACGGTGAATTTGAAGAAGGGCTTCAGAATTCATCTTCTTGTTTTTCTGCTTGCAACACCGGCCCTGTGGCTGGTTTGGTATCTGACCGACAGAACGTATCCCTGGCCGCTCTGGTCAACGCCTGCATGGGCCATCGGTGTACTCTTTCACTACCTCGGCGCATTTGTTTTCAGAAAACCAGCAAACAATTAATACCCCATCGCATGAACGAACAGCCTAAGATATTCAAGCGCATCGTGACAGGTCATGATGCCGATGGGAAGGCCATTATTGTTCCCGACCTACCGCCGATGACTACACAGCTTATCGGCGGGCCTGGTGGTCCTACTTTCTTCGAAGTATGGCACACGGTGGAAACACCTGCTTTGATCACGGCACAGCCCGGCGTACCAGGCGAGAATAGTCTGGTGCTGGCGCCTCCCGGAAACGGAACCCGGATACGGGTCATCGAATTCCCACCGGAAGGCGATGAGATACGAAAACTTAGCGGGGCAGATGCTCAGGCGAAATTCAAATCCATGGGCAACGAAAGCGCCTCGACTTCGCAGGCTGGCGCACCTCACCCCTTAATGCACCGCACGCAAACCGTGGATTACGGCATCGTGCTCGAAGGCGAGATAACGATGGTCCTCGATCGCGGCGAGACCACCATCAAGGCCGGCGATGTCATTATTCAGAACGGTACAAACCATGCCTGGGCTAACCGGTCAGGAAAGATCTGTCGCATGGCTTTTGTCCTGATCGATGGCCGGTTCTCCCAGGAAATTGCACCGACAAAGAAATAAAAACTATGCGCATCAAACCGTTACCGCCCGATACCCTGGGTGTCGAAGCCCGTCATGTGCACGACGAGATAGCCAACCTCATTGGCCGGAGTCAAAGCCAGGTAACCATGATCGACGAGCAAGGTGCATTGCTTGGACCATTTCCGCCCATGCTACACTATCCGCAGTTCGGCGTCCCGGCGTTAAGCTTTATACGAACGCTAGACATTCACGCGACACTTGAAAAACGGGTACGCGAAGTTGCCATTCTCACGATAGGAGCAGCGTTCGGTGCCCGCTTCGAGCTCTATGCACATGAGATCATGGCGATGACGTTCGGCCTTTCCCCCAGTGCTATCGCGACGCTCGCCGCTGGGGGACACCCTCATGGATTGAACGAAAAGGAAACCGTTGCCCACGACATCGCCAGCGCGCTGGCACGGGGACGCATTGTTCCTGACGCAACCTATCAATGGGCCGTACACCTGTTCGGACGTGAGGGCGTGGCCGAGCTTTTCTTTCTGATCGGCGGCTATAGTCTTCTGGCGATGATCTTGAACGGATTCGATATGCCGGCACCCGACAACATCCGATAGGTCATCCATCCGATAAACACGGTTTTACGAAAACATTCATGAACAATCAAAATTTAAAAAAAATGGAAAAGACAATCTTAGCGCTGCTATCGGCAGCATTTACATTATCTGCATTTGCAACCTATACGGGCGGTGAGGACAACACCGCCGCCACAAACACGTATGTGTTGGTACACGGCGCGTGGCAAGCGCCTTATGTCTGGGACGCCGTGCGCACCGACCTGGCCAATAAAGGTAACAACGTGATCATCGTCCAATTGCCGGGTCATGGCGATGACAACACTCCGCCGCTGAACCTGACCCTTGATGTTTACAGTAATAAGGTTATCGATGCCGTTTCGCAAGTAAAAGGTAAAGTGATACTGGTGGGGCACAGCATGGGTGGAATGGTGGTGACCAATGTAGCGGAAAAGATTCCCACCAGGATCAGCAAACTGGTTTATATCGGCGCATTCCTTCCTGCTTCCGGACAGGCGCTTACAGACTTGGCGTATTCGGATCCCGATTCGCAGCTAGGCCAAGCGTTGGTTCAGTCGGCCGATAAATTGACGCTCGATGTTTTGAATGACAAGGTAACCGATCTGTTTGTGAGCGATGGTTCACCGGCCGACAAAAAGCGAGTGATGGAAAATTATCGTGCAGAACCCGCCATTCCATTCTCCAACAAAGTGAGCCTGACCGATGATCATTTCGGCACCGTCAGCAAGGTCTATATCAAGACGCTTCATGACGTTGTGATCTCACCCGGCCTTCAAGACCGGATGATCGCGGGGGCAGGTATCAAAACCGTCTATCAGCTCGAAACCAGCCACTCTCCATTTCTGGCTAAACCACATGAAGTGTCAGATCTCTTGCTCAAGATCGGGCGATAACGCAGCGATTACAACATGAATACAAGCATGCTACGATCATTTTCAAAGAAACGCATGGCGATTATTTTCACCATGCTATTCCTGCTGTGTCAGATGAACCCAAAAGCACAACATCCATACAACGCGGTTGTCAGAGAATCCACCCGGGATCAATCTAACAACAATGACTTCGCGGCGAGGCTAACCCGGTTTGACGTTAAACCGGACCACCAGACCGCATTCCGCAAAGTGGTAAGTGATTATGTGGGCCGTTCCCTGGACCAGGAAAGCAATGTTTTGTCGGAAGCCTATTATGAACAGGAAGATCCATCCGTGTTGTGGATCATCGAAAGATGGAGCAATAAAAGTGAGTTGGAAAAGGCCGGCCAGAGCGCATCCTTCAAAGCCATGGAGTCGTTAGCGAAAACCGCGCTGTCAAAACAAGTAGAAAAAATCGATATAAAAGACCTGGAACCAATCTCCAAACAGCAATGGCGTAATGTCGTCGTAAAAACAGATGATCCGATCACCATTATGCTATTTGTGGATGCAAAGGCAGGAACGGAACACAATTTTAAGGCGGTCTATCACACGGCCATGCCGCAATTCCGCCATGAGCCTGGTGTCATTACCTATCAGCTTTCACAGTTGGAAACGGACAGCACGCAGTTTGTTACCTATGAAAAATTCAGGAATGAAGATGCCTTTCAATACCACCTGAAATTTCCACCGATACAGCCTGTGATCGACTATCTCAACACCAGCATAAAAAAGCAACCCTTCCAGACCGGCCTTCACAGACTTATCGAATTCGCGCCCCTTATCCGGAAATAAGAGTCTCAAACATCATTACCCGCAACGATAAAAATGAACCCTATGAAAACAATAAATCAGTTTATTATAACAGGTATTATCATGATGCATGCCGTCGTTAACACGAAGGCCCAGGTTAAAGTAACCGCCGGCCAAATCAAATCACATGAACTCGAAGTGCTGAACCAATTGACCTCCCCCTCCGCGGTTGTCAATATGCCCGTATCGCAATTGCTTAATGCTCCAGGAAATGAGGCGTTGCGGGCGTTTTTTTTTACTCCGGTAGCGAATGGGACGGCGTTGAAAGGCAAAAAGATAGCGGTACTTGCCGCCGATGGTTTCGAAGAGATAGAACTATCGGGACCCGTATGGTATTTCAGGGAATTGGGCGCCCAGGTGGAGATCGTTGCGCCTAAATTCAATCCAGCTCCTGAACGATACGGCCTTAGCACACCTGAAATGGCAAAGACACATATTATGGCCATTCAATACTTGCAACCCGTAGGCTGGATAAAGTTTGACCGCACGGCAGACCAGATCAAGGTCAGCGATTACGACGCCATTTTCATCCCGGGTGGCGCCTGGAACCCAGATAACTTGCGATTCGACAAAGACGTGATCCGTTTCATTCAGGATTTCAACAAGTCGGGAAAATTAATTGCCGCGATCTGTCATGCGCCTGTTGTGCTGGCATCCGCTGATATCCTTAAAGGAAGGAAACTTACGGGTTACTGGAACATCCAGGTCGATTTGAAGAATGCAGGCGGTACGGTGCTGGAAGAATCGGTAGTGATCGATGGGAACCTCATCACCAGCCGCCACCCCATCGATGTCGCCGATTTCTCGAGGGCAGTTGAAAACTGGCTGACCAAGCACTGACCACAAGACAACACCCGCATCGGGTGACGCCGAAAGACAGATTGGTTTAGAAAACGTCAAAGCACTAACGCATAAGACATGAAAGCCTTAGTTATCGGCGCCACCGGTGCAGCGGGTAAAGACCTTGTTGATATCCTACTGCAGGATGCGGACTACACCGCCGTTGTGATATTTGTTCGTGCGGCCACCCAGCGACGTCACCCCAAACTCACGGAGATACTAACCGATTTCGACAATCTGGACGCTGTATCCCAATTCATCCGTGGAGATGTTTGGTTTTCATGCCTGGGAACAACACTGAAGACAGCCGGTTCCCGAGACAGACAGTGGCATATCGATTTTGAGATACCGTTAAAGTTTGCCGAGGTTGCTAAACGAAACGGCGTCTTTAGTGCCGTGTTATTGTCTGCGTATGGAGCCAAAGCTTCCAGTCCTTTATTTTATTCTATGGTGAAGGGTAAATTGGAAGATCAGATTGAGTCCCTTGCATTTGATCAATACATTATATTCAAGCCCGCTATGCTGTTGCGCAGGAATACTGACCGATCGGGCGAACGAATAAGCGCTCCGCTTCTAAACTTTTTGACCGGCTTGGGTCTATTCAAAAAACTCAGGCCATTGCTTACATCTTTGCTCGCTGAAAAAATGGCAAAAGCTCCGAAAACTCTCCCACCAGGACTACACATCATCATGCCCGATAAAATCCGCGATTTTGGCTAGTGTCCCTAGAGAAAAATTGTACTAACCTACCTCATAATTGATTCGAAGCACAACAGTACAAAAGCAAATCAAGCTCATTGTTCATCATTTCCAATTCCTTGTTCAATAGTCTACAGCTGAACCTGGTGCTCACCGGCAGACAACTCCTTTAAGCTTGCCTTTTCACGAGTGTGGTCGGTATATAGCCGAAGTGCTTCTTAAAGGCGAATGAGAAATGCGACAAATCCTCAAAGCCAACTTCCAGGTAAACGTCTGCAGGCTTTTTGGCGTGCTGTGAAATTTGATAGTGGGCCAGCTCCAGCCGCTTTGTTGTCAGCCATTTCTGTGGAGTCTCATGGAAGGTTTTCCGAAAATCCCGGTTGAACGTTGACAAGCTTCGGCCAGTCAGGTATCCGAATTTTTCGAGCGGCAAATTGAACATAAAATGACTTTGCATGAACCTGGCTAGGTCTACCTTGCCCGGTGTCTCAAAGTTTGCCAGTATCGTATCGACGTCTTCATCCGTTGTCCTTAGGATCGTCAGGGCCTCGTTGATCTTCATGGACGCAATTTTCTCCGGGAAACCATCCTGCATGTCAAAGTAAGGAACCAATGACGCCAGACAGCTTTGCAGCAGTGGATGATTATCGAATTGATAAATCTTATCGGAAACCGGCGGCCCCGGCTTAACATCCAGCTTTGAGTAGAACTCACGGAGACGCTCCAGCGTCAGGTGCATCGCGACGGTCTTATGGGGTAGTCCGTCTTTCGGATAATTTACCACCGTGACAACCTGGTTGCGCGGGATCAGGAAGATATCGCCGGCGTTGAACGTGTAGGTACTTCCGGCTTGAATGATTTTGGTCTCACCCGACATAAACCAGATCAACATATGATGTTCAAAATGCGCCTCGGTCTTGAATAGCTCGTCCTCGAAAATCGAAAGCTTGATCTCCGGTGTTATGTATTTCGTTTTGAACTCAACAGCCATAAAATTCTACATTAGCGTGACATTTTTAAACTCCTGTTTCCGGGATTTGGCGACTAGAAATTACTAAATCCTTCCTTTTCTGATCAACTTTCCCACTTGAGTTTATGCACAAAATACGGTGCGCTAAGGGTTGCGTTTTTTTCAAAGTTTCAATTTTACTTTGTTCAAAATGCCATCGTGAAAACCTTGATTTGAGCTAAAATCGGCTTTTTTCAGGAAAGTACCGCAGGAACCAATCAGCGGGTTGCCAAAATTTTTCCCGCTTCTTTACCCTTCTATAACGATGGGCAAGCACGGTGTACTTAATGGCTCCTTTCCTTTCATATCATTAATTATTACAATCAGCGTTGAATTTAACCTCTGACAAATGCCGTCGGCGGATAGCCAAACAGTTTCTTGAACGCAAACGAAAAATGGGAGAGATCTTCGAATCCCGCTTCCAGATAGACATCCACAGGTTTCCTCATGTAGACCGTGATTTGATGGTGGGCGAGCTCCAGGCGACGCCTGGTTAGCCACTTTTGCGGCGTTGCATTAAATGTCTTGCGGAAATCTCTGTTGAAAGTCGACAAGCTACGACCGGTGAGGTAACCGAATTTTTCAAGCGGCAGGTTGAACATGAAATGAGTCTCCATAAACTTAATCAGGTCGATTTTTCCCGGAGTATCGAAGTTTGTCAGGATTCCGTCAACCTGCGGCTCCAGCGTTCGAATAATGGTGATAGCCTCCTTGATCTTCAGGGTAGCCACATGAGCAGGCAGTTCCTCGTGCATGTCAAAATAAGGAACCAACGATGACATACCACTTTCAAGCAACGGATGCTTCTTAAAATGATACACTTTGCTCACGGCCGGTTTCGCGGCAATACTATGCTGATCAGCATAGTATTCCCGCAGTTGCTGAACGGAAAGCAGCATGGCGACCGCCTTGTGAGGGAGGTGCTCTCCCGGACAGTTCAGTACGGCCGTTACGCGGTTGCGCGGCACCAGAAAGATATCACCCGATTGAAATGAATAGGAATCACCGGCTTGAATGATTTTGGAGGTGCCAGCCATCAGCCATATGAGAACATGATGTTCAAATAGCACCTCTGTTTGAAATGTCTTGTCGTTGTTATTGGAGAGTTTGATCTCCGGCGATATATAGTTTGTCTTGAATTCCATGATCTGTTTGTGTTTTGTCAAGCTTTTCCCTTCCCAGGTTTCCGCCATGCGTCTCAGTCTATATCGGAAGGGATTCCCCGAGCTTTAGAATGCTGAGCTTGTTTTGAATTTTTCCGTCCGCCTCCAATTTCCGGAGTATCTGTTCGGGCTCACCAAGGGGTTCGTCCGCAGAATCAAACGTTCCATAGTGAAACGGAATGAATGTCTTTGCCCGCGTGTCGCGGAAGGCTTGCAAGGCATCAAAAGGATTCTGATGATTGGGAGCCATAAACCATGTCGGTGCATAGGCGCCTGTGCCGATCAGCGCCACGTCAATGTTTGGAAAGAGATTGGCGATTTCCTTGAAGTGAGACCCATAACCGGAGTCACCACCATAGTAGATACTTTTGTCACCCCCTTGGATCATAAAACCTCCCCAAAGACTCGTGTTGACGTCAAACAATCCGCGGTTCGCCCAGTGCCGGGATGGCAGAAAGGTGATTCGCAAGTCATTCTGAAGATCGTATTCCTGAAACCATCCCGCTGTATGAATAGGCTTATCCGTCCATTCTCTGATGACGTTGTCAAGCTTAAGACCCGTGATGATCTGAACGTTCGGGTTGTTTTCTGTCAACAGCTTCAATGCCGCCTTATCACAATGATCGTAGTGTGCATGGGAAACGAGAATGTAATCTATGTTGAGCAATTTCTTTGGATCGACGGGCAGCTCTGAAAATCGCTTGCCCACCGGCAGTTCTCCGAATACAGGGTCGATCAGCAAACGCTTGCCTGACAATTGAATGAAAAAGGTCGCGTGGCCCAACCAGACAATTTTGTCGCGCCCGTCGTTCAGCCAGCTTTCATCTTTGACAACGATGATCTTCCAGGTGTCGCCGCGCTTTGTCTGACGCTGGGGGTTTCGCTCGAACATGTACTTCATGATCTGACCATAGTCCGGCAGCCACGGGTATTCGTGATTCATGAATAATCCATCCTGATCGAGTGGAGTCCCCGGCCAACCTGGCTTAGCCGTCTTTAACCGTGGGTTTTGGGTGAAACTTTTTGCCACGGGAATTTCTTGTTTCCAAACATAGCTGTACCCGTTAGTAAAAGGCCGGATGCGACCAGCCCCCTTTTGATAAATTGGTTTCGATTCATATCTGACGCTTTTAGCCATTGGACATATACAAAGGTACCTCCCTGCGGAAGGGATGACTTTGGTCAGCATTTCATATTTCCTTTGTTCAAAATGTCAACGCCAGACGTAGCGGCAATATGCGTGTTAAAAACTATGTACGCGTCAAACGTGCGTCCCTCGTTACGTATCTATCGATATGTGTTATTTTACTTTATAAGGTATTTGCGTCTATCCAGGAGACGGAAAGGAACTTGCATTTTTTTTATTTATTGGGTATCATTATTCTCGTTTGGATAGCTATTTTTATTGTGACGTTTAACACACAAGGCGGAAAAACTTGAATCTTTTATACGAAGTGAAAAACGGGAAAACGAATGATTTACAGGAAATTTATAATTTGCTGCGTTGTTACTTTCACCTTTTTGCAATGTGAAAAGAGGAGGACAGAGGATAGTATTCCGGATGAAAAGTCTGATATGGACACATCAGCGTTAAGTCTAGCGGCAGAGTTGTACCGGAAGAAAGGTGATTTTGTCGAAGCTATAAAGAGCTATTCAGAATTGATTGATTTGGATTCGACAAATAAAACATACCTCTACAGGAGAGGCATTAGCTATTCGTCATCAGGTGAGGTCGAGTTAGCAATAGAGGATTGTGAAAGGGCTTTGTATCTGGGATTTGACGAATTCAAATGCCGTTTCGAACTCGGTATGTTGTACTATGATCTCCACGCCAACAAAGACTCTCTTGCGAGGGCTAATCTTAATAGATGTTTGCAATTGCGCCCGAATTCGCCCAAAGTACTAGAAAGGATTGAAAATATGGATAGATTCGATGCGGGCTTGTCTTCGGCAAAAAAGAAACCCGCTAGAGTATGAAACTATATCCATATTTGATGGCGTCCTGTTTTACATTTCTTAAAAGATTCGAAACCAGTGTTATTAATAGCAGTGATGAAAATAGAGCTTTTCGTGTTGCGCTAATTTTTGCATTGGCGGAGGTTTTTAATTTATATTCAATTAAGCCAAATCAGGGATCGGACTTGGTCTTTGTGCCATTTTCGATCCTTGCGCTCTTGAATTATGTAGTGTTTCTTCCCAAGAAGAGATATGTGAAATATGTAGACGATTATCGTAAGGAGCCGCTTAAGAATATGTATGGCATACTTACAATTCTTTACTTTGTGGGGACTTTGATTTTCTATCACTACACGCATTGATGGGAGTTTTTTGATATTCGATACTCAGCTCTTTTGTTATTAGAATCCATCGGCTTCGATGAGGCGAGTTGTATTGACCCGTCTAATAGTCTCTTCTATAAAAGCTCAATTTCAATGGGGGGAAGAATTAAAGATAGGCCACGCGGTTGTTCATTTGCCTGGGGTTCAACGCCAGGCTTCCGGAGTTTGTTAATCATTCGATAGGCATCTCCAGCATTGCGACTAAAGCGATCCTTTATCCAGTTCTGGTGGATTATCGATTTGCTTCAAGATAGCTTTTCGCAGTCGCTCTTCATGGGTATCGCCCCACTGCCCTAACGCCGAGATAACCGGGATCAACGTTTGTCCGAATTCAGTTAAACTATACTCCACTTTCGGAGGAACAACGGGAAAGATAACTTTGGTTACCAGCTCGTGATCTTCCAGTTCTTTCAACTGCGCACTCAACACCCGTCTTGGCGCGTCGGGAATTTTCCGTTGCAATTCACTTGGGCGCTTGAAGCCTTCGGCGATAAACCATAGCAATCGAATTTTCCATTTGCCGTACAAAACCTCGCCGATCAAGTCCAGGCCACACGTCAGGTTTAATGATGTTTTCTTTGCGTACATGGCGCCAAGTTAAGTCCTATTGACCTAAGATTGAAATAGGGAGAAATTAATCACTATCGATTAGCTCTTAATTTCCCATTGCCATTTTTTTGTCACTATGTGAATCGTTTCACCATTCTTGTGAGGACCTGTCATACCTCCCAAATTTGCCCAAACATTATAGCAATGGAAAAGGAATTCAATTTCAATACCGAGTTGTCAGGAAAAATTGCACTGGTAACGGGTGGTACAAAAGGTACAGGCAAGGCGATCGCCGAACGCATTCTGCAGGCTGGTGCTACCGTCATCATCACGGCGCGAAACAAACCCGATCAGGAAAATAAGAACCTCCATTTTATCGCTGCCGATCTTAGCACAAGCGAAGGGGCACAAAAAGTGATCCAGGAAATTTTGGACACGTATGGAAGACTCGATATCCTGATAAACAATCTTGGAGGTTCGGAGACACCTGGCGGAGGGTTTGCTGTATTGAACGATAAACATTGGGAGTCCACGATCCAAGCGAATCTGCTCGCACCGGTCCGACTCGACAGAGGCTTTCTGCCATCCATGATCGAACAAAAAAATGGTGTGATCATTCACGTTGCTTCCATACAAGGAAAACTTCCATTGTATGACTCAACCTTGCCGTATGCTGCGGCGAAAGCGGGCCTTATCAACTACAGTAAGAGTCTATCGAATGAAGTCTCTCCAAAAGGGGTGCGCGTGCTCACTGTTTCACCTGGCTGGATCATGACTAATTCCGCAAGCAGAATGATGGAACGAATTGCAGAAAGTTCGAGCATCACCATTGAACAGGCAACGCAGAGTGTCATGGACGCGTTGGGCGGCATCCCCAGTGGAAGACCTGCCCAACCCGAAGAAGTTGCCGAATTGGTTGGCTTTCTTGTTTCGCCAAGAGCTTCCTACTTAACCGGAACTGAATTCATCATCGATGGAGGAACCATTCCAACAATCTAAATCTTCGCTTCCGGAAACTTTGAGGCTCTAGAAAGTAACAGAGCACAGGCGGAAAAGAGGTGACTTACAGCGACTTTTCTTGTAGAAGGCATTTCTTAATGAAAGTGGAAGTCGAACTAAACAAATAAACTAATGAAGCTACCCACAGTCGTATCTAATTTGGTGGCAGCACAAGATCGTCTTGATGCTGTTGCTTATGCGAAGTGTTTTTCAGTCGCAGCGGTGGTGTTTGATGAAGGAAAAACCCATCAAGGCACGATCGAAATCGAGCGCTGGATCGCCAGTGCTAATAAGAAATATAAGACTGTGATGAGACCGATAAGCTATGACCATGCGGGCTCGTCAAGTATCCTGACAGCAGAGATTTCTGGAACATTTGAAGGAAGCCCTGCGGTTCTAAAATATTACTTTGAGATCTCTGATGGATTAATTCAGTCCTTAAGGATAACTGGGTAAGAGCGATTCAGAAACCTGATTTCAAATAGGTCGTGCCTGATGCTTTCACCGCTCAGAAAGAGGCTTAACTTGGGCTATTTCACTGTCCGGCGCGACGGAAAGAGTCTTCAGACTTCTAAAATACTTTCATGATCTGCCAACCATTTGTACATTCGTAGTGTTGTCAAACAAACTTTTTCCGGATGTATGAAGAAAAGGATCGTGTTTCTGCGTGATTGTCCCATCCATCGTTCGATGGCAATCCTTGGAACGAAGTGGAAGCCAGTGGTTATATGGGCCCTGCGCGAGAGAACAATGAGATTTGGTCAGGTGGCCGCGGCGATTGACACCATTTCTAGAAAGGTGCTGACTACAACTTTAAATCAACTTGAAGAAGAGGGTGTGGTCTATCGGAATGCGAAAACCGACTCTGGAGCCCAGCATGTTGAATATTCGTTAACCGAGAAAGGCCGTGATTTACTTCCACTCATGCTTAAGTTGGTTGAATGGGATACGAAATACTACTATAGTCAAAATTAATATGACAAATTTAGAAGGCTAAAAAACTAGCCTTCTAAGTTTTCATGCTATAGTGTTCCCACACCACCTCCAGCGATAATTTCTTCGCCAATAATGAAGGACGATTCAGATGACGCTAGAAAATTCACAATCGATGCTATTTCTTCAGCCTGACCGAAGCGCTTCATAGGGACAGTGTCGGCGTAAGTAGCAATTGCCTGATCGAGCGGGAAACCCATCTTGTCATACAAAGAAGTTGCGATAGGCCCAGGACTAACAACATTCACGCGAATCCCGCGGGGTAATAATTCCGCAGAGAGTGTTTTTGCGAAAGCAGACACGGCGGCCTTTGCGCCAGCATAAGCCGAGAATCCCGGAAATCCTCTGTGCACAGTCGCAGATGAGTTAAGAATAATTGAACCATTTGCGTTCATGATCGGAAGTAAATTCTTTATGGTAAAATACGCGCCTTTCACATTCGTATTGAAAAGACTATCGAATTGTTCTTCACTGATGTCTGCAATAGATACTCCGAGGGAATTTCCCGCATTCACAAAAAGAATATCAATAGAGGAATGGTGCTCTTCAATTCGCCTTTTCAACTGAGCCAAGTCTTTCATTTTCGTCACGTCGATCGCAATGCCTGAAGCGCTAGGCCCTAACGCTTGCAACGCCTCATCGATTAACTTAGAATTTCTTCCTGTGATAATCACCTTTGCGCCTTCTGTAACAAAACGTTTTGCTGTAGCAAGACCAATGCCACTATTGCCACCTGTTATGACGGCAACTTTGTTTTTTAACGGTTTCATACTTTTTAGATTGTTATAATTTGTATTGACAAAAGAACAACACAACAATCAAAATGCTTGTGCGAAAATGTTGAGAGTGGTTACCAGGAAGTAACTACAATCCAGTGCCAGTATTCGGGATTTTGGCGCTAGTACGGTTTTGACATTTCATCCTCCATAATGGTTATTATTATAAACAACTATGCAAAATTGTTCATGATAGTGAACATTATTCTGAGGATTGCGAGGGACAGCCTATTAAGAATTAATGGAGAGGGCCGTTGTCGATAGAGCATTACTTCCATGAAAGAGTCAGGTATCCCTTTCCGATCAACGCTAGCAAAAACAGGAAATCCTGTTCCCTGGTGGTATTTTGTATGATAATTATCGAACCATCAAGGTGAATGTTATCGTCGAGCTAACTGCCCTACTTTCAAATATTTCTGAGCAAAAAAAAGTGAACAAAAAATTTTTTCGATTCGTCCGCTTCAGTACCAAAGTTGGGTCCCGATAGCTATCGGGACGAACCCCCACCTTTCGGTACACGATTTTGAGTCGCCCGCCTTCGCGAGGCGCTTCGGCGGGTTTTGTGAATAAAAAAGGCCTTCAGAAGAATCTGAAGGCCTTTTCGTACCAAAGGTGGGAATCGAACCCACACACCTTTCGGTACACGATTTTGAGTCGTGCGCGTCTACCAATTCCGCCACTTTGGCTTGCTCCACAGGTTCCAAAAAGCCTTGAAATTTTGTCAATTTCGACGTTTTTGGACTTTTATGGATTCACTTTCCTGGATCGGCGCATCACGCCGAAGGCAAGCGAGGGGCAAATTTAGAAGAAACTTTTAAAATATCGCATCGTACCTGGCAAATGCAGTTAAATTTTGTTGTGTAGCGGATCGGCAACTAACTGCACGGGGCCAGGAATCGGTTTGAGTCGTCCGCTATCCGGCAGTGACGCCGCCATCGATGGCTAGTGCAGCCCCGGTGATGAATGTGGATTGATCGCCCGCGAGGAATGTGATGAAGGGAATGATATCTTCTGCCGTCGCTATTTTTCCCAAGGGCATGGCGGCCGCGATTTTTTCATACATCCCCGGTGTTCTGTTCACGCCCTGCAGCCATTGTTCCGTAGCCATAGCGCTAACGACGAGCGCATTCACACGGATTTGGTTGCGTGCTTGTTCCAGGGCAGCCGCTTTTGTCAGACCGATCACCCCGTGCTTTGCGGCAACATAGGCTGATATCCCTTGTGCGACACCTTTCACCCCGGCCGTGCTGGCCGTGTTGATAATACTGCCCCCGGTTTTTTTCATGGCCTGTATCTCATACTTCAAGGCATGGAATGTTCCGGTCAGATTGAGCAGGATCGTATTCATGAACTGTTCGCTGCTCATCGCTTCGAGCGGGCCGAAGGACAGATTGGCGCCGGCATTGTTGAAAGCGACATCCAGTTTGGCGTGCAAGCGGATCGTTTCGGACACCAGGTGCTCAACCTGTTTTTCGTCGGTTACATCGGCCTGCACAAAGGTGGCCTCGCCACCCTTTGCCCGGATTTGCGATTCAATGCTGTTTCCTTCCTTTGTGCGTCTTCCACAGAAAACGACCTTGGCTTCCAGGTCTGCAAAAGCTTTGACGGCGGACGCACCCAATCCGGAGGTGCCGCCGGTAATCAGTACTACTTTATTTTTCATGGTTGAAATTTTTTTTGTTTCGTATAAATGGCGTTAGACATGGATCGATTCCGGTTTGTTTTTCGCCAGCGTAAATCCGGTGCTGATCATCCAGACGTAGGCTCCGAAACGGACGATGGGCAGCAGATAGCTTGCCTGCTCAATCACCAGGCTCAGCGTTGAGAGCTCCGCGATGCCGGCCAGGATCAACCCCAGCCAGGCCACCCACTTCGGCGTGTACCTACCAAAAAGACAGGGTACAGAAATTCCCGCCAAGAGCAGACCTAACGCCGCGATGTGGGCTACACCGCCGGTTGCAAATCCGAAAAGTTGCAGCGCATGCATCACGGACAGATCGCTGGGTACCCCGGGTTGCGACAGCACCCAACTGCAAAGACTCGAGAAGGTGATGAGCAACGAGGCGGCAATGCCACCAAACAGGGCAATATTAACACCGGTAGCCGTCACTCCCAGAAACCTAAGCCTGCTGGTCACGGCGGCGGTAAAAAGTCCAAGCGGGATGGCGGCGCCAAACTGGAAGAGTGCATTGAACCGGATGGCATTCGGGAACTGCTGGAATATTTGTTGCGCCTGCTCCGGTTGCGCGAAGGGCCTCGGAAATCCTGACCCCTGCGATAAAATACCAAAGACGATCAGGCTGACAATAAACAAGCCGGCATAAATAATAGCGATAATACCAGGGTGCGGTCCTCTATGCTTTTCATAGGGAGACCGGGTGGGATGGGTTGCTTCATACATAAAATATAGTTTTAGAATGACGAAATGATATGGTTTTAAAAAGGGCACTTTTTGAGGAAAGACGCATCAGGTTGTATTTTATTTTACTTATTAATGTAGTTTGTATTGCAAACTAAAAATCAATATAAAAAGCACCGGAGTGCTGTGAAAATTTTATTTGACTATAAGTGCAGATACTTCTTAATGTCCTCTACATATTTTTCAAACGCTTTTCTTCCTTTGGAAGTCAGTTTGCAGATCGTGTGTGGATAGTTTCCTTTAAAGGTTTTGGTGACATCGATATAGGCGGCTTCGTGTAGTTTTTTGATTTGGTGGCTCAGGTTGCCCTGGGTCGTGTTTGTTATTTCCATGAGATATGCAAAGTCCGCCTGTTTCATTTTGATGAGTGCCGACACAATGGCCAGGCGCACGGGAGTATTTAAAACGGGGTCCAATTCATTGTACATGCAGGAGGCCCGTTTAAACTTTAGAATGTTTCAATAAATATCCCGGTATCAGATAACCGGTCACCACGGCGATTCCTTGTAAAAGGGGCTTATAAACATCCGGGGTGAAGACACTGGCCACGGCGAAAAGCAAAAATAAAACACCGCCGGCCACAAGCGGTTTGAAACGCAGTACCAAACCGGAAATCATCGTGCCGATGCCGCCGATCAGCAGCGTATACGTAAATGGCGGCTGAGTGATGACCACATTCATGGCGACCACCGTGATAAAGCTGATGCCCAATACCAGCCACATTTTTTTTAGATAATATCCCATGTAGGTTTCCGTCTGATGATTCCCGCGGGCATAATGCCGGACGGATAGGATGATGCCGGCCAGCACCAATACCGGGAAAGGAAGAAAGAACCATTTGAACGATGTGTAGGCCTGCAGTATAAAAAATGAAATGCTGGCAATCGCGATCAGCCAGCCCCACAACAGGAACAGAAAGCCATGCGCTTTGATATTTTCCTTTGTTTTGCCGATCGCTTCCGTGATGATGTGCAGGCTTTGCACGGGGTCTAATTCGTTTTCTGCGGTTTCCATAGCACTGCGTTTATAGACAAATGTAAATTTAGTTTGCATTGCAAACCAAATTAAATCGCTCATTTTGTTCAGGCTGTAATTTTTAGCCATTCGTGATACAGCAAAATCCGGCCTGTCAAGAAAGAGTAATAAATTGCGAATTTTCCTTTGCGAAGCCGGTAATTGAATGAAAACCAGAATGTTGTGGGCGATAAAAATATTGTTAACCGCCGGCTCCCGGCGCATGAAGATTATCTTTAATTTCATCCCAGAATAAGCCCGTAGCCAATACGGAGTTTAATGAAAATTAAAACATCAGTTCTTCGGAACACCCTGCAACGGATAGCCCTCATCCCATTTCTTATTGCCAGCATTCAATTTCACAATCTCCGTCTATAGTTTATCCCCTTTTTAATCTTAAAGTAAAACACGTATGGAAATTCCAATTTTCAGTTATTGGTGGGTCATTGTTGTAGTGATCTGCGTCCTTCTCTACAAGTACATCTTGCGTTTCCTGTTCGGCATGGTCATCGTGCCGGAGGACCGGATCGGATTGGTGACAAAAAAGTTTGTATTACTGGGCGAATTCAAGGAGCTGCCCGACGGCCGCATCATTGCCACACGCGGTGAAGCAGGGTTTCAGGCCAAGACACTGGCGCCGGGGTTGTATTTCTGGAAATGGTTCTGGCAATACGATGTGACCATGCAACCTTTCGTGGTCATCCCCGAAGGAAAGATCGGGTTGATCCTGGCCAAAGACGGCGCGGAAATTCCCACAGGAAATATCTTGGGCCATCGCGTGGACTGTGACAACTACCAGGACGCGGAGAAATTTCTCAACAACAACGGACAACGGGGTCGCCAGGCAAACTACATCACCTCGGGATCGTACCGGATCAACACGTTCATCTTCCAGATCTCCATCACCGAAATGGTGCGCATCCAGGAAAGCATGGTCGGCATTGTTACCACGCTCGACGGGCAGCCCATCGAGTCCGGACAAATTGCGGGGCAATTGGTGGAAGGTCACAACAACTTTCAGGACTTCGACAAGTTTATCAAGAACCAGGGTAATCGCGGGCTTCAGCCCCAGGTGATCCTGGCGGGATCATACAACCTCAATCCATGGGCCGTGCAGATGGAAGAAATTCCTATGACGGAAATTCCCATCGGTTATGTGGGCGTGGTAATCTCCTACATCGGCCAGGACGGCCACGACCTGACGGGTGCGGAATTCAAACACGGTAACATTGTTCAGAAGGGATTTAAGGGCGTGTGGCTTGAGCCGCTGGGTCCGGGCAAATACCCCATCAACAAATACATCATGAAGGTGGAGCAAGTGCCCACGACAAACCTGGTGTTGAACTGGGCCAGCGCCCGCAGTGAAGCGCACAACCTCGACAAAAACCTCAGCACCATCACCGTGCGCTCGAAAGACGGCTTCCCGTTCAACCTCGACGTGGCGCAGATCATCCACGTGCCCACAACGGAGGCGCCGAAAGTGATCGCGCGTTTCGGGAACATGATCAACCTGGTGTCGCAGGTGCTCGAGCCAACGATTGGTAACTATTTCCGGAACTCGGCGCAGGACAGCGATGTGATCGCCTTCCTCAGCACCCGTAAAGAAAGACAGGAGGCTGCCAAGTTTCATATCAAAAAGGTGTTGGATGAATATAACGTGAACGCCGTCGACACGCTGATCGGTGATATCGTGCCGCCGGAGTCGCTGATGAAGACGCTGACCGACCGTAAAATTGCCGAAGAGCAGAAGGTCACTTACGATACACAAAAGAAAGCGCAGGAAACCCGGCAGGGCATGGAAAAAGAAACTGCCATTGCCGACATGCAGAAGGATATTGTGAAGGCACAACAAAGCGTGGAGATTGCCGAACGCACAGCGAATGCCACCGTAAAAAAATCGGAAGGTGATGCCACTAGCGTGAAGCTGTCGGTGAGCGCGGAAGCGGAGGCCACCAAGATGCGGGCCCATGCCGAAGCCGAGGCCACGAAAGCACGCGCGCAAGCCGAGTCGGAAGCGATCAAGCTACGCGCGTCCGCACAGGCCGAGCAAATTTCGCTGACGGGTAATGCTGAAGCGGAAAAGATTCTCGCCATCGGTAAGTCCACGGCCGAAGCCTACGAGTTGGCGGTGAAAGCCCTCGGCGGAGAGAACTTCACACGCTACAAGATCACGGAGGAACTGTCCAAAGGCCACATCAAACTCATTCCCGACGTGCTCATCGGCAGCGGTGCCAACGGCAACGGAAGCGCTATGGAAGGATTGCTCGGATTGAAGCTGATGGAAATGATGGACCCGAAGAAAACCGACGGTTCAAAAAAACCGGACAATTCGAAGAAACCGGATGATCCTAAGAAACCGGACGATCCTAAGAAATAATCAGGCACAGACAGATCCTTCACCGGGATCGATCATTAAAAGAGGCTGTCTTTCACGACAGCCTCTTTCTTGTTGGATGTGGCATGGCTGGAAGTTTTCTGTTGGAAGCCTACCAGGGACTTTCATTATCATTCCCTTCAAAATCAAGACTAAAGAATCTTCCCGTAGGACCATCATTGCCCAGCAAAGCATACTTGGCAACAAAGCGAGCAGCGTCTTCCACATTTCCGGGTCCGCGATGATGATTAAAATCGGTTGCGGTATAGCCGGGATCAATAACGTTGATCTTAAAATTGGTGTCTTTCAATTCGTGGGCGAGTACAATCGTATAAGCATTCAACGCCGTTTTTGAAGGACCATAGGCTGCACCTTTCACCGAATAGTATTTCCACGAAGGGTCGCTGTGGAGCGTGAGTGAAGCAAGGCCGGAAGTGACATTCACGATCCTGGGCGAAGCTGATTTTTTCAATAAGTCCATAAATTTCCGGGTCACTTCAATAGGTCCGAAAAAGTTGGTCTCAAAAACATTCCGGATAAAGTCCGTGTCAACTTCGGTTGGGCTCTGCGGGAAACCTCCGCTGATGCCCGCGTTGTTGATCAATACGTCCAGGGAATTTATCTTTTGTCCTAACCGGGTCGCCGCCGCGGAGATGGAATCCAGGTCGGTGACATCGATTTGAGTGGCTTCGATGTTGTTCAATCCCAAGGCTTTGAGTTTGGCAACGGCCTCTTCGCCCTTCTTCAGGTCACGGCTGCCCAAGTAGATAAAATGTTCTTTTTGCGCGAGTTGTTTTGCAACTTCAAAGCCAATGCTTTTGTTGGCTCCGGTGATCAGTGCTGTTTTCATAGTGTTGGTTTAACAGCACAAAGGTATTCTCAGCTTTCCGGCAGGAGCAGCACTCTTTACGGTTTCAAAGGTAAATTTCACGGATGGCCATTCTGAATTGCAACGGGGTCTGCAAGGCGAGCCGTTTGAAAAACTTATTGAAATAAGAAGCGTCTTCAAAACCGAGTTGAAAGGCGATTTCCTTAATCGAGTCGTCTGAGTGGAGCAGCAGGCGTTTTGCCTCCAGGATCAAACGTTCGTGAATGTGCGCAATGGCTGGCTTTCCGCTTTGTTTTTTTATGAATTCGCTGAGATGTCCCGCGGAAATATTCATCCGGTCGGCGTAGGCCGCCACTTCATGAAATTCGGAATAGGACTCTTCAATGAGCAAGAGATATTTTTTCAGGAGGTGACGGTCAGGCGATTCTTTGGGTTGACTGAACTGCTCGGTGTAGAGCCGGCTTAAGTAAATCAACAACACCTCCATATAGGCCAGGAGCATATTGCTTTGCCATTCGCCTTTCGCGTTGTATTCGAGATAAATCTTCTCCAGGATGTCTTCTACAAACACAATGTCCTTCGGATTCAGATCCAGTTCATGTCCGTGATGAGGATTTTCAATGATGGGAAGTTTCCGTAAGGAGTGGTTTTCATCCAAGGCAAGAAAGTCTTTCGTAAAACAGATGACCACCCCGGTAATTTGCGCAGCTTGTTCTTTCAGGTTGACTTGTTCTGGAATGGTGAAATAGAATTTGTTTGGCTTGATCGTATACGACGTCATATCGATCCAATGACGGCCGCCACCTTTTTTTATAAACGCCATGAAATAATAATCCTTCCGATGGGGAACCAGGAAATCGGCTTTCCGGTAGTTGACGACACTATCGTTTTTCTTGATCCGAAATACCGGATTCCCTGTGGCCGGATCTTGTTCAAAAGCATATTTGGGTATAGCGACCTGGGTTTTGGTGAGTGTCATTCGATAAAATTAAAGGATTTGTGCGATTTAAAATCTTCCTGCAAGTACGGAAGAAACGATGATTCAAGGAAACTGGTCATTTAAGATAACGGAGGGCAATAAATCTTGTTCCAGAGCGGATTGATCACGAAAGGAGGTTGTCTTTCGTGACAACCTCCTTTGTTTTTGGTCTATTGGTGAACGAAATGATTAAGCGCAAAAATGTCCCGGGCATGCGCGCCTCACGGAGCGTATTTCAACAGCGAGATGTCGAGGTTGCTATAGGTGAACGACGATGGGTACGGGTAGAAAGCGTAGATCTCGCCAACGCCCCGGGCATAGTAATGGCTTGTCGTGAAGTGAAGCTCATCGCCGGTGTAATACGCTACTTGCAGTTCCATGACATCAGTGTAGGTGATGCCGTTGTACTTGCGGCTGGAGTTCACGGCCTCTACCGTGTAGACCGTTCGGTCGCCATTGTCTTTATAATGCGTCCACGTGGTGTTGAGCGAGGCGTCTTCATCCAGAAAAAGGTATTCTTTTGCAAAGCCTCCGTACAGTTCGTGGTTCCGGCCATAGTATTTGTTTCCTTCCTTGCGCAGGGCTTTGTTGATAGTCCCCTGTTCGTTCACTACCCTTTTATAGGTCATGCCGTCCAGGAGGGTATCGCCTTTAATGGTCAGCTTTATCGTGTCGGCCCAGAGGAACGTTTTATTGTCGTCTGTGGCAAAATATTGGCGCAAGTATTCCCAGCCGGTGTTCTCGTTGAGGGGATAGTAGTCCCGGTTGGAGATGTCGTCGGGTTCATGGCATTGTGCCAGCAGTCCTGCCAGCAAAATGAATAGGCAAGCGGATCTCATAGGTATGGGGGTTTCAAGGAGGACAGGTGAAACCTTCCGTACCACTATTTACAAACAAAAAATAATATCCCCCTCCATGTTTTCCCGCAAAAAGCGCCCAGACGAGGTCATTTCTCCAAAAAAGCATCCATGGCTTTCGAGGGCCGTCCGTCGCTGCCCCAAGCGCTAAGCTTGTAACGACTCCAGCTTTGGGCACCCTCGGGCTCCCAGTAGATCACACCGAGGCCTTTGCCGTTTGGCACGGCTTTCACTTTTTTGATGACGGCCACGAGCATGTCGAAGGTGTTTTGCACTTTATGGTCTTCGCCGCCTACTTCCACCACCATCACTTCTTTGCCATAGCGCGCCGAGATGTCGTTCATGTTTTTTGCGAGATCGTCGATGCTCAACGTGTAGTCGGGGTTGCCGTCGAGCCAGTAGGGGTAGTAGGATAATCCGATCACATCGTATTTTGCGCCATGGGCACGCGCATTGTCGAACCAGGTTCTGAACCGTGGGATGTTGTTGCCCTGATCTACGTGCAGGATCACTTTGCTTTTCGGACTCACGGCCTTGATGGCGTCGTATCCTTTGTTGATGAGTTGTGCGAGACTGTCCCACGTTTTTGTGCTGCCTTCGGGATAGATCATACCACCCGGGGTTTCATTGCCCACTTGAACCCATTCGGGTGTGATGCCCTGGGCTTTTAGACCGCTCATCACGTCGTGGGTGTAGTCATAAACATCCTGGAGCAATTGCGGGAATCCGTGGCCTTGCCAGGCTTTCGGTTTTACTTGTTTGCCGGGGTCGGCCCAACTGTCGCTATAGTGAAAATCGATCATCACCCGCATGCCCCACTTCTGTGCACGCTTGGCCATAGCAATGGTTTCGTCTTTGCTGCAATGGCCGCTGTGCGGATTGTCGGAAGGATTGACAAACGTGCGCAAGCGGATGGTGTTGATGCCATGGTCTTTGAGGATCTGGAAACAATCCTGCGGTTTACCCTGGTCGTCATAGAAAATATAGCCCCCGGCTTCCATTTGCGGTAGCCAGCTGATGTCGGCGCCCTTTACAAAAACGGGAGCTTTTTTTTCTGACGTGGGGCTGTTGGCGGAGGTCACCGGGGCGCCCGCGTGTATCGCCAGGCTATGAAGCGATAGGAAGAGGAGTAGGGGAGATAATAGCGTTTTCATTTTCGGGTTGTGTCTAGTCGTGCAAAGTAATTTCTAAACCGGCGTGTATGTGGAGAATAATCCTGCACAAAATGAAAAAAATAGATCAAAATACGGATCATTCGTTGATCGGCGTTCCTTCCTCCATATTCGCATGTTTGGAGGAATAACCGGTCTCCAGATTTTGCGGCAAGTCGTACGATGGTTTGCTTTCCCGTTGCTGGTATTCTTTTGGCGTTAGCCCAAATTCGGCCCGGAAGCACTTCGAGAAATAGGAAAGGTTCGAGAACCCCACTTCATACATGATCTCCGAAATATTGCCCTCCTTGTTCTTCAACAGGAGGGAAGCTTTCTTGATGCGGTATTTCTTGATGATCTCGTTGGCGCCCAGGTGCGTCAGCGATTTGAGCTTGCGGTACAGTTGACTGGTGCTCATGCCGATCTCTTCGCCGATCATTTCCACGTTGAAGTCCGGGCTCGCGATGTTGGCCTCGATCACGTTCATCACTTTCTTGAGGAACCGGTCGTCTTCGTTTTCGGCGCCCTGGTTCATTTTGGGTTCGGTGATCAATTCATTTTTGAAGAACTGCGCCAGTTCCTTCTTGCGCTCCAACAGGTGGTCGATGTGTGCTTCGAGCAATTCGATCTCGAAGGGTTTTGTGAGGTAGATGTCGGCTCCCATCCGGATGCCCTCAATGCGCTGGCTCACCAGGCTCTTGGCGGTGAGCACGATGATGGGGATGTGGCTCGTCTTGTTGTCGTGTTTTATCCTCCGGCAAAACTCCAGGCCATCCATGACGGGCATCATGATGTCGCTGATGATGATCTCGGGCAACAAGGTGTGCGCTTTGTGCAGCCCGTCCTCCCCATTTTCGGCGGTGACGAAACAGTATTTGTTTTTGAGCGATACTTGAATAAGGTCCGTGATGTCGACGTTGTCTTCCACGAGGAGGATGAGGGGTTTGTTCGACCTCAGGTTGAATTCATACGAATCGCCCGGGCTATTGGCGGCGCGCGTGGCGAGCACGTTCACTTCGCGGCCTTCATCCTGCTGGTCGACCGGGAAGTGGTCGTTGCCCAGGGGCAAGGTGATGGTGAACGTGCTTCCGGCCCCGGGTTCGCTGGTGAGTTTTGTCTCGCCGCGGTGCAGCTTGGTATACTCCGACACCAGTGTGAGCCCAATGCCCGAGCCGCCTTCCATCTTCCGGGCGTCGTTGGTTTGGTAAAACTGCTCGAATATTTTAGCGTGCTCCTCCGGCGCAATGCCCACACCCGAATCGGCGACGGTCAACCGGACGGAGCCTTTGTCGGAAGCGTCTCGCTCGACGTCGATGATGAATTCGATCCGCCCGTTGCGGGGGGTGAACTTGAAGGCGTTGGAGAACAGGTTGAACACGATGATCTCGACTTTTTCTTTGTCGGCCCAAATGGGACACGCGTCCACGCGCGGGGTAAAAATAAAATCGATCTCGCTGCGCGCGGCCTTGTCGGTAAACAAGTTGTAGAGTTCCTGGCAAAAGGGCACCAGGTCGAACCAGCTTAGCTTCAGCGATTGGTTGCCGTGCTCGATCCTGCGGAAATCGAGAAACTGGTTGATGAGCCGCAGCAACCGTTGCGAATTTTTTTCAGCGATGGTGATGAGGGTCTTGTCTTCCTCGTCCAGGTTGTTCCGTTTGAGGATCTGTTGGATGGGTGGAATGATGAGCGTGATGGGGGTTCGAAGCTCGTGTGATATGCTGGTGAAGAATTCCTGTTTGGCCTGAACAATCTCTTCGGCATGTTCTTTTTCGAGGCGGGCAATCTTCACTTCGTTCTTCAGTTTTAACCGCACGCCATAGATCCGGAACGCAACGATGGTGACCAGGATCGCCATCAAAGCATAGGCCACGATAAAGCCGGGGCTCAGGAAAAGCGGCGGACGAACCACCACCTGCACGGTGGCTTCTTTCGGACTCCAGATGCCATAATTATTGGTGGCCCTGATGCGGAGGCGATAAGTGCCCGGCGACAGGTTGGAATACACGGCAAAATTTTTCGTGCCCGATGCATACGTCCACTCGGTGTCGAGGCCTTCCAGCATATAGGCAAACACATTGATGTCGGGCTGCCAGTAGTGCAGCGAAGCAAAGCTGAACGTGACCGAGCGTTGTGAATAGTCGAGGGTTAAGGCTGGCGTGAACGAAACATCTTCCGTGAGCGTGGTGTGGTTGTTCAATTCCTGGAAGGGCTGGATCGGCTTGTTGTTGATCTCGATGGACGTGATAAAAACATCGGGCTCATAGGTGTTGGGCTTGATGTCGGTGGTGAAGCTCACAAAGCCGTTGTCGCCTCCGAAAAGCAACTCGTTGTCTTTGCTGCGGGCCACGCAACCGGCATAGAACATTTTTAAGGGAAGGCCCTTGTCCAACGGAAAGATCTCCGGCGTGGCGTTTTGGGGATTGTATTTCAGGATGTATTTGTCGGTCGCAGCCCAGATGTTGCCGGAGGGGTCGCTGATGAAATTGTTCAGCACCACATCGCTGCCGGTGATGATGGGATGAAAACGCGCCGAATCTGTGTCGAGCCGGTATTCGATCAATCCATTCAGCGCCCCGGCCCAGATGCTGCCTTTGGGAGCATAGTACAGGTTGTTGATGTTTTGTCCTCTCGCCGCTTTGCTAAAGGTTTCGATCTTTTTGGGCACATAGGCGTTCAGATCGATCCGGTACAACTCGTGGTTGCGAATGCTCCACAAGGCGTTTACGGCATAGATGATTTTCTCCGTCCCGAAGTCGGCGACGTATTCGAATTTGATCTTATCCAGTTTTTCAAACCCCGACACCATTTTGAAAAGACCGCCTTCCCAGGCGCTGATCCAGAACGAGCCATCGGGGCCTTTGATGAACCGGGCGATGTAGTTGGAGGAGAGACCGTTTTCGGCATTGGCGCTGATGGCATGCATGGTTTGCTTCTCGTCGTCCCACACATTGATGCCGCCGGCCGTGCCGATCCAAATCCGTCCCAGGTCGTCTTCCTCGAGTGTAAAAACATTGTTGAAGATGATGCGGTCTGCAGCCTTGGATTCGATATCGAATATTTTTTGTGTGCCTGTTTTTGGATCCATGCGGATCACACCGTGAATGGTGGCGATCCAGACGATGCCTTTTTTCGACACGAGGATGGATTTCACCTGGTTGCCGATGGCCTGGTGATCATACTCGTAGGTCACGTCGTGATACCTTAGATTCTGGTTGTCTTTGTTGGCTTTGCTGATGCCATTGGCCGTGATGAGCCAAATCGTTCCTCCCGAATCTTCAAAGATCTGCCAAATCACGTTGTTGGCGATGGAGTAGCTTACCCGGGGATTGTGAAAGTAGATGGTGTTCTTTTTTGTTTTTGGGTCGAACAGGTTCAGTCCAAAGTCAGTACCCAACCAGAGCAGACCGTCGGGGCCGGTGTAGATGTGTTTGATGACCTCGTTGCTGAAGCCCGAGCTTTTGCCCGCAAAATGCGTATAGCGGAGGGTTTGTGTATTGAATAAACACAAACCTGTTTCCGTGCCCACCCACAAAAGCGAATCGGCATCCTTCACGGGTTTGATGTCTACGATCAAATTGTTTTTGAGCTCGGGCTTGTAATTTCCTTTCAGGTCGATCGCCAGAAATTCGCCTTTGATAGCATCAAACCGGTTGAGCTTGTCGTAGGTGCCGACCCAAAGTGTGCCGTGCGCATCTTCGTACATGCTGCGAACCGTGTTGTGACTGAGCTTGCTGTTCTCTACGGTGTAGGCTTTGAATTTTTTGTCTGGGCTATATTGCCACAGGCCATTCAACGTTCCGATCCACACGTTGCCCTTCTTGTCTTTATAGAGTGAGCGAATGGCGGCGTTGCCCACTTGCGTGATGCGCGAGATCTGAAAGTTGCGTGTGTTGATCCGGCACAGTCCCTTCCAGGTGCCCACCCACAACGAATCGCCATCGGCCAACAATGTGCAAATGCCATTCTCCGGCAGCGAATGAGGATTGTCGGCGCTCCGGAAGGTTTTGAAAACATAGCCATCGTATCGCGCCAGGCCATTGTCGGTGCCGATCCATATATAATTGTGGGTATCCTGCGCCACGGTGGCGACCACGTTCGAAGGCAGTCCGTCGCGCGTCGAGAGGTTTGAAAAAAAGAAAGACTGACCGTATAAAACGGTCGTGATGCAGAGCGCAACCCCCATCAACACCGAAACCCGTATCCTTTTGCCGATCATACTTGCTGCCTTCACATTGAAAATTACGGCTTTACATCAAAAACCGAAATGGGCGGGAGATGGACGGCAGGGCGGCAGCTGCGTGCGAACGGAAGGCGGACTTAAACGAAAAGTCGTGAATCGAGAGGAATTTGGAGGTTTTCGAGCCCGAAAAGCGCCGGCGGATGGTGATATTTTTTTTATAAACGCCGGTTTTTTGCTGTTGTCCTGACCGATTTCTTTCCATTTGTGCGCAATTTTTTTCGCCCGCCGAAATCGTTTGAATCGAACTTGCAAACGGTTGAAACCAAATCTGCTTATGAATATAAAACTACTCACTCTCTTAGGCTTACTGATCATGGCCGGCGGTGTTTTTGCCCAGGGGCAAACCGTTCGGGGCAAGGTCCTGTCCGGCGACGACGGCGGCGCCTTGCCAGGGGTCAGCATCCTTGAAAAAGGAACGACCAATGGCACCGTCACCGATGGCGAAGGAAATTTTACCATCGCTGTAAAGGACGGCGGCACGCTGAGCTTCTCTTTTGTGGGCTATGCCACACAAGAGATCCAACCCGCCAATCAAACCAATCTCACCATCACCTTGCTCCCCGACGTGAAAGCGTTGAGCGAGATTGTCGTGGTGGGCTATGGTTCGAATGAGAAAAAAGATCTGACCGGCGCCGTGGTGGCCGTGAAACCCGAAGACCTGAACAAGGGCGTGGTCTCCTCGCCCCAGGATATGTTGATCGGGCGCATCGCCGGTGTGCAGGTGAGCACCACCGACGGCGCTCCGGGCGCAGGCTCCACCATTCGCATCCGCGGTAGCGGTTCCATATCGGCCAACCAGGAGCCGTTGATCGTGGTCGACGGTTTTCCTTTGGATGCAAGTGCCGTGACGGGCCAATCCAACGGTCTGGCCTCCATCAACCCTAACGACATTGAAAGCTTCACTGTACTCAAAGACGCATCGGCCACCGCCATCTATGGTCTCCGGGCTTCCAACGGCGTGATCATCATCACCACCAAAAAAGGAAAAGAGGGCAAGCCGCAGATTGCCTACAACGGAAATTTCTCGCTGAGCTCTCCCATGAAGTATGTCGACGTATTGAGCGGCGATGAAATGCGTTCGCTCACCAGCGAGCTGCTCGCCCGCGGCGACGTGCCCGGCCTCACCGCACAGGCCGCCGAACGATTAGGCGATGCCAACACCGACTGGCAAAAAGAAATCTACCGGACGGCCTTCACTCAGGATCACAACGTGAGCGTGTCGGGTGCTGTCAAGAACTTTCCGTACCGCGTATCCTACGGTCACACCGACCAGGACGGTATTCTGAAAACGACAAACTTTAAGCGAAACTCTTTAAACGTAAACCTGACGCCCGAATTTCTGAATGGCGATCTGAAAGTGTCGGCGTCGTTCAAGGGCACGCATACCAACCAGAACTTTGGCAACACGAGCGCTGTGGGTTCGGCGGTATCATTCGACCCTACACAACCTGTTTACAATGGCAGCACGCGGTGGGGAGGCTTCTTTTCCTGGGTAAATCCTCCTTCGGCCACCACGATGGATCCGAACGGCGACCCCATTTCGCTGGCCACCAGCAACCCCGTTGCCTTGTTGATGCAGACCGACAACCGCGCCAGTGTGTACCGCGGCATTGGGACGCTGCAGATCGATTACCGGCTTAAATTTTTGCCCGCATTAAAGCTCACTGCCAACGGGGGCTTTGACTATTCAAGCTCGAAAGGCCACAATAATAATCCTACCGATGCTGCCTTTACGTATGCCAGTGGATTAGGACAACTGAGCGACTATACGGGCGAAAATAAATCGAAACTCCTGGACTTGTACGCCAACTACAACAAGGCCATCGGCAAGAGCAACCTCGATGTGACCGTCGGTTATTCCTATCAACGGTTTGATCGCGAGGGCTCCAGTTTTATCCGCAATGCCAGCCAAACCATCTTTAGCGACAATTCACTCGACGCAGAAGGAAAGCCGATACCGCGTCAGTACATCTCCAACCCGAATGTGCTGCTCTCTTTCTTTGGACGATTGAATTATTCCTACAACGAAAAATACCTGGTCACCTTGTCGTTCCGCGACGATGCTTCTTCGCGATTCTCGAAAAACAACCGGTGGGCGATCTTCCCGGCCGTAGGATTGGGATGGCATATAAATAAAGAGGCCTTCTTGTCCGGCGTCAGGTCTTTGACCGATCTGAAGCTGAGGGCGAGCTATGGTGTGACGGGTCAGCAGGATGTTTCGAATAATCCTTATCCGTATCTCTCAACCTACCAGTCGAGCTCTTCCACCTCGCAATACCAATTCGGAAACGCGTTCACAAACACCTACCGTCCGCAACCGTACGACGCCAATTTGAAATGGGAAACTACGGCGCAGACCGACATCGGCCTTGATTTCGATTTCCTTGCCGGAAAGCTTTCGGGTACGATCGATGTCTATCAACGAAAGACCAGGGACCTGATCAACGCTATCCCGATCCCCGGAGGAAGCAACTTTTCAAACGTGCTGACGACCAACGTGGGTAACCTGGAAAATAAGGGGATCGAGATCACGTTGAACTCGACCCTGGTGAAGACAAAGAATTTTAAATGGAACGCGGGCGTAAACTTCACGCATAACGTCAATACGGTGACCAAGCTGCTGAAGGCAGACGATCCCAACTATCAAGGCGTCAGCGCCGGCGGGATCGGGAAGCAACAGTACATTCAGAACATCCAGGTGGGCTATCCCATCAACAGCTTCTTTGTGCTGCAGCAAGTATACAACAGCGCGGGTAAACCTATTGAAGGACTGTATGTGGATCGCAGCGGTCAGGGCGGTGTGGTGTCCGGAAGCGATGATAACAAATACAGGTTGCACAGTCCGCAGGCGCAATACCTGATCGGGATCAACTCGCGGGTGAACTATAAACAGTGGGACTTCTCTTTTTCGGGACGCGCCAGCTTTGGCAACTATTTGTACAATAGCATCCAGGCAGGCTCGGCCAACTACGCAAACCTATACCAGTCCATCGGTTTCTTCACCAATATGCCCGCGCGCATAAAGGACACGGACTTCTATAGCTACCAGGCCTTTTCAGACTACTATATCGAAAATGCTTCCTTCTTCAAGATGGATAACATCAGCCTGGGCTACAACGTGAAGCCGATGTTGTCGGACAAACTGAAAGCGCGTGTGAGCCTGACGGTTCAGAACGCATTCTTCATCACGAACTACAAAGGCATCGACCCGGAAGTCAGCACCGGCATCGACAACAACATCTATCCACGCGCCCGGGTGTTTATGCTGGGTGTAAACCTTACCTATTAATGCATACTCCAATGAAAATCATATCCATTAAAATGACGATAGTGATGCTGACGGTGTTCACACTGGTCACGTCCTGTTTCAGCGATCTCGATCCCCAGCCGTTGGGCCCGAATTCGGTAACGTCGGCGTATGCCTACAATACCCCTGCGGATTATAAAATGGGGCTTGCCAAACTATACGCCAGCTTTGTAGTGGCCGGCCAATCCGGCCCGGGCAGCGACCCGGATATTTCAAACCTTGATATTGGCTTCGGTATCTACCTGAGGGGCTATTGGAACCTCCAGGAATTGACCACCGACGAAGCCGTTTACACCTGGACCGAAGACGGCACCATCCACCCGCTGCATTGGCAAACGTGGACGCCCACCAATACTTTCATCGGCGCTTTGTATACACGCATGATGCTCACCATCGCCTATTGCAATGAGTTTATCCGCGCATCGGCGGCGTCGACGGATACGGAAGTAAAAAGGTATCACGCCGAAGCCCGCTTCATCCGTGCCCTCGCCTACAGCCATGCGCTCGATCTTTTTGGCAACCCGCCCTTTGTGACGGAAGCCGACGAGCCGGGATCGTTTTTTCCAAAGCAGACCACGCGCACAGATTTGTATGCCTATATCGAAAAAGAACTGACGGAAATTGAGGAAGGCTTGGGCGAACCAAAATTTGAATACGGCCGTGCCGATAAAGCCGCGTTGTGGATGCTGCAGGCGAAACTCTACCTGAACGCCAAAGTCTATTCTGGAACGGAGAGAAACACCGAGTGTATCACCGCCCTGAATAAATTACTGTCACGCAATGCCTATACGCTCTCGACCGAGTACCGCCATAATTTTGTGGCGGACAACAACACAAGTCCCGAGCTGATCTTCACCATCAACCACGACGCGGTGCACACGCAGACCTATGGCGGCATGGCATACATCATTCACGGTGAAATTGGCGGCAACATGAATGCGGCCGACTTCGGCGTATCGAGCGGCTGGGCGCAAAATCGCGTCACCCCCGAATTTGTTGCGAAATTTCCCGACACGAGCGGCGATACCGATTCGCGCGCGATGTTCCACACCGATGGCCAAAATCTGGAGATCGACGACGTAGGCACGTTCACCGACGGCTATGCCATAACAAAATTCACAAACAAAACCCTGGCGGGCGGCAATGCACCCAGCGGAGGCAGCATCGATTTTGTGGATACCGACTACCCCATGTTCCGCCTGGCCGATGCTTACCTGATGTATGCGGAAGCGGTGTTACGTGGCGGCGCGGGTGGCTCGTCATCGACGGCGCTCGACTATGTGAATGCAATCCGGGCGAGAGCCTTCGGCGATGACTCCGGCAATATCAATGCCGGCCAGTTAACCTTGTCGTTCATCCTCGACGAAAGAGCACGCGAACTCTACTGGGAAGGCCACCGTCGCACCGACCTCATCCGCTATGGATTGTTGACGGGCAGCGACTATTTGTGGTCGTGGAAAGGAAACACCAAAGCAGGCTCCTCCACAGAGGCCTTCAGGAACCTGTTTCCCATACCCGCCTTCGAGCTGGCGGCCAACCCAACCCTGAAGCAAAACGATGGCTACCCCGGTGGCGAGTAAACCAAAAAAATGAACGACATGAAAAACAAAATTATACCCTTCATACTCGGGTTTGCGCTCCTGGTCTTGTGGGCCTGCGAAGAAGACACGGAGATCGTGACCATGAACGCAAGCGTCGCGGCCAACACCCTGCAGCCCCTTTCGGGTTCGACGTTCGCACTTTCGTATGACGATAGCGACAAAGATTTCGAAACATTTAAATGGTCTGTGCCCGACTACGGCTTTGAAGCGGCGGTGGACTACACCCTCGAGATTGATAAAGCAGAATCAGATTTTTCGGATCCTTTCACGCTCCCGTCGGCAAACAACACGTCGGCGACCATGACCGTGGGTGCGTTGAACGAGGCGTTGCTTGGATTGGGATTGCCTCCGGAAGAAGCGGCGGGCATCAAGGTACGGGTTCGTTCGTCCGTCAATGCCAAGGTGGCGCCGGTTTACTCTACCGTAGTCAACCTCACGGTAACACCCTATGCCACCACATTTCCTCCGGTCTATATTGTAGGCGACGCCCAGAGCTGGACATTGGCAAACGCGCTGGTGCTGCAGAGCACAGGGCCGGGCACTTATGAAGCCACCGGTGTTTTTCAGAACAATGGCAAATTCCGGCTCTTTGCCACGCAGGACTGGACTGCTCAACAGTGGGGATGGAGTTTCTTTAGTGGAGGAACCATAGCCAGCGAGTTGTCGGACGGTGGCGATGGCGACTCGAATTTTCTGTTTGGCGGTGCTTCGGGATATTATAAGGTCACGGTTTCTTTAAAGAACAAGACCATCGCCATGGAAGCGGCGTCGGCTCCGACGTTGTTTATTATGGGCGATGCGCAAGGCTGGGATTTGAATAAGGCCTTGGAGCTGCACAGTCTTGGTGGCGGTGAATTCGAAGTGATCGGACAGTTTCAGGAAAATGGAAAATTCAGATTCTTTGTGTCGCCGGACTGGGCTGCAGATCAATATCGCTATAGCTTTTTCAGCAGCGGCACGATCGATAGCAAGCTCGGCGACGGCGCCGATGGCGATTCGAATTTCCTGTTCAACAGCACGACGGGCGTCTACAAACTGGTGGTCAATGTCAATACCAAGACCATCACGGTAGAAACAGCAGACGAACCCACGCTTTACCTGATCGGCGACGACCAGGCTTGGACCCTGGGCAATGCGTTTAAAATGACGTGGCTCGGCGGCGGCAAATATACCGGCACGACAAATTTCACAAACAACTCCATATTCCGATTCTTCGACAGACCCGATTGGTCCGCCGGTTTTGGTAACTTTCCTTATTTCGAAGAAGGAACCATCAGTCCGCAGCTGATCAATGGGGGAGGGAACGATTCCAATTTCAAATTCACCGGTACGACTGGGTCGTATACCATCACCGTGGATTTGTATAACCTGGAAGTAGGAATGTAAAATAGAGCATCATTTTGAATTTGGTCTGGATGACAATCGCTAAACGGAATACACTTGAACGCATTTAAATTTCTTTTCCTTCTTTTATTTTGTTTGATGGCTTGTCATTCAGACGATCCTTCTAAAAGCGAACCCCCGCCCGTCGACGGGGGTAGCTTTTACTTTGGGGCTGACCTTTCGTGGGTAAACGAGATCCTCGACCACGGCGGCGTTTATAAAGAAAACAATGTCGTGAAAGATCCTTACCAGATCTTCAAAGACAAGGGTCTGAATCTCGTTCGCGTAAGACTTTGGAATAACCCGCTTTGGACAAAAGAGAAATATGGCGACCAGGGAACCCAGCTGTACAGCGACATCAAAGACGTTGAACGCACCATCGCGAGCGCCAAAGCCCTGGGACTGCAGGTGTTGCTTGATTTCCACTATTCCGATACCTGGGCCGATCCCGAAAAACAATACATACCCGAAGCCTGGCAAGATATTAAATCGATAAATGTTTTGAGTGACTCGGTTTACAACTACACGTTCAAGACCTTGCATTATCTTCAGGGCAAAGGCCTGCAGCCGGAGCTGGTCCAACTGGGCAACGAGATCAACTGCGGTCTGTTGTCAACCGATGCACCGGGCGGGTTTCCGTCTTGCAACGTCTGCAATAATCAATGGACAAATGCCGGTGAGGTTTTGAATGCAGGGATACGCGCCGTACGCGATGTGTCGGCCACCGCATCCATCAAAACAAAAGTGATCCTGCACGTTGCCGATCCGAAAAATGTGGAGTGGTGGTTCGACAATATAAAAAGCCAGGCCCTGGTCACCGATTTCGACATGGTCGGTTTTTCCTACTACCCCCTCTGGCACACCACGGTGGCCATAGACGATATCTCCACGAAAGTGGCCGGCTTCAAAGCGCGTTTCAACAAGGACGTGATCATCCTGGAAACCGGCTATCCCTGGACCCGCGAGAACGCCGACAGCTACAACAACTTATTTGGCGACGCCCAGCCCCTGAACGGTTTTCCCTTCACCATCCAGGGCCAATATGACTTGATGAAAAAGCTCACCACCGAAGTAAAGCAAGGCGGCGGTGTGGGTGTCATCCCCTGGGAGCCTGGAGCGATCACTTCGGGCATGAAAGACCAGTGGGGTACCGGCTCGACCCTGGACAATTGCGCATACTTCGATTTCAGCGGCAACACGATCCAAACCATGGATTACATGACCTTCCAATATCCATGAGCCGCAACGCTTAATCTACCATCATCACCCATCCGATCACCGTCGGCGAATCGCTTCGCCTGGAGAATCCATGCATGTCCCATACGAATTTTTGACGGTATCCTGAATTAGAATCCCCGAAAACATCGCCCTGCGATCACCAAAAACGCCTTGGATTAGGCATTACGAGGTCCTCAAAAAAATTTTAACCAAAAGCTTGCGCAACCATATAGTTGCGTTTACATTTGCAACCATATAGTTGCTAATTAAAAATATGATCGAACGAAGAGACGTATTCCAGGCGATTGCCGACCCGACGCGGCGGGCAATCCTGACGCTCATTGCATTGCAGGCCATGACGCCCAATGCCTTGGCGGAACATTTTGATACGAGCCGTCAGGCGGTGTCAAAGCATATCAAGGTCCTGACCGAATGCCAACTGGTGAATCAAGAACAATCGGGGCGGGAGATTTATTATTACTGTAATCTGAAAAAAATGAAAGAAGTAGACGCATGGCTGGAGCCTTTCCGACGGTTGTGGGAGAAGCGCTTCGATCAACTGGATAATGTTTTAAAACAACTAAAATCAAAACGTCATGGTAAGTAATGCAGAAACACAAGAAACACAAGTCGTGAAAGACTTGGCAAACAAAAAGATCACGATCACCCGGTATTTTGAGGCCGAGCCCGAGTTGGTTTGGCTCACCTGGACCGAGTCCGAATTGCTCGATCAATGGTGGGCACCCAGACCCTGGAGGGCGGAAACCAAAACCATGGATTTCAGAAAAGGTGGCCATTGGCTCTATTCCATGCTGGGTCCCAACAACGAGCGGCATTGGGCAAGAGTGGATTTTGAGAAGATCGATTTTCAGAAAAGCTTCGAGACCACGGACTATTTCGTTGATGAAAATGGTGTGAAAAATAAGGAATTCGGCGAGACGCGCTGGAAGATTGCATTTCGCGCGATGGGCAGCGGAACGGAGATCACAGTGGAGATCACGTCGGCAAGCGAGGCTAGCCTCCAGCAGCTACTGGCGATGGGCTTCGAAACCGGCTTCACGATGGCGCTCGGAAACCTGGAGCAATACCTGCAAGCCCAATTCAAAATTCGCAAGCAACTAAAGACGAATACAAAACCGCGGGTAACAACTTATCTGAATTTCCCGGGCAACACGGAAGAGGCTTTCAAATTTTACCGGTCCGTTTTTGGAACCGAGTTCAGCGGAGAAGGCATCAAACGTTTTGGCGACATTCCCCCGGAATCGGGACATCCCCCGGTGCCCGACGCGATAAAGAAGATGGTGCTACACGTGGAGCTACCCATCCTGGGCGGACATGTGTTGATGGCTACCGATGCGCCAAAGGAAATGGGAATGACCCTCGTACAGGGCAACAACATGCACATCTGCGTGGAGCCTTCCACACGGGCCGAAACCAAAAAACTTTTTGACGCTTTGTCAAAAGGTGGAAATGTTACGATGCCTTTGAAAGACATGTTTTTTGGAGCCTACTTTGGAGAGTTCAGCGACCGCTTTGGAATAAACTGGATGTTTAATTGCATTGAGAAGTAGCGGAGAAAACGCTTGAAGATAATTTAAAAAAATGCAAGGCTGCTCTCGACGGGCAGCCTTCTTTTTTTTTGCGCATGGATCGCTGGGTTCCCGTCAGAATATCCTCAGCGAGTCCCCGGCACGTCAATAAATTTCTCTACCGAAAACGCCTGGGGCCGATCCGAAAACAATCCCTTTGTTCGTCCCCACACGCTTTCAAACAGTGCCGACTGCCGGTAGCGTTCCAACGCCGCGGCATCGCGCCAGTAGCTATAGGTGATGTAGGTATGGGACGCATCAACATCCTTGAGCAACTCCAGGTGCGAGCACCCTTCAAAATTCCGGATCTCGGCTTTGTGACGGTTGAAGACGGCGAGAAATTCCTCGACCCCGGATTCTTTAAAATGCATGCGGACGATTCGGATGAGCATGTGGATTCAATTTTTATGGCTTGCGACAAAAAGACGGATGGGCTGGACCTTGTTGTAGCCTGATCGTTTGTTCGATCACTCTTCGAAGATAATATTCACTGTCCCCCCATAACCAAGACCCAGTAACTCCGAAGCGTTTCCCTTGTAGATGCCGACCTCCAGCAGGTTCAGGCTGTTGAAAACGATAAAACATTCGCCTTGCTCGGCCTGGCTGTATTGGGTTTGGATGCGGCGGAATTTTTCGCCCCCGAATTGGACGGTGTATACTTTTCCCTGGCTCAGCACGTCGAATGCTTCTTTGCTGATGTTGGTGATCAGGTTGCCCATGTTGTCCACGCGGATGATGCTGCCGGTGATCTGCTTTTTGGTGGCCTTCATCTGGCGGTCGATCATTTTTTTGAACGCCGGCATGGGCTTGCCCAGGGTGGTAATGGCCACGCCGCTGGCCAGTTTGGCGGCCGCGGGCGCAAAGATGTCACGTTCGGGAAAAGTGGTGCTCACGGTGGCGATGGCATTCAGTTCGGCCAGTTGCTGGTGGGGTTTTTCGCTGATGAGGCCAAACAGGCCGTTGTCGCACCCCACAAAAAAATGGTCCTCCAACTGCAAGGCAATGAACGCATCGCCCCGGTTTCCTGTTGCATCTACGCCGACCAGGTGAACGGTGCCTTTGGGAAAATCGCGGAAAACAGCCCGCAACACGAAGGCGGCGTGGGCAATGTCTGCAGGTTTGATGTGATGGCTGATGTCTTCCACCCGCACCCCGGGGTTTATACTGATGATCCGGGCTTTGACCGCGGCCACGTAGTGATCACTTTCGCCGGAGTCCGTAAGAAGCGTAACAATGGCCATGGTTGATGCTACCGCAGATATTCGTTAATTTTGGTATGGCAAAGTAAACATTTTTAAGCCACATTGCTTTTACTCTAAATCCTTATTCATTTGACCGAAAAAGTAGTTACACTGGAAAATATTTCCATGGTTGACTTCCTGGGAATCGAGAACAAGACCATCGACACGTTGTCGGCAGCCTTTCCCAAAAGCAGGATCATATCACGCGGCAACCAAATACTGATCAAAGGACCCACCGCCGAGATCGGCCAGATCGACGATGTGCTCACCTCGCTGGTGGACCACTATCACAAGTATGGCCGCATCACGGAAGAAAACGTGCAAGCCTACATCGAGCGCGAGCATGAGGTTGTGCAGGCCGAACACCAGGCCGCCGAAGACGTGATCGTCTATGGCACAAAAGGCAACCCCATCAAGCCCAAGACCGCCAACCAGCTCAAACTCGTGCAGTTGGTGAAAGACAACGACCTGGTCTTTGCCCTCGGCCCGGCGGGTACCGGCAAGACCTACATCTCTGTGGCCCTGGCCGTGAGAGCGCTCAAGAACAAACAGGTGAAGAAGATCATCATCACGCGTCCTGCTGTGGAAGCCGGAGAAAACCTTGGCTTCTTGCCTGGCGATCTGAAGGAAAAGATCGATCCGTACCTGCGTCCCATATACGATGCGCTGAACGACATGATCCCCTTCGAGAAGCTGGGCTTCTACATGGAACGCGAGATCATCGAGATCGCACCCCTGGCCTACATGCGCGGTCGCACGCTGAACAACGCCTTCATCCTGCTGGACGAAGCGCAGAACACCACACCCATGCAAATGAAAATGTTTCTCACCCGCATGGGCCCCGAATCCAAAATGATCGTCACCGGCGACGCTTCCCAGATCGACCTGCCCACACGGCAAAGCTCCGGTCTCAAGGAAGCGGTGCGCATCCTGAAAGACGTGAAGGGCATCGGCATCGTGGAACTCAACGAGAAGGACGTGGTGCGTCACCGCCTCGTGCGCGACATCATCGAAGCCTACGGTAAGGAAAGTTCCTGACGGAATTTTACTACCTTTCTTCATGAACCGTTGGATACCCTACGCCTTCGTCCGCATGGTGGTATTTTTATGTGGCGGCATCCTGCTGGCCATCCATCTCCCGGACGTGATCGACGCGCTGGTGGCGCAAACCCTGTTGGTGGCGCTCATCGTTGTTTACTTTGTGCTGGCGTTGACCTATCGCCGCTGGCAACTCAACCCCGGGCCGTTCGGATTGCTGGCCATCTTTGTCGCCGGTTTTAGCATCGCGCTCCAACACACCGCCTCCCGAAGCGACGCGCATTTTCTTCATCTGAAAACGCCCGTGGCATACTACACGGCTGTGGCGACCAAGCCAGCGGAAGAGAAAAGTAAATCCTGGAAATTGGAGGTCGCCGTGCGGGAAGTCAACTCTGCCGGCCATTGGATGCCCCGGCAAGGCAACGTGCTGCTCTATCTTTCCAAGCAGGATTTTAAAAAGCCTTTTGCGTATGGCGATGTTCTGCTTTTGAAAGGCTCACCCCAATCCATACCCGCGCCCGGCAACCCGGGAGAATTCGACTACCGGCAATACCTTTCGTACCGGCAAATTTATCATCAACAATTTGTACATGCCGGCGATGTGCAGCGTATTGATTACGATCCTTCTGGCATTTTGATGCGCCACGCCATCGCCGTGCGGCTTTGGGCCGACAGTGTGATCCGTCGCTTTGTGCCCGGCGAACGCGAATACGGACTGGCATCGGCTTTGGTGCTGGGTGTAACGGATGGGCTGGACAATGAGGTTTTGCAGGCCTATGCTGCCACGGGAGCGTTACACGTGTTGTCGGTTTCGGGATTGCACGTGGGCATTGTGTATTGGTTGCTGTTACTGGTGTTGCGTCCACTTCAGAAAACTTATTCGGGCAAATGGATCTTGGCCGTTGTCAGCATTTTTGTGCTTTGGGGCTATGCGTTTGTGACAGGGCTTTCGCCTTCCGTGTTGCGGGCGGTCACCATGTTTTCGTTTATGGCGTTGGCCAGGCCTATGAACCGGCAAATGAATATTTACAACACGCTGGCCGCCTCTGCATTTTGTTTGTTGCTGGTCGATCCGTTCATGATCATGTCGGTGGGTTTTCAGCTTTCTTACCTGGCGCTATTGGGCATCGTCTATTTTCAACCTGGCATCTACGCGTTGTGGGAACCCAAGGGCAGGTTGTGGGATGAAGTCTGGAAAGTGAGCAGCGTGTCCCTGGCGGCGCAGTTTGCTACGTTCACGGTGGGGTTGTTGTACTTTCATCAGTTTCCAAATTATTTTCTGATCGCAAACTTCGTGGTCATTCCCGCCTCGTTTGGCGTGCTCATCGTCGGCCTGGTGTTGTTGGCGGTAAGCGCTATGCCGGTGATAGCCGGTTTTTTGGGGATGGCGTTGGGGTGGATCGTGCAGGTGATGAATGGGTTTGTGTTCGGAGTGGAGAATTTGCCTTACAGTAAGATCGATAACGTCTACATCACGCCCGTGCAATTTGCGTTGCTCACCGCGACGTTGCTCTGTCTCGTCCGGTTGCTGGAAACGAAGAGGATGTCGTGGCTGGTCACGGCTTGTTTTGCCGCCGTGGGGTTTGCCGTGCTCCAGGGAATGTATGTGCGGGAACAAATCGATCAGCAACGCGTAACGATCTATAAAGTCTCGGGTTATACGGCCGTGGACCTGATGAACGAGGGAACCGTTTTTAGCTGGGGCGACACGGCGTTGATCCAGGATCGATCGAAAGTAAAATTTCACCTGGCCCCAAACCGGATCATTTACGGCGCGCAGGAAACCGCACGCAATCCACCTACAAAGGAATGGAAGGGCTGCACGCTGATGGTATGGCACAGCAAGTCTATTCTGCGTATTTCCGACAGGGAGTTTTCGCTTCCGTCCGCTATGCAGGTCGATTATCTGATCCTCAGTCACAATGCCGTGCGCGATCTCTCTTCGGTGTTGTCAAAGGTTTCTGCCAAACAAATCATCATCGACAGCAGCAATAAATTTTATCTTTCCAGGCAGTTGTTGGAGCAAGCGAAAGAACGGAGCCAGCCGGTTTATTCCGTGTGGCACGACGGTGCGTTTGATCGATCGATATGATCGTTAGAAAATCAGTAACCTTCAGAGTGACTTAATCAAAAGACATGAAATATATCCAGTACAGCGCAGACCAAAGCATCGGAACCATCACCCTAAGCCGGCCCGAAAAACGGAACGCCCTGAGTTTCGAGTTGGTGAGTGAGTTGAAAGCGGCGTTCACCGCCCTGGAGATGGACGCCACCGTAAAGATCATCATCCTCAAAGCACAAGGGGAGGCGTTCTGCGCGGGTGCCGATCTAGGCTACCTGCAGCAGCTTCAGCATTTCTCGTACGAGGAGAATCTCGCCGATTCGAATCATTTGAAAGAATTATTTCTGCAGATCTATACGCTAAAAAAGGTAGTGATTGCCCAGGTGCAAGGCCACGCGTTGGCCGGCGGCTGCGGACTGGCCACGGTATGTGACTTTGTGTTTGCCGTACCCGAGGCAAAGTTCGGCTACACCGAGGTAAGAATTGGATTCATCCCTGCCATCGTCATGATCTTTTTATTGCGCAAGATCGGCGAGGCCCGATCAAAACAACTCCTCCTCAGCGGCGAGCTGATCACCGCCGAAGATGCCTTGCGTCTCTCGCTCATCAACCGCATCATCCCGAAGGAAAACCTGGAACAGGAGACCATCGCCTTCGCCGCGTCACTCATCCGCTCCAACTCTGCGCAAGCCATGATGCAAACCAAGCAAATGATCGCCCGCGTGCAGGATCTCCCCCTCGAACAGGCGCTAACGTTTGCAGCCGAATCCAATGCTACCGCGCGGGCTACCGGGGATTGCAAGCGTGGGGTAGACGCCTTTCTGAAGAAAGAAAAAATCACCTGGTAGAAGAAAAAAATGAGGGGTAATCCCGTAATTATTCGGAAAAACGCACACCGATATTACGCCCACCGGAATTTATAGAGACGAAACCTCTAAACTCGTGATTGAATTACCTTAACCATGAAATCCCTATTTACTTTTCTCATCCTGTTAGGCGCCGGGTCGTGTCTGGCGCAATCCTACTCGGCCGACACCTGGAAACAAGCCAAGAAAAATGGAAAAGGCACGCTCTCGCTGGCCTACGTGCAAACCCCCAGCTTCGTATACATCGATAACACGGGTCAGCTCGCGGGCATCTGTATCGACATCATGGGCGACTTCAAAACCTGGGTGAAGGAGAACAAAAAAGTGACCGTCGAATCCAAATTTGTGGGCGATGGCTCGAACTTCAAGGGCATGTACGACAAAGTGAAAATTTCCAAGGGAGGCGTAGTGGGTATGGGTAACATCACCATTACCGACGAACGGAAAAAAGAAGTAAAATTCAGCCCGCCCTTCATCACGAACTTTGCCATCCTGGTGACGCAGGGAAAAATATCCACGCTGTCGAAACTGGAAGACATGCCCAAAACGTTTTCGGATCTCACCGCCTATACGGCCAAGGGTACGGTCAATGAACAACGCGTTGTGGATCTGAAAACAAAATATTTTCCCGATCTCAAGGTTGCCTACACCACTACCAGCCAGGAATCGCTGGAAAAAATGCTGGCCGATCCCAAAGGCCTCGCCTATTTGGACCTGGCTTTCTACCTGGAAGCCGTCCAGATGAAGAAAAGCATAAAACGCCACGCCGTAGCCGACAAAGCCATAGAACAATTCGGCTTCATTATGCCCTCGGGCTCCGACTGGGCGCCGGTCTTCGAAGAATTCTTTGCGGCAAACGGCGGGTACACCAACAGCCGGGAGTACAAAGCCATATTGTTCAAACACATGGGCGAAGCGGGCGTGAAGCTCATGCAGTCGCAAACAAAATAAACATCACCCCATTTGAGGAAGACCCGGCAGGCCGAAACTTGCCGGGTCTTTTTTTATAGCGCAACCTTTCGGCTATCTTCGTTTCGTTGGAAACCCCTCAAACTATACTGAAACGATACTGGAATCACAGCCAGTTCCGGCCCCTGCAGGAGGATATCGTCAATTCCGTATTGCAGGGCAACGACACCATGGCCCTGTTGCCCACCGGTGGAGGTAAATCCGTATGTTTTCAGGTGCCTGCGTTGCTGATGGAGGGCATATGCGTTGTGATCACCCCGCTCATCGCCCTCATGAAAGACCAGGTGGAGCAATTGAAGCGCCGCCAGATCGAGGCCGTCGCCATCCACTCCGGCCTTGCCCGCCGCGAGATCGACATCCTGTTGGACAATTGCGTGTATGGCACGACCAAATTCCTGTATGTGTCGCCGGAGCGTTTGCTCACGGAGATATTTATCGAACGCGTGAAGCGCATGAAGGTGTGCCTGATCGCCGTGGACGAAGCCCACTGCATTTCACAATGGGGCTACGATTTCCGGCCATCCTATTTAAAGATCGCGTCGCTGCGCGAACTGAAACCCAATGTGCCGGTGATCGCCCTCACCGCCACCGCCACCCAACAGGTGCGCGACGACATCATGCAGAAGCTAGCCTTTAAAGAACCGGCCGGCGTCTTTCAAAAATCATTTGCCCGCGAGAACCTTTCGTTCGTCGTTCGCCATACGGAAAACAAAGAGCGCAAAGTATTGGAGATCCTCACCAAGGTGAAAGGCTCGTCCATCATCTACGTGCGCTCGCGCAAAGCCACGCAGGACATCGCCGATTGGCTCGTGAAAAAAAAGATCACCGCTTCCTTCTATCACGCCGGCCTCGACTTTGAGGAGCGCGGGCGCCGCCAGGAAGAATGGATCAAAAATGAAAAGCGGGTCATCGTGGCCACCAACGCTTTCGGTATGGGCATCGACAAACCCGACGTCCGCCTGGTCATTCACCTCGATCTGCCCGAAAACCTGGAAGCCTACTACCAGGAAGCGGGCCGCGGCGGCAGGGACGGACACCGGGCCTATGCAGCCGTGATCTACCAGGAAGCCGACCTGGTGAACCTTAAAACAAAAGTGGAGCAATCGCAACCCTCGCCGGCCTATTTGAAAAAAGTATACCAGGCGTTGGCCAACTATTACCAGTTGGCCGAAGGCAGCGCGGAAGGCCAGAGCTATAATTTCGAACTGAACGAGTTTGTGGAGCGTTTCCACCTGCAAGCCACGGAAGTGTACGCCGGTCTGAAGAAGCTGGAAGAAGAAGGCCTGATCCAATTCAACGAAAGCTACTACAGCCCCTCGCGATTGCACCTATCCCTGGACAAGGGCAAGCTCTATGAGTTCCAGGTGGCCAATGCGAAGTTCGACTCGGCCATAAAAATGTTGCTCCGGCTATACGGTGGCGAGCTGATGTCGGGTTTTGTAAATATATCGGAAGCCCAGTTGGCCAAGGCGTTGAAAATTTCCAGCAGCGAAATGTATAAGATGCTGGAACATCTTCACGGTTTACGGGTTTTAATTTATGAGCCGGCAAAAGATAAACCCCAGGTAACCTTTCTGATGCCCCGTCAGGATGCCGACCGTCTTCCGTTAAACCTCCAGCGCATGGAAGAACGCCGCCAGCTCATCCTGGGAAAGATGAATGCCATGATCGGCTACGTGACCAACACCCACCGCTGCCGCATGCAGGTGATACAGGATTATTTTGACGAAGTGACGTTTAAAGTCTGCGGCCTATGCGATGTCTGTGTACAAAACCGGAAAAACGAAAATATTCACGCCTTCGAAGATATCCACGGTGAAGTGCTCACCGTGTTAAAAAAGAAACCCCTCACCGTGGAAGAAGTGGAAGAGCTCATTGCTCCCCGCGACCACGAGCTCTTTGTGGACGTGATCCGCGACATGGTAGACGAAGGCGAATTGGAATACGACACGGGTTGGAAATTGACTCTGGCGGGGGGCAAGGAGGTAAAATAAAATGGATGACGTATGAAGCAACGTTTGAAAAAGTTTTTGAGGATATTTATTTACTTCCACGTCTTTCTGACCGTGGCCTTGTTGTTAACCCACTGCTCATTATCGCATTACGCCAAAAAATCCTATGAGCAGGCGAAGAAAGACAAACCATTTGATGTGGTGATCGTGCCGGGCGTTCCCTACGAAAAAGAAAATACGACCTCGATCATGCGCATGCGCGTCTATTGGGCCAAGCATCTTTACGACAGCGGCTTCACCAAAAATATTATTTTCTCCGGCTCGGCCGTATACACCCATTTTGTAGAAAGCATCGTGATGAAGACCATGGCCGACTCGCTGGGCATACCCCCGGACCATACCTTTGCCGAAACCAGGGCGGAGCACAGCACGGAAAACGTCTACTACTCCTGGAAGATGGCTAAGAAAATGGGCTTTCAAAAAATCGCCCTGGCTACCGATCCGTTCCAGTCGCGTGTTTTAAAAAGCTTTTCAAAAAAGTATTGTCCCGGCGTGAAATCCATCCCCGTGGTCTACGATATTTTGGATCGTGAAGACACGCCGCTCCCCGTCATCGACACCACGAGTGCTTACCGCCCGGACTTCATATCGATCAAAGACCGCGAAGGATTTTGGAGGCGCTTCCAGGGAACCCTGGGTCGCCGCGTGAAAGAAGAACGCCGCTTGGAAGAGGAATTCGAGCGGGAAGCAGAAAAGAAACCCGTGTCCACAAACGAGTAGTGGAACCGTTGGGTGCGCTATTTCCCCAGCAACTCTTGCGCATTTTCCAGGGCCACCTTCGAGGGCTTGGCACCCCCGATCATCTTGGCGATCTCCTGCACGCGATCCTCTGCACTCAATACTTTGATGGCGCTGATGGTTTTGGATGACGTGTTGTCTTTGTAGACGAAATAATGCGCATCGCCCTTGGCCGCGATCTGTGGCAAGTGGCTGATGGCAATCAGTTGGTGGCGTGTAGCCATGGTCTTCATGAGCGTACCCAGCTTCATGGCCACTTCCCCCGAAATACCGGTGTCGATCTCGTCGAGGATGAGCGTGGGCATGGCGGTCTTTTCGGCCATCACATATTTGATGCTGAACATGAGCCGCGAGAACTCTCCCCCCGATGCCACCTGCGCCAGCGGACGTGGGGCCACACCTTTGTTGGCGCTAAAAAGAATATCGATGCGATCCGCACCTTGCGCCGACAGCTCGGCCGGCTGCATGTCGATTTGCAACGTGGCGTTGGGTATGCCCAGCTCCTGCAACAGGGCCGTGAGTTGTTTGCAAAGCGGGTTGAAAACTTTCGTGCGCGAGTCGGTGAGCTTTTTTGCCGTGGCCGTCACCACTTTGAGCGCGGCCTCATAATCTTGCTTGGCCTTCTCCAGCGATTCGTCCAGGTTAGACGTGAGCGCATCTTTTTGCGACAAGCTTTCCTGGATGGCCAGCAGCGCCTTGAGGTCTTCGGCTTTATGTTTTTTGAGCAGTTTGTAGATCGTGCTCAACCTTTCCTTGGCAAACTCCGCGCGTTGGGGGTCGAACTCGATCTTCTCTTCTTCGCTTTCAATTTCGCCCATGATGTCGTCCAGTTCGATGAGCACGCTTTCCAGGCGTTGCAACAAGGCGGCATAGGCGGGTGAATAGGAAGACACGTTGCTCAGAGCAGCGCGTGCCTCGCTCAACTTTACGCGCGCGGCAAAATCCGAGAGCGTCACGGCATCGAGGATTTGGTTGAAGGCGCTTTTGATTTCGCCGGTGTGATCCATCACCTTGACTTCCGATTCCAGCGTTTCCTGTTCGCCTTCTTCCAGGTGGGCCTGGTTCAGTTCATCCAATTGAAAACGCACATAGTCGGCATCCTGTCGCAGGGTGTCGGCTTCGGCGCTCAGGGTCTCGAAATCTTTGCGGGCTTTCACATAGGCTTGCCAGTCCGTTGCGTATTGTTCGCGCAGGGCCTGGTTGCCCGCGTAGGCGTCGATTAACCGGAGTTGAAAGCTTTGCTGGCCCAGTTGCAGCGTTTCGTGCTGGGAGTGGATGTCCATCAGTAAATTTCCGATGCGTTTCATCACCTCCAGCGTCACGGGGGTGTCGTTGATGAACGCCCGCGACTTTCCGCCGGGACTGATCTCCCTTCGAATCACCGTGGTGTCGTCGTAGTCGAGGTCTTCGGCTTTGAAGACGGATTTGAGTTTATATTCCTTGATGGCGAACGAGCCTTCAATGATGCACTTCTGTTCTTCGTCCCACAACACCTTGGTGTCGGCGCGGTTGCCCATGAGCAGGCCGATGGCGCCCAGCATGATGGACTTGCCCGCACCCGTTTCGCCCGTGATCACGTTGAGGCTCGGGGAGGGCTCCAGCTCCAGGTGTTTGATGAGCGCATAGTTTTGTATGGTGATATGCTTCAGCATTCAGGCAAAGGTGTCGAAATAGAGTTCGGCGATGGTGTCGATCCGGTAGGTCATTTTTTTGAGGCGCATGTTCAGCAGCTTAATCTCGGTGGCGTTCACGTCGGTAAGTTCGCCAAACATGGCGGTGTTGTCTGTGAGCACAATATTAATTTTTTTACCCAGAAATTCGGCCACCCGTTTCCGGATCTGCACGGCATCACTGAGACGTAGTTGTTTGGTGCTCATGAGAAATTTAGGATCAGCAAAACTGCCGAAATCGGCGCATGAATCCAAACACCGGCAAGGGGAGTTCAGTTCTCGATCATCTTGCTATATCCCGCCCGGGTGTTGGACGGATCGATGGCTGTCACGATGTCGTAGACCTCCCGGCGGACCTGGATGTTGCCGCTGGAAAAAATATTGGACAACTCCTTGCCCTTGGCATCAAAAAAGCTGATGACCAGGATAGACGAAGGGTTGATGTCGCGCATTTTCTTCACGTCGCGCAAACTTTTGAGGATGATCTCACGGCTTTTGTCGGGGTCTTTCTCAAAGTTGTCGAGGGCCAGGCGGTGATAGGCGTAGAGGGCCTTGCGAAGATCAACCGACTGCGCGTTGTTGTAGTTCTCCACGATCCAATAGCGGCTCCGGTTGTTGCCACCCAGGGCCTGCCAGCCGGCGCGGTTGGACTGCTGTGCGTTGTTGACCACGGCCAGCGCTCTCTGGAAGTAGGTTGTGCCACCCAATTCGCTAAACGTGTCGGCGTCGACGCCCACGATCATGTAGGCATACAGGGCCAGCATGGAGGTGAGGTTGGTGGTATAGGTGTTGTCGTTGAATTCAAGGGGAAGAGATTCGATGTATTCAAATTCCCAGTCGCGATCGGCAAAGTTGAAGATGAGGCTGGAGTAGTTTGTGCCATACACCGGGCGCGCGGCCTGGATTTGCACGGAGGCCGTGAAGTTGCCCACGGAGGGCATCTTGGTGATGGTGATCAGCATGTTGCAGTTGATCTTCTCGTAGACCTTATAGGAATCGGATGTCCATTTGCGCGAGTTCATGAACTGCTCGATGGCGGTCTTCATGTCGCGGAAGATGCCGCGATCGGATGTGGCGATCTGCGTGGAGTTGATGGTGACCGTGCAGGCCAGTTCCTGCGCCCATCCGAAACCGAATGAGCAGAGGGTGATGCACAAAAGAAGAACACGCTTAATCATGCAGTTTTTCGATGATGGCCTCCACAATGTCTTGTGCTACGGCGTTCTTGTCTTTCAGATCGAATGCCCTGGCGCCATTTTTCCGGTCCAGGATGGTGATCTTGTTCGTGTCGTGGCCGAAGCCGGCGCCGTTGTCGCGCAACGAATTTAACACGATCAGGTCAAAATTCTTGGACTCCAGCTTTTTTAATGCGTTGTCCTGCTCGTGTTCCGTCTCCAGGGCAAAGCCCACCACGATCTGCCCGTTGTGTTTCAGCTTGCCCAGCGAAGCGGCGATGTCGCGCGTTTTGACCAGCTCGAGGTTGAAGACGTCGTCTTTCTTTTTGATCTTCTGATCGGCCACCACAGCCGGCCGGTAGTCGGCCACGGCTGCGGCCAACACGGTGATGTCGGCAGCGGGGAAGAGGGTGGTGCAGGCGTTGTACATGTCTTCAGCAGAAGTTACATGCTTAACGCTGATGCGGGGATTTTCTGTATGCTGTTGCGTGGGGCCGGCAATTAAATCCACGTCGGCGCCGGCATTGGCCAGCGCTTCGGCGATGGCAAATCCCATCTTGCCGCTGGAGTGGTTGCCGATAAAGCGCACGGGGTCCAGGGCTTCATAGGTCGGGCCGGCGGTGACCAGCACTTTTTTGCCGGCCAATTTTTGTTGGGGAATAAAGAAATCGTCCAGGTGCTGCACGATCTGCTCCGGCTCGGCCATGCGACCGGTACCCACCAACCCACTGGCGAGTTCGCCAAACGTGGAGTCGATGATGTGGTTGCCAAAGCTTTTGAGTCTTTTAAGATTTTCCTTGACGGCCGGATGCTGCAGCATGTCCAGGTCCATGGCCGGGGCCATAAAAACCGGGCAGCGGGCCGATAGGTAAACGGCCAGCAACAGGTTGTCGCAAAGGCCGTGTGCCATTTTGCCCAAGGTGTTGGCCGTGGCGGGCGCGACGACGATGGCGTCGGCGGCTAAGGCCAGGTCCACGTGGTTGTTCCACTCGCCGGTGTCGGCTTTTTGGAAGTGGGTGAGGGCGGGCTTTTTGGAAAGCGTAGCCAGTGTGAGCGGCGTGATGAATTCGTGGGCGTCGGGCGTCATGATCACCTGCACGTCGGCCCCGGCTTTGACCAGGAGCCGCACGAGCACGGCAGACTTATACGCCGCGATGCCCCCACATACTCCGACCACGATCCGCTTGCCTTTCAGCATGGCTCGCCGCGATTAAAGTTCGACCTTGGTGTCGTCTTCGCCGCGGAGACGGAAGTTCAGTTTTTCTTCCAGGAATTCTTCCGTTGCCGTGGTGGTGGGCTTGGGCATGCGCTCGTAGAACTTGGAGATCTCGATCTGCTCGCGGTTCTCGAACACTTCCTCCAGGTTGTCAACCGTGGTGGCAAATTCGGCCAGCTTGTTGTTGAGCTCTTCCTTGATGTTGACGGCGATCTGGCGCGCGCGCTTCGAAATAACCACTACCGACTCATAGATGTTGCCGGTCTGGGATGCGATCTTCTCTACATCGCGGGTAACTACAGATGATTGAACTGCCATATGCTTACAAATTATTGTTTTTTGATTTATTGATCTTGGCCAGGCTGTCCCCATACATCTTCTCTGCGTCGTCCAGGTAAGTGCTGGCGGGAAAGCGGTCCACGAATTCTTTATAATGATCCACCACGCCCTTGTAGCGATCCAATTGCTTGGAATAAATGCTTTGCTCGGCCAGGCGGTATTCCGACGAGATCACCAGGTAGTAGGTACGCTCCAGGTATTTCGAATCGGGAAAATTGTCTTTAAAGTTGGTCAGGGCCACAATGGCGGCCTTGTAGCTGCGCATGCGGTAGTACTGGTAGGCATTCTCAAACCCCTTTTTTTCAAGCTTTTCCTGGGTGGCCACGATCACCTCGATGGCCTTGTCGCGGAAACTGCTTTGAGGATAGCGGTTCAGGAACAACTGCATGGCGGCCATGGCGTCCTTGCTGCTGGATTGGTCCAGGTTGGCGTTTGGCGATGACTCAAACAGTGAAAATGCGTACATATAGCGCGCTTCCTCGGCCATGGAACTGCGGCCATAGGTTTCATAGAAGGTCTTGAACTGCTCGGAGGCCAGCAGGTACAGTTTGTCGTAAAACTGGCAATATGCCAGGTAAAACTGCACTTTCTCACCCTCCGGGAGGCCACGGACGATGGGGATGATCTGCTCGAACAGCACGGAAGCCTTGTAATAGTCTTTCTTGTTGTTGTAGTAGTTCAACGCCGCGTCGTATTTCACGCGCCAATCCGCGCTTTTTTCAATCCTGCGGAATTTGCTACAGGAAGGCGCCACGATCAAAATCAGCGCTAGGGAAAGAATAGTGAAGGATACTCGTTGCATAAGCCCGCAAATATAGCATAAGAAGCCAGAACTGGAAAACGTCATTTTTTTGCCTGTAGATGCACGGGCGGCCCAAAAAGTTGATTTATTTTTTCACGATGAGCTTTCGCGTCATCACACCCTCGTCGTCGATATAAAGGGTGTAAAAGTAGATTCCGGCGTTCAAGTCGTCGGCTTTGATCCGGATCAGGTTTTCCAGGCTGGGAAGCTGGTATTCGCCCACCGTGTTACCCAACAGGTTGTGTACCACGATCTTGGCTTTTATCTGGTCGTTCAGGATCTTGTATTCCACCTGCGCATGGTCCACCACGGGGTTGGGATAGACGTCGTGCAGGGTGATGAATTTCGAGCTGTACAGGCTCTGTTTTTCGGGCTTTTCTTCCACATCGAAGTTGAGCACGAACTCCACGGGCTGGCCCGGGTTTGACTTGTTGTAAACAATATATTTCAGCGTGCTGGGGCCCGACACAAAGCCGGCTTCCAGGGAAATGTTGAGGTTATTCAGGGTTTGACCGGGTTCCACCTTCACGATGTAGTCCTCCACCTTCGAATCCAGGCAGTTGTTGTCGACGCAGAAATAGTTCTTTTGGGTGCCGCCGATCTGGCCGGTCACTTTGCGGATGATGAGGGTGATGGGTTTTTCCGTGGTGTTGCGGAAGCGGAGGGGAGCCTTGATGGTCTCGCCGATGATGCCTTTGTATGACTCCTGAAGGGTGGTGAGCTCGAATCCCTGCCCGAACCCCGCAAGGGAGGCAGAAATCAGAATCGCCAACAACCAGAAACGCTTCATACCCGGGGTCTATATGTATTTCACAAAATTTAAACATTTTAACGGTACCTCATAATAGAAATAGAACTTTTTCGTTGACTGGCGCCATTTTTTTTCCACACAAACGATTCCGCTGTTCGCACAGCAGTTTTACATCCCCTGTCTCCGGGGGTAACGAAATTTGTTGTTACCAGAATGTTAACGTCAGGGTTGGATGGACGGGGTCTTGCGGCGAAAGGGTTTCACCACGTCTTCGCGCTTGGGTTTGCTGTCGCCTTTCCAGGAGAAACCCTTCAGCGTCATGTCTTCTTTCTTCAACTCGTGGGGCGGAATGAAACGCGCTTCGGGACGCGTATAAAAACTGAGGCTGTTCACTTTGCCTTCGCGGAAGCGGATGAGGATGTTGCTGCAAATGATGCGGTTCGTACCCATCGCACCCACCGGCTCGTTGTCTTTCTTTTCGCTGAGCGCATAATAAATACTCTCGCCATTCCCCTCGACAAACACCCGGTTGATCTTCTTGTTCTGAAAGGTTGCCGTCATCTTGCGGCCACTGATCTGGTTGAAGTTGAACAGCGAATCCTGCGAGATCACAAAACTGTTCACATTCATGAAGAGACGGTCGATCGTGTTGTTCTTGATGAGCATGCGGATGGTGTCGGCCGTCATCTGGTTGCCCTCGGTCCACAACACAGGATTTTTGTAGAAGTAGATGGTGGAGTCGGCCGAGCGGTATTCGAGTGAGTCGGCGAGACCCTGCAGGTCGCCGCGGTAGATCTTCACGTTGTTGTAGGCCAGCAGTCTTTTCTTCTGGGGGTCGGGGCTGTCGATAGACACCAATGTATCGGCCGAGATGAAGAGGGTGTCGGTGTCGTCGCCGACCTTGGCGAGATAGGGATTGTTGTACACCTTGCTCACGCCTTTAAGCTTGTGGTAATCGGCGGCTTGGCCGTAGATGATGATGTTCTCTTTTTTGGAAGTCATGATCACATTGCCCCGCAAGTTGTACATTTTGCGGATGTCGTCAAGCTTGTAATCGTCGGCTTCCAGTTTGTAGTCGGTCGATTCGGCCTCTCCTACCTTCATGTCCGACAGACGCGATTTGGTATCGTACTGACCATTGTTATACACAAAGGTGGAGCTGTCCTTTTTCACCACGTTGGTGGGCGTAAGGAAGTAGATCACCTTGGTGCGCGAATTGTATTGCAAACTATCCGCCTTCATGGTGTAGTCGGGGTTCTTCACGTCCACGTTTTTTTTGAACGAGGCCATGTTAGACGTGAGGTTGTAATAGCCCTTCACGCTGGTCAGCACGTTGATGCTGTCCACCAGCTTGCCGCCGTTGTAATAGTAGGCCATGTTCTTGGGCCGTTCAAAATCCAGGAAGTCGGTGTAGAGGGTGGAGGTGGCCAGCTTCGTGAACACCACGTTGTTACGCAACTTGGCCAGTTTGAGATTGCCGTCGTATTCCAGCTTGTTGCCCGTGATGGTCACCGAGTCGCCCTCCAGGATGCGCACGCGGCCGAAGGCATGGATGTAGTTCTTTTTTTTGAAAAAGTGGGCGGAATCGCAGTAGATGGTGGTGGTGTTTTGGACGAAGATCACATTGCCGATCACCCGGTCGAAACGATCATCACCATCCCTGCTGCCGCCCTGCAGCCGGTCAGCCTGTTTCAAGTGCACCCGCTTCTGGGCCTGCAGCGAGCCGAGGCCCGCAAACAAGGCAATAATCACCAGGACGAGGTATTTCGTCCCCAAAGAAAAGCGCGCGCGCAAAGTAAAGCGTTGATCCATAAAAAACGTTGCAAGCTACGACGCTAAACGCGAAAATCGTAACACCCGACCCTAGTTATCGGTAGGTGATGTCGTACCTTTGCTGCCATGCTGGAGCAATTTCTGAACCACATTGAACGGTTTACCCTCTGCCGGCGCGAAGACCCCGTGTTGTTGGCCGTGAGCGGGGGGGTGGATTCCATGGCCATGCTCCACCTGTTCACCGCCGCAGGCTATACCGTAGGCGTCGCCCACTGCAATTTTCAGCTGCGGGGCAAAGATTCTGACGGGGACGAGGATTTTGTCGTCCAAGCCTGCAAGACCCTGAATGTTCCCGTGTTTGTGCACCGCTTCGAAACCGACGCATACGCCTGGGAGAACGGCCTCTCCACACAAATGGCCGCCCGCGAATTGCGCTATGCCTGGTTTGACGACCTTTTGGAAATTCATCACTACACAGCGCTGGCTACCGGTCATCATTTCGACGACTCAATGGAGACCATCCTCCTGAACATCACCCGCGGAGCAGCCACCGATGGCATGGCCGGCATCCCCGTCAAGAACGGCCGCGTGATCCGCCCGCTCTTGTTCGCCACCCGCGCGCAAGTGGAAAAATATGCCGCCGAGCATCACTTGAAATGGCGCGAAGACAAGAGCAATCTGACCGACGACTACCAGCGAAATTTTATCCGTCACAAGATCATCCCCCAACTCAAGGAGCTAAACCCCTCCCTGGAAACCACCTGGCAAAACGGCATCGAAAAAATACAAGGCGAACTGGCCATTCTTCACGACGCGTTTGATGCCTGGTGCAAAAAGAACATCACGCAAACGACGGACAAGATCGCCATCGATAAGAAAGGACTCAACCATGGTGCTCAGGTCAACGCGCTGTTGTGGCGCTTTATAAAAACCTATGGGTTCAACTATGAGCAAACGCGGGAGATCATCCATGCCTTGAATGGCCAACCCGGCAAGAAGTTTTTGGCACCGGCTTTCTTGTTGGTGGTGGACCGTGAAAATGTTTTCATCACGCCGCGCAGCCAGGATTGGAGCGAGCGGCACATTGCCACGATGACCGGGCGCCACGCCCTCGGACCGTGGGAGCTAAGCCTGGAAGACACCGCCCCGGCGGTGCGGGGGAACGATCCACGCGAGGCAGTACTGGATGCAGCCCATCTGCAGTTTCCCTTGCTATGGCGCAAGTGGCGGGCAGGCGATTTTTTTCATCCCCTGGGCATGGATCACAAAAAGAAGTTGAGCGATTTTTTTATCGACAAGAAGTTGAGCGTGACCGATAAAGAGACGATCACGGTGTTGGAGTCGGCCGGACAGATCGTCTGGGTAGTCGGGCACCGGATCGACGACCGTTTCAAAGTGACCACCCAAACCCAACGCGCCCTGCGGTTTGTCCTGACGGATCACGTGGAAAAACCCGGAGCGTAGTATCGGCTTGATCGGGGATGGTGCACGGGTGTGTGGATGTGTCCTGTGCTTTTATAACCGCCTGTTTATCAATCGTCCCCAGGCGTCCCGGGACATGCTTTCCAAGCGTAGGGCCCGCCGGTTGGGAGCCCGGCCTTTTGCAAGAAAATATTTCCAAAATCCTGCCTTATGTATAACTTGCCGCGCCTATTCAGAAAGGCCCTTGAGAAAGAGCATCATTTCTTAAACATAACTTTAAACATATTCTAACAATGAAAGTAACTGTAGTTGGCGCTGGCAATGTGGGCGCTACATGTGCCGATGTGCTGGCCTACCGCGAAGTGGCCAACGAAATCGTGTTGGTGGACATCAAGGAAGGACTGGCCGAAGGCAAGGCTCTTGATATTTGGCAGAAAGCACCCATCGACCTGTATGACAGCCGTACGGTAGGTGCCACCAATGACTATTCCAAATCCGCTAATTCGGATGTGGTGGTAATCACTTCGGGCCTTCCGCGCAAGCCGGGCATGAGCCGCGACGATCTTATCGGAACCAACGCCGGCATCGTGAAATCGGTAACGGAAAATGTGATCCGTTATTCTCCCAACGCCATCGTCATCGTAGTATCCAACCCGTTGGATGTGATGACCTACCAGGCGCACCTCACGTCGCGTCTGCCCCGCACCCGCATCATGGGTATGGCCGGCATCCTGGACACAGCACGCTACCGCGCGTTCCTGGCCGAAGCCCTGAACGTTTCTCCCAAAGATATCCAAGCCACCTTGTTGGGCGGCCACGGCGACACCATGGTGCCGCTTCCCCGCTACACCACGGTAGCCGGTATCCCCGTAACCGAACTGATCGACAAAGACAAACTCAACGCCATCCTGGAAAGAACCAAAGTGGGTGGTGGTGAACTGGTGAAACTCATGGGCACTTCGGCATGGTATGCCCCCGGCAGCGCCGCTGCACAAATGGTGGAAGCCATCGTGAAGGACCAACGCCGCGTGTTCCCGGTTTGTATCAAACTGGAAGGCGAATACGGCATTAAAGATTGCTACCTCGGCGTGCCCGTAGTGTTGGGCAAGAACGGTGTGGAGAGAATCATCGAGCTTGATTTGAACAACGAAGAAAAAGCCCTCATGGAATCCAGCCGCAAGGCCGTGAGAGAAGTGATGGATGTGTTGGAGAAATTGGGATAATTTCCCGTTAAAGCATACAAAACAAAAAGCCGGGTTAACGCCCGGCTTTTTTATTCCGCATGGTCCCGAGTCGAGACTATGCGATGGCGGACTAAATCGCCATCGGGAAAAGAAAGTCCTGATTTTTTGTGATTATTTGCCATTTCTTGCGAATAACATAACGCAATCAATTCAGCGTGGACACAACCCTTGACAAAAAAGAATTCATACGTATCATAAAGGAGAATAAAAGAATCATTTATAAGATACTATACTCTTACTGTAGTGATCCGGACGACCGGAAAGATCTCGAGCAGGAGATAATGATTCAGCTATGGCAATCCCTTAAAAATTACGATAGCAACTATCGGTTGTCGACATGGCTTTACAAAGTCTGTTTGAATGTTGCCATTTCACACTATAGGAAAGAAAAGAAACACACCGACGGAAGAGAGTCGCTCGACGGATCTATTTTTAAAATAGCGGAAGAAAGCCAGGATGTTGAAATTGCTTCTGAGCGAACTCGGCTCCTGTACACGTTCATTCATCAACTCGACAAACTCAATAAGGCCGTTATTATTTTACATTTAGGAGGACACAGTCACAAAGAAACGGCCGACATATTAGGGATATCAGAATCGAATGTAGGCACTAAAATTCATCGGATTAAGAATTTACTTAAACAGAATTTCTCATCCATTACAAATTAAATTATGGAACTAAACGAGCTGAAGGCCCTCTGGGATGAAGATGCTAAAAAATTGAATGACAGGATTAGCATCAATGAAAAAATTATTGGAGAAATGCCGCTGGACAAAGTGGTAAGTGGGTTTCTTGTTTTCTTAAATATTTCAGTGTGGGGAAGGAATTTAGCGCTTGTCTATAGTTTAATTTCTGTCGTTTGTGCGCTATCCGTTTTGGGTGAATATCAATACAGCATCCCATTATTTATTGGCGCCGCAGCCATGTTGTGGTCATTTGTCCAACACTTATCCATTGAAGAGCCAAAGGACTATTTCAAGATTTCAATTGTGGAATTCCAAAAATCAATCTGTAGATTCAGGATGCACACGGCAAATTCAAAGAAATACGATACCTCCATTGTCATTGTATGGCTTCTCACTTTGATGCCGTTTGGTTTGAGAAAAATCTTTGGAATCGATCTCTATAGCAACACTCCATATTTAATCACATTAGTTGTATTCGATTTTGTGGCAATTTTTCTGACGGTTCTTTTTTCTCAATACGTGTATAGATTATATGACAGGGAGTTGAAGGAAGCTGAATCCCATCTGACTGAGATTTTGGAGTTTGAAAAACCATCTAACCCCGAGCCGGAGACTACGCGGTAGCGGGAGCAGCACGTCATGTCGCAGGCACGAGTGTTCTTAAGACCTACGCCCGTGGTTCAAGACATCCCGAGTTTCGAGACCACTGAGAATGGATATGCTAAGCACGAGCTAAAACGAAAACCGACAAGCACCGATAGCGTTATGCCCTTGAAATCCGTATAGTCCCGAGGCGGAGACTATGCGGTGGCGTGTGACCAGTTTCTTTTGTGTACTTCAGAATCAAACTGTTAAATTGCGCCATGCCCCTGACGATGAATCGCCCTCCGTTTCCAGATGCCGTGGAAATATTCTTTTCACGCGTTGACTTTACTTTGCCTGCTGGATACGAGAGAGTTATCCGGAGTTCAAACGGAGCAGAAGGTTTTCTGAATAACGCTTATCTCATACTTTGGCCGATTGAAGACCTGTTCACCCACAACGAAGGCTATCGGGTAGAAGAATATGCTCCCGGATTCTTCCTCATCGGATCCGACGGAGGAGATACTTCTTATGCTGTGGAAAAACAAACAGGAGCGTTGTATGAAATACCATTTATTGGCATGTCGCGGGACGAAGCTACGTGGTTGGCACAGGATTTTGACGCCTTTATTGAGGCCTCTTTTCGTTTTCGGTCTTTTTAGAAAGTAGGTAAGGAATGGGATCGGCGCGTGAATGGTGATTCCAGAAGCGGCGCTTTGACCATTGGTTTGCAAGTCTCTGCAGCTATCCCTGTGTGCGCGTTGATGGTTGCGTGTGTCCAGAGGAAATCTCCGGGCCGGCATGTGTGTATCGCGCCTGCAATTTTTTTGATGTCGTTGTTTGTTGGTGTGTTGTTTGACCGGTCCGGCGTAAGGTTTGGGATGATTGGCGACGGTTTAGTAAAATTTATTTTTTATACTTGCTACATCCGATTGCCAGGCTGTTTTTTAGCTGAAAACTTAAAGTGAGCCGTCTGGCCAATCCCTCGCCAAGATCCTATTGAAGTACTAATGACGAAACGTATAACGGCCATTCTTTTGTTGCTATGCACCTGTAGTGCGCTTTCGGCACAGGATGCTGTGGACGGACACATCATCACGTTAGCCAAGGATACGATTGCATGCAAAATTCTGAATGCCAAAAAACGCAAGGATCAGCAGCGATTGAACTACACGAACCTGCAGGTATTGGACAGTCTGGGCAACGTGAAGCAGATTGCGCCGCGGGAAATTGAGGGTTATATAAAAGACGGTGAGTTTTATAAAAGTTTATACGCCAAAGATTTTAGTTGCTTCATGCTCCAGATCACCGACGGCAAGGTGAGCCTGTACTTTTATCCGGGCTATGAGATGCCGGCCGGCGACAAATACATTTTTAAAAAGCGCAATGAGCAGGAATTTAATATCATGAACGCTTCGCTTGAAGTAACAAAGCAATCCGGCTTTAGCACGGCAGCGATGACGTATTCTTCCCGAAATGCGACGATACCCCTGATTGATCGCGAAAAGCCGTTTCTCAACTATTTCACAGAATATTTTAAAGATTGCCCACTCCTGGTCAGAAAAATGCGAAGTCAATGGTACACGAGCTCCGACATCGTGCAGATTTTCAAAGACTACAACACGGGGCAGGCGTGTGGCGAATAGTTGTAAGATTAAGTTTTTGATCACACTACCAAACCGTGATCGCTACCGACGTGCTCGGTTTAGGGTCGGGGGTTCCGAATTTGTTCTGGATGATATCGCTATAGGAAAGTGTTCCTGAAACAAAAGAAGTACCAGTGAAAGTCATGCCGTCGAACACTAACAAGGGGTATTTGGCAACAATTTCGGCGGGCAGTTCGCTGAATGCATGTTTCTCGGAAGTGCCGAAGACACTCCAGAGGACACGTTTTAAGGGAGTGCTTTCGGAGCTCTGATACATCCAATTGCTTTGCCGGTAATTGAAGGGCTTGGCGGTTGAACTGACGAAGTTGTTGACAAACTTTGCCGACTGATTATAGTCCGATGGAGAAGGCCATTGAATCTCTCCTTCCGGGATGGATCCTTCGTTTTGATAGGTATACGAATAACCCTGATACGATGCGCTAAAATATGTGGAATAATGGGTCAGACTGTTCAAATAGCCAGCGGGCATTTGCGAATGCTGATCTCCGTTGAAATGAAAATTTGTCAAGTAGCCACTGCCAATGGTTTGATCCGGCTCTTTCCCGGTAACCTGGAGCACAACATTGTCGCTGGAAGGGAAGGTGAAATAGTAGGTTTTATCAAAAGCAGACATGTCCGCATAGGAAAGATTGTAGACATCGTTAGACTTGATGTTCTCGAACATTTTGTAGCGAACATCGCCGACATTGGCATCGGACAAAATCAAGAGTTCTTTTTGCGCATTTTCCCTTACAGTACAATTAATACGAATGCCACTCCCACTTCCGCCACCGCCGCAGCTTAAGCCGAATTTGTTGGTGAGCTCAAGTTCATCTATCGAACCAACTCCGTTTACGTTAACGGTAAAGCCGCCCAGCATGAGGCCGGCGTCGTCATCGGGTGATGTGGACGACAAACTGTTGCTTAAGGTAAACTTTTCGCCTATCGCGATTTGAAGATAACTTTCTATTCCCCATCGCTCTGTTCCGTCGTTGTAATAATTCAATAATGTCACCGCTATGGTACTGCCTGGTAGTGGTTTGTCTGTTTCGATCTGCACCTCGTCGCCCTTGTCGTATCTTTTGTAGCCCACCAGCGCACCCTCCTCATCGTGGACAATCAACCAATTTTCAAGCGAACCGTCAACGTAAGCGGCCTTGTTGCCGACAGAGAGTGTGAACACTTGTACAGGGACAGGGTTGGAGTCGTTTTCTTTTTTATCGCAGCCTGCAAAAGCGATAAGGATTAGCATGAGGCATGCTAAAATCAAATTTTTCTTCATCGAACGAACGTCTTTTTTAGAATAATCATTGCCATAACATAAATCCTGGCGGCGCAATTATAGCATTTTTTTTTCATATCACTGCACCCCTACCCGCACACCCACACTGTATTCCGGCATGCGTCAGCGGGCCTATTTTATCTTGGACGGGCAGGGGTATGCGCGGATCAAAATAAGCCCCGATGGCGCATGTGGGCCACCGCGGCCCCCGAGCGGAGCTATGAATGCAACGCGAACATAACGCGATACATCTATCGCAATGCGCGATGAGAAAGGCCTCGAGAGCCAGTGTCAATGAAACTGGGTGGCACCTGATTTGTCGCGGAAAAACATGCACACGTTTTTATGGAAACTATTCTCCTGCTCTTGGCGTAGCAACACTCACTACATCGGTTGATGAAAAAGGTGCGATGAGCAAGATCAGGATAAAAAAGGAAGGAAAGGTGTCGAGAAAAAATATTCGGTCTTTTAAAAAGCTTTTCCGCCAGCATGTCGACCGTCTGATCCTAGAACACAAGGGGCCAATCAATGAAATAGCCTTTACATTCAGAATCACCGCGAAGCGGAAAGAAGATTAACAGATTGACCGATGGAACGGTTTACGTTTTTTGCCCGATGTAGATCGTTTCTCCTTTTACCAATCCATACTTCTTCCTTACGTCATCGGGAAGTTGGTTCACAAATTCATCCGCCACCGGCGTTAGTCCCGCACGGGCAATGCGCTGCGTATAATCATGTCCATATTTCCGCACATGATCATCTTGCCCAAAAATCTTTTCGCGTTCGCGTTTATCGGTAATGGAGGGATCTTCGAAAGTGACGTTGGGGACAGGATTAAAAAACGGAATCTGCATGATGGCAAATCCTCCTGGCTTAAGCACGCGATGAATTTCGCTCATCGCCTTAATATCATCGGCCACATGCTCCAGCACGTGGTTGCAGAGCACCACTGTGAACGTGTTGTCCGTGAAGGGGATCTGATGGATATCCATCTTCACTTTGGCCAAAGGCGACTCAATGTCGGCTGTGATGTAGCGGTCGCCGTGGAGGGCTTCGAAGCGTTTGATGAAACAGGCCTCGGGGGCGATGTGCAGCACATGGTGAGGTGCGGTGAAAAAGGTGGTCTTTTGCTGCAGGTACAGCCAGATGAGCCGATGCCGCTCCAGCGACAGGCAATTCGGGCACAGCGCATTAGGACGCGGGTTGATGCGGCCGTAGGGAAGGAATTGGCGGAACCCCCGGCTGCATACAGGGCAGGTGACGGTGTTTCCGATATAAAACAGGCTGACGGCCTTCAATCCCACACCGCTTACCCGTTGGAGGTATTTCCGGGGCACATAGCGGATGAGCCACGCGATAATTTTTTTCATGCGGCGGCAAAGTTAAGCGTTGGCGGTAATTTGTTGGTGTGGGGTGGATATTTGGTTTTTTGGGGTGATTTTGAGGTGGGAGCACGGGGTGGGGTGGGGATGCTGAATGTGATTTGTTGGTGGGACACCAAAAAATGGGTGATCGGGCTTTGGGAATGGGGGAACTTGGATTTTGGGGACTTGGGACGGATATCCTGGCCCATGGGGAACGCCCGGCCAGGGATAGTAGTGGAAAGCCCACAGCGAAGGGCGGGGGGGTGGGCAGGGCGAGGACTTGGAACGAATAGCCCGCCCGAACGTACCGTGGACCCTCAATAGAGCGTAGTAGTCACACGTTCGGTACGGGCGGGCCCGCCCGGAGGCCTCCGACGGGGGCCGCCAAAATATTGCGCTAAGCCCTAAAACTTTTTCGCGCTACCCCCCATCTTTATGGCATCGAACGATAAATAACCTGAAATTCCTGATCTGTGACCGAGACTTTACTGGACATTGCCATGATGCACTCTGACACCCTTCTGGTCCGCGCGAAGGAGGGGGACCAGGCTGCGCAAGGCAAGCTGGTGCAGCTGTGGTATAAGCGGATCTATAACTTTGGTTATAAGTTCTTTATGGACCACGACATGGCCATGGAAGTGTCGCAAAAGACCTTTATTTCCATGTGCCGCAGCCTGCCGAGCCTGCAAGACAACGCCCGTTTTAAGTCGTGGCTCTATAAGATTGCCGTGAACTACTGCCGCGAGGAGGCCCGCAAACGCAAAGGGAACCGGTCCCTTTCATTTGACGTGGTCTGGAATCGCGAAGCGGAGGATTCGCCGGCGTGGGAGACTTCATCGCAGCGGTTTGATAACCCCGAGCGCCAGCTTCAGCAAGCCGAATTGTCGGATGTGTTGCAGCAGGCCTTGCACGAGCTGAACGACGAGCAGCGCGAGGTGGTGATCATGAAAGAATACGAGGGTCTGAAGTTCAGAGAGATCGCGGAGGTGCTGAACATTTCGGAGAACACGGTGAAGTCGCGCATGTATTACGGGCTGGATGGCCTGCGCAAAATTTTGGAACGAAAGAACATCAACAAAGATACCATAGGCTATGAGCTATAAACCCAGTGAACAGGATCTGATGGCTTACCTCTACGGCGAGCTGGAAGACGACAAGCGCGAAAAGCTGGAGCAATATCTCCTGGAAAACCCCACGGCACGCCTGGAGCTTGAAAAAATGAACGGCCTGCGCCATATGTTGGCCCAGGTGGAGGACAAGGAAGTGATTGCCCCGCCCATTTTTGTGGGCGAACACCCGTCGCAACGGTTTTGGCAGGCGCCCTACATGAAGACCATCATGGGCATAGCCGCGTCGCTGCTGGTGGTGATCCTCGTGGCCAAATTTTCGGGACTTAGCATACGGTATCAGCAACAAGAATTGCGCATCAGCTTTGGTGATGCGCCTGAAGTGAAAACTGTGTCGCCCGTGACACAACCCGCTGTTGCTGCGCTTACGCCGGAGCAAGTGCAGGACATGATCAACAACTCGCTGCAACAAAACAACGCGACCCTGCAAGCCAGCCTGGACGAAACGCAAAAGAAATTGAATGCGTCCATCAACCAAAGCCTGGCCTTGAACTCAGGCAAGATCGACAAGCTGGTGCAACAAGCTTCGACCGCTTCCGAAGCGCAGGTGCGCGAATTTGCGGCCTCACTGCAAACCGAGAACGCGAAACTGGTGAAGAGCTACTTACAGCTGAGCGCCAACGAACAGAAACAATATGTGGAAGGCCTTTTGGTGGACTTCGCCAAGTATTTACAGCAACAACGCAACGATGACCTGCAGGTGGTGAGGACGCAGATCAACAGCCTTCAACAGAACAACGACGTGTTTAGAAAGGAGACTGAGCAAATATTGACCAGCATAATCAGCAAGGTGAGTACGCGGAGCAACGTCGGCATGGCAAACTAAGATTTTTTGAACGACAACGATTAACGAGAAATGAACGCAATGGCAACACATATGAAAAGTAGATGGTATGCCGGGGTAGTGAGCCTGATGATGACGGCGATGCTGACCCCTGCCTGGGCACAGAAGTTTGACGAAGAACGAATGCAGCGCGACATCGCCGTGGCCGAGAACGTGCTGAGTACGCTCATAAAACAACAGATCAGCAATCAACGTACTTTCTTTCCTTTGGAAGTGAAGGGTAGCTACCAGTCGGGCTATGGGGTGACCTTCGCCCTGCCGGCAGACTACACAACGCCTATGGTGTGGACGGACGGCGGCGGCACCACCACGATTACTTTCGGCAATCCCCCCAATCCCCCCGGTGTGACGGGATACAGTAACGGTGGAGTGAACGTAAACGGCGCCGATGTCTACATCGACAATGAAGATCTTGAAGACGATTCGCCCGTCATGGACGCACCCCCAGATGACCAATTTAAATTGATCACCAAAGAAAACAAACGGCGCAACAACGAGATGGACAGCGTGCGCGACGCCTACAATGCGAAAGTGATCGAGGCCGCCAAAACCTTTATCCTCGACTACGGCGACATGATCGCGCAGCTGCAACCCACAGAGCGTGTGGTGGTCTCCAACCAGGGCAACAACCCACGCGTTTGGGTGAACCAATTCTTTAACGCACCCAATCGCACGCATCTTTCCGTGGAAGGTCTGAAGTCGGACATTACCGCCTTCCGCCTGGGCAAGATCACCCGCGAGCAAGCCCTCGCCAAATTGAAAGTGGTGAACACCGAGACCGTAGAAGAAGTGGCCCCCGACCTGGAACTGCTGGCGAGCATCTTTAGCCGCCTCTACAGCCCCGATTTGTCGAAGACCTATTTCACGGAAGACAACATCTATTTCGAACGCCTGAAAGACTTCGGTGTGATCTACTACATGCAAGCCTACAGCGGCATCGAACGCGAACGCGACAGCCGCCGCTACATCATGCCCACCCTGGGTCTGAACGACGTGGACCAGACAACCCGTGACAAAAAAGCAAAAGAGATCTACCCCAAATTCGAGACGGAGCTAAAAGACAACATCGTCGAATACGGCCGCACCCTGAAGAGCCTGAAGGACGACGAAGTGCTGGTATTCCAAGTGAAGATCACCCGCTGCAACAAATGCGACATCCCCTCATCCCTGGAATACACCTTGAAAGCCTCCGTGCTAAAGGATTTCAACGCCGGCAAAATCGACCGGAACGCTGTCTTGTCAAAGTTCACAGTGAAGAAGGGAAACAACCAATGATCGAAATGGGTCAATAGTAAATCCTTAGAATATATTGTAAGCCTGAAGGCTTCCCTAGCATAGCCCCCAGTGAAACTGGGGGTTATTTGTTTTCAGTAGATTCAACCCTGGAGGGGTTACCTGATCCGGCCCCTCCTATCAAATTTTTCCCAATCACAAAGTTGCTCATGTAGTCTGCGATCAGGTGTCCCTGCGATTTCACCCGCGTGTGTTCGTCCATACAAATTCTAAATCCAGAACTCACACCGACTTCAACAACTCCGATCTGTATTTCGTCAACACATTAGACTTCGACACAAACCCGAGATACTGCTTATTCTCCACCACCGGCAAACTCCACTGATTGGTATCGTCGAATTTTTTAAGAACACTGTGAAGATTCTCCGTGATCTTAATGATCGCCGCCGGCTTTGTCATCAAATCCTTCATCACCGTTTTTTCATGTTTCTCCGGGCTGAAGATGATACTTCGCACGTGATCCATATGAATAAGCCCCTGCAACTCATTTTTGTCGTCGACCACGGGAAACGTGTTGCGATTGGAAGTGGAGATGACCTTGATGAGCGACTGCAGATTATCATTGGGTTTCAACGCCGAGAAGTTGGTTTCGATGAGCGAACCGAGGTCGAGTTTGCTTAACAAAAATTTGTCGCGATTCTCAACGGAGATGTCGAGCATGGAGGAGAGCTTTTTCCCTTCCATCGAAAGCGGCTCGAAATAGTGCGCCACGGTGATGCTGAGGGCCGACACGATCATGAGGGGGATCATAAGCCCATAGCCGCCGGTGATCTCGGCAATGAGAAAGATGGCCGTGAGCGGAGCATAAAAAACGCCGCTGAGTATCCCGGCCATCCCCACCAACGTGAAGTTCACTTCCGGTATATGTCCAAAGCCGATGAGGTTGACGATGCGTGAATAGATATAGCCCATATAAGCACCCACAAACAAGGAGGGTCCAAAGCTGCCACCATTGCCGCCGCTGCCGATGGTGATGCCGGCCGCCAGCGTTTTCAGGAACATGAGCGCGCCCAGAAAAATCAGGATCTCGCCGTCGCTGTGGATAAAATTTCGCAGCAGCGAGGCATTAGTAAGTTCGGAAGGACGCATGGAAGCCAGCACTTTGATGGTCTCATAGCCTTCGCCGAACAGCGGCGGAAAGAGAATGAGCAACACAAAAAGCAACAGCCCGCCGGTGACCACCCGGATCCAGCGGTTGGCGATGCCTTTCATTTTCCCTTCGATCCAGGTGAAGGCCCGTGCGTAGTAGAGCGAAAGGAAACCCGCGAGGATGCCCATCAGCACATAGTGCGGCATATTGTGATAGTTGAAGGGCTGCTGCAGCGAGAACGTGAGCACTACACCCTGCTTGAGAATGATCTTGGAGAGCAAAGCGCCACAGGCCGCCGAGATGATGAGCGGGATGAACGCCGTGGCACTGATGTCGGCCAGCAAAACTTCAACGGCAAAGAGCACGCCGGCAATGGGTGAATTAAAGGCTGCCGCAATGCCGGCCGCCGCACCGCAGGCCAGCAGGATGGTGCGGTCCTTATATGAGAGATTATAGGTCTGCGCATAATTGGAACCAATCGCGGCGCCGGTGCTGACCATGGGCGACTCCAACCCGGTGGACCCTCCAAAACCGACTGTGAGCGCACTGGTGACCAAATGCGAATACATCTGCTGGGGCTCGATGTTGCTGGATTTTTTGGCAATGGTATACACGATCTCGGCACTTCCTTTTTTGAATTTGTTTTTTAGTGCATAGCAGACGTAAACCACGGTGAGGAGAATGCCCACGATGGGGAAGATGGCAAACAGGAAGAAGCGTTCGTAATAGTTGCTATAATACGTGACAAACGCCTCAATGGAGTGCACGATATATTTCAGAATGACGGCGGCAAGCCCCGATGAAAGTCCGACGAGAATAGCGGACAACACAAAGAACTGTCGCTGCGACAATTTTTCGCGCAGGTAGGTGATCGGTGACTGGATGAGGTTGAGTATTTGCTTCATGTAGGCCGCTTCGCATAAAGATAGGAGGTATGTCCCTTTTATCGCTATCCGTTCTAACAACCCAACGGGTATAATTAAGTTTTACCGGCCAACGGTTTTATAACGACGGGGGATCAGCGTGTTGTTACATCGGTTTTGGTGCAGACCATGTCGTGATGGTGCAGCCTGAAAAAATTTGCGGAACGTTGAATTAGGTTGGTCCCATTGTGGACGAGTGTGGAGTTAAGTACACAACGAAAAAGATCAAAACCGGCGAATTCTCCGGAAAAAGCGGCTGGCGGGTTAATTGCTACACTTCCAGCACAAACCAAAAAATATATGAAGACTTTAGGAATTGCGCTACTCGTCCTGGGACTCGTCATGACCGTTTTTACAGGATTCAACATCGTAACCAAAAAGAAGGTGGTCGATTTGGGTCCGGTAGAGATCAACAAGGAGGAAAAGACTCCGGTATACTGGTCGCCTATCACGGGCGGCATACTATTGGTTGCCGGCGTGATCGTCCTGGTGGCAGGGAAGCGAAAGATTTAAATCTTTAGACACTAAAAAACTAACCATTATGATACCTGACAAAGTGCTTTACACCGATGGCCGTGGCATTACGGTCACCGACTCGACCTTTCAAGTTAAGAACATGTCGTATAGACTAAACGGGATTACGAAACACGGCCTTTTCACCATCCAGCCCGAGCGACTGCCGGGTATCTTGCTGGCGGGCGTCGGCATCCTGCTGGGTTTGTTCGGAATGTTTAAGCTCATTCCCAACACCCTCATTGCCGACACCCAAATCAACGGCACCTACTATACGGCCAACTACCTGGCGTTGTGGATTGGTGGTGGCTTGTTGATGCTCGGTTTGATCGTGATGGCCATTGTGCGCGAGCGCTATGCCGTGCGCATCGCCACCGCCGAGGGCGAGAAGAATGCCGTAGTGAGCAATAAAAAGGAATACATTGCGCAGATCGTGAATGCGCTCAACGAAGCTTTCCATCGCGACGATGTGCGCGCGGTGTATACCAGCCACACAGCAGATTTGCGTTAGACCCGTTGAACATTTTCTTTCTGAAGTAAAGTACCCGCCCCGTTCGGCGGGTACTTACGTTTGCACCACTTTTATTTTTGTGGGGTGACTTAACCGGTAGTCGCGCTTGCTCTTGTCGATGCCATAGCGGCGGTTTACATAGCCTTTTGTGTACTCTTTTATACGCGCCTCAAATTCGATCGTGGTGCCCTCTGTCAGCGTGAGTTGTTGAAACCCCTTCGTATAGCTGAACCACGCATGATCGGTGACCGTGCGCTGCGAAGCCGCATCTTTGATATGCTGCAGCAGGACCGTTTCTTCCGAATAGCCTTTGTAATTCACTTTCTTTCCCAGGCGCACAAACACCGCCGTGAATTTTTTTCGCTCGCCTTCGTTCTTTGCCAGTTCCTTTCTCATGGTTGCGACGGGATGATGCTGTACGTTCCCAGCAAAGGGAAATGGTCGGTATAGCCTACCGTGTTCAAGGTCTTGAATTGCAAGGCTTGCACGCGATAAGAGTGGAACTGGTTATCGATGCGCAACGTGCGGAGGGTGTTGCCATTGTAGGTGAACCCAAACCCGTTGCCGGCTTCTTCGAAGGTGTTGTGGAGATTTTTTTTCAAGGCTTGGTAGGCGTATGAATAGGGTAAGTCGTTGAAATCACCCACACAGATCACCGGGTGAGGCGACCGTTGGATGAATGCCGAAAGCTTTTCGATCTGCACGCGACGGTCTTGCATACCGGTTTTCAGTTGGTTTAGGATGAGGCCCACCTTCGCGAAAGCCGACGGCAGATCCCACGCCCGGCTGGGGTCGTATTTCTTTAAGCCCATCGACTGGAGGTGAACCCCGATGATGCGCACCGTGTCTTTGCCAGTCAATACATCCGCGAAAGCGATGCGATTAAACCCGTTCTCGCTAACCGCCACGTCGCCCGTCTGCAGGATGGGAAATTTTGTAACGATGAGAACACCTACCACGGGATAACGGGGTTGTTTGATATCGGCGGAGAAATAATATTGATAGCCTTTCTCTTTGAAATAGCGAAGCATGTCAAAGTTTTTGTCGCCATCGAAGGTCATGAATTCCTGGTAGCATTGCACGTCGGCATTTTGTTGAAGGATCCAGTCCTTCAGTTGAAAGGCCAACGGCGGCGGTGCATAAAAAGCCCAGTCCTGTACATAGGGAAAACCGGTAAGCGAAACGTTGTAATTCAGTACCGAAAAGCTTTGGATGGATGGGGATGGTCGATGAATAAAACCTTTCCAGGGGAGGGTGCTCGCCAGATAAGGGCCTCCAATGCCCAGGGCCACCAAATAATACACACCCGAAAGTTTACGCCGGACCAACGACCACAGGAGCAACAATAGATTGACGACCAGGACACCCGGGATCAGAAAAGGCAGCAGCCACAGATAATTTTCTTCCGTAGGCTGTACGCGCGCCAACGCATACAATACAGCCAGCACGAGCGCCGTGAAGAAATTAAAGTGGCTCAATCGCTTCGGATTTTAGCCGGCTAAGTTAGGTTGATTTCCTGGTAAAAGAAATTGGCAGCTGTGACGTCATCGCGTTTCGAAGAGCTTCTCCAGTTTGTCGAGTACGCTGGCCCAATGGGCTTTCATCTCTTCCCGTGCTGTCTCGCTGGGCAATCCTTCGTGGTGAAAACTGAGCGCTGTCTTTTTTCCGCTGGCGACAACCCTTACCTGAAGCAGCGAGGGAGAGATCCAGTTGTCGGGGTGCCAGGCCATCCGGAGGTGCGAGCCGGGTTTGCACACCCTCAACTCGGCAGCGAGTCCTTTTTTTACTTTATAGGGTCTCGGACCATCCAAGGCCAGCGCTTTGCCCAGCCAGATCTTCATCGCTTCGGGGGAAAGGAGAAAGTCCCAGGCGTCGTCTTTTGACAGGGGAAAGACGTGTCGTGCGCCGATCTGGAAACCGGTGGCGATTTGGCCGGTGATGCGTTTGCCTTTTGCTTCGCGGAAGCCGAGAGCGACCTTTTGCCGCCACCAGGGGCTTTCGATTTTTGGGATCAGCAGTTTTACGATTTCGGGGTGGGAGAGGGTGTCGGCTTTTTTGCGGTCGAGGGAATTGATCCAGGAGGTCCAGCTTTTGCCGGTGGCTTTTTTTAGGGCGTCGTTGGTGACGCTGGCGAGTTGGTCGATTTCTTTTTGCTTTGCCATGGGGTTGAATTTTTGTAAAGAAAACCACGGGGTGTGTCAGCAGTGTGTCAGTAGGTTTGGTGCGTTTTGTGGAGATGAATTTTAACCGCCTCACCTTCGCTAAAGCTTCGGCGAGCACAGAAAGGCGCAAAGAAAAGACGCAAAGCTTGGGCTTTGCGTCTTTGGGGCTGAACGTGTTATTGTTGATGGAAGCTTACGCTGATGAATTTCAGCACTTCGGGTAAGGCTGTGCGCCAGTAGGTCCAGTTGTGGACGCCTTCGCGGACGCGGAATTCGTGGGGGATCTTTTTGTCGATGAGGGCGGCGTGGAGGGCCATGTTGCCTTTGATGAGGAAGTCTTTGTCGCCGCAATCAATGTAGAAGCGGACTTTTTTCAGTTCGTCGGCATTGCCGGTTTCAATGATCTTGAGGATGGAGTTTTTGTTGTAGTGATCGGTGAGGCGGTCCTTGCCAGTGAGATCCTTTTTGCCATAGAGATTGCCCATCACATTGTTCCACATGTTGGGGTCGCCATTGATGATCTCTTCGTCTGTGAAAACGCCGGAGCTTAGGGGTGCGGCAGAGGAGAACAGCTCGGGGTGTTTGGTGGCCATGATCAGCGTGCCGTAGCCGCCCATAGACAACCCGGCAACCGCGCGGTATTGTTTCGTGGGGCGTGTGCGATAGTTGGCGTCGATGTAGGGAATGAATTCTTTGATGAAGAAGTCTTCATATTTCACTTTGCCATCATAGCTGTTGATGTACCAGCTCACACCCGCGTCGGGCATCACGATGATCATGGGCGCTACTTCGCCCTGGAGTCTGTCGGCGATGATCTGGGCTTCGCCAAACTGTGTCCATCCCGTTTCATCATCGCCATAGCCGTGGAGCAGATAGAGCACGGGATATTGCCGGTTGGATTTGTCATAGTCGGCCGGCAGGTAAATGTTATATTCCACGTCTTTGCCGAGCGCGGCGCTTTTCACTTTCAGACTTTCTTTCACCAGGCCTTGTTGGGCAAAGGTGGTGGTGGTGACAAGCAAGAGGAGGTAGCAGAGTTTTTTCATGCGTATACGTTGTGGTTCAGGTAGAGCCACAATGTATTTAAAATAAAATTGATTTGGTAGGACGTATACAGGGGCGGTAAAAAATGAAAGTGCCCACGCCGCATGCTAAACTTCCGGCGGGAGGTTTGGCTGTGCAGCGTGGGCTGAAGAAACTGATTCTGTGTGATCCGGGAGGAGTGAGAAGGAGCCCTTCCGAGAACCGATCAGTTACTTCCTTTCTTGTGGGTCATTCAAAATAGAAAACTACTTTGGGTGACCCGCTATTCTTTGATGGGTTTGCCGTTGCGGTCGAAACGATAGGTCTTGGTCTTGTCGCCGTCTTTCATTTCTACCAGGTACATGTCGCTGGATTTGCTGCGATAGATGGCGGCATTTTCCCAGCCTTTATATTCAGTACTTTGAAGCGCTTGCTGCACGGGCTTGGGCACGTCGGCGGCCTTGATCTTCACCATGTCTTTGGTGTAGTTCGTACTTTCTTCGAACTGCGGTTCGGACATTTGAGGGTTGCCTTCACGCACATTTTGGGTCGTGTCGGTAGCGACCTGTGCGAAGGAAACGGTAACGCTCATCAGGAACATACCGGCAAGCAGGGATAATGTATTTTTTATATTTTTCATGACCTTCAGGGTTTAGGTAAGAAATCCATTTGATGAATGTCCTGACAAACCCGTGCCAATCTATCCGCCCAAGTGAAACACCTGAAACGCCTATGAAAAATGCCGATTTCAGCCCGCTGGTCGATCGTAACGTTGTGTGGATTTGCGCAGTTCGGAAACGGTGTGCTGAAAAATTTCTACAGTAAAAGAAGAACCCTGGATTAGGAGGGTCAGCCGGGTGCGAAGGTGGTCAGGAAAGCCGGGATCGTTCTTTTGTGCGACAGTTGTTCAAAAGCAAAAGCGATGGTGATGAGGACCGGCTCCGCGAAAGCGGTGCTAAAAAAATTGAGGCCAACAGGCAAACCCTCAACAGCTCCCATGGGAACGGTGATGTGCGGATAGCCTGCCCTGGCCGCCGTGCTATAGGCGCCATAACCATTGAAGGCATCGCCGTTCACGAGGTCGGTACACCAGGCGGGGCCATTGGCTGGCCCGCAGACAGCATCCAGCTTATTTTCATGCAGCGTGTTGTCGATGGCCGTGCGGGCAAGGCTGAGCGTTTTCTTTACAGACTCTTTGTACTCGGGGCTGTCGAGGTCCCCGAGGGCTTCGGAGGCTTCCAATATTTCTTGTTTGAAAAATGGCATGGCTTCGCGTTCGTGCTCGCGGTTGAAAGCAATGAGCGCTTTCAGATCTTTCACTTTTGCCGCCGGCGCCGCGGCCAGGTATTGGTTGAGACCATGTTTGAATTCATACTTCAAGACGTTATAGCCTGCCGGCCCCAGGTCTTTCATTTGTGAACGAACATCTACTTCCACGATGGTGGCCCCGGCCTGCTTCATCAGGTCGATCGCATTTTGAAAAAGAGCATCCACGGCTTCGTGTTCTTTCAACAATGTTTTTTCAATGCCGATGCGTTTTCCCTGAAGTCCCTTGGCATCCAGGAAAGCGGTGTAGTCGGTGTGGGATTTGCCTTGGCTGGTGGTTGTAGCGGCATCGGCGGCGTCAACCCCGCATAAAGCGCCCAGCAGGATGGCGGCATCGCTGACGGTGCGGGCCATGGGCCCGGCCG
>DATDAV010000249.1:0-1158 GCA_036525235.1 Chryseolinea sp. | reverse complement strand
AATTTTCCGGTTATGGAAACCAATGAATTTGGCAACGCCGACGCCGGATTGATAGCCGTAACTTCCGCGACAGGTGGTGGCTCATCATCATCATCACAGCAAATTAAAAAAGGTACAAAAAGAACAACCATCAGGGCATAGCGAAACCCCGCAAAGAAACGGCCAAGGGAATTCATGGTAATATGGAGATTATTGGCCGCAAGGTAAGGTGCTTGCGGTCTGGTGGTCAATAACCCTTTTGGGTCACGGAGGTGTTGAGGTGGTGAAGTGTTGGGGTGCTGAAGTTATTCACGCCTTTGCGCAAAGACCCAATCCATCAACTCGGGCGTTTTCTGAATCTCGCCCCAGATGCTGTGCCCTTTATAGGGATACTCGGTGTATTTTGGATTTCCGCCGGCTTTCCGCGAAGCTTCAACAATATTCCGGGAGCCGCTCACCGGCACATTTCTGTCGAATCGTCCGTGGAACGCCCACACAGGAACATCAACGATATTTTCTGCCAATGTTGCATCTCCCTCTCCCGCCATCGGTACAGCTGCCGCAAACATCTTCGGACGACTGCAGATAAAGTGCCACGCACCATAGCCACCCAGTGAGTGGCCCATTACGTATAGCCTGCTCGAATCGATTGCAAACTCGTTTTCCAGTGAATCAATGATTTCAAAGACCACGGAGTCCTGCGGTTTAAGATCAGTGAGCATCCTACCGCCCCAAAAAGTGCCCGGCGGACATTGCGGGACAAAAAGAAAGGCAGAATATTTTTTTCGGTTCTCGGGACTTGAAAGAATCTGCGCTTCAAGAGATCCTTCGAGTTGCTTTATGTTATCGGTTCCCGACCCGGCCCCGCCGTGAAGGCATACCACTAGTGGATATTTTTTTGTTGAATCGTAGTCTAGCGGCTTGAGCAGCCGGTATGACATTGACTCACCGCTACTGTTCACATAGGTTCTGGCTTCAAAAGATTGAGCAAGTTTTACGGCCGCAGCGTTTATCTCATTCGTTGCCAAGGTTTGGCCAGCCATTCTGCATCCAAAAAAAAACGGCAATATTAACGCACCTATTACTGCCAATGCCATCAAACTTTTTGAAAAAGTTATGGTCTTCTTCTCCTCCTCCTGCACATTTAAATTCTTCAGCTCATCCAAAAAATTCATGATG
>DATDAV010000248.1:0-9621 GCA_036525235.1 Chryseolinea sp. | reverse complement strand
CGTGCTACATTTGGCGTTGCGTCTGGCGGTGCAGGTCCTATCTCAGCTGTTAGTTTTTCTTTGAATGACTCGGGCAAGATTAGTTCGGGATTTACAATAGCACCTCCACTAACGGTATGATTTTGCATCAGTGCTTGCCCTGTTGAGCCCGAGCTAAACACCATCATCCTGGCGCCAGCTTGGTGCAATACTTCTCCCAACGTTATCGCGGTGAGCAAATGACCTTGCGTAGCTTCCATGATCTGATTTAGATCGGAATAGTTGCTGGTGCTTAATACTTTCTTTTTTTCTACTATGGGAAAGTAAACGGTATTTCCCATCAATCCATGTGTACCCGGATAACTTCCCGTGGAAAAGGAAGATCCATTAACCCTCGTAACCGTGGGAAAAACACTATGATGCTGGTTGCTGTAACATCCCAGCTTCGAAAATGCATACAGATTGGGCATCGTCTGCTCCGTGATGTAATCGGGACGCAGCCCATCAAAAAAGACGACCACTGTCCGGATGTCTTTGGGCTGCGCGTTTATGCATAGCGAAATAAGGAGTGGGAAAAACAGAAGGGATATTCGTTTTTTTGAAGCTTGCATAATTGCTCAGGTTAAATTTCGCTAGACCGATAATCAGGAGCAGGTCACTTAATGTAACACTCGGGCTCGCAAGATTTAATATAAATGATGTAAACTGAATAGCACATAACGAAAAAAACCACCAGAGGTGGTTTCTTAAGTCGGGGCGGCCAGATTCGAACTGACGACCTCTTGGTCCCAAACCAAGCGCGATACCGGGCTACGCTACGCCCCGAGTCCTTTTAGGGAGCGCAAAGATACATTTATTCTTTTCAAAATTGCTAGCGTTCTCTAAAATCTGAATATATTTTTTCGACCAATAAACGGCTTCTAAAATGCTGGTCATTAATGATTTACACCTCATTGTCGTAAGCGAAACCCCATCAAATATTGAGTAATACTTGTTTTGGATAATGGCTATTTGGCATTGATCATCATCTTCGTGTTGACCGCACTTTTTTAGGTAGGGCAAAAAAATTCCTCGTCAATTAATAAATGAGGTAGTGTCTAACTTCAATATTATTTAGAAGTTCTTAGCTCTACCCCTGATTTACCTTTGAATTCATCTTTTCTGCCCTCTGGTTTTGCTTTGATCATTTTCAAAATGAATTCAGTCAGTTTAAATGGGTCAACGGCAAGTTGTCCAACTGAAATATCTATTTGGTGTGCACCAATCTCCGGGAAGATCATAAAAGGTCTATCAACTTTTGCCTTCTTGATTGACGATAAGTATTTGTCGTCCACAATCAAACAAACATATCCCGTGACCATTGCGTCAACAGGATATGCGCGTTGAATAACCTCCCAATTAATGAAGTCTTTACAAGTTCGGCGATCAAATATTCCGATTTCGTTTATCACGATTTGTGGTCGCCTGTCGAGTAGATGAAATAGTGCAACAGGGTACCCAAGTCCAGAAACACCGATGACAGGATACCAAGCCCTTGTTGGAATATCGAGCGTCACCAACAAGAACACTGCGCAAACTACAACTACTGACGAAACAAGAATTAGTTTAAACGCTCTCTTCGGAGACTTATACAATGTAATTTCCATTTCAAATTAAAGGTAGATGCCGGATACCCTACCTACCACAAAACGGGCAAATCCCAATGAAAACAGTCAAAACGAGCACCTAAATCTCCACGGATTTTTTAATACTTGCGTTATTCCACCAATCGGCATCGGACTTAAATATTTCACTCATAAAAAAGGGGTCTTCATCCGGTCTGAACTAGTAACCCCAATTGATTCCTTGAACCACGAGCACACAGAAACGTGTGCTTGGGTAAGAACGTCAATATACAGAAATGCTGGATACCTACCCATCAACAAACGGCCAAGCAAAATTGACCCGGTTTTATTCCCCTAATTTAGGCATGGGATATGTTGCGGATTTATGTTGTATAGTACCCCGTTTCTATGTTGTAATCAGGGAAAACAAGGCGTATGATAGGGCGAACCAAGTATATTGAATGCTTCCGACTTCCAGTCGGGAGGCTTTTTTATTGAGCAAAAACTAGGGAGATGATCATCTCTCGCGTCAGGCCTTTGTTTTTTTTCGGATCGCCTCATATTCGCTAATGCTTCGAAATCCCTGGAAGAGTTTGTATAGAATAAAGAGATGAAAGGCAAGCGCCAGCCATTCGGCCACGAGCACGTAAATCGCCGCATCGATCACATAGACCATGGCGCCCACGATGAATGCCCATCGTTGTTGCCGGGCGCCAAAGAATCCGAAGAAAATGAATGTCGCGGCACCGGCCAACGGGACGAAATAGTTGGATGTAACCTCACCGGAGTCGCCCGCCAGAAATCCACTGATGAACGAGGGAAGGGCAAGACCCGCAATAAAATAAGTCCCCTTTTCTTGTAAGAATATATTAATGATGGAAAGGGCCGCGACGACATAGAACCAGTAGGCGGCCTTTTTTACTTGGGCGGCACTTTCTTCCAGGTTCATTTGGGCGACCTCGATGAGTTCGGCTACTTCCTTTGCTTCAGCATGTTCCGATTCCGGCGTGTCTTGCATGAGTTTTGGTTAGGGTTAAGGATTGTTTTTTGAAATCTTCAATTCATTTTTTCACGGTAAATATTTCTCCGATGCACGAAACGCACAGATACCGGCCAGTGGCAACTCCATCCAACCTCCTTTCATTCAAAGAAGTGCCCTGAATCCAATGTATTGATATTTCATAACCCATCCAACGGTAGCTTTCCACACAGCAATATACCCTACATGAAGTCATTCTTTTAGTGTTCTGTTTTGGGAGTTTTGATAATCCAACCTGCCAAGTGTTAGTCACCAAAACAGTTGGATCTGAATAACTAAAAAACAAACCTATTTAGTATGAGGAAAATTTTACTAGTCTTTAGTATGTGTCTCGCCATAGCCTGGAGTGTGGTGGCGCAGGACCGAACGGTTACCGGCAAGGTGACCGAGCAAGATGGCTCACCCTTGCCGGGTGTGAACGTTATCGTCCAAGGAACCTCCGTTGGTACCGTCACGGATGTGGATGGCAAATATTCCGTTAGCGTTCCATCGGGATTCAATGTACTGGTCTTTTCTTTTATCGGATTGACCACACAGGAAATAGATGTCGCCAGCCGAACATCGGTCGACATTGCGATGTCAACCGATATGAAACAGCTGGGTGAAGTGGTCGTCACGGCCGCCGGCATTGAAAGAGAGGCCAAGTCGCTGGGCTATGCCGTAAATTCGGTGAGCGGCGACAAGGTATCGCAAAAATCGGAGCCCGACCTGCTCCGCAGCATGCAAGGCAAAGTAGCCGGGGTGAACATCCTCAGCTCCAGCGGGGCGCCGGGCAGTGCCACGCGCATCACCATTCGCGGTAACAAATCCATGTTTGGAAACAACCAGCCGCTGTTCGTGGTCGATGGCATTCCCTACGACAACGGCTATAACACCACCTCCAACGAAGTGACGGATGGAGCATCCTACTCCAGCCGCATCGCCGACATCGATCCCAACAACATCGAATCGATGAGCATCCTGCCAGGCGGTGCCGCAGCAGCGTTGTATGGCGTCCGTGCAGCCAACGGCGTGGTGGTCATCACCACAAAATCGGGTAGCAGCCGTGCCTCCCGCAAAGGTTTGGAGATCGCTTTCTCTTCCGGTTTTGCGATCGAGCAAGTGGCCAACCTTCCGGAGTATCAAAACAAATACGGCACCGGCTCGAAAGGCGACTATGCCGAAGCCAACGGAAGCTGGGGTCCTGCATTCAACAGACCCGGACCGGGTGTGAACTATGGTCTTGACGGCAGCACAACACCCAACGGAAGCGAAGTGGATTCCATCCCTTACTGGTCTTCGTATGCCGCTGTTTTTCCGGATGGTCCCAAGCGGGTGCCCTATCAGGCGTATCCCAACAACGTAAAGGATTTCTTTAGGAATGGAAAGGTGTTCGAAAACTCTATTACCATCAGCGGTGGAAACGAGAAGTCCGTGCTCACGCTCGTGGCCTCGAACCTGAAGCAGGATGGCTACATCCCATATTCGTCATTCAACAAGACCAACATCAGTCTGGGTGGACAAACCCAGTTGGTTAACGGCCTTCACGTCGGTGGAAATCTCTCGTACACGAATTCCGCGCAACGTGGACCTTTAAGTGGTTACGGATCGGCCAACCAGGTGAGCGCCTCAGCGTTTTCGCGCATCCTCTTTCCCGGCCGCAACTGGGACATCACCGGCCAACCCAAGTTCGACCCGGTTACGCAAGGCAACGTGTTCTTCCTGGGCTCGGCTGCCGACAACCCATACTGGTCCGCACAGAACAACGGTGTTCGCAGCAACGTCGACCGGATAGCGGCCAGCGTAAACGCAGGCTACGACATCACGGACTGGCTAAACGTCACGTATAAGATTGGTATCAACACCTACAACGACCGCAGAAAAGAAATTACGCGCAAAGGCTCTGTGGGTGCGGCGGGACTCGGACAAATCATCCTGGACAATATTTACTACCAGGAGATCGAATCGAACTTGCTGGTCACGATCAACAAGAACATCTCGGACGACCTGAGCCTCAAGGCGATCATCGGACAAAACATAAACCAACGCACCGGCGAAAGCCAGGCCGTGAAAGGTGTGAATTCCATCGCGTTCGATATCGACGACATCGACAACTTCAACTCGGTGACACCTTTTGGGGGCACGTACTATCGCAGAAGATTGGCGGGTCTGATGGGTGATGTTTCTTTGGGATGGAAGGACTATTTGTTCCTGAACCTCACCGGCCGCAATGACTGGTCATCTACTTTGCCAAAAAACAAAAACAGCTTCTTCTATCCGTCCGTGAGCACCTCATTTGTGTTTACCGAGGCGCTGGGAATGGATAAGAGTATTCTTTCCAGTGGTAAGATCCGTGCGGCATGGTCGAAGGTGGGTAACGATGCGTTGCCGTATTCTCTGAAGGCAACCTACAACCTGAACCAGGGCAACAGCAGCAACCTGGTGGGTGCATTGCCTGGAAACGACCTTCCCTTCAGGGGCCATCCGGGCGCCACTACCGGCACGACCGTGTATGACCCCAACCTCACGCCGGAATTCAGTACGACCATCGAATTGGGAACGGACTTGTCATTTTTCCAGGACCGCATCAATGTGAAAGCGACCTTGTATGACATTCATACCACAGACCAGATCGCACCCATCGCATTGCCCGACGAAACAGGGTTTAACCAGATCATCACCAACTTCGGCGAATTGTCGAACAAAGGGATAGAGATCGGCCTCGACGCCACGCCGGTGAAACTCAACAATGGCTTTACCTGGAATATCTATGGGACCTTCACCCACAACGAGAACATCGTGGAGAAACTTTCTCCCGGGGTGGATGAGATCGTACTGCGCAACGTCTATGGTGGTAGCGTGACCCCGATGCTGGCCGTGGGCAAGCAATACGGCATGTTGAAAGGAACCTATGATGTGCGCGATGATCAAGGCAACTTCCTGATCGACCCCGCCACGGGCGCGACCATCATCTCGAAGGACTTCCAATACATTGGAAATCCTAACCCGAAGTTCCTGGCCAGCTTGGGCAACGCTTTCAGCTTTAAAGGATTCACGTTGTCGTGCTTGTTCAACCTTCGCTATGGCGGCGATCTTTTCTCGGCCACCAATCAATTCTATATCGGAAGAGGGGTGACGCGCTATACCGAGAACCGCGATGGAACGTTCATCATCCCCGGCGTTTATGGTGACACCAACACCAACCAGCCGATCCTGGTCGACAATAAGACAGTGCCCAACACGACGCAAGTCATAGCCAACGACCTCTACTTCCAGACCGCCGGCGGTGGCTTTGGTATCAACGCCTCCGACAAGCAGAGCATCTTCGATGCCACGGTGCTTCGCCTCAGCGAAGTAACGTTTGGCTACAGCGTGCCCAAAGTGTTCTTGAAAAAGACACCGTTTGGATCCTTGAGTCTCACGTTCACCGGCCGCAACCTCTGGTATAAGGCCCCCAACTTCCCGAAGTATTCCAACTATGATCCGGAAACCACCTCTTTCGGTGGCCAGAACTATACCGGCATAGAATACAACACGGCACCTTCGGTGAAGCGTTATGGCGTGAACCTGCGTGTTACCTTCTAATTTAACCTCGAACGAATCATGAACATGAAGACATGCACCAAATACATCGCCCTTTCCCTTTGCGCCTGGATGGCGTCGGGATGTAGCGATTTTCTCGATATCAACACCGACCCCAACAACCCCAGTAAGGTGAAGCTTTCGCAATTGCTCACGCAATCGGAAGTGACCATGGTGAACTCGTTGGGCATCGGTTCCAACGGTCTCTCTACGAGCACCTCCATATTGGTTCACCAGACCGTGCAACGCGGCAGCGTGGATTCCTATCAGGTGTCGGGAGAAGACTTCCAGATCCAAACCTCGTGGCAGAATTTATATTCTGGCGCATTGGAAGATTACCTGGCCATCATTGAACAAGGCACAGAGAGCGGCGACGCACACTATGTCGGCGTGGCCCAGATCCTGACCGCCTACGCCTATAGCGCCATGGTTGACGTGTGGGGCGATATTCCTTTTTCGGAAGCGCTAGTCGGCAACGAGGTGCACTATCCTAAGTATGACGACGATGCAACGATCTATCCGAAATTGCTGGACTTGATCGACAACGGGATTGCTAACCTGGAGGCAACCTCCGGTCTTTCTCCCGGAGGCGACGATGTGCTTTACAACGGAGATCTGGATAAATGGAGAAGATTTGCCAAGAGTCTGAAACTGAAATTGTACAATCAGACCCGCCTGGTGAATGACGTCACCGCGCAGGTGAATGCGCTGCTAGCCGAAGGCGACCTGATGAAGGCCGGCGACGATTTCGAGTTGGCTTATGGTACCTCGGTTTCTCCCGACGACCGCAACCCTGCGTTCGTGCTGGAATATACCCTGGGTAATCGCCCCTCCTATATCAGCCCCTACTTCTACGAGATCATGATGAACAAAAGCACATTGAACGATGTGCTGAGCGGCATCACCGATCCGCGCACGCCCTACTATTGGTTCAAGCAGCTTACGGATCCTGCCGATGCTCAAAATCCCACGGAATATACCGATGCCAACGGGTTCCTATCGATCTACTTTGCTTCGCAAGGCGTGAATCAAGGGTGGCAGCAAGACCGGTCGCAAACGGTGCTCGGACTGTATCCCATCGGTGGTCGTTACGACGATGACGAAGGGGGCATCGTAAATACTTCGGGCGCGATCACGGGTCCGGGTAATGTAGCCCAGCGGTTGTATCCCTACTTCAGTGCGTTGTATACCCAGGCCGAATTGGCCCTCACCGAAACCGGTGTGACCGGCGATGCAAGAGCCCTGTTCAAATCGGGCATGCAGGCCTCTTTTGCCAAGGTCAATGCCATCGCACAAGCCGCGAACGCCCCGCTCATCGCAACGGCCGATATCACCGACTATGTGAACGATGTGCTGGTCAAATACGATGCTGCCGATGATGTCGGCAAACTGGAGCTGATCCTCACCGAAAAATGGATCGCCAGCTTCGGCTTTGCCATGGACTCGTATACCGACTATCGGCGCACAGGCTTCCCCATCATGTTCGATCCCAATGCTGACAACATTCCCTTCACGGTGACCAGCCGGGGTTATCCGGTGTCGCTTGCCTACAATGCGAATGCCTTGAACCTGAATCAAAATGCACCGGCTCAAAAAACGGTGACGACCGACCGAGTGTTCTGGGACCCTAACTGATGATATATACTTCAACAAATCTTAGCCTTATGAAATATAAAATAAACTATATAGCGCTGGCGGTTCTCGGAATGCTGCTCACGTTCTCGTGCGAGGACAAAGACAAGCAATTGTTCGATGACTTCCAGCAAGGGTCGATCCCACTCTTTGCCCAGGAAGACGACGATTCGGGGCTGGTGAATTATCTCGATCCGGACCAAACCATGCTGTCGTTCAATGTCACGACCGAGGGATTATCGCCCGTGAGCAGTGTCGATGTATTGCTGACCTACAACAATTCTGAAACAGGCGACAGCGAGACGATCACCTATACCAATGTGACTACTTTTCCGGCAACCGTAAAGATCAGTCTCAGCGAACTGCTGGCAGCCTTTGGCTCGGATGTCGTGACCCAGGACACGTTGAGCCTCGGCGACAACTTCATCATCGGCGGTGCCATGAAAATGGCCGACGGCCGCTACCTCGACGGCGGCTATAGCCCCAGTGTGTTCAGCAAACGACCCGTCACCCTCACCTACACGGTGAGCTGCCCTTCAAATATTCCCGAGGGCAAATGGGAAATTCACGTGGCGTCTAGCGATGCGACCTATACGGTGAACCTCACGAAAGTGGGTGGGGGAACGTATACGATCGATAACTTCAACTTCGACTATGACCTGGATTTCTATGGCGGCTTCAACGACCTGGCCGGGGCAGCAACCTTCATCGACATCTGCAACGACCTGACATTGAACGGCGTCGAACCCAATTATGGTATTTCATGGCGCGGCAGTGGTGTGTACGATCCCGTGGCACAAACCCTTACCTTCGGCGAGATCACCGATGCGGAATATGAGCAAGGACCCTACACAAACGGTGGCGGCGACTGGGTGTTGACGTATAAACCGTAAACCAAAACGAGTTATTCTGATGGAAAGAGAGGCCGCCCCTAAAGCGGCCTCTCTCCGTTTATAAAATACCGCTTTTAGTTTCTGATACTCTTTTTCTTTTTTAGCTTCAAAACTCATTAACCTGAATCTATGCGACCCACCTTGCCCTCCCTGCTTTTGTTGGTGCTTGTTCCCTTGCTTTCGCTTGGCCAAAAAAAGAAAGCCGACGCCGAACCCGCAGCCATCGTGTCGCCCATTGGCGACAAAGTGAAGAACTTCAAAAAGCTTCCCGGCTATTTCGAATATTACTATGACGAAAAACAAGACAAGATCTGGCTGGTGGTCGACAAGTTCGACACGGAGTTCCTGTACGTCTACTCCCTGGCTGCCGGCGTAGGCTCCAACGACATCGGCCTCGACCGCGGACAACTGGGGTCGGAACAGATCGTGAAGTTCGACCGGAGAGGCCCCAAAGTATTGCTGGTGCAACCCAACTATTATTACCGCGCCCTCTCCAACGACAAATACGAACGCAAGGCCGTGGAGGACGCCTTCGCGCAGTCCGTGCTTTACGGATTTAAAGTGGAAACAGAAGAAGGCGGCAAAGTATTAGTCGATGCCACCAACTTCTTCCTGCAAGACATCCACGACGTGAAAGGAACATTGAAAGCCACCAAGCAAGGCAGCTACCGCCTTGACGAATCAAGATCGGCCATCTATACGCCCCGCACAAAAAACTTTCCGAAGAATTCAGAATTTGAAGCAACGCTCACGTTTGTTGGTGAACCCGAAGGCGCGTATATCCGCAGCGTGGTGCCATCACCGTCAAGTGTCACCGTGCGCGAGCACCACTCTTTTGTGGAGTTGCCCGATCAGAACTATACACCACGCAAATTCGACCCGCGCGCAGGTTACTTTGATATTTCCTACTATG
>DATDAV010000247.1:0-4540 GCA_036525235.1 Chryseolinea sp. | reverse complement strand
GCAGAACCAGGAGGCTGACGTAATCCTCGGGAACTTGTGTGAATGCGCCCGACAGCACGGCTTGTTTCTACTCACGGTTCACGACGCCGTTGCGGTTCTTGAGAAGGACGTGGAGGTCTTTACCGATTTATTGAAAGGCGTCATCAAAGCGAAATACGATTTCGATGTCGTGATAAAAGTAGAAAAAGAACCCCTCGCTCTCATTTAGCGATAATCGAGACGCCACAATTTTCATAAAGTCGTATGTGCCTCGCTTATAGCCAGTTAAGGGCATATTTATAGCTTAAATAGTGCTCTAAACGCGTTGTGTGGGCTGATATTTGACAATCAAACGGAAGGCTACTCGCAATTGAGCAAACAACCGGCAAAGGTCATCGTGGGATGACTCGGTTCTGATTTGAAAAGCTAATCGAGGCAATTGTTGAATTGGTCCGTGTCAGAGCGAAAACTAAACTTGTAAGCTCCTGTCCGTTGCCTGCCCGCTGAACTATTCACCGTTCCCCATATTTCTTTTCTATTCTGTCGGCTTCTTTATTTTGTGTATAATTCCATATATCATCAATTCTCTGCGATTCGCGCGTATTTAGTGGAATTCCCTTGTCCATTTTCTCCATGGCACTTTCAAAAACACCGTCTGTTCGAGAACTGTCGCCTCCATTGTTCCCAATTATTATAAGCAGAATGAATAGCGCAATTCCACAGGCAATCCAAACACGCGCCCCGAAAATAGCATGCAAATACATCCCTGTCGCTACAATAGAGACGGCAGAAAGCACAGCGAACAAAACAAACGCTACATCAGGTGCATACATTGCGACTAGCCATACCAGCGTTGGTAGCGCGATTGCCGCAATAATGTATATTGCTGTTTTGCCGTTGCTATCTGGCCAGAATGGCTTTGGACAATAAGGCGTGGCTGGTAAAAAGACTACATCGTTCTCGTCGTCCTTTTTGATTTCAGATGAGGCTTCCGATACAAATTGAGGGCGACACGCGTTTACGAATGTATATGGTCGCTTGAGACCGCACAATTCGCACGAGTCACGAGACATGTCATGGATATCGCTCTCATCGGCGAGAAGTTTCTCATATGCTTGTGGAGGGCAGAACGATTCAAATGCATCAGCAAACCTTTTCGAATCAAGAGTTTCTTTGTGGCGAATTGGCGTGTCTAAAGTGATGTAACTCGCCTTATAAAGCTCCCACATTTCCTCAGACGAACACGGCCCGCTCCCGTTCCCAGAGTCTTTATAATAGAATTCCTTTGCCTCCGCTATAAAGTTACTCTGAGTCGTTTCGTCACACGACGTTCGACAACTTCTCGTGGAGGTAAGTGGTTCGAAAGTGGTAGCTTCACCTACCCTTAATCTGGTAGCCACTTCTGCATAGGAAATGACAACGGCGCCACAATCACACAATACGGCGTGATCCTCATGAATTTTTCCGCATGAGCATTTTTTCATGTTGTTCTAAGTTGATTAAGGTCTAGCCTAATTCCCTCCTTGCAGCAACGCGACGGCAAGGTCATGGTCTTGCTTTATGCTGGCAGTTCTTTGCAAAATGAAATCAACCGCCTGTGCAATAGCTTCAAAACTATTCCGTTGACTGAAGTGGAGTTTTCGCCTTTCGAGCCGAAGCTTTGCAACGCGTGCAAATCCTTCAATGTCACGCAGGAATCGATTGACAGCTTCCGCCTTGTCTGCTATCGAATGGTCTTTGGAGTAGTAGATAAGAGCCGCTTTGTTGCGGGCAGCATGAAGGCTTCTAAGGTCTTTGTAGCGTTCTGAATCAGTGGTCAAGTACGCAATAAGATTATCAAGTTCATCAAGAGATTGTCGGATAAGGGACTGTGTCTGTTGAAACGTGTGCCAATCCAAAATTGCCCATTTTTGAACCGAATCGATGCGGTGCCCGAAGTATCGAACATCAGTCTTGATAGATGAGTTTTTTGACCGGAATGAAGCCTTTTCAATGTCGCTGAACCTGAGTTGCCTTGCCTCCGTTAGGACTCCCAGAACCTTATTAGTAGCGCTGTGAAAGATCGGACTACCGCTGTTGCCCGGATAAACTGGATTGTCAACCTCAATCCTGAGAGGACCAATTGCCCTGAGCCTGCCCGGGGTTTGGGTAATTACATCATCGCCCTTGCTATTTCCAGCCACAATCACCGAATCATTTTCGATAATGCTGGCATCTGGCAAGTTTGCCAATTCCAGAGGGATAACTTCGGAAGGAATAGAAGTACATTGAATGAGGGCGATATCGGCATCTTCAGCGACATAGAATATCTGTGATATCAGTGGTTTCCCCATTCTTGTCCGGATGGATAATCGACGCCCGACAGCTAATATGTGTTGATTCGTTGCGAGAAAAGGTTTTTTGTTGAAGAGACATACGAACCCAGTGCCGGCGCCATGGTCACCTGATATTGTAACAACTGCGTTAAGGAAATTGGACGGCGACGGCTGTGCGACTGCAGTTGTTCTGTTCAGCGTATTCGGCGGACTCGAAGTGGCTGCTTGTGGCAACGTTGTTTCCGAAGATGCTGATGCGCCTATTGTAGAATCACCATTTAGTTCCAAGTTTTCGCCCTCACGTACGGTGGTTTCAAATTCGCCACGTTTGGACCGATACCGGACATGGAGGACTTTAACTTCACCAAAAATAGGGTCCCCGCCCATTGTGTGATTGCCGACGGGCAGATTAAGCTTTCCTCCCCGAATCTCGCGTTGAAGTATCGACGTCAAGTCACGCCAGGAGTTCTTTGCGCCATACGATGCTTTTATAATAGCTAAGTCTTGAAAGTCCTGCGCGTTACCAATATTTGTAAGGAAGAGTAGAAGCAGGATGACAGGAAATTTACGAAATTGGTCCATACGAGGAAGGGGCGCGGATTTCGTTCCTCGCGAACCGCTTTGGAACGAGTATGCAATTCAGATGGAAAATTAGCAAGACCGGGTAGTGGCCACGCCGATGGCTTAGCTTTCCTTTTTCAAAGGATACGTCGCGAGTCACCGGCAAACGGAGCATGTCCCGCCATTGACGGAACAGTGCTTGCAGGCGGAACAATTCGAGCACGCGTGGCAGATGCCTGCCGGGTTGCAGCGGCCCATCGGACGAGGCTGTTCTTGAGGGCCAGAGACAAATCCAATAATAATGGCGGAAAGTGGGATGAGCAGGAGAGTTTTCATAAGGTCTTAGTCTTCGACTGGACTGCGGGGTAAAGTACCGCTGCGATCAGCCCGGTGATCACAATGCGAACTGCTTGTTGGACGTTGTCGATTTTTAGGTTGTAAAGTAGCCACGCCTTGGTTTCCGGCGGAAGAAAGCCATGCAAGTCCTCGTCCTTCGAAGAGAACCAATGGGAGCCGAGGGGATAAACAAGGTCAACGTCGCGGAAGTGAACCTGCCAGGGTGGGAACAGGAGAAAATAGACCATGATGGCAATAGCAAGCCATGTGACAATCTAAGCGCGGGGAGAACTCATGGCGCCCTCCATCCAAAAATAAAAGCGAGCCGCATGTAAAGAATAAAGCGTAGCCTCCGGCGAATACCATGCGAAGTTTGTAGCGAATTGGCCAAGGTTCAATAAGGGCGGGGGACAGTTCTTTGACGAACACGCTGCGAGTTAAGTAAATACTAGAAGTGTCGGGTGTATTCAAATAATGGTTGGTCAATTTTAAAAGATTTTTGCCGTGTGGTTTTGCGATAAAAACGAACTTTGGGTGTATTCAGCAAAACACTTGATTATTTGAATACGTCCGGATATACCCTTCATATGGTTCGAACTGATTCAAAGACTCCCGTTGCAATTCTCGTCCGTGTTTCGACCGTCAAGCAGGAAACCGACAGACAGATTTCTGAATTAAAGGCTTATGCCGAGACAAAGGGGTATGAGGTTGTGGATGTCTGCCAGGAAACAATCTCCGGACGCGCGGATGAGGAAGACCGTCATGGCTTGCGCTACGTCGAAGAACTGGCTCAGGCCGGAAAGATTAAAAAGGTTTTGGTTCACGAGGTTTCGCGCTTGGCTCGTAAGAACAGTGTCACACATCGGTTTGTTGAAACTTTGGAAGCACATGGAGTTTCACTTTATTGGCACGCTCAAAGCATTGAGACATTGCTTCCGAATGGAAAACGCAACCCGGCAGCAGGGATAATGCTGGCACTGCTTGCTGAAATGGCGCGAAACGAAGTCGATGTATTGAGGGAGCGTATCAATTCGGGATTGGCAGAAGCACGGCGGAAAGGCGTGAAACTTGGCAGACCCGAAGGAACGACACTTGACCGTGAAATCTTTCTTCAAAAGCACAAAGATATTTTGCGTCTTCTGAAATCCGGTCAATCCGTGCGGAACACCGCAAAAATTACGGGGAAAGGTGCTTCGACGGTTCAGCGCGTTAAACTTGCGCTGTCAGCATAAATTTTTTCTTATTCGACCCCAAGGCATTTGTGTTCGGAGAAGGCTGAAATTGCCATGACACGGGTGGATTTGGTAAAAAATCTTAATGTCTTTAGCCGAATTCCCGATGGTCTTAGC
>DATDAV010000246.1:0-138432 GCA_036525235.1 Chryseolinea sp. | reverse complement strand
CGCTGACTTTGCGCCCTTTGCGTCTTTGCGGTAAAAACCTCTTCGAGCTTCATTCTTAAAATAATCCTCCCTTCCGCCTCGAGCTCCGCCGCGTACTCGTCCCAAACAAAACCCCAAATACCCCCCTCACCAACTCGCGCCCTACCTGCTTTGCCACCGGCGACGCGATCACTTCTTCAAAAGTAGATTTCTCCCGTCGCGAGGAAGTCTTCGCCTGGGCCTTCTGCTCCTTTGCTTCCGCCTGCTCTTCTTCATGCTGCTTCATGCGACTGTCCAACATCTCGAACGCACTTTGAGGGTCGACGGTCTCCTTGTATTTCTCATACAGGTCCGACGACTCCAATTGCGCTTTATACTCACCATCGCCTAAAGGCCCCATTACCGATGCCGGCGGCGCCAGGTGTGTCACTACGGTTTCGGTGGGAATGCCTTTCTCGTTGAGCACCGTGATGAAGGCTTGCCCGGTGCCCAGTTGCGTAAACTGTTGTTCCATATCGTAGTATTCCGACTTGGGAAACGTCTTCACCGTTTCTTTCAATGCTTTTACGTCGTTGGGCGTGAAGGCGCGGATCACGTGATGTACCCGGTTGCCCAACTGTGCCAGCACGGTGGGCGGCACGTCTTGTGTGAGTTGTGTGCAGAAGAATATGCCTACGCCCTTCGAGCGGATCAACCGGATGATCTGATCGATCTGGTCCAGGAATGCTTTTGGCGCGTCGTTGAAGAGCAGGTGGGCTTCGTCGAGAAAGAAAATGAGCTTGGGTTTGTCCAGGTCGCCGGCTTCGGGGAGGCGCTGGTAAAGTTCGGCCAGCAGCGACAGCATGAACGTGGAGAAGATGGCCGGTTGGTTTTGGATGTCGGCCACGTTGAGCAGGCTGATGACACCGCGGCCGTCGATCTTTTCGAACAGGTCTTCTACGTCGAACGAGGTCTCTCCAAAAATGCTGTCGACGCCTTGTTGTTCCAGGGCCACGATCTTCCGTAGGATGGTCGTGGCGGTGGCGCCGGATATTTTTCCATAGTCGCTCTTGATCTCTGCGGCGCCCGGGCCTTCCGTGAGGTAGTTCAACACTTTCTTGAGGTCGTTGAAATCCACGACGGGCAAATTCTTGTCATCGGCATATTTGAAAAGAATGTTCAGCACACCGGTTTGGGTGTCGTTCAATTCCAGAATTTTGCTGAGCAAGGTGGGGCCGAACTCCGTGACCGTTGCGCGCATTTGTGCACCCAGTTTTCCGGTCAGGGAATACAACTCGACGGGAAATCCGGAGGGAGTATATTTTATGCCCAGCGCATTGGCGCGTTCGGTGATCTTATCGTTGACGGCACCTTCTTTGGCCATGCCCGACAAGTCGCCTTTCATATCGGGCATGAAAACAGAAACGCCGGCGGCCGAAAGTTGCTCGGCCATCAACTGCAAGGTGCGTGTTTTACCCGAGCCGGTGGCGCCCGTCACCAACCCATGCCGGTTCATCATGCGCAAGGGTAAATTCACTTTGGCTTCGGCAATGATCTCGTTGTTGAGAATACCTGCACCGAGATAAATAGAGGGAAGCGATGTGGTGTACGCCTTGTTGATGGCGGCGATGAAGCTTTCTTTTGACATGGGCGATGGTTTTTTATGCAAGTTAAAATTATCGCGATATCAAAAGAAAAGGCCTGAAAATTTCAGGCCTCTCCTATGATATCTGTTGGGACACCGTTCCGTTATTTCGGTTCCTCGTAGTTCTGGAAGGTGTAGGCAAAGCCCAGGTTGAAAGCCTGGCTGATCTGCGCACCGGAATCCTGGTCATAGTCGTAGAGCAGGATTCCTCCTACACCCACGTTGATGAACTTGTTCACTTTTGCATTCAACATCAGCTCCAGCCGGTGGTCGATGGTTTTCCAGGCCAGGGTCTCGTAGTTCGCGAACATGATGTAGCGCCATTGCAGGTTCATGTTTTTGGCGATGTCTTTGTTGAACTCGGCCATTAACTGGAAGGCCAACCATTCATACCGGGTTTCGGAGGGAGGCGTGACCCCGTATGGTTTTATGGAATCTACAGCGGGGATAAACCGTTGAGGGTCGCGCACGATGGTGACCCTGGGGGCAAACGGCGAAATGCGTACTTTAAAATAATCCACGGGGTGGTACTCCAAGCCCCATGCTGAGGTGATGTAGCCGGGCGCCAAAAAATCAGAAATCAAAATACTTTGCTCCACGCCGTTGGCGTCCTTCTCATATTTATAACCTGGGGCAAACTGCGTTATGAAGTTGAGCGAAGAGAACAATCCCCAGTTCTTGGTGAGTTCGTATCCGTATTTGGTGTCGACAAAAATGCGGTCCACGGTTTTGCGATAGCCCTGACCGGAGTTGTTCACAAAACCGTAGAGCAGATCGATCTCGTTATCCCATCCGTTCCTGCCGTGTTTGTAGGTAAGCTTATAGTTGAAGCGGGCGTTCAAGCCGATGGAGTTTGTACCCCCAGCCTTCCAGTTGGATGAAAACGAAGCTTGATTTAAGTTGATGTTGAACAACAACTTCCTCTTCCAGTGTGTTAGCGTATCAGGCTTCACAACTTGAGCCTGCAAACCCGGGGCGATGATCAGTAAGAATAAAGCAACAAGGACGGTGAGGAGGGTATGGGTCTTTTTCATAACAGTGGGTTTTTAACAAAACTACTAAGTACCGTTAAAAACCCAAACAATGAAAAATCAGATATTGTTTAGCTTGATCTCGTCGAGGGCCACTTCAGTGAGGGGCTTGGTGATGAATTTGATCACGTGATTGTTGTTCACGATCTTGTCGATGTCGCGTTTGTTGTCGGAGCTGGAGAGGATAATGACCTTGCATTTGTTTCTCACCACTTCGTTGAATTTCTCAAACTCGTAGAGAAAAACAAAGCCATCCACGATGGGCATATTGATGTCCAGGAAGATCAGGCTGGGTAGGTTTTCAGCATTGGTCTGGTTCTCGCGCAGGTAGTCCAACGCGGTCTTGCCGGAACCTTTTACTTCCACGCGCTTGGCAAACTTGGTAATCTCGATGATACGCTTACTGATAAAGTTATCAGTGTCATTATCATCAACGAGCATTACTAAGTCAATGGCTTTTGTATCAGTTTGCATCAATAATCAGTAAATCAGGCCTCACTTTCAATTCCACGAATCACAAAAATATCCTTTTGTTAGAATATCCGGCATGGGTTCCGCAAAATTCATGAAGTCAGGTAATAAATTATCTAAAAACGTCAAAAAACCGCAATTTACCTACTCTTGATTTTCAACCGTTCGCCAATTGACAAGGTAAAGTCCTTTTTGTTGTTCCATTCCATCAGTTCCTTGATCGTTACGTTATATTTTCTGGCGATGCTGTAGAGCGTATCGGTGGACTTCACCTCGTGTTCGATCTCCTTCGCCGGGGCCGCGACGGGCGTCTCGACCTCAACCGGCTGACTATCAACCAACTTGATCACCTGGCCTGGTTTTATGCCTTCCTGCAGGTTTAGCTTGTTCCAGTTCACCAGGTCCATTACGCCCAGGTTATACTGTTTGGCAATGGCATACAGGGTTTCGCCCTGCTTAACGATGTGCTCTCCATTGTTTTTGGGAACGACAACTTCGATGGTTTGTTGTGTCGCCGTATCCGGAGCCACGGCAACCGGAATGTTCGGCTGTATGTTTTGAACAGAATCCTTCGGTTCCGGGGTTTTCTCTGCCAGAACAGTGGCCGTTGACGCCTGGGCTACCGCGGGACCTGTCGCAGGCGTTGTGGACGGGGACGATATTGTTCCCGCGACCGATGTCGACACCGCGGGCACAATGGCTGCCGCGGGCTTTACCGATACCGTTGGTTCGGTCTCCCCGGAGGCGCCCCACGAAAACGTCTGGCCGTTGTCTACCTGCACCACTTCGGCCGGGGCCGTCATCTTATCGGCATCCTTTGGCTTCACGGACGCCAGCCAGAGCGTGGTGCCGGCCGTCAACGGTGCGTCTGTGGACGACAGCCGGTTGTAGCGGCGCAGCTTTTTCATCTGCACACCGTATTGCTGGCTCACGGCCCAGAGGTCTTCGCCGGTCTGCACTTTGTGGTAAGCCTCGGTGGCCCGGGCGCGTTTCTTGCCCAGCAAATAGTATCGATCCGGCACCAGGGCGGTGGTGGTATTGATGTCGTTCCATTTTGCCAGCGCGCCGGCCGTCACGCCCACACGCAACGCCAACTGGGTCACGCTTTCGCCGGCCACGGCCTTCACCGCGTTGATGCCATTGATCTTGATGCGCGCGGCTTTGCTGGCCATAGCGGCTCCGGCCGCGACGGGGGCCGCCCCGGCTTGCGCGGAAGCCACCGTGTTGGCGCCAGTTTCAGGAAGCTTGAAAGGCTTGCCGTCGCCTTTCATTGGGATGAGCACGATGTATTGGCGGTCTTCCGGAATAGTACCTTTCTTCACCCATTTGTTGTACTGCACCAGGTCGGTCTCGTTCACGGAAATTTCACGCGCCAGGTCGCTCAAGCTCTTTTTGCTCCGGTTCTCGTAGGGCACCACCTTCGTTTCGCCCTCGCCGTTCACGGCGTTTTCAAAAGCTACTTTGTGCGCGAGGAATTTCTTTACATACCAATACGTGCCACTGTTGATCTCCATGCTCTTGGCACCGCTTTCTCCTTTGTCCACAGTCTTCATCACGCCCCCTGCGCCCATCTGGTAGGCTTGCAGGGCGTAGATCCAGTTGTTAAAAAAGAAGTTGTTCTTTTTGATGTAGCGCGCCGCGGCACGCGAGGAGGAAACGATGTTGAGGCGCTCGTCGATCTCCTTGTCCACACGCAAACCCATTTCCAGGGCGGTGTATTCTTTGAACTGCCAGAAGCCAACGGCATTGGACACCGACACGGCATCGGCAATGAGTGCGCTTTCCTGCAGTACGAGATACTTGAAATCTTGGGGCACGTTCTCCTCTTCGAACACCTTTTGGATCAGGGGGAAGTAGGTCTTGGCCCGTTCCACCTTGATGTTGTGGTGGCGGGGCGAGGCGGTAAGCGCATCCACGTCCTTCTGGATCTCGCGTCGGGCATCATCACGGATCGTGAGGGTCATGCCGGCGAATTCCATCTTATGAGGAACTTGTGGTGTTTGCGCAGCAACCGTAAAGCAGGTCGCAAAAAATAGCGCGAATAGTATTCTCATGTTCAAACCGTTCTACAAAGATACTTTTCTTATTGTCAAAATCCCATCCCTTAACGGAAGAAGTGCGTTTTCAACGCGCGGATCGTTCTGAATTTTCGCGTTAAAGTCGATGATCGCCTTCGTATCCTTATCCACGTCGCCTTGCAACACCTTGCCGCTCCACAGCACGTTGTCGGCCAACAGGAAGCCGCCCATTCTCACTTTGTCGAAGACCAGGTCGAAGTAGCGGGCGTAGTTCTCTTTATCTGCATCAATAAACACCAGATCGAACGTTTCGTTCAGCGTGGGGATGATGGTGCGCGCATCGCCCACACGGTAATCGATCTTGGCATTAAGGCCCGATTCTTTGAAATAGCCCCGCACGCGCGTTTCTAACTCTTCGTTGATGTCCAGCGTAATGATCTTGCCGTCGGCGTGTAGTCCTTCCGCCATGCACAGGGCGGAGTAGCCGGTATAGGTGCCGATCTCCAGGATGCGTTTGGGCTGGATCATGTGGCTGATCATGGACAAGAAGCGCCCCTGCATGTGACCCGACAGCATGCGCGGCCGCAGCACCTGGGCATGCGTTTCGCGGTTGATGCGTTTCAGCAAGGCGTTTTCCGGTGTGGTATGCGCTTCAGCGTAGCGCTGGATGTTCTCGTCTATAAACTCCATGGGAAGAGGGTATTTCTTTTATCTCAGATCGGGCTCCATCGTCAGGTAGCTCAGGTGGCGGGGGTCAAACGTCTCCTGGGCCACCGTCTGTAAGGTTAACGCATCCACGGCCTCGATCTTGTCGAACGTCTCCTGTAAAGGCGGCACTCTGTCGAGATCTATGACGGCTCGTCCCATCATGATCATCAACCCGAGGTTGTTTTCTTCCGACATGGCCAGTTGTCCCTTGATCTGTTCCTTGGCCGACGCCAGCTCGCGGGCGCTGAGCTTCTTTTCGCACAGCTTGTCCATTTCGCGGTGTACCAACGCCATGCATTTTTTTGCCTGCTTGGGCTCCGTACCAAAGTATATGGCAAACATGCCCGTGTCGGCATAGGCCAGGTATTGCGCATCGATGGAATAGACCAGGCCATGTTTTTCGCGCACCGATAGGTTCAGGCGTGAGTTCATCCCCGGCCCGCCCAAAATATTGGTCATTAAATAAAGCGGTATGCGTTTCTCGTTCAGCAGTGGATAGGCCGTGCGGCCCAGTGCGCAACGCGTTTGCTTCACGCCTCGCTTCAGGCTGTTCTCTCCTTTTTTGTACTTCGTGAATTTCTTGCGCGAGGCACGTGCCTTCAGGCGGGGTATGGGATCCAGGTATTTTTTTACCAGTTGCTCCACCTCTTCGAGTGTGACGTTGCCAATGCAGCTGAACACGATCTTACGGCTGTCGGCATGGTCGGTAAAGAACGACACGAAGTCTTTTTTGCGAAAGGCACGCACGGTCTCTTCATTGCCCAGGATGTTCATGCCCATGGGGTGGTCCTTGAAGATGAGCGCTTCCATTTCGTCCTGGAGCGAATCGTCGGGGCTGTCAAAATACATGGCCATCTCTTCGAGGATGACACCGCGTTCTTTTTCCAGTTCCTTTTCGGGGAAGGTGGAACGGAAGGTGATGTCGGTCAGCACATCGAGTGCGCGTTCAAAATATTCTTTGCGTACGGAGGCGTAGAAAACGATCTTTTCCTTGTCGGTAAATGCGTTCAACTCGCCCCCGATAGAGTCGAGGCTTTTGATGATGTCAAGCGAAGTGCGTTTGCGAGTGCCTTTGAAGGCCATGTGTTCCCAGAAGTGAGCGATGCCCTGGTTGGCGATCTGCTCGTCGCGACTGCCAATGCCCACGAAAATACCACAATGCACGATGGCCGTAGTTGGAATATATTGGTGTACAACGCGCATGCCGTTGGACAATGTAAAGATGGTGCAGTTTCTCATTTGGCCACAAAGGTAACCCATTCAGCCGAATTCGCGGCCGCAAAATACGCCCACCGGACCCCAAAAAATGGCCTTTTTGGCCGTTCCGACCGCCCACCATCCGGGTTGGAGTTCAGCCAACCCCTCCCTCCGGCGCCCCCATCCGGGCTATTGTTTTGGCCGCGCCTCGCCCCTTTGCCCGAATTGTTATCTGGCCTCCGCCGCCCTTTTTGTTGGTGTCTCGCCAACAAAAAATTCCTTCAACGCTCCTTCAATGGTTGCTCTAGCAGCGTCCGATGCTTATGTCAAAAAACAAAAGCCCACTCCAAAAAAGCCACCCTACCCTCGAACGGGGTAGGCCATTCAACACCAAAAAACACCACTTCCCAACGCCGAACACTTATGCCCGTTCGCGGTCAAACACTTGACCTAACGCATTGTTTTTCTGTATTATTAATACGAAAATCAACTGGCACAACTATTGTAAAATTCTACTTGCTATGGATACACAAAAAGTAAGAACCTGCTTCACCATCACCTTCACGGATGATCAATACAACCGCGCGAAAGGTTACGTGGATGACATGAAACGCCATCCCAATCGAATTTTCTGGCAAGGCAAGCAAGGCAAGACCGACGATGAGCTCATCATCGAGCAAATCGCCCATCGCATCCTTTCCGGCTTCTACAACAACGAGCCCTTTGCTGCCGCCAAGCACATTATGCGGATGGATAGCTCCGTGAACATTTAGCGTTTTGCCGACGTCGCTTACCGGCGCGTGCGCTTCATCGAAGAGCGACACGAAGGCAAGTCATTTACAGAAAACTCTAGCCCTAAAAACAATGGCCGCCGGCGATGCCGGCGGCCATTGTTCAATAATTCCTTCACATTTCGATCCGGGATCAAGCAACGTCTCTTAAATTCTTTCCAGCACTTTCTTGATCAACGCGTCGATCACCTTGTTCGGATCTTTTGAGAATTTGTTTTTCACACGGTTGGCGATGATGGCGTTCACGCTCAGCACATCGTGTCCCAACAGTCGCGCCAACGCATAATATCCTGCCGTTTCCATTTCGAAATTCGTCAGCCAAAAGTCATTGCTCTTGTTGTGATAGCGCGTCAGATCTTCCAGCAGTTTGGGATACTTGATCGGAATGCGTAGCGATCTTCCCTGAGGGGCATAGAACCCCGGCGAGGTGATGGTGTTGCCGGTGATCATGTCGGCGGCTACGTGTTGTTTTAGTGCGACCGATCCTTTCACCACGTAGGGCGAAAAAGGAAGGGATAGTTTTTTTTGTATATCGCGGGCGATACTTTCTTCGAAACCGTCGTTCTCCAGGTTGTAGAAGCTCATGAGGTTGTCGAAGCCGACAGCGTATTCGGTGGCCAGGTGTGCACCGAGGGGAATATCGTCTTGCAGTGCGCCCGATGTGCCGATGCGGATGATCTTCATGCGCTTGCGGCGTGGCTTGGGTTCGCGCGTTTTGAGGTCGATGTTCACCAGCGCATCCAGCTCGTTGAAGAAAATCTCGATGTTGTCGGTGCCGATGCCCGTGCTGATGACCGTGATGCGCTTGCCTTTGTATTTGCCCACGTGGGTGATGAACTCGCGCTTGTTCATTTCAAATTCAACGTCGTCAAAGTATTGACTTACGCGGTATACGCGACTGGGGTCGCCTACCGTGATGATGGTGTCGCTGATGTGTTTGGGTAGCAGGTTGAGGTGGTAGACACTACCATCCTTATTTAAGATGAGATCCGTTTCGGAGATGGGCATATTACGATCCTTTTGTCCACTTTATACCAAGGCGGATAATGAACACACAAGCTGCACCCCACACCATGACAAAAATGAGTTTGCCTACGATGGTTTCCACAAGATGAATGCCGCTTTCAGAAGATCCCTGAAGGCCCTGCAAAAACGAGACGATCGAAATCAACGAAATGATCGAGCCCACGGCGATTACCACCCATCCCAAAATTTTTTTCAGTATAATCACACCTTTACTTTTTGTGCAGGATTGCCAAAGACTGTTTCACCGGCTTTCACGGGCGCCACGACCACTGATCCTGCGCCAACCCGTGCGCCTTTGCCGATTGTAATGCCCCCAACAATGGTCACGCCCGATCCGATAAACGCTTCATCCTCCACAACGGTCCCTGCATTGATGACCGTACCTGAACCGAGTTGCACAAAATTGCCAATCTTCACTTCCATCCCCACAATAGCCCCGGCGTTGATGATGTTGTGATGCCCGATCACGGCGCCAGCGCCAAAGATCACGCCATTGTCAATAAAATTTCCATGCCCCATCTCCAGCGACTGTGGTAACACCGCGGCTTTGGGCACCACATTGATGGGTTGCACGTGACGCACTTCCTGCAACATCGACACCAGGTTTTTGCGGAACTTATTTTCGTCGGCGGCCACGAAGGCCTCACATTTTTTTCCGATCAGTTTCAGGAAACCATCGTCGTCGGTGCTGCCCAGCACGACGATGTTGTCAATTTCGGTATTGTGCAGTTGTTTGTTGTCGTCCAGGAAACCATAAACCACATTGCCATTGCTTTCGAGGATCTCTTTCGCTTGGCGGCCTAAGGGATTTGCACCAAGGATGATGACGGGATTTTCCATACGTATTTTGCGAGCAGCAAAGGTAGAGTCCGTCACCCTACCGAACAAGGCGGGCACCTGATCTTTCTATGAAACGGGCGGCTCGGTTCAGCAAGGGATTTTCAATCGATATCAGCAAAACAAAAAAAGGAAGAAAGCCTACGCGATACCGCGCCAGGGTGCCATAATTGGGCGTGGACAAAGCCAGGAATACACACAACAACACGGTGTACAACAGGATCGACACCAGCAGCATACGGTGCGGCGACGCCAGCCCTTTTCTGAGGTTTGTCAAAGCGGCCGCCGCCAGGATCAGTAAGCCAACATTTTCCCATGCCAGGGCCGTCTGCAACACGTTGCTGGCTTCCCAGGGGAAGGGTCTGAAAAGTCCCGCCACCAGCGCACGCGGCGCGTTCATCACCATAGAAGATGCCGTGGCCTGCAAGCCGGGGTACTCCACCACGTCTTCCGGCTGCGAGATAGCATGGAAGGCTTCGTAGTTGGAGACAATGACCTCCAGAAATCGCTCGGGGTAGAAATTCGGATGGATGAGGGTGGCCACATACAATGGGATCACGATGATCACGACCCACAACATGCCCTTCACCGCCACGGAAACCTGCAGACGGTTGAACAGGAACTGGGCCACCAGCGCACTGGATATGACCGGGAAATAGATGGCCAGGTAATAATATTTCAATCCCCATCCGAGCCAAAGGCAAATTCCTGTGACCACGCCTTGCCACCACGTTACCCGCTGACGTTGCCAGAGTTTTAAAAAAATGACGGTGATATAAAAAAGGCACGCCATAGCGATCCCCTCTTTGATCAAGCCCGTGCTCCAAAAAACCGCCGAAGGAAAAAAGAGCAGCGCAAACACGGCCGCGTTTCGCCACGTTGCCTGCATCTCCACGACGGCTTTCACGAGCAGCCACGAGGAAAAGAATGCCACACACGAAAAATACAGCGACGTCACCCAGTAGTTGTCGTGGGTGAAGAGGTTGGCGATGCTGGTGATCTTGGCCATGAACAGGGCGCGAGGCTCCTGCAGGTTCAGGTTGTTCCACACCAGGAATGATTCATCGCCACTCCAAAGAAATCTGAGGTAAGTGGCGGGATCGGTGCGGGCCAATGCCGCCAGGTGTGTGCCGTCGTTGAAATAGGCCAGCGTATCGCCCAGACCATAATGGTATTTATAGAGCGCTCCTAGCGCCATTCCGGCGAGACATTTCACGATGAGCCCCGGCCAGAAGAAAGGCTTCAAAATGGCGGGTTCATTTCGCCACAGACGGAACGCCACGAAGAGCAGAAATCCTACATTGATGATAGCAAAGAAAACGTCCATTTCATCTTGTAAAAATTAATCGCGCTACCCGCAGCCACATCCCGACCGTTGTGGGCACCCAGCGTTGTTCACACCAGCCGCCCCGGTTTCACTAACGACGCCCCGATGCTGCACTCCAAGCACCGCCGCTTCAGGCAGAAGTTGTTGTAGAGCTCCACCAGCGCCTGCGAATCAAATGCTGTCTTGCACGCCATCCCCACGTTCTTCCATTGCTGGATGATCTGGTTGGCCTCTGCATGAACCTGCTGCAAGATAGCGACTGCCCGGTCAACATACAGGTTTTCATCTTTTGATTTTCCATAGGCCACCAGCAGCGGCGCCACGGTGTTGATGATGATGTTGCCCACACTCGCCTCGCCGATGTTGGCCACCGCTTCCCTGGAGGCCTTGAAGAACTGATAATGGCGTTGCCAATAGTCGGACTGGGACACCGAAAAAATTTCCGCCAGCTGTTTTGCGGTCTCCGCTTCCATGAGACTGGAAAAAAGTTTGGGTCGACGATGAATGAGGGAGGCACATTGAGCAATTCGCAACGTCGGGAAATTCGCGGGCCTCAGGCGCATGAATTTCCATTGGGCCTTCTGCATCTGCTTTCCCCACAACTGGTATTTGTGGCACAGCAAATCGTATTCGCGTTTTAATTTTGAAAAGTAGTCGTCGGTTTCGTCGGCCTCCAAAAATCCGGCTTGTCCAAACAGCAAGGCTTCGATCTGGAGGAGTTGGTCACCGTGTTTCAGCAGCAAGCGATAGGGCAACGCCCTGGCCAGTTGTTGGAAGGGATCCACGTTCACTTTAAATCCGAAGTTGCGCGCGAGCCATTGATAGCAGGTCTCTTCCCAATCGTTCCGGTTGCGTTTCAGCAGGTCGGTGATCACGGCGGTTTTGGCTTCGAGTCGGTGCATGAGGGCTCGGTCCAGCATGGAGATCTTCACCAGGTCGTGTACGCCCGCGAGCTGCGGCGCACAGGGAATCGCTCCCGGCGTTTGGAGCAGCAGCCTGAAGTCGGTCAACAATTTGTGATCCACGCGATGTTTCAGTTCCAGCGCGGGCAGTGGCGAGCCGTCGTTGCGACTCACGGGCTTGTCGTTGCTCCACACCACGTGCAGCACCACGTTTTCGTAGGCCGCGTCCTCGTGGTGATGATGGTCCATCCAACTACCGGCCTGGATGTGGATCTCCACATTGCCCACCCATGCAGTGGCGCCGATTTTCAGACGCGCGTTGAAGAAGTCTGGGCCTGCGTGTACATTTTTTTGGCCGGGGTGAAAGATCTGCAAGACGTCGCCTTGCGTGGTGCGCAGTTCGTTCTTATTAAAATACTGGAACTGCCAGAGGTAGTGTAAAAATGATTCGGTCACGACACAACGATTTAGAAACGAGTATACTATTTTCTCGTTCCAAAAACAACGGTATGGCCACTGTTTATTTGTAGTAGTCCTGCAGGTGCCGCGCCATTTCGTCTCTCACATTGACAGCCTCTTTGCGGGCGCGCTGTGCAAAGTCGTGGTCCTTGGAGGCATAGAGGATGGCGCGCGCGGAATTCACCAGCAGTCCGCATTGTGCGTTCATGCCGTATTGCGACACCATTTTCAGATCGCCGCCCTGCGCACCGATGCCCGGCACCAAAAAGAAGTGCTCCGGTGCCTGGGCGCGGATGCTTTCCATTTTCTCGGCTTGGGTGGCGCCCACCACAAACATGAGTTGGTCGGGCGTGGCCCATTGCTGCGATTTCAGCAGCACCTCTTCATACAATTTGCGGCCGGTCACGACGGATTCCAGCAGCTGAAAATCGGAGCTCCCCGGGTTGGAGGTGTGGGCCAGGAGGATCACCCATTTGTCTTTGTATAAGAAGGGCTTCACGGAATCTTCGCCCATGTAGGGAGCCACGGTCACGGAATCGAAGTTGAAGTATTCAAAAAATGTCCGGGCGTATAGCGCCGAAGTATTGCCGATATCGCCGCGTTTGGCATCGGCGATGGTGAAGATGCCTTTGGGGATGTAGTCCATCGTTTTTTGAAGGCTCTCCCACCCCTTGGGACCCAGCGCTTCGTAGAAGGCGATGTTGGGTTTGTAGGCGACGCAGTACTCATGTGTGGCGTCGATGATCTGTTTGTTGAATTCGAAGATGGGATCGGCGGTGGAACGCAAATGCGAGGGGATCTTTTCCAGGTCCGTGTCGAGGCCGATGCAGAGGTAGGAGTTTTTCTTTTTGATCTGTTGGAATAGGGCTTCGCGATCCATAGTACCGGGGTTGAACGGCGCTAAATTAAGAAAGTTGGGCATTGTTTTAAACGAAAGAAGCCATCGTTGCGGATGGCTTCTTTTTTATGTCGGATTATATTGGAAATTATCGAAGATCGATTACTTCCACGCCGGGGTATTTTTTGGGGTCAAAGGTGAAGAGATTGTCTTCCACTTTGGCGTTGGGAACGAATTTGGTGATGGTGTATTTGTACTTATTGCCACCCTTGTCGAACATGGTCCAGCTTTGAATGTTCTTGTCCTTTTTGTTGATGAACATCTTCACCTTGAAGTATTGAGCATCTTTTTTCTCAGGCACCAGGTCGATCTCTTCGCAGAGCACACCGCCTTCGGTTTTGTCCTGGAGGTAGAGGTATTTAAAGCCTTTTTTGTAGATCTCGTAAATTTTGGAGGGGTTCACATCGTCGGAGTTCTTGTCGTAGTTGTCGATGTTCACTTCTTTGGCTTCGGGCAGGTAGGTCCAGATGGTGGCGCCGTTGTTGATCACTTCCTGTTCGGGCAATACCATGCGGAATTTGTCGCCTTTTACCGTGAGTTTGCCTTTGAATTCTTCGTTCACTTTTTCTACGTCGTTGGTGAGCACATACGAGAAGTTGGCTTCAAAGGCGGGGATGGACTTGTATTTTTTACTCATGGCCTCCAGGATTTCCAGCGCTTTGGGGTCGTACTGGGCGAAGACGTTTACGGTCAAAAGGAGGCAAAAGCCTGCAAAAATCAAATTTTTCATTTCTTTTAAAACTTAAAAAACTGCGTAAAGTTAAGATTGACTATGTTTTTCTTTCAATGCATTCAATAATTGTTCCAAACTGAGCTCATCCTTGATCAAAACCTCCCGGGCTTTGCTGCCTTCGAACGGCCCCACGATCCCTGCGGCCTCCAATTGATCGATCAGGCGGCCGGCACGGTTATAGCCAAGCTTTAATTTTCGCTGAATGAGGGATGTGCTGCCCTGCTGATGCCCCACGATGAGTTTCGCCGCTTCTTCAAACAGCGCGTCGCGCTCCGAGAGGTCCACGCTGGAAGGTCCCGATTCTTCGTCGCCTTCGTATTCCGGCAGCATATAGGCAGAGTCATAACCGCGTTGGGACCCTATAAATTCCACTACTTTCTCAATTTCAGGTGTATCCACAAAAGGACACTGCAGACGGATCACATCCGAACCCGACGACAGCAGCATGTCGCCCTGTCCCACCAACTGATCTGCACCGCCGGCGTCGAGGATGGTGCGCGAGTCTACTTTCGACGTTACGCGGAACGACAATCGGGCCGGGAAGTTTGCTTTGATCACACCGGTGATTACGTTTACCGAAGGCCGCTGCGTGGCCACTACCAAGTGGATGCCGATGGCACGCGCCAATTGGGCGAGGCGGGCAATGGGTGTTTCCACTTCCTTGCCGGCCGTCATCATGAGGTCGGCGAGTTCGTCGATCACCAGCACGATGTAGGGCAGGAAGCGATGGCCTTCTTTCGGGTTCAGCTTGCGCGACACGAATTTGGCGTTGTATTCTTTCAGGTTACGGGCCCCGGCATCTTTCAGGATCTCATAGCGGTTTTCCATTTCGATGCAGAGCGAGTTCAAGGTGTGTACCACTTTGCGCGTGTCGGTGATGATGGCCTCTTCGCTGTTGGGCAACTTGGCGAGGTAATGCCGCTCCAGCTTGCTGTAGACCGACATTTCCACCTTCTTGGGATCCACCAGCACAAATTTCAACTGCGACGGGTGGCGTTTGTAGATCAGCGAGGTGAGAATAACGTTCAACCCCACCGATTTCCCCTGGCCTGTGGCGCCGGCCACCAACAAGTGGGGCATTTTGGCCAGGTCGATCACCAGCACTTCGTTGGAAATAGTTTTCCCCAGCGCAATGGGCAATTCTTTGTCGGTTTTGGCAAACCCGGGGGAGCCGAACACCGAACGGATGCCCACCATCTCGCGGTTCTTGTTTGGCACTTCGATACCAATGGTGCCCTTGCCGGGAATGGGCGCAATGATCCGGATGCCGAGGGCCGACAAGCTGAGCGCAATATCGTCCTCCAGATTTTTGATGCGCGAGATCTTGATGCCGGCATCGGGCACAATTTCGTAGAGCGTGACCGTGGGGCCGATGGTGGCCTTGATGCTTTGGATGCCGATCTTGAAATTGACCAGCGTGGCGACGATACGATCTTTATTTTGATTGAGTTCTTCCTGCGTTACACCTGCTTTCCCCGTGTCGTATTCGTTCAGCAACTCGAGGGGCGGGAATTTGAAGCCGCTCAGATCCAGGGTCGGGTCGTAGAGGCCTTGTTCCTGCACGAGCTGTTCGGCAAGCTTTTCGGTGTCTGCAGTTTCCTCCACCGTGAAGACTGGTTCGGCGGCTTTGGGTTCCTTTTTGGGAGGCAAGGGCGTTTCGAGTTCTAGCTTCACCTGGTTCACCGCAAGGATCTCGTCTACGGGTGGTTTAGGGACAACCACCGGTTTAGGAGCGGGCTCAGTTTGGTCTGGCCAGTTGTCTTTTTCGTCGATATAGGCCGAAAACAGCGGATCGTCGCCTTCTTTCTCTTCGTCCAGGATGGCATCGTTGCCCATGGGCTTGGGATCCTTCACAAAGAGGGGGATGGCGGTGACGTTAAAATAGAAGACGATGAAAACGAAAAGGCTGAGGATCAGGATCAGGAAAGTCCCCCAGCCAAACATACCATCGCTCCACACGGCCAGGTAATAGCCCATGCCTCCACCCAAGAAGCTCCATTCGCTCACGCCATCATTGATCATGGTCATGTAGCCCAGCAGCAGGCTGAGCCAGACGCCCGTGAAGATCGATAAAATGGAAAAGGAGAAGATGCGCAGCAGTTCGCGGTTGAAAACGATCTTGAACCCGATGATGAACAGCAGCGGCGGGATGAAGAATGCCGAAATGCCGAACCAACGGAAGATAAAATAATGGGACGTAATGGCACCATAGAGACCCAGCCAGTTGGCCGCCTCCTTGCCCGACTCGATGACGGACGCATCGCGCGCCTCTACAACACTTTGGTCGGCTTGCCCGGTGAAAAGATATGAGAACAGCGCCAGGAACAGGTAGATACCGGCGATCATAAGGAAAAATCCGGTCGCCAGTTTGAAGCGGGGATCTTTCAGAAATCCGAGTGATACTTTAGTTTTAGAGGACGATTTCCCCTTCTTTTCCTTCTCCGGCTTTTTAAATGTATTTGACTTATAGGTGTTTTGTGCCATTTATTATCAGTGTCGCAAAACTAAAGAAAAAACTCCCATATCCCTACCCCAGGCCCGGGCTATTCTGCCGCACGGTGATGCCTAAAAAATTGCGCGGTCTGGCCCTGAACGACGGGGCCGAAATTTCGCAGGCCACGCGCGGGAGTCGCGAACCCCTTCGGTTCAATGTCCATCCCAATTCAAAAGTTTCAGGGTATCCTGGAAAAAACCGTGTTGTGCTCTAGCAATTCCGTTTCAGGAAATGCAACGAAACGTACACTGGCCGAAATTATTTCGCTGCGCCGGCAATTTTTTTTAACTTTCAAACTGTTTAAACCCTTTCCGAATGATTGCCGCTACTCCCACGTCAAGAAGGCTCGTCACTTTTTTGGCCGCGTTGTTTTTCACCTTTCGCTTGTTGGCACAATCCGGTGAACACCTCACCGACAATTGGGTTCCCGACTACAGCGTCAGCCGTATTGAACATTCCAACGGTTATACTATGCTCTCCGGCTACTTCACCAAGGTGGGACCCTACCAGGGCGGCGGCGTGACCACCGATCCCGCGAATGGAACGATCGACACCAACTCTCCCAAGATCAACTCCTCGGTGAACCAGGCCGTTTCGGATGGAAACGGCGGCTGGTATGTGTCCGGTTATTTTGATGCGATCGATACGGTTCGCATTCAGTACCTGGCACACATCAAGAGCGACCATACCGTAGACCGTACCTGGAAACCCAACCCCAATGGCACCATCTACGCACTTTATTTCGATGGCAACACCTTGTATGTCGGGGGAAACTTTAACCTCATCGCCGGTCAAACCCGGACCAATCTAGCATCGTTCAACACCTCCACCGGCGCACTCAACGCCTGGAATCCGGCACCTGATAGCGAAGTGTATGCCCTCGTCGCGTCGGGGTCCACGGTGTATGCAGGCGGATACTTTTCCAACATTGGCGGCGTGGCCCGGTCAGGCATCGCCGCGTTGGATGCATCCACTGGAGTCCCCACGACCTGGGCTCCCGCACTGGCCGCTACCTACAAGCCCTATATCCTCGACATCAAGATAGATGCAAACAGTATTTTCCTCGGTGGTTATTTCTCCACGATTGGTGGCGCGCCTCACGCGGGCCTGGCCCAATTCAATCTCACCACCGGAGCGCTTATGACCTGGGACGGAAAGCTCACCGCCACTCCTTATGAGGTTACTGTAAACAACATCGAAGTAACCGCGAACGTCGTATTCGTCAACGGATCTTTCACCGCCGTTAATGGGACAGCCAGAAACTCACTGGTCGCGCTCGACCGGGGCAAAGCCTCGCTGCTCGGGTGGGATCCCGCCATTCCGACCAACGAAAGTGTGGCCGAAACGGCGCTGTTTGGTAACACGCTGTACCTCGCCGGCTATTTCAGTTCGGTAGGCGGCGTTGCAAAGGAAGGCGCTGCCGCAATAGACATCTCGAATATCAGTACCGTTACGGTCACCAACTGGGCACTCAATCCTAACTACTACGCTTCCATCGAGGCGATTGCTCCGACAACGTCGGCTGTCTTTGTCGGGGGTGGCATGAGTGGTTACGACTGGATTGACCGCAATGGTTTCGCGCTCCTGGACGACGCAACGCATAAGCCCTGGCCATTTGATATTAATCTCAGCGGTGGTGGCAACATCAACACCATCGCCGTCAAGGGCAACGTGCTCTACATCGGAGGGCGCTTCAACCTCATCGGCAGGGATTCACGCCACAACCTGGCGGCATTCGATCTTACTACCGGCGAACTGCTGGACTGGAATCCCTCGATAGACGGTGTTAATGCACAAGATCCTGCGGAAGTTTTCAACATTCGCATCAAAGACAACCTGCTCTATGTAGCCGGACAATTTTATACCGCTAATGCGAACACAACGTCCGCGATACGCCCGGGGCTGGCGGCCATCGATCTTACTACCGGCGTGGCCAATGCGTGGAACCCTTCCGTTGGCGACGGAAAGACTACCACCCAATATGTGAATTCCATCGACATCGTGAATAACACGGTTTACCTGGCGGGCAGCTTTAGCCTCGTGGGTGGCAGTAATGTGCGCGGAAATCTTGCATCGGTTGATGCCACCTCCGGAGCGGTGTCTCCCTGGGCACCGATGAGCAACGGCGTCGTGCAAAAGGTCAGGGTAGCATCCAATGCGGCTTTTGTGGTGGGTGATTTTGCGAATGGCATTGGCGGACAAGTGCGCGACTCGCGGATCGCCGCGGTGGATCTGAACAAGGGAGCGACCCTGCCCTGGGACACACTTTTTGGCGGCAGCGTCTACGACATTGCTCTGAGCGCCACCGATCTTTACGTGGCCGGAGGATTTGATTATGTAGGAAAGGCATTCACGTATCGGCCCGGCTTATGTTCGTTTTCTTTGGCAACCGGCGCCCTCAACAGTTGGCTGCCCGATGCCGGCGATGCCGGTGAAGGTGGTTACGATGTGGAGGCGCTCGGCATCTCGCCCAACAAACTTTACGTCGGTGGCTACATCAACTACTTCGGCCTTGAAAACCGCGAGAATTATGGCGAGTACGGCATCTGCCCCGCCGCACCGACGATCAACTCGTCAGCAGACGGAACCTCGCTCACCACGCCCACACCGCTCGTGGGAAGCACCATACAATGGTATCGAAACAATGTTGCCATCAGCGCGGCTACGGCAACCACGCTGCCGATCAACATGTTTGAAAACGCCGTGTACGCTGTCGAAGTAACGTACTCTGGCTGCGTTGGACGTTCCACAGATTATACCTACCTCATCACGGGTGCAGAAAAACAAAACGCCATCGGGGCACTATACCCGAACCCGGTACGCGACGAATTGAACGTGCACCTGAAAGAAGTTTCATCTTCCGTAACGTTCACCATCAACGACGTTACCGGGCGGCCGATGAAAGTTATTCAGGGCAGCGGTCAAGACCACGTGCTGTCTGTGCGCGACTTGCCCGCGGGTCCGTACGTGCTCATGATCGACAACGGTGCACAAAAGCAGGCCCACAAAATCATCAAGGTCAATTAACCCAGCCGTTTCACACAGCCAATTATCACGCTATGAAATCTATACTTGCCAAAATAACCGTCCTCGTCTTCCTGGTCCTCGAAATGTCGTGTGGCGGAGACATACCCGATTGCCCCAGCAAAATGTGTGTGTTAGCGGGCGAGTGGCGACTCACGCAGATCTACGCCAACGGTGTGCTCGACACGTCTATCGACCTGGAGAAATATAAGCTCACGCTCATCATGCCCAGTCCCACGACGGCTACCACGGCCAATTTCAACCGTGTCAACCTGTCGGGTACGGCCGACACTGGCACCTGGGCCGTGGGCAACAACAACACCGTGCTGACGCTGACCCCGCAGTCGGGCATCGCAGAGCCCTACATCATGAAGTCCTATACGCCACGCATGATCGTGCTCGTCATCGAGCGCGATGTGAACAAGACCGGCCCCGATGAATTCGAATATGTTTTAGAACCTTTTTAAGCCACGACCATGAGAATAGCATTACTGATCCTTTTTCTTTTTTCCGCCTCGGTGGCCTCTGCGCAGATCTGGTATATCGGCGTGAAAGCCGGACCGACCTTCTCGAACTACAAAACAAAGACACCGTGGAAGGAGGCCTCTAACATCGGTTATACATTCGGCGTCACGTCGTTCAAACAGATGGGGCCGCATTTTGGTCTCGCACTGGACTTTCATTATATCCAGAAAGGTTATTACCACAAAGTGTGCAATACCATCACCGACAAACTGGAGGCACATTACCTGGAGGTGCCGATCATGCTTGATTACACCTTCATCCTGCCGGGACTAAAAAATTTCAAGCTGCATGGCAACGTGGGGATTTATACGGCCTATTGGCTTAACGGCGTTTATAAAACCAAGGGGTACGATCCCAACGGGCAGTCCGACAATGTCGACTTTAATCAATCTGGTACGAAACGCTTTGATTTCGGACCGAATGTGGGTGGACGGTTGGAGTATTTTTTGAAGAATGGGAGTTTGTCGTTGGACCTGCGGTATGAGTTAGGGGTTATGGACCTTCAGACGAATGCGCATGATGATACGAATAATACTAACCGGGCTTTTATTGTTGGGGTTAGTTATATGAAGCCTTTGGGGAATTAATTTCGGTTACCCATCCGGGGGATTTCAGTTTTACCGCCCCGCTTTCGCTAAAGCCTCAGCGGGCACAGAAAGGCGCTAAGGCCCTCCTTCGCTGAAGCTTCGGCGGGCGGGCAGCAAAGTTGGCGCAAAGCTTAGTCTCTGCTTTTTTCAGGTCTTGTTGCAAACCTGAGAGGAACGTTAGGCTTCTTAAATCAAAATCGGGAAGTGATGATGGTTATGTCGGCGTTTTTCCAGGAGGCGGAGAAGCGTTTGACGGTGTTGAGGACGGCGTCTTTTTTTCCTTGTTCGTGTTGGGCGCGGTGCAAGCCTGCAAGGGACCAGCCGTTTTCGCGGTTGCGTTTCAAGTCTTCAGTGTATACTTGTTCGGCTTCGACAAATTTGGCGGCTTCCAGCAGGGCAGCTCCGAGGAAATGGCGCGTGGGTAATTTCCAGTCGGGGGGCTCGTTGTAGCGCATGCTGTCTTCGGTTTTCACGGCTTTTTGAAAGAACGTGATGGCTTCGTCAATTTTCTTTTCTTTTAAGGCGACCTCGCCGTGCAACAGGTCCGAGGCAATGCTTGCCGCCATAGACACCGGGTTGAAAGAGATGTACATCGACTTCAGTGCATCCAGCTTAGCCAGGGAATCGAGCTTGGAAAGTTCATACTTTGCTTCTAACGTAAAGCCTGTACGCAGCAGGGCCATGCCCCTGGTGAAGCGCCACATCACTTGTGGATAAGGTTCTTTGCCGGGATCGGGCAAGGCAAGAATGTCGTTCCATTTGCCAAAGCGTGTGAAGGCGATCATGGGTTCCACCTGCATGTACTGCGAGAAGCCGGGTGCCGTTGAGGAAATAAAATTAGCTTTATAGGCCAGCTTCAGCGCCGATTGAATGCCCAAGTTGCTCCGGCCTTCCATGTAGGAGCTGTAGCAAATAAAATCGATGTTGTGCGGATAGTACATGAGGCGATACATGCCCTGGTTTTCCGACCGCGCCAAATATTTTTCATCCACTTCCGCGGCCTTCACATTGGTGAGTACCGCGCGGGTGTAGTCGCCGGTGCGGACGTAGATGTGGGAAGGCATGTGCACGATGTGCCCTGCGCCCGGCATGGCCGCTTCCAAAAACTTGGCGCTGTTCAAGCCCAACTCCGGCGTGGGCGAGGCTTCGATGAGGTGAATGTAGAGGTGGTGCGCGCCGGGATGCCGGGGAAATTTTGCCAGCGTCGACTCCAGCACGCGTTTTGCTTCCTGGGTTTGCAGCTTGGCTTTGCCATCGGGCAGCCAGTAGTCCCACGGCATGGTGTTCATCACGGCGTCGGCGTAGAGGATTTGCACTTCGGCATCTTCCGGGTAGCGTTGGGCGATGTTGCCCATGGCGCCGGCGTATACCTGGTTGAGCGAGTCACGCACTTCATAGGCCTTGCCGTTGTAGCGGGTGGCCAGCGCGTCGATCATATCTTTTTCTACCTGCGATATCCGGGCCTTTCTTTTTTGGGCTTGCTGAATCGCGTCGAGCGCGAGGCGTTCGCGGTCTTTCGGATTCACGTCGTTGAGATTGGGGCCATAGGCAAGGGCCAGTCCCCAATAGGCCATGGCACACTCGGGATCGAGGCGGGTGGCCTCCCTGAAGGATTGGATGGCCTCCCAATGATTGAAGGCATAGACCAGTCGTAAGCCCTGTTCAAAAAACTTTTGCGCTTCCAGTGAAGTCGTGGTGACCGGGTAGTGCAGATCGCCAAGGCCATTGAGCAACCGTGGTTGGGCCAGCAAGGTGTCTGCCGGGTCCCACGAAATGGCACCACACAGGGCGACGGGCGTGTTGGGTAATTTTCCATAGCCCTTCGCCTTGGGTCGTTCCCAGGTTTTCCAGGAGATGAAGAGCACACTACAAAGCAGAAAGAGACAAGCAGGAAGCAGGGTTCTTGATTTCATGAGAGGGTCGTCAGAATGAGGTTGTGAGTATACTAAAGATAATGAACAATTGCGCAAAGAGCAACGCATTAGGCGCAACAGGGTTACACTTATACTTCGTTATTTTAGGGACTCGAACAGAAGGACCGGAATCGCGTTAGTACTTTAGATCTTTTGTCGAACTTATAAACTAAAGAATCATGACCCCCCGCATTATCACTTTCTTCCTGAGTCTGAGTTTCATCGTCCTGGTGTCGTGCAAGGATGACGACAAGTCCTATCCTTCCGTCACCGGAAAATGGCAGGGCACCTTGCTCACGGCCGAGATCACGGTCTTCGGCGTCACCCTACCCGACAAACGAACCGACGATACCTTTGACGCTTTGGTGGAATTCAAGTCCGATGGCACGGCAACGGTAACGGACGACAATCAGACCTCCACCGGCACGTGGTCTCAGAACAACGACAAACTCACGCTGTCGGTCACCTTCGGTACTGATTTTATCGATTTGTCGGGCACCTACACCATCAAAGAGATTACTGATACCAAACTCATCCTATACATCGAAAAGGACGGCAGCTATACCGATCCCGACACGAACGTCGAAGTGCAGGGTACGGTGAAGGCGACGCTGGATTTCGATAAAAAATCATGAATTGACACCCCAGGGTTACCGGCCTCTCAAACTTTTCGCTTCACAAGCCTCTTGTTGATCCTTTTTGCTAAGGCGGGACCCTCATAGATAAACCCGGTATAAAGCTGCAACAGGTCGGCGCCGGCGTTTATTTTTTCGATAGCGTCTTCCGGCGTAAAGATGCCGCCGACAGCGATGATGGGAAACTTTGGACCCAGGGACGTGCGCAAGTAACGGATCACTTCGGTGGAACGCGCTGCCAGCGGTTTACCACTAAGCCCCCCGTTGCCGATGCGGTCGAGTGTTTCTTTGGTAGCCTGCAGCCCATCGCGGGCAATGGTAGTGTTGGTGGCGATGACGCCATCGGTTCCGGTTTCGCGAAGGATGTCGACGATGTCGCTAAGTTGTTCGGGCGTGAGATCGGGAGCGATCTTCAGGAGTACAGGTTTAGGATGAGGCTTGGCCAGGCTGCGTTGTTTGATGGATTGCAACAATTTCCCCAGAGGCTCCTTTTCTTGCAAGGCGCGCAGCCCTGGAGTGTTGGGCGAGCTTACGTTAATGACAAAATAATCCACATAATCAAACAGCGCGTCAAAGGCGCGGACGTAATCGTCCATCGCGTTTTCGTTGGGTGTGACTTTGTTCTTTCCGATATTGCCGCCGACGATGACACGCGACGCTCTTTTTTTGAGTCGCTCCACAGCAGCCTCCACACCTTCGTTGTTGAACCCCATGCGGTTGATGAGCGCCTGATCTTGTGGCAAGCGAAAAAGGCGGGGCTTATCGTTGCCAGGCTGCGGCAGCGGCGTGAGCGTGCCGATCTCGATGCTGCCAAAACCCAGGCAGGCCATCTCGTCGATGAGCCGCGCATCTTTGTCTAACCCCGCGGCGAGGCCGATGGGGTTTTTGAAACGGATGCCAAACAGCTCCCGCTCCAGGCTGGGATGCTCATAGTGATAAGCCCACCGCAGCAACATTTTGCATCCGGGGATACGGCCGGCGAATCGGAGAAAGCCAAAAACAATGTGGTGGATTTTTTCAGGATCGACAGCAAACAGCAGGGGACGGATCAGGGAGTACATGCAGAGCGTTTACTACTTTTTCTTTTTACTTCGTTTGGGAAATTTCTTGAAGGCTTTATACACGGAAGCGTCCAACGCCCGGTGCAGGTCGGCGCCGTTGAGCACGAGGTTGGCGTTGGCTTTCCATAGTTCCTTTTTGGAGTGCGCGTCGTCGATCTCGATCATCATCATGCCTTCGCGGGTTTCGCGCGACCAGGTGCGCGACTGGTCCATGTCCACCGGGTTGTCGGCGGGGCGTTGCCCAAGGGGGCCATTGGTGCCGCCGTCGGTAAAGTTATAGCCACCGGCCACATAGCTCACCACCATTTGGGCGGAGTCGTCCACGTGGGTGTAGCCGCGCATTTCCAACTCCTTAATAATGGATTTTTTTATGGTGGCGAACAGGGCGTCTTCGGATGTATTCTTTTCGTCGGCCGGGGTCATGAACTCCCCTTTGGTGACGGTGAAGGTTTTGTATTCGGTGAGATCCACGCCTTTTTGGGTGTGGGTTTCAACGCTTTGGGCGTGGGACAGGCCGGACCAAAGGGAGAATGCACACAAGGCTACACAAGCGATTCGATTCATGGGGGCCAAGGTACGAAAGATTTAATAAAGCAAACCTTCCTCTAGCGTCAGCTACACCGATAAATGCGTCACGCAAAAGTCCTTAGATTCCTTCCGTGCATTTACAGCAACGTTTGATGCAAACGTTGTCCGGATACTATATTTTATGAAAGGCTTTAGAGGAGTAAAGGCGGTTCAGGTCTGCTATTCAAATAGCATGACGCCAAAGTTTTTGTAATCGTGAAAATTGGTTTTTACTTTATTCCATGACCATGCGCTTCTACCATCGTCGAAGTCGACGCGGTACATGTTCATGCGCCAGCGGGTTCCTTTTTGAGGCGGTACGTGCTGAAGGGGCTGAAGCAATTTGTATGGAACAAATATCTCCGCCGTCCAGGAAGCGACCTTTCCCGCTGCATCTTTGCCGGTGGTGACGAGGTGCTTTATTTTTCGGTCCCCTTCGTAATGCCAAGGTCGCCATCCCAGGAATTGCCCGTCATAATTGGGGATCAACAGGGCGAGCTCGTAATTGAGAGGCGATATTTCATATTCAAAATAGAGAGGCGAGGATTCATCTGTCCAGAAAAAAAATTCCATCACGTCCTCTTTCCACAAGTCGGTGAAGTCTTCCTTATTTGTTGCGGATATTTTTTCATCGTCACAATGGAAGAGTACGTAAATTCCCTGCCCGCTGTAAAGTAGTTTGGCTTGTGTACTATAGGATTTGCTTCCCTGGCGTTGCGTCAATGTGAGCCAATCCGCATCCTTCCAGGCTACAGCATCGCCGGTTCCCGTGATTTCAAAATCTTTGGTGGGCTTGACATGGACGGTCTCTTGTTGATCTGCGGTTACTTGAGCCAATGAACGGGAAATCAGTAGAAGAACTGCCAGGGATGTTGTGCAAAGGAGCTTCATATAGCCAGGGTGTAGTTAGTAAAAATAACTGTTTTTCATGCATGAACTTAGGCGATCGCACGTCAAACACCCAAAACATTCATACTCTGAATGTTAACACTTAAATTAAAGCGTCTCATTGAGATTGAGCGAAAAATAGCGTTATGCTACCTATTACGTCAAAAGAACTACATTATCTACGAGCTCTCCCAATATATCCCATTGCTCCATAAACAGGGCGGCCTCCCCAACGCCGCATCATAATTTCTAACCGCAAACTTACGATATCCCTATAGCGCTATGCTAATTATTACATCAAAAGATATCACACTATTTATGAGACCTCCCGATCGATATTGCAAGAACAATAGGAATTAAAAAAGAGGCAACAATGTAAAGGCCAGACAAAAAATAGTAAATCCGCCTTCTCTCCTCAGGCAAGGAAAGAAGTTTATCATTTGCCTCTTCGTAGCTTGTAATTTTAAAATATCTAAAATAGAGAATTGACATAAAAAACATGAAGGACAAAGCAATTATGTAGTACCTGGATTTATAAACCGTTGCTAGACTCAACACCTCGCTGTAGTATTTCGGTAGTATCAGCGTAGCTAATACAATATTAAATTCAAATGTAGCAGTTAACAAAATCAAGCCACTGATCTTAAACATACCTTTTTCCCTCTTTCGATAGAAATTACAACAGACAATATAAAGTGCATCTAAAAAGCTTATCATGGTCAGTTTCCGTTTATAAAATCAGTCACAGATTTACCTGTCAGACTTGTAGAAGCAGCGTCAATATGTTGACCGATATCATTTCCTGTGAAAAATATTGAGCCCGCGTTTAGTATAAAATATGTTCCCGGCATCAAACAAGATCATAACCACTATCAACTAGTTATTCATTAATGTATTGTGTAATAGATTTGCCTGTCAAACTCATAGAGGCCCAACGCATTCACCCTTGTCTACGAGTTAGCTGTCTGCAAACCGAAGGGGTAATATTCGTTGCACTGGATCAAGTTGCTTTGCGTATGGCTCACTTTGAAGTCATCGAAATACAAAGGGCCAAAATCAATGGCGCTTTTCAAATAAAATAAAGAGTATTGCGATCAAGATAACAAAAATCGGAACTAAAAATATCTGCCATGTTCTTACGAAACGATTGACACGAGCCTTACTGAATTTAATGAGAAGTTGCTCACATTTACCTGTTCTGGTGTATCTGATCACATTAAAAATAAACAATAGAATTAAAATACTGCAGTACAAAGACCAGAACAGTGTGCTATGCATGTTTCTCTCAGAGATCCATCCATGTGTTGAGAAGTTAACAATTAAACTTATTAAGAACAGTATGCTCACCTGTAAGACAAGGATGAAATAAATCCCCATCATTTTTGGGATATATCGTTTCTTTTTGTAAAAAGAATATATGCGATAGAAAAAATAATCAAATAAAACCATCTTCATTCACCATTAGTATCTCCAAATTGTCGCGAACGAAAATTTCTATTTGTAAAGGTCGTGGCCGGCGCTAAATGATTCAGCACGAGAATGCTACCACAAGCGCGCACAACACTCGAAAGGAGCAATTTTGATCATCTTAATTTTCCAGCCTCGTCTTTTCCTTCGCAATTCACGCTCCACACTAACATAGTTATCCTTCATTGACCCCAGATGCTCATAGCTTGTTAGCAACAATGGCCTTCTCTTTGTCAATAGAAATGCGATCAAAGTCGATGTACAATCGGATTCCCGGGTCCGCGATATGGCTCGTAATGTAAACATTGCCATTGGGATTACTTAAAAACGTTATAGTCATAAAGTATTTTTCTGTTCCATGACTGGTACCGACCAAGTCAAGTACATTCGGAAATTCATGTTGAATGGTTGTGTCTGGGAGAATAAAGGCTCCATGCATTCCAGGCTCATAACCCTCCATGAATGTGATCTTCGATCCCCTGTATTCAAAGAAAACCTTATCAAAAACTTCTGGCTGATATAAAATCGTCCGCAGAATTTGATGCAAATTATTTTCTTGTCCAAAGAGTGAGCTAGTCTGCACTAAAAAAATAAAAACAAAGACGCCTTTTTTCATTTTAATTGCCTGCGAATGGAGATTGAAAATAAATAAAAAGCTGGATGTTTACGACAGTATTGTTCTCATAGTCCGAGACGTTGTAATTGATAGGTGTCGGAGTTCCCTGTGGGGAAATTTCCCGGGATTTCCCCACAATTTTGAGTTATTCATTGAACTTGGATCTACAAGATAGGTTTCACTAACATTTTCACCAATTCTTATCTCATATTTAACAGGCACAAGTGCCACTATTGGATTATTGGGATCGGGTATTAACCAGTAAGTATCGTTAAAGGTTTTTGCCGCACGAAGTTTATTGTGCAAGGTGGTAACAACTTGTTCGGGAGTTTTAGGGGTATTGAAAGAAATAGAAGTTAATCTATCAAACTTTTTTTCGAACGTATGAATTTAGCATGACAATGCGCAGAAGTTTCAATAAGAAAAAAAACAATACACGACGGTATCCCCTCATCATTCCATTCTACTCAGGAATTTTCGTTGAATCAACCCCGTTTGTTAGCAAGAAAAAACGGGGCCTATACGACGCATGTATGGCTTATACTAGGCTTTGACTGGGCGTTACTATGACTTTGACTAGTCTTTGACACGGACTAGTAACGGACTTACAGCGGATTCACAACGGTTTCTAGTGGGCGTTGAGGTGTTTAAAATTGCTTGCGGTGCGGACACGACGGATGGGAGCGCATTTTTGGAATAGCAATTTGATGATCTTCTCCTCGTCGGGACTGGAATTTGTTCAAGCGTTTGCGCTATGCCTTGCAAAAGGTAAGACTAATAATTTGGTTGGCGGTGCAACGCATGATTTTTTTCCTTGTAACTTTATCATAGCCTTCTTTTGCAAACTGCAAATGATTTTTCAGTTTGGTCATGTACTTTCTCTACTCTGAAACGCATTTCATAAAGGCGGCTTTAAGCGCGTGGATGAAATTCCTGGATAACCTGCCGCAAGTAGTCGCGATCCAGGTGCGTATAGATCTCCGTTGTGGTGATCGATTCATGGCCGAGCATCTCCTGCACAGCACGCAAGTCCGCACCACCTTCGATGAGGTGCGTGGCGAAGGAGTGACGAAAAGTGTGCGGACTGATCGTCTTGTTCAAGCCAATGTGGAGCGCGAGATTCTTGATGATGGTGAAGATCATAACCCGCGTGAGCTTCTTTCCATTTCGATTCAAGAACACAAAACCTTCATGCCCCTTCTGCGCCGGCTTGTGAGGCGAACGGCCGCGGATCTCCTCCACATAAAGCTTTGTATATTTCAACGCGTCGCGACCAATAGGCACAAGGCGCTCCTTATTGCCCTTGCCTGTGACGCGAAGAAAGCCCACATCGGCGTGAACGTCGTTCAGTTTGAGGTCAACCAGTTCGCTAACGCGAAGCCCGGAACTATAGAGCACTTCCAACATAGCGCGGTTGCGTCCACCTTCGGGTTTGGATTGATCGATGGCCTGCAGGAGCTTTTCGATCTCGGGATAGCTCAGCGTGTCTGGAAGTTTACGGCCCAGCTTGGGGCCTTCCAGCAAGGCCGTGGGATCTTTTTCGATGAGCGATTCGAAGAGCAGGTATTTAAAAAAAGCCTTGAGACCGGAGAGGATGCGCGCCTGGCTGTGGGCACTCATGCCCAGCTCGTTGATATATTGGATGAACTGCTGGCATTGCTTGGTGGTGACGGTGAGCGGCGACGTGTTGGGATATTGCATGCTCATAAATTGCTGGAGCAACGCCACGTCGTGCATATAGGCTTGGATGGAGTTTGCCGACAGGGAGCGCTCGAGTTTGAGGTAGTGGTTGAAATGTTTGGCGTGGAGGTCCCAGTTCATGCCGCTAAGTTAAGTGCCCCGTCCGCCGAAGCTTTCGCGTAGGCGGATTTTTTATTTCGGCTGGGCCCTGTAACTTTCCTCCTTAACTTGACCTCATGAACATACAGATCATCAACGGCCCCAACCTGAACCTGCTCGGAAAGCGGGAGACCTCCATTTATGGTAGCGAATCGTTTGAGGACTTTCTGGAGACACTGAAGAAGCGTTTTCCTTCCCTGTCGCTCCACTACTACCAGTCGAACGTGGAGGGCGAGCTCGTGAACAAGCTGCATGAGGTGGGCTTTTCGTTTGATGGCATCGTGTTGAATGCCGGGGCGTATACCCACACGTCGGTGGCCATCCACGACGCCATCGGGGGGATCAAGACGCCCGTGGTGGAGGTGCATATTTCCAACGTGTATGCCCGCGAGGAGTTCCGGCACAAAAGCCTGATCACCTCCAAATGCGCCGGCATGCTCACGGGGTTTGGCATGGAGGGCTATGCCCTGGCGCTGACTTATTTAATGGGTCGGAAATAAGCCTCTGTGCCTCATTTTGAGGCCTTTTCACGAAACGCATCCGGGCCACTGTGACTTTGTTCAACGGCCAACATCTAAACCACATCGAAAGCCGTTAAGGTTGTCGAACCCAAAAGATACCCCCCCATGATCAGCTTTTATCCAGGACCTTCACGCGTACACGACGAAATACCCGGCTATGTGCAGGACGCGCACGAGTTGGGCGTGATGAGCATCAACCATCGCAGTGAAGCCTTCATGGCCGTCTCCGAGCGCACGGTTTCGCTCTTGAAGCAGCGGCTGAACATTCCTTCCGACTACACGATCTTTTATACATCGTCGGCCACCGAGTGCTGGGAGATCATTGCCCAGTCGCTCATCACCGACAAGAGCTATCACTTATATAACGGCGCCTTCGGACAGAAGTGGCACGAGTACACGCAGCGACTGCACAGCGGGGCCACGGCCGTGCCCTTTGGCGTGGAAGAGAAACTGGACCCGGCCAAGCTCACGTTCCCGGAAGAAGGTGTGATCTGCATCACCCAAAACGAAACGTCAAACGGAACGCAAGTGCCGTCGGCGTTGATCAAACGGATAAAAAAGAATCATCCCCAACACCTTGTCGCGGTCGACGCCGTGTCGTCTATGGCCGGCATTGCCCTGGATTTCAAGGCGGCCGACGTGTGGTTTGCCTCCGTTCAAAAATGTTTCGGGCTTCCGGCCGGACTGGGGCTCATGATCTGCTCTCCCCAAGCGATAGAGCGTTCTAATCACATCGCAGAAAAGGAACATTACAACAGTCTGACCTTCATGACCTCGATGATGACCCGCTGGCAAACGCCGTGCACCCCCAATGTGCTGGGCATCTATTTGCTGATGCGCGTGCTGGAAGACAGCGACAACATAAAGGACACGCAAGAAAAAATTGTGGGGCGCCATGAAGACTGGATCACCTTCTTGTCTGAACGGAAAACGATCGCGCCACTGGTGAGCAACAGCGCCGTGCAGTCGCACACCGTAGTGCCAGTGACGGGCGACGCAGACACTTTGCAGCACATCAAGGCGCTGGCGAAGAAGCATGACATTTTGCTGGGGGAAGGCTATGGCGAATGGAAAGCGACGACGTTTCGCATTGCCAATTTTCCAGCGCTGAAGAAAAAGGAGATCAAAAAACTGATGACGATTTTAAAGAAATTTTAAGCTTTGTTTAAGGTTCCGCAAACGTTTGTCAAAAAAACGCATGTAAGGAAATCTGCATCGGACGTTTTCGATTATCCCGAATTTATTTTAACCTTTGTTTCTGATAATGAGCGCAATGTCTAGGATATCCAAGCAAATTGTTAGAGTAGCACTCGTCCTGCTGCTGTTTCAATTTCTTGCTCCGGCATTCCTCCCCATAGTAGTGCAGGAAATCCCCGCGAATCGGGAAACTGCCTTCCATCCGCAGCACAACTCCATTGTCGTTCCCCTGCTGTTAAAAGAAAATGACGAAAAAGAACACGATGACGTGTTCTCTTCCGAGGGCATGCCTCCCCTGTTGGACCTGGCGGCTCACGGCGTGAACCTCATCGCGTCTCATAAAAATAAGCTTACCATAGTCAGCGCCTCGGATAGCCGTCCGCAGCGTCCGCTGTTCACGTTGTTCTGCACACTCCTGATCTGATCCTCCACTTGCTTTGCGCCGGGTTCCGGGGTGAATACCGACGCTTCCATTCTTTTCATGTTCAGCAATAATTTGACGTTCGGCATATGGCCTTAGGGTGATGTCGTTCAGGTGTTAGAAACCCTGTAAACGTCATTTTTTTGACAGGATTGGATGGTCAGGGCATACTCTCTTTTGCCTTGAGCAACATCGTACCCCCCTACTTGTATTCCAAAAAAAATTATTGTCTGACTCATTTTCACGCGGTGTTACGCGGTCGATTTGAGATTAAAATTTTTCAAACACATGAAAACATTAGAAATTCCTAAAGACGGTTTAGAAGGCCTGAAGCAGAACTGGCGCACCGATGCGCTCTCGGGCTTTCTTGTATTTTTATTGGCACTCCCCCTCAGCTTGGGCATCGCCAAGGCCAGCGGTTTCGACGCTGCCATGGGCGTGCTCACGGCCATGATCGGTGGTTTGGTCGTCAGTATTTTTCAGGGTGGCCGCCTCACCATAAAAGGCCCCGCCGCCGGTTTGATCACCGTTTGCGCGGGTGCTGTTGCCGACCTTGGCGGATTGGGCATTGAAGGCGTTAGCGCCACGCAACTCGCCTGCGGTGCTGTGGTGGTGATGTCGATCATCCAGGTGATCTTCGGCTTTTTGAAGTTCGGATCGTTCAGCGATTTCTTCCCGCACTCTGCGGTGCACGGCATGTTGGCCGCCATCGGTGTGCTGATCTTCGCCAAGCAATTTCCCATCCTGTTGGGGGTTGATCCTTCGTTCACGAAAGGTCTGTCGCCCATCCAACTCTATACACACATCCCCGTATTTATCGCCAATGCCAATTGGCACATCGGTCTGATCGGTATCGGCAGCTTGATCATCATTTTCGGTTTGCCGATGTTGGGCGGCATCTTCAAAAAAATCCCCGCCCCTATGGTCGTGTTGGTCATCATGATCCCGCTGGCCCTGGTCCTGAACTTCAAAGGTCTGTACAAAGGTTCGCTGGTTTCTATCGGCGATTTCTGGAAAAACGTTTCGTTCAACGCCAGCTTCGCCGCCATCGGCACATTTGTGTTTTGGAAATATGTTTTCATGTTCTTGTTTGTGAACAGCCTCGAGTCGCTGCTGACGGTAAAGGCCATCGACGGCCTGGATCCTTTCAAACGCAAATCGGACTACAACAAAGACCTCAAGGCCTTGGCTTTGGGTAACGGTATCTCCGGCTTGTTGGGTGGTCTGCCCATGATCTCGGAAGTGGCCCGTAGCTCGGCCAACGTGAACAACGGTGCCCGCACCCGCTGGGCAAACTTCTTCCACGGTATGTTCCTGCTGATCGCGATGCTGGTGTTGATCCCGGTCATTGAAATGATCCCCAGCGCCGCATTGGCCGCCATGCTGATTGCCGTGGCCTATCGCCTGGCTTCACCGAAAGAATTTATCGGTACCTATAAAATCGGCCCCGAACAGTTTGCGATCTTCTGCGTGACCATTATCGTCACCGTGGCCGAAGACCTGTTGCTCGGTGTGGCCGCCGGTATCCTGACCAAGTTTGCCTTCCACATCATCAACGGCGCGCCCTTGGCCAGCCTTTTCAAAGCCGACTATACCTTGGCCGAAACCGATGACGAGTACAAGGTGAGGGTAAAAGGTTCTGCAACCTTCTCGAACTTCCTCGGCTTCAAAAAACTATTCCATCAATTCAAGCCCAACAAAACCATCGTCTTCAACTTTGCCGATGCCAAACTGGTGGATCACTCGTTTATGGAACAACTTCACCATTTCGAAGACGACTATCATCTCACGGGTGGTAAAGTGATCTGGGAAGGTTTGGACAAATTCAACCCGTTCTCCAATCACCCGTTGGCCGCACGCAAAAACTCGCCGGGCAGCGCTTCGAAATTGGAGATCCGTTTGTCTACCCGTCAAATAGAACTTCGTCAACTGGCCGAGGACAACGATATGGTGTTCTATCCTCAAAAGGTGAAGAACTCGTTGAAGTACCGGAACTTCCCGATCCAAACCGGAACGAAGATCCAATACGAAGAAAACATCCTCACGAAGTATACCGAATTCGGCAAAGTGGAGATTTCCGATCTGATCTTGACGGAAGGTGATGTGACCAAAACCGACACTACCATCACGGTGGTGCAGGTGTCCGACATCGAAGGCACGCTCCCGCATTTTGCTTTGGAGCCCGAAAAATTATGGAACAAGCTTTCGCAGATGACCCAGGGCAAAGACATCGACTTCAAGAATCACCCGGAATTCTCCCGCCTGTTCTACCTGCGCGGTGACGACGAAAATGCCGTACGCGAATTCTTCCGCGAAGGTGTGCTCACCTACCTGGAAACGCACGATGGCATTCACGTGGAATCACACCGCAACAGAGTGCTCGTGTATGCGAAGCGTGATAAGCTGTCGCCGGAAGAGATCAAGTCGGTACTGAGTTTTGTAAATGGATTTATGAAGGCTGTGGGTAAATACGAAACGCAATTGGTTTAAACAATGAATAGTCTTGCGACGCTAAAGCCCCTCATTGGGGTAAGGAAGACATTGGTGATCACGTGCCGGGAGTGTGGATTGCAGGGAACGGAAGATTTTTCCGGGCAGGTGTTCACCCATTCTTCCCTTGGCGCGACGCTGCAACGTCACGACTACTTGCAGCAAGAGAGCCTGGAGTATTTCGTGGGGACAAAAGGATGTACCCAGATCATTGTAGCGGGACATACGCATTGCCATGTCATGGATACTTTGAAGAAGGATCCCTTTCTGGGCCGTACGCTGCACTTCAACCTGGGCGCCTACTTTAAGAACCCCAACGTGCGGGTACTCTCCAAAACCGTGCGCGATCAAATGCTGCTGGAACTGAACATCATCGATCAGTGCAAACTGTTGCTTGACTATCCGTTTCTGCGCGACCGCATGCGGGAGAACAGCCTACATCTGATGGGAGTCGTGATGGGCAATCGCCCGGAACAACTCAAGCAAGTTTTTTATAACAACATCCTCTACAACACGGTTATTGCCTTGAATTAAAATACGCATCAGCATATTTTTGTGCTTGCGTTGTAAAACAAACGAACACCAACACATGAAAAAACTCACCCTAGCCATCCTCGCGGTGGTGGTCATACCCTTTATGCCCGCGTTTGCCCAGGAGCAGACTCCGCCGCCCGCGCCGAAGCCTGCACTCGAAGAGATGCGTCTGAAATTAAACGAAGATGGAAGCCACTATCTGAAGTGGACCTTCCTGAACCAGGTATGGCTGCGCTACAATGACAGCAACCCGGGCACCACGGTGCTGAAAGATCCCGCCAGCAATACCACCGACATTGGCCTGCGCAGAACCCGCATCCAATTCTATGGCCAACTCACGGACCACGTGTTCTTCTATACACAATTCGGACAAAACAACTTCAACTTCCTTTCCAACAACTCCGGCAACCGGAAGCTCCAGGTGTTCTTCCACGATGTGTTGGGTGAATACAAGGTCTGGAAAGACAATGAAAAGTTGAAGCTGGGTGGCGGTCTCACCATCACCAACGGCTTGTCGCGCTTTAGCCAGCCCAGCATCGGCACGATCATGACGATGGACGTTCCGGTATTTGCACAGGCTACGGTTGACCAGACCGACGAATTCTCGCGCAAGCTTAGCATCTATGCCCGCGGTCAGCTCGGAAAATTCGACTATCGTATCGTGATGAGCGATCCGTTCCCCATCACCACCAACGGTGCAGCACTTCCCGCGATCAATCCCAACGCCACCTTTGCACAGCAAGGGCACCACAAACAATACCAAGGATTCTTCATGTATAATTTCTTTGATAAGGAATCCAACACCACGCCGTATATGACCGGTACGTATTTGGGTAAGAAACGCGTCTTCAACATCGAAGCCGGTTTTATCACGCAAAAGAATGCCCTGTGGACTTCCGAAGATGCAGGCGTTACACAACAATATCACAACATGAACCTGTGGTCGGTGGCCCTGTTCTATGATGCTCCTTTGAATGCAGAAAAAGGAACCGCCCTGTCGGCCTACGCCGGATACTTCAACCTGGATTATGGAACGAATTATCTGCGCTATAACGGCGTGATGAACCCTGCCGACGGTATGGCCGCGGGTACAAATCCCGGTGGATACGCGGGTACGCAAGGCAACGCGTTCCCTATGTTCGGCAGTGGAAAAGTGGTGTATGCACAAGTGGGCTACCTGCTGAAAAAAGATCTCTTCGGCGAAGGCAACGGAACACTAATGCCCTACGCATCCATCCAAGCCGGCAACTACGACCGCCTGGCCGACAACATGAATGTTTGGGATGTGGGGGTGAACTGGCTCATCAAAGGCCACACCAGCAAGATCAGCTTAGACTATCAGAACCGTCCATACTTTGAATCGCAAGGCGCCGATATGGTGAAGGCCGGCAGCAAAGGACAAGTGGTGCTGCAATATCAGATCAACTTCTAAACGTTTACGTGAGTAAGGTTTGTAAAGAAATGCCGGGCAAAAGTCCGGCATTTTTAGTTTAGCTTTGTTCCAAATTTTGGTTCATGCTGGACGTCAAAGAAATCCTTTCGGTTACGCTCATTCTCTTTTCCGTTATCGATATCCTGGGGTCCATCCCGATCATCATTGCCATCCGGAGACGGGAAGGAAGGATTTATGCCGAACGGGCCACGCTTATTTCGGCGTTTCTCATGGTCATCTTTCTGTACCTGGGACAGTCCATCCTACACCTGTTCGGCCTGGACGTGCAGTCGTTTGCCGTGGCTGGGGCGATCGTTATTTTCATTGTGGCCCTGGAAATGATCCTGGGTATAACGCTCATCAAAGACGATCCCGACGCCACAGGTTCCAGTTCGGTAGTGCCGCTGGCCTTTCCACTCATTGCTGGGGCGGGCACGCTGACGACCATCCTGTCGCTGCGCGCCGTGTACCATGAGTGGAACATACTGGTCGGTATTTTGCTGAACCTCGTGTTTATTTATATCGTGCTCCGTTCGTCGTCGTGGCTGGAGCGTGTGATTGGCAAATCGGGCTTTGCCGTTTTGCGCCGTGTGTTTGGCGTGATCCTGCTGGCCATCGCCGTGAAGATCGTTAAATCTAATCTGTTCCCCGCATGATTCGCATCTACACAGATGGCGCGGCCCAAGGTAATCCCGGCCCCGGCGGATATGGGGTGGTCATGAAGTTTCAGAGCGCCGTGAAAGAGATCGCTCAAGGCTTCCGGCTCACCACCAACAACCGCATGGAATTGCTGGCGGTGATCAGCGGCCTGGAGGCTATAAAAAAAGAGGGCCACCCGGTGACCATCTATTCCGACTCCAAATATGTTGTGGATTCTGTGGAGAAAGGTTGGATCTGGGGATGGCAAAAAAAGAACTTCGCCAAAAAGGCCAACCCCGACCTGTGGCAGCGCTACATCCCGCTCCATCAAAAATATAAACCGAAATTTATCTGGATAAAAGGCCATGCCGGCCACCCGGAAAATGAACGGTGCGACCAGTTGGCCGTACAGGCCGCGTCGGGCGGAATGCTTCCTGCCGACCAGTGGTATGAAAATCATCGCGACAGTGTGGATTCATAAGGTTTATTAAAACCGGGGGTTATTTTTATCTTTATCCCAAACCCTATATTTTTTTATCCTAAAAATTACCGCCCTTGCATCCGGAAACTCCTAGCATCAATTTCTCAGAAGGCAGCATCACGCTGATGAACATCTGCCTGGCCTTCATCATGCTGAGCACGGCCCTGGAAATCAAACGCGAACATTTCACGCAGTTGCTCCAACAGCGGAAAGCGGTCATCACGGGCTTGTTAGGGCAATATGTGTTGTTGCCGCTGGTCACCGTCATCGTCGTCACGCTGCTGAACGTCAGCCACAGTGTGGCCCTGGGGTTGATCATGGTGTCCGCCTGTCCGGGAGGAAGTGTTTCCAATTTCTTTTCGCTACACGCCCGGGGAAATGTAGCCCTGGCGGTAGCCCTCACCGGATTTTCGTCGATGTTTGCTTTCATCATGACGCCGGCGAATTTCTTCTTCTGGTCGTCGCTCGTTCCCTCCCTGCATTCGGACGTCAAAGAACTCCACGTCGACTTTTGGTCGCTCACCTCGAAGATGCTCCTGGTCTTGTTGTTACCCTTGGTGACGAGCATGTTCGTGGCTGAAAAATGGCCCGCCATTGCCAAGCGCGTGGCCAAGCCGGCACGCATCATTTCCATCATCATTCTCACGATGTTCGTGGTCATGGCCTTCCTGAACAACAAGAGTATCCTGATCGACACGTTTCATAGGATTTTCTGGATCGTGCTGCTCACCAATGGCTGTGGCCTGGTCTGCGCCTATTTCTTCAGCAAGGTCCTCAAAAACAACGAGGCCGTGAACCGGACCGTGGCCATCGAAACCAGCGTCCACAACTCGGGACTGGGCCTCATCCTGATCTTCAGCTTTTTTGGCGGCAATGTCGAGATGGCCCTGGTTGCCGCATGGTGGGGTATCTGGCACCTGGTGAGCGGCTTCGGGTTTGCCTCATTCATGCGAAACAGGCCCTTGCCGGCGCCAACAACGTAGCGCTAGTCTGCTTGGCTGATTGTTTTTTACCGCCACTCCATTAATTTAAGGCCGTGTTTGCATTAGCTTTTTATGTTTCCCTGAAGCAGTATTGCCGCCTGGCGCTGGGCCTCTTTTTCCGGCAATGGCAAGTTCGCTTCGTTGCTCCCCTGCCGAAAGGTCCCGTGATCTTTGTGGCCAACCATCAAAGCGCTTTCATGGACGCCATCCTGGTCATCTGTAGTTCGGCTGCCAACCCCTGGTCCATTGCCCGGGCCAACATCTTTGGAAAGCCATGGGCCGTCAAAGCGCTGACGCTGGTCCAGATCAAACCGCTGTATCGCTTTCGCGACGGTTTCAGCACCATGCGGAAAAATGACGCCGCCATGGAAGAGTATGCTCAAATGCTGATCAGTGGCAAGTCCCTCCTCATTTTTGCGGAAGGCAACGACGACGGCTACTGGAAACTACGCCCACTGCAGAAAGGATTTGCCCGCATCGCCTTGCGTGCCGAAGAAAAAAGCAACTACACGCTCGGGCTCAAGATCGTGCCCGTAGGCGTTCAATACGAAGATCACGCCAAGTTCCGGTCGAGAGTGCTGGTAACCTTCGGAGAAGCCATCCCGGTGGTGCCGCATCATCACGCTTCCGCGGATAACGGACAAAGTCTGAAAGACGAGCTGGATACAGACGCGCTGATGAACAAGACCAGCGACGGCCTCAGACCCCTCATGCTGCACATCGCAGGCGATGGCGACGAGTATGCGAGAAAGGTCTCCTATCTCTACCAGCACCATGTGCCCCAAAACGATCTGGCGGCGCAGTTGGCAGCCGATCAAGCGATCGTAAAGAGCATACCCTCCACGTTGGAAAATGTGGCACCGGTACACGTAAAGAAAAGCTGGCCTTGGTTGAACCCGTTGTTCCTCTACGCCTTTATCAACCATTTCTTGCCGGGCAGCATCATCTCATGGTTTGTGAAAAAGAAAGTGCATAACGAACAATTCCATTCCTCCATTCAATATGCCTTCGGACTGGTACTTGTACCGTTGTTCTATTGTTTACAAACGGGATTATTTTTCAGCATCACACATTCCTCCCTCTGGACGTTGATCTATTTCATTTCACTGCCCGTATCCCTATCGTTGACCAAGCGAAAGTTGATCTTTAGTACCAAGGGCTAGGGAGTCAGTATTCCGTTTCTATCAGGCGAATGCCGTGGGTAGCCAGCGCTTCCAGGATGGGATCATAAAATTCTTTTGTCACGGGAATGGCAACGCCGCGGGTTTTGATCTTTCCTTCTAACAACCATTTGGCGGCGATGCCGACGGGCAGCCCGACCGTTTTGGCCATCGCCGTGTGGATCTCATTCTCTCCGGTAGCGACGAGGTGCGCCTGTATCTCTTTTTCTTTTCCCGCCAAGGTGAACCGGAAGCGATGCCACATCACGATCAGATCTTTGTCGCCGGGATTGAGCTTCCATTTTTTTGTCAGGATGTGTTCCAGGATCTGTGCCGGTGTTCCCGACGACAGTCCCACTTTCTCCTCCGAAAACAGGCCGCTCCATTGCAAGCGTTTCATTTCTTCGCCTTCGCGGGAAATATGAAACATCGCGGCGATCTTTTCTTGCAGTTGTCCAGCCGGCGCTTCCACGAAAGCATTCACAAAGCCGCGATGGGTCATCTGGGCAACGCCTTCCATGGCATAGGTATCGTCGCAGCAACCCAATTGTACCAGCACGTTCCACGCGGGGCAATAGCCTTTGTTTCGCAGTGTGCCTCTCACCATGGTTTGTATGCCTTGCAGCCCATAGGTTTCGAGGTATTTCAAGGAGTCACGATTGGCATAGCCTTCATAGTCGCCGTAGCCGGGGACCGACACGGTGGTGAGGCGCTGAAAGAGTTGTTGATAGGGAATGTATTTGTATTGTCCGTCTTGCAAAAACTTTGCCGTGCCCTGGCCGGCCATCACCACGTTGCGCGGGTTCCAGGTGAACTTATAGCGCCACGGATTTTCAGGGTCGGTTTCGGGGGCAATGAGACCGCCGGTGAATGATTCGAACGAAATCAAATTTCCTCCCCGGGCCTTGATGCCATCGATCACTTGCATAGCGCTCATGTGGTCGATGCCCGGATCGAGACCGCATTCGTTCAGGAAGAGCAATCCCTTGGATAAAGCGTCGGCATGATACGAACGCATTTCGTCCGACACATAGCTGGCGTTCAAAAGATGCTTGTCCCATCGCAGGCAATGGCGGGCCACCAGAGGATGCAGGGTGGCGGGCATGAGGGAGATCACCACGTCGGCCTCCTGGATGGCCGCGCTGCTTTGATCTTCGTTGTTGATGTCAAAGGCGATGGCACGTCCGTGCGCCGACGTCCCGATCTTTTCGCGGGCCGCTGCTTCCGAGAAATCGCCGACCACTACCGTCCACGGTCCGGCCGCAGCATGCTGCAACAAGTATTGAATAAGCGACGAGGAGGAGCGCCCAGCGCCCAGAACAAGAATGGTCTTCATATCGGATCCGCGATTTAAACGAACCTCAACAGGACATCCTGTTGCGTCCGCGACAAATCTATCATTTATCGGGAAATTGCTTCACCAAGCGGCCGGGCTAAGTTTGAGTGCGGTAAGATCAGGAGCCAGAAGCCAGGAGCCAGGAGCCAGGAGCCAGAATTCAGACGCAGAAGTTGGAGGCGTGTGAGCAGCCGGAGACATGAATGGGGAACTGATAGTTGGGCATCAGTTCAGAAGTTTGAAAACGTCGCTTACAAACTCACACTCGCACCACACTCCCGCACCCGCACCCCTACTGGCTCCTGGCTCCTGACTTCTGGCTCCTGATTTATTCTCATTGTCGTATCTTTCGCTACAACACTGCCTCTGCCCTTATGAAAGATTTTGTCCTTGCCCCAACCCTACAAGACCTCGACCCTGAATCGATCGACCTGGTGCGTCACGCAGAACGTGCCCTTCCCTCCGCGCATGCACCCTATTCGGAATTTCAAGTCGGTACAGCCCTGTTGCTGGACAACGGTGTGATCGTGACGGGGACCAACCAGGAAAATGCCGCTTATCCCTCGGGCATGTGCGCCGAACGCGTCGCGCTTTTTGCCCTGGCCTCTCAATACCCCGGGCAAGTCATCAAGAAGCTGGCCGTGGTGGCCCGACACAAAACGGGCACCGACCTGACTCCCGCCACTTGCTGCGGCGGTTGCCGGCAGGTTATGCTGGAGTTCGAGCACCGCCAGGGAAAACCTTTCGAAGTCGTGATGCTAACGGAGGAACGTCAGTGGGTGAAAGCACCGTCGGCCCAGTCGCTGTTGCCCTTCTGCTTCACCTCCACCACACTTCGAGCAGCCAAAATCAACTAAGTTGCCCTTAACCTGACATCCTGTTTTGGCTTTCGCCTTATTTTACTTTCTTTGTTTACTTTATTCTGGATTATGAAATTTTGGCGCGATAAATCTCTGAAGCAATGGGGCGTATACATCCTGGTGCTGATGACCATTCTTTTTATCGCCGAGTATTTTGCCGTTCATCACACAATCCAACGCCTCAACGAGTCCGAGCGCAAAATCGACTATGCCCGCAGCATCCAGGTGAAGAACCAGGAGATCGCTTTGCAGACGCAACAATTCATCAACGGCCGCAAAGACCTCGGGGCGCCGCTGGCGGCAGACCTGGAGCAACAAGACCACGAACTGCAAACGCTGGCCAAGGGTGGACGCATGGACGGGACCGATTTTTTTTTGACGCCCCTCTCGCGCCTTCCCCGCATTACCTACGATAATCTCTACCCTTATTGGACCCGTTACAAAACCAGTGTTCACGCGCTGCTCACCGAAAGCGAAACCGTGACGCTGAAAACCGCCGCCGTTGCCGCGCCAGCCGATTCGTTGGCAGCGCCCGCTCCGGAAGTGCAGGCCACCACCGAGGGCAACCAAAAATACCTTCAGGCGAAAGCCGACTTTGAAGCCCAGTGGATCTCCGTTTCCCATTGGTATGACAAGCTCATCAAAGACCTGGAAGACGAGATCGCTTCCCGTCAACAGTCTGTGCTCAACTGGTTTGCATCCGTTCTGCTGGCCGACGTGCTCCTGCTGGGCGGTCTGTTCTACGCCTTCAGCCGCTTCGTGCTATCACCCATCAAACGTCTCGAAGACAACACGGCAAGTCATGTCCACACGCGCGACCTTCCCGGTAACGAGATTGGCCAACTCTCGCAAAAGATCAACCAGACCATCGAAAACCTGAAAGATGCCACCGACTTCGTGACGTCTATCGGCGAGGGCAAGCTGGACATGGACTACCGCCAGACCTTCGACAGCGCCTATGCGCAAGGCAAGAACAAGCTGGCCGACTCACTCATCGAGATGCAGACAAAGCTCAGAGCGATGAACGACGAAGAGCGCAAACGTCAATGGGCCAACGAAGGCCTCGCCAAATTTGTGGACATCCTGCGTTCCTCCAACGACAACCTGGCCACGCTGGGCGACCGGGTAATTGCCTCCCTTGTACAATATACCCGCTCCAACCAGGGTGGACTCTACCTGCTGAACGAAGAAGATCCCAACGACAAGCACCTGCAACTGACCGCGTTGTTCGCCTTCGACGTGAAGAAATTCGAACAACAAAAGATCAAATTAGGCGAAGGTATATTGGGGCAAACCTTCCTGGAAAAAGAAACCACGTACCTGTCGGAGGTACCCGAAGAATACATCCGCATCACCTCGGGCCTGGGCGATGCGCCGCCCAAATCCATCCTCATGGTGCCGCTCAAGGTTGATACCCAGGTATATGGCATCATCGAACTGGCCTCGTTCAATTCCTTTTTGCCGCACGAGATCGCTTTTGTGGAGAAGTTGAGTGAATCCATTGCCTCCACGTTGGCGTCGGTGACGGCCGCGCAGAAAAACCGCAACCTGATCGATCAATTCAAGGAGCAAACGGAGGTGATGCGCTCCCAGGAAGAAGAGATGCGGCAGAATATGGAGGAAATGCAGGCCACCCAGGAAGAAGTGTCGCGGAAGGAGAAGAACTACCTGGCGCGTATAGCCGAACTGGAAGCCCAACCTAAATCAACCGCCAACCGAGCCGAAATAGAAGCCCTAGAGGCCGCGTGGCGCAAAAAGGAACAGGAGTATCGACAAGAAGCGGAAGCCTTGCAAAGCAAGCTGACCCATTCCCCGAAAGCCGACGATTGGGAGCTTGCTGTGGCCGTGGAGCAGGCCCTCCAGGTGAACCTGAAAGCGTTACAAATAACGCAAGAAGAATTGGATAGAAAGACGGCACGCTGAGTCTGGACGGCCTTTTCCCCGCGTTGAACGGCAAGGCGAGGTCAACGGTCATCCCACTTTTTAACGTCCTTTTCCTCAAGGAATTAGTACGAATCGGTTAATTTGATTTTCTTTAAAAATAAAATGCTTCCGGCCATATTCCACGCGTGTAAGATTTCTCGCTGAAATTCGTCCGGCAGTAGCAAGCTTGAAGTAATTTTGAGTTCCTTTTTAAAAGACCACCATGTTGGACATTGATATTGCCGACCTTAAACGGATCTCGGAGTTCATTTATCAGAAGTATCACTATGACTTTCGGAATTACGCCATGTCGTCTTTCAAACGGCGTGTGCTTCGGATCATGGAGCTGAAGAAGCTCTCGGTGGAAGGTCTCCTGAAAAAACTGAACGACTCCCCTCCCTTTATCAACGAATTTCTCGACGAGCTCACGGTCAATGTTACGGAAATGTTTCGTGACCCCAGCTTTTGGCGTGTGATGCGCGAAGAGATCCTGCCGGCCATCATGCTCAATCATAAGCAGTTCAAGATATGGCATGCCGGCTGCTCCTCGGGCGAGGAAGTGCTTTCCATGTGCATTATGCTAAAAGAGATGGGCGTGTTGCAAGATGTGACCATGATCGCCACCGATCTGGACGTGAACATTCTGGAACGCGCGAAGGCCGCTACCTACCCCATCAAGAACATGGAGCTCAATGAAAAGAACTACATCCGGTTCCAGGGCACCAAATCCTTCAAAGACTACTATCATGAAGAGAACGGCATGGCCGTTTTCAATAAAGACCTGTTGATGAACGTTTCGTTCCGCCGTCACGACCTGGTGGTGGGCGACATCTTCAACAAGTTCGATCTGATCTTGTGCCGCAATGTGATGATCTACTTCAACCAGACGTTGCAAAACGAGGTGTTGAAGAAATTCCATGAAAGCCTATTTAAATACGGATACCTGGCCATTGGGTCAAAAGAGTCATTGATATGGTGCGATTATGCCAACCGTTTTATCGTGGTGAATAATGAAGAGAAGATTTATAAGAAAATAAAAGATTAGGAGAGTTGTCTATTGACGAATGAAAAAAATCAGCCTAAATAACAGCTATAAGGCCGTTGTTATCGGTGGGTCAGCAGGCAGCTTTCAGGGTGTAGTCAAAATCCTGGCGCAATTGCCCAAAGGCTTTCCGTTGCCAATCATCATGTGCTTGCACCGGCTAAAGCACGTGCGCAATGGCTTTGTGGAGGCGCTCTCGATAAAAAGTGTGGTGCAGGTCACTGAACCCCACGATAAAGAGAACATCAAAAAAGGCAGTGTGTATCTGGCGCCGGCCAACTATCACATGAGCGTGGAATTGGGGCACAGCTTTGCCCTGTCCACCGAAGAGATGGTGAACAACTCACGGCCGGCAATAGACATTACGTTGAGCAGTTGTGCATTTGTCTATAAAGAAAAACTGGTGGGCATTCTGCTCTCCGGCGCCAACAAAGACGGTGCGCTGGGCATGAAGCACATTCACGACCGCAACGGTCTGACCATTGTGCAGGAACCCACCGAATGCATGATCGACACCATGCCCAAGGCTGCACTGGCCGCCACGGAGATCGATTATGTGATGAAAGTAGACCAGATAGTAGAGTTTTTAAAAGAACTAGATAAACAATACCGATGATAGGCCTCATTAACGACCGATACAAAATAAGCCTCCTCCTGGCTTCCCTGTTCCTGTTGGGAGCAGGTGTATCCGTGTATTTCATTTACTCTTTGCCCGGCAGCCTGAACCTGGCCCGCGGCTTCGAGCCCAGCTTTATCAAAGTATACCTGGTGATCAGCGTCACGTTCCTCGTCGGGGCGATCAGCCTCGTGAATGCGCTGCGCTACAAGAAAGAGGTCATCGTGTTTCGCGACCGCAAGCTGGAAGACTCCCTGGCACAACAGGAAGCCGCCGCCTCGGGCAAAAGCACCATCAGCCTCGAAACGGTGAAAGCCAGCCTGGAGCAAGCCACCGGTGAAAAACAAATTCTACAAGCCGGCCTGCACGCCATCTGCAAGCAAGTGGGTGCCGGTCAAGGCGCTTTATACCGGATCATAGAAGAAGACGGGAAACGTTTTGCTGAACTGAAGAGCGGCTATGCGTTGAACCTCGCCGAAAGCTCCGTGATCCGTTTCGAATTCGGTGAAGGCCTCATCGGTCAGGCCGCCGTAAGTGGCAACACGCTGTATGTCGACGATGTGCCGGAAGGCTACATCAAGATCGTTTCGGGCTTGGGCAGTGCGTCGCCAAAATTTTTATTGATCACCGCCTTGAAAAAAACAGGGCAGGTGCAAGGGATCCTGGAGATCGCTTCCTTCAGCCCCATCAACGAAGATCAACGCAAGTTTGTAGAAGAAGCCGCGCAGTTGATTGCCGACAAGATTTCCTAAAGCACAAATCCTAGCGTCCAACGCATATGATGAAAAGCATTAACATAAGTACCAAGATCACCCTCCTTATCCTGGCGATTTCCCTGGTGGCTGTTGCGGCCATCAGCTTTTTCAGCTTCGACTATCACCTCAAGGCAAACCAGGAGAAGTTCGCCACCAACCTCGGCGTTATTGCCGACAACCGGGCGGCTTTCTTCAACACCTATTTCGAAAGAGCGGGAACGGCCATCAAGATCCTTCAAAGTTCAGATCGCATCAAAGGGGGTGGCAGTGCTGCCGCCGCAGCGCCGGCCGCCGATGACATGTCGGCCCTGATGGGCGCTGCCCCTGCGCCCGACGCCGTGAGCGGAGACACGGTATTGAACACTTCCGTTTCTACCGACCAGTCGTTGTCCGATTATCTCACGAGCCAAAAATATGTGCTGGGCGTCGATGAGATCACCCTCACTTCCGCAACGGGAGCGGTACTGGCGTCGACCGATCCGGCCGTGAAAGGCAACCTGGTGGACCCCGACGGCGTGACCTTCGATCGCGCCAAAAGCAATCTCTATTTCTCCGCCATCCTGCGCGACAAGACCAAAAAGAATTACTACACCTACGCCGTGGGCGGGGTGACGGACAATGCCGGTGCACAACACCTCATCTTCATAAAGCTTGACTTGAACGTGCCCTACAAAGTGCTGAAGAGCTATCAGGGATTGGGCACCACCGGTGAAGTGATCATTGCCCGCGAAGACCCCATGTCGCGCAAAATCGCCTTAGTGAGCCCCCTGCGCGCCGACACTACGGCCGCCATTCAATTGCTGGACCCGAAAGATTCAAAAGATAAATTCGTAGCGGCCTTCACGCCTGTATTCGAAGGTAAGAACCCTCCCGTGCAAGGCGTCGACTATCACGGTCACGCCGTGCTGCAAGCGGGTCGCAAGATCAACCTGGCCAACCTGGCCCTGTTGGTCAAGATCGATAAGGAAGAAGCCGATGGCCAAGCTTCCGATCTGACCGCCCTGTTTATTTATGCCGCCCTCTGTATCCTGGCGTTGTCCACCCTGCTGGCCATGATGTTTTCCCGCTCCCTCACCCGTCCGCTCTATGGCATGCGCAACACGCTCGGCCTGGTGGCGCAAGGTGTTTTGCCCGAATCTTCGGGCGAGCAAAACGGTGACGAGTTCGGCCAGATGAGCACGAAAGTTGACGAACTGGTGCAAGCCCTGAAGAACAGCGCCGATTTTGCGCAACGCATCGGAGAAGGCAAATACGATACGGCCTTCAAGCCCGCCAGTGACAATGATATTCTCGGGATGTCGCTCATCAACATGCGCAACAACCTGATCGAGAACGAGCGCCGCGACAAGGAACGCAACTGGATTGTGCGCGGTGTGGCCGAGATCAGCGAGATCCTGCGTATGCACGACTCCACCGACGAACTGGGCGAAGATGTGATCAAATTCATTCTGGCAAAGATCGGTGCCATTCAGGGTGCGTTCTACATCGTGAACGACGACGACCCGAAACACCCCGTCATCGAAATACGCGCCAGCCATGCCTATTCGCGTAAGAAATACCTGAAAGGAAAATTCAAGTTTGCGGAAGGCCTCGTGGGCCAGGCCGCGGCTGAAAAAGATACGATCCTCCGCACGGAGATCCCGTCCGACTATGTGACCATCACGTCGGGTATTCTCGGCGACCAACGCCCGCGTTGTATTCTCATCGTGCCGCTCATCACCAACGAAGAAGTGTATGGTGTGCTGGAGTTCGCCGGCTTCCAGAAGTTCGATCCCTCGCAGGTGAACTTCGTGAAAGAGCTTTCGCTGATCCTGGCCCGTACCATCTTTAACATCAAAGTGAACGAGCGCACGCGCAAGCTGCTGGCCGAGTCGCAGGAGATGAGTAACGAGTTGAAGGAAAAGCAGGAAGTGCTTCGCCAGAACGCCGAAGAAATGCAGGCCACCCAGGAGGAGTTGCAACGCTCCAACCAAAAACTGGAAGAGCAGATCGAAGAAGTGAACCGCACACAAAGCCGGATGCAGCTGTTGCTGGAAAACGCGTCGGAAGTGATCACGATCTACGAAGAGGACGAAAGCATCCGCTACATCTCCCCGTCTGTAGAGTCCATCCTTGGCTATGGCCAGAAGGAAATGATCGGCCGGAGCGACATCGACAAAGTGCATCCCGACCATCGCGATACGTTCCGGGAAATTTTCCGGAAGATGAAAGCCACCCCCGAAGAGGAGGTGACCATGCAATACGAATACCGTGCAAAAGACGGCAGCTTTATGTGGATTGAATCCACGGGCCGGAACCTGATGTCCAACCAGGCCATCCACGGTTTCATCCTCAACTCGCGCGACATCACCGAGCGCAGACGGGCGGAACAGGAGCAACGGATGCGAAGCAAGATGCAGGCCTTGTCGGAAAACTCGCTTGACCTTATCACGCGTTTGGAAGGTGAATCGATCTCGTATATCAACCCCGTTATCGAAGAATATACCGGTAAGAAACCGGCGTCTTTCCTCAACCAGAAAGTGAAGGAAGTAGACCTCGACGCTTCGATCCTGGAAGGCTGGTTGAAGGTGGTGGAAGAAGTGAACAACACCAACGAAAAGGCCTCCGCCGAAATGGACTTTGCCTCCGAAATGGGCAAGCGGGTGATGCAGGTGAACGCCATTCCCGAATTCGACGAAAGCAACAAGCTGGAGTCGGTGCTGGTGGTGTCGCACGACATCACGGAGCGGAAGATGATCGAGTTGGAAATTCAGAACAAGAACAAGAAGATCACGGAAAGTATAAACTACGCCAAGCGCATTCAGAATGCCATCCTGCCCAACTCCAGGGTGATCAACAAGGCGCTGCCGGATTCCTTTATCCTGTATAAACCCCGTGACGTGGTGAGCGGAGACTTCCCCTGGTTCGTGCAGATCAAGGACGATATCTTTATCGCGGCCGTAGACTGTACCGGACACGGCGTGCCTGGAGCCTTGTTGTCGTTGATCGGCTACTTCCTGCTGAACGATATCGTACGAAGCCGGAAGATCACCGAGCCGGGCAAGATCCTGGACTTGCTGGACGAAGGCGTAACGACCACCCTACGTCAGGATGAGGACGCCACCACCAAGGACGGTATGGACATTGCCCTTTGTAAGATCAATATGACCGCCGGCGAGGTGGAATATGCCGGGGCGCACCGCCCGCTTTACATCATGAAGAACGGCGTGATGGAGGAGGTCAAGGGAAATAAATTCCCCATTGGAGGCGGTATTTTTAAGAACCAGACTAACTTTACCAATACAAAGATCAAACTCGAAAAAGGGGATTCCATTTACTTCAGTTCAGACGGGTTCCCCGATCAGTTCGGTGGCACGGAAGGCCGCAAGTTCGGTCCGAAGCGCACCCGTGAGATCATCGAGCAGGTTCACAAGCTGCCCATGCAAACCGCGATGAACACGTTTGACGAGCAATGGGAAGGCTGGCGCGGCGACACCAAACAGACGGACGACGTACTGCTGATCGGTATAAAATTTTAACACGAACACCCTCTCCGGTGTAGTGCCGGAAGGTTTTAAAGGATAAAACGTATATCTTAGTGAACCACAAACTTAATCATCTAATCTTCTGAAGCATGAATTTTATTTATGACCTGCACCGCACCATGATGTCGCAGAAACTGATTCTGGTGTATCAGGGTGATTTCACCCAGGAGAGCACCAAATCCATACTGTCCATGGCCGAGCGAAACCTCGATTCTTCAGGGGAAGAATCCAGCATCAAGCGCAAGGTGTTCAATGTAATGGTCGAGGCGCTGCAAAATATTGTGAAGCATAGCGATGAGCTGGTCGACGGACAGGTGCGCAGTCATGCCGCCATCTTCCTGATCGGCAAGGAGGCTAACCGTTACAGTATCATGTCCGGTAACCCCGTTCAAAAAACCAACGTGCCCAAGCTTAAGCAAAACCTGGAACAGATCAACGGGTTGGATAAGGATGGACTAAAGGAGTTGTACAAGGAAATCATTAAGAACACCACCATCTCCGACAAGGGTGGTGCCGGATTAGGATTTGTGGATATGGCCCGGAAGTCTGGCGGAAAACTTGAATTCGAGTTCCCCGAAATGAATGCCGAATATTGCTTCTTCTGCTTGAAGGTGAACGTACCCCGCGACAACGAATAAATTGATGAACCACTTAAAATAGATTGATACCATGGAAATTTTAAATCTTGAAGGAACGGAAGACACCCCAAAGATAATCCTCGATAAAAAGAATGGCATATTCGAAATCTCCGGTCGTTCACTGCCCGAAGACTCCGCCGAGTTCTATCGCCCGGTATTGGAATGGATAGAAGCGTATGGTGGCGAGTCCAATCCTTCCACGGATTTTGTCTTCAAGCTTGAATACTTCAACACCGCATCGTCCAAACTCATCCTGGATGTTCTCTCCGCGCTGGAAGACATCAAAGGCATGAAAATACTCTGGTATTTTCATGAAGACGACGAGGATATGGAAGAAGCCGGCCAAGAGTTTTCCGAGTTGGTGGAGATCCCCTTCGAGTTCAAAACCTACTGAGTTAAGCCCTTCATAATTAATCGGTTACTGGCCATTTCTAGAACTTCCTCGCACGGATTCTATAGGCTGGTAACCGATATTTTTTTATTACCTTTATAGTCCAACTCGCTATCTATGAGTGAAGAAATACTCAAGGCCCTCACCCAACTTTTTGGCATCATCACAAAACAAGACGGCGGGGTCACCGTTCGTGAACGTCAATTCGTCATCAACTTCTTTCAAACGGAACTGGACCAGGATTCTGTCAAAGAATACCTCGAACTCTACGACCAATACTCCGGCTATGGCAAAGAGGAAGAAGAAGGCAAGTCCAAACTTACCTCGGTAAAAGATTCGGTAAAGACCCTGGGCATTTGCAAGAAGATCAACAAGACCCTCACGCAAAAACAAAAAGTAGTCGTTGTCATCAAGCTGCTGGAGCTGGTCAGCACCGATAAGAACTTCACGCCCCAACGCATGGAGATCATCAACACGGCCTCCACCGTTTTTAACATCGTACAGTACGAATACCAGCTGATCGAAAACTTCGTCATTTCCGAAGACGCCAAGTCCCTCAACTTTGCCGACATCCTGTTGCTGGACACCGCAGAAAAAGCGGAAGAGGGCAAGCTCTACAAACACGTGCACGGCCACATCGAAGGCAGTCTCATCTTTATGCGCGTGCGCGGGGTGGACATGTATTTTGTGAAATACCTCGGAGAAGAATCCAACACGCTGAATGGATTTCCCATGCCTTCCAACCGCGTGTACCTCTTCTCACACGGCAGCACCATCAAGACCCAGGCCGGCGACGCGCTGTACTATAGCGACCTCGTGGCCAACTTCAACGAAGAACTCAAGACCACCAAGCTCAGCTTCAACGTGAACATCGAAGAGCTGAAGTTCGCCAGCGGCGGGATCGGGCTGCGAAACGTGGTCATCTCCGAAGGGCCCGGCAAACTCATCGGCATCATGGGCGCCAGCGGTGCGGGCAAGACCACCCTGCTCAACGTCATGGCCGGCCTGGTGAAACCCACCAAAGGCCAGATCCTCATCAACGGCTTCGACATCAACCTTCAGAAAGATAAAATACACGGTGTCATCGGGTATGTATCGCAGGATGACCTGCTCATCGAAGAACTCACCGTCTATCAAAACTTATATTACAACGCCAAGCTCTGCTTCGCCACGTTCACCGAAGAACAACTCCACACCCGCGTGATGGAAGTTTTGGAGAACCTCGGTCTCGACCAGCGCAAGGACCTGCGCGTAGGGAACCCGCTGGACAAGACCATCAGCGGTGGCCAGCGCAAGCGTCTCAACATCGCGTTGGAACTGATCCGCGAACCGGCCATCCTGTTCCTGGACGAACCCACCTCGGGTCTTTCTTCGCGCGACTCGGAAAACGTGATCGACTTACTGAAAGAACTTTCGCTGAAAGGCAAGCTCATCTTCGTGGTGATCCACCAACCTTCGTCCGACATCTACAAGATGTTCGACAAGATGATCATCATGGACACCGGGGGCTTCCCGGCCTACTACGGCCCGCCCATCGAAGCCGTTACTTATTTCAAGAAATCAACCCACCAGGTCGACAGCAACCGCGGACAGTGCGAGGTCTGTGGTAATGTGAACCCCGAACAGATCTTCAACATCATCGAAGCCAAGGTGGTGGACGAATATGGCCAGCCCACCAACAAACGGAAGGTGACGCCGCCGCAGTGGTATGACCTGTACAAAGACCGCTTCAAGATCAACCGCGTCGAGGATGTGCGGGAAGAACCACCCCAGTCCCTGAGCCTGCCCAACAAACTGAAGCAAACCCTGATCTTCGCCACACGCGACACGTTGTCGAAGCTCAGCAACAAGCAATACCTCCTCATCAACTTGCTGGAAGCCCCTTTGCTGGCCATCATCCTGGCCGTGATCATCAAGTACAAGAGCGCTCCCGGTGGCACGGGCTACATGTTCCGGTTCAACGAGAACCTTCCCGCGTTTTTGCTGATGAGCATCATCGTGGCCCTGTTCATGGGATTGACCGTGAGCGCGGAGGAAATCATCCGCGACCGCAAGATCCTGCGCCGGGAGTCCTTCCTAAACCTGAGTTGGAACAGCTATCTGATGTCGAAGCTGACGATCCTCTTTGTGTTGTCGGCTGTGCAGACCTTTTCGTTTGTGCTGATCGGCAACCTCATCCTGGAAATCGAGTGGAGCATGTTGTTGCCCACGTGGTTCATCCTCTTCACCGTGTCGTGTTTTGCCAGCGTGTTGGGACTCAACATTTCGTCGGCCTTCAACTCGGCGGTTACGGTGTATGTCATGATCCCGTTGTTGCTCATCCCGCAGATGATCCTGAGCGGCTTGCTCTTTAGCTTTGACAAACTCAACAACATCATCAGCACCAAAGGCAAGGTACCGGTCGTGGCCGATCTTATGGCATCGCGCTGGGCGTATGAAGCCTTGGCCGTGGATCAGTTTAAAAACAACAGCTATGAGAAGCCTTTCTACACCCTGGAGAAAGTAGAAAATCAAGCCGACTTCCGCGCCTCCTATCTCGTGGATGAGATGGACAAGAAGCGAAAGTTCATTGTTGAAAATGCCAAGGACAAACGGGATTCGGTGCAGCAGATCATGCGCACGGATCTTCAGATCATCGAACAGAATCTGAAGAACGATTTCTTTACACGGGTGGATAAAAAAGGCTTTGCCAAATACTTCGCCGCGGAGTGGACGCCTTCCAAATTCACGCCCGAACTCAACAAAGCGTTGGAAGAATTCCTGGCCGATTACAAAAAGTTCTACCAGGACATGTACAACAAGGCTGTGGCGCAGCGGGAGAAAATGATCTTCCAGATGGAGAACAACAAAAGCGAGAAATATGACCTCAACGTTGCCAAGAACCTCTATTTCAACGAGAGTCTGTCGGACCTGGTGAGGAACGTGTCCGAGAAGGACCGGATCATCGAATACAACGGCGAGCTTATCCAGCAGATCAACCCGGTGTTTCTCGACCCCAAACCCGGAAGCCCCCTGGACTACCGGGCGCAGTTTTTTGCACCGCAAAAGGAGTTCCTGGGGCTGACGATCGACACGTTTGTGTTCAATAACGTGGTGATCTGGCTCATGACCCTGTTGCTATACGTCACCCTGTACTTTGAGTGGCTTCGCAAGCTGATCAACTCCTTCGATCAGGTGCCGGGCAAGTTCAACCTGCCAAAGGGTAAGCCGAAAAATAAATAAAGCATTCAGGTAACTTTTTGGCTGGGAATGCTGAATTTCTAACTTTGTGAACGAATAATTTTATAGCTATGAGAATTGTATTGATCGGGCTAATACTGACGCTCTTCGCATGCGGCGGCTCTTCCAAGAAAACGGATGAGCAGGCTTTCATAGAAGGGCTGGACACGGCGAAAGCCGAGGGGCCTTCGATATCCGAAGGCGTTATTGGTGATATCCTGCAACAGATCCCAAGCCCGTTGGAGATCTCGGTATTACTAAAAGAGTCCGGCAAAAAGTACAACGTGGGCTACCTCAACTCGGCCGACAACAGCTCGAAGTACAACAGCAACTACAAGAAAGCCCTCAACCTGGGCGTTTATGGCACCGACCTGGGCTACACCAACATCTACGAACAGAACAACGACGGTGTGAAATACATGGCCTCCATCAAGAGCCTGGCCGACGGCCTCAACATTGGCCAATTCTTCGACATCGAGACCATTGGCCGCCTGGCCACCAACAGCAAGAACCTCGATTCGTTGCTGCTCATCACCACCCAGAATTTCAACAGCATCAACCACTACCTGCAAACACAAAACCGCTCTAATCTTAGCGTTTTGTTTTTGACAGGCGGCTGGCTGGAAGCCCTCCACATTACTTGCGAAGTGGCACAAGCCAACCCGACCAACAAGCAGTTGCAGGAAACCATCGGTGAGCAAAAAATCATCCTGGAAAACATACTTCTGCTCCTCTCCTTCTACAAGGAAACGGACCAGAATATGGCATCATTGTTGACTGACATGGAAGAGTTGAAAAAGATTTATGACAAGGTAAACATCACCTATACCTACAAAGAATCAACTTTCGAGATCGTGGATGGCGTTATGGTCATCAAGGACAACAGCTCCAGTACGATCGACATCAAGCCCGAGGATATTGCCAACATCCGGGCCACAGCCTCTTCCATCAGAAACAAGATTATAAGCTAAGCATATAAAAGGAGCCTATGAAAAAGTTAATTGCTATTGTTCTTTCCGTTTTCGTTCTAAGCGCCTTAGAAGTGATCGGACAGTGCAACTCAGAAGCCTTAAGCAACCAATGCATTCCCAAGCTTTCAGCAGGATTCAACTTCCTGAAAAGCTATAAGATTGAAAAGGGAGGAAAAGATTTTGTTGAATACAGCTACGTGTTTACCAAAGGCACGCAGTACATGATCAACATCTGTGCAGCCGCCCAGCCTACCGATGGCATCGTGGTGAGCCTGTACGATTCCAACCGGAACAAAGTAGCCACTAGCAAGATCAACGGCCAGTTCATTGCGGCCATTGCCTATCCCTGCAACACCACCGGCATCTACTATATCCAGTACACCTTCGATGGTTCTACCGGATATTGCGGCGGCAGTGCACTGGGTTTCAAACGCTGATCGCACACCGGGCAACATCACAAAGGCTTCCCTTACCGGAGGCCTTTTTTTATTGTTTACTTTTATCGCATGGAGCAACACCCGATTGTCATCCCCTACCAGGCCCGTTACTTCACCCTGGGCACACTGAACCACCAAACCCGGCAGATCTGGTTTGTGCTTCACGGCTATGGCCAACTGGCGGAATACTTTCTGAAGAAATTTAAAGTACTGGAAGACCAAAACATCTTCGTTGTCGCTCCCGAAGGTCTCGCCCACTTTTATCTCGAGAACCTGCAGACCACGGGCCGCGCTTCCGACCGCGTAGGCGCCTCGTGGATGACCAAAGAAAACCGGCTGGTGGACATTCAAAATTACCTGGCATACCTCAACACCATTGATCAAAAAGTGGTGGGAAGCAACACAAACATCCCGGTGACCATTCTGGGTTTCTCGCAAGGCGCCGCCACCGCTTCACGCTGGGCCGTAGAAGGCAAAGTGAAATTCCAACGCCTGATCCTCTGGGCCGGTGTCTTCCCACCCGACATGGATTTTCATTCGGCTCACCAAATTCTGGAGCACAAGGAAACGTGCTTCGTCTATGGCACGTCCGACCCTTTCATCAACGACAGTCGCTTTGCCGAGATGAACCTGCTCTCCGACAAATTGGGCATCACACCGCGCGTCATTTCCTTTGACGGGAAACACGAAATGGATAGCGCTACCTTATTAAAACTTTGCTAGGTTCTTTTCACCAACGAGGCGCTGGCTTGTGCCGTGGGGAACACCGTGATGTCGGCCAGCACAACGTGTGGTGGAGCCTGCAACACATACAGCATGATGTCGGCGATGTCGGGACCGGTCAATGGCTTCATGCCCTTATACACATTGCTTGCTTTTTCTTCGTTGCCCTTGAAGCGGACCAGGGCAAACTCGGTTTCGACAAGCCCGGGGTTTATGGACGTTACTTTTATATTGTAGGCATTCAGGTCGAGGCGCATGCCTTTGGTGAGCGCGTCCACGGCAAATTTGCTGGCGCAGTAGACGTTGCCACCGGGATAGACTTCCTTGCCGGCAATAGACCCCAGGTTGATGATGTGGCCGGAAGCCCGTTCCGTCATGCCGGGGATCACTTCCCGCGACACATAGAGCAAGCCCTTCACATTGATGTCGATCATGGCATCCCAATCCTCCAGGCTGCCCGTTTGAATGGGGTCAAAGCCGTGGGCGTTGCCGGCGTTGTTGATGAGCACATCGATGGCCTTCCATTTCTCCGGCAGCGAACGGATCGCCTCTTGCACGGCCCGGACATCGCGCACCTCGAAAGCAAGGGTTGTCACGCTGGTTTGGGCTGAGAGCTCTTTTTGAAGGGCATCCAACCGGTCTTGCCGGCGGCCGCAAAGAATGAGATCAAAATTGTTTTTCGCCAGCAGGCGCGCGGCGGCTTCTCCGATACCCGACGTGGCGCCGGTGATGAGGACGATTCTCTTGCTCATAGTGAACGATGGGATTTTTTTGACTTGCCCAAAGTAACGCAAAACTTCAGGCGACTACCTTGAAAAATCGGTTTTCCTTTTTGCCCTGCGACCGGAAATTTGAACGGCGGTCAGGCGCTTATTGGAACATGAAATACAAGGTGATGGTATTGGTATTCATCCGCTGCAAGGGCTGGCCGTACGCATTGTTGGGGTTGCCCAGCACGTTGACGATGCCCCGCGAAAAACGGAGCTCGGGCGAGAATTTGAAGAGCGGATAATAGAGATCGAATCCAAAACCCGCCTCCAGGCTCACGTTGGAATTGGTGACCTCCAACGTCTCGCCCGAATCGCTCTTCTTGCCCGATGCCTCGATGGCCGGCTTCACCCCTCCCACCATGTACATGCGGATGTTGCCACGGCGTTCGGATTTGTATTTCAACAGCATCGGGAATTCCACCATGGTGGATTCGATGCGCTGGTTGTCGATGCGCTCGTCGGTATAGCGGTACTGGACCCGTTGCTCATAGAAGGACACCTGCGGTGTGAGGCGCACGTCCAAATATTCGGTGAGGCGATAGTTCACGATAAAGCCCAGCGAAAAGCCGGACGTCCACGACGGGTTGATGGAATGGACCGTGTCGAACGGGGGGGTGATAAACTTGTCGGAATACTGAACCTGGTAGATGGACGAATGCAGGGCGATAAGGAAGCCGTAGGTCAGCTTCTTGTTGTCGTAGTTGGGGTTGTTTTTTTGGACCCAGGTGTTCTTTTGCGCCTCCGCGGTGAAGGCACAGACCAACAGCGTCAGAGCGAAAACTATTTTATGCCGGTGTAGATAGAGCTTATGCCAAAAGTGAGTGACTTGCATTGGGTCTGTTTAAATCCTACGTCGCGCAAGATGCGAAGAAAATCCTCGCCATCCGGGAAGGCCTCGACTGACTCCGGCAGATACGTATAAGCCGTCTTATCACTCGACACAATCCTGCCTATTTTAGGTAAAATGAACTTAAAATAAAAATTGTATCCCTGTTTGAACGGGAACTTGCGGGGTCTTGAAAACTCCAATATCACCGCCACGCCACCCGGTTTGAGCACCCGGAAGATCTCTTCCAGGCCGCGTTCCAGGTGTTCGAAGTTCCGCACTCCAAACCCAACGGTCACGGCATCGAACTTATTTTCCTCGAAAGGCAGATTTTCGGAATCGGCCAGCTGCAAAACGATCTTGTCGGCCACGTTCCGGTCCTGCATTTTTTTCCGGCCCACTTGCAGCATGCCGTCGGAAATGTCCACGCCGGTAATCTTTTCGGGGTTCAGGCTCAGGGCCTGGAGGGCAAAATCGCCGGTGCCGGTGGCCACGTCCAGCAGTTGGCGCGGCTTTAAAGGACGCAACAGGTTGATGGCCTTTTTGCGCCACCCCCGGTCGATGCCCAGGCTCAGAAAATGGTTGAGAAAATCATAGCGGTGGCTGATGTTGTCGAACATCCGGGCCACCTGCTCCTTTTTTGAAGTATTCTCCTCTTTGTACGGTACGACTGCCATGCTTCACTAAAACAGGCCCGAAGGTAACGGGTTTGGGTTTAGGAAAGAAATCACGGCTATTTCTCCAACACCTTGAATTCAACGCGGCGGTTCAGCTCGCGTCCATCCTCCTCGTCGTCGTTGCTGGCCAGGGGCTTCGTTTTGCCATAGCCCACGGGCTTGACGCGGCGCGTGTCGATGCCTTTCTTCACCAGGTAGTCCTTCACGGCCTGGGCCCGGCGCTGGCTGAGGTTAACGTTGTATTCCTTGGTGCCTACGGCGTCGGTATGGCCGCCAATCTCGACCACCATGCCCGGGTTCTGGTTGAGCATAGCCTCCAGCTTGTTCAGCTCGGTGTAGGAATCGGTTTTGAACGATGCCTTGTCGAAGTCGAAATAAATGTTGCGCAGGATCGAGAAGACGCCCACCACGAGTTTACGCATCTCGATGGTTTTGTTGATGGTCTTCTCTTTGCTCGTAGCCCCTTCGATGCGCAGGTTCTGGTTTACAAATACATAGCCTTCCTGTTCCACCGACAGGCGATAATCCTTCGGCTTCGCATTGGTGACGCTGAATTCGTATACGCCGCCACCTTTCGGGGTCATGGGTACAATCACGTTGTCTTTGGCTCCTACCAGGCGGATTTTGGGTTCCATGGGTGTTTTATCGTCGGCGTTCACCACGGTGACCACGTATTTGATCGGCACCACATCCTTCTTAGCGGCTTTGGCCACCACAATTGCGGGGACTATTTTGGTGTTCTTGTCGTCAGGCTTCGTGTCCGTGGGGGTGACCTCCGGCTTTACGGCAACAGTGGCCGCGGAATCCACCGGTGGCAGGTCGCTCGGTTTCTTGGAGGTGACCGCATCGCTGTTCTTCAGACCTTCCGGGATGGTGATGCTGTAGATATCCGTATAGCCCATGCCGTCTTCGCGCACCGACGAGTAGTAGGCGCGCTTGCCGTCCTTGGAGGCCACGAAGTAAATATCATCGTCGGGGGTGTTGATGGGATAGCCCAGGTTTTCGGGTTCGCCCCATTCGTTGGTTTTCAGGTCGAAGGTGGACTTGAACACATCGAAACCACCCATGCCTTTGCGGCCTTTGCTGCTGAAGTACAGCGTCACCAGGTCGTAGTCGATAAAGGGGCCGTCGTCGTCCAGATCGGTGTTGATCTTGGGGCCCATATTCTTCACGTTGGTCCATTCTCCCTTCGAGTCTTTGGTAGCCCTGTAAATATCAAGCCCCCCAAATCCGCCGGGGCGGTTACTGGAGAAGTACAGGGTTTTCTCGTCCTTGGAAATGGTAATGGATTTCTCTTCGAAGCTGGAGTTGATGATCCCGGGCAGGGCGACAGGTTCGGAAAACTCGCCAGAGGGCTGACGCTCGCTGTAAAAGATATCGCCGCCGCCTTCGTCCTTGAAGATGAACAACGTGCTACCGTCGGCCGAAAGGGCCAGGTTGGAGTCGTGATAGGGTGTGTTTACGATGGGGCCGATGTTTTTGGCGTAGGCCCAGGCGCCGTTCACTTTTTTGGAGGTGAAAATATCTTCGTAGGGTTTGTTATCGTCGAACACGTTTTGGTTCAAGTTGTCTTCGCGGCGGCGGGTGGTGAACACGATCTCGTCTTCATTTTCGTTTAGCACGGGCGCGTAGTCTTCAAATTCCGAGTTGATCTCCCGGCCGATGTTGACGATGGAAAAATTGCCGGGATTTGAGGTGAATTCTTTGCCGTTCTGACACTCGAAAATGGTGCGGTCTACGGTGGCGGCGTCTACTTTGTCTTTACCCTGGTAGCTGGCTTTTTTGGCTAATTTTTCTTTGTAGAGGTTGTAGTATTGCAGGGCCTTGTCGAACTGTTCGCCGTATTGGTAGCTGCGGCCGATGAGGTATTCGATGTCGAATTTATAGGACGGGTCCTGGCGGTAGACGCGGAGGAAATACTTTACCGCGCGGTCTTTTTGCACGGTACGGAGGTGCATCCAGCCGGCCTCGTAGTTGGCTTTGATGAAGGTGGTATCCAAATCGGCGGCCGTCACCATGATTTCACGGGCGTCGTCCATAGCCTTTGTTTCACTGAGGATCAATTCGGCCTGTTCCAGGTATTGGCGAGCTGTTTCTTTGGGGTCCTGCTGACTAAAACCGGGGGTGATAAGGGCCAAAACGAGTGTTAAAAAAATCAGTACACTTCGGATACTGGTCATCGTTTAAAAAATTTTAACAATAAAGTTATCTAAAAAATCTAATTCAATATAGCGACAAGATATGAAAAAGAGACAATTTTGGCCCATAAAATTGAAATCATAAGGCACACAGTTATTACATTCTTAGTATTTTGACCTTCAATCATTACTTTAACCATGAAGATAACCTCCGCGGAATTCATTTCAAGTTATGCCGACGTTCAGAAATGCCCCGCGCCCGACCTCCCGGAGTTTGCTTTCATTGGCCGTTCCAATGTGGGCAAGTCTTCGCTGATCAACATGCTCGCGGGCATGCGCAAATTGGCCAAGACCTCGGTTACGCCCGGTAAGACCCAAACAATCAACCACTTCCTGATGAACAAGACGTGGTATCTCGTGGATTTACCCGGCTATGGCTTTGCCAGTGCCAGCAAAAGCAAGCGCGAGGGGTTTGGCAAAATGATCGAGGAGTACGTAAAGAAACGCGAGAATCTGAATTGCCTCTTTGTGCTTCTGGATTCGCGCCTGCCACCCCAGGCCAACGACCTCGACTTCATCGAGTGGGCTGGGGGCCAGGAAGTGCCCCTGGCGTTCATCTTCACCAAGATCGACAAACTCAAGCAGAACGAACTGCAAAAGAACCTGGCGGCCTATAAGAAGACACTGCTCACCCGGTGGGAGGACCTGCCCCCGATCATCATCTCTTCGTCCGAGAAAAAGCTCGGCCGGGACGAGATCCTGGCCTTCGTCGAACAGGCCATGGCGACCGGAAGCGGGAAGAAGTGAGACGCTGCTGGACTTTTCTCGCCATTTCTTTAGCTTTGCCCCTCATTTAAAAATTGCATATGACCATATCTGAAATCGCAACGGTATCGGGAAAAGGAGGACTCTACAAAGTGGTTGCCCCCACCAAGTCGGGCGTCATCCTCGAATCGCTGGACGAAGCCAAGACCAAGCTCGTGGCCACCACCAACCACCGGCTCTCGTTGCTGAATGAAATATCCATCTATACCACCACCAAAGAAGGAACCGTTGCGCTGGAAGACATCCTGAAAAAGATCCACAAAGACTTCAACAACGACCTGGGTGTGGATGCCAACTCCGATGCAGTAGAACTGAAAGCCTTCATGAAAGCCATCCTCCCGGAGTATGACGAAACCCGCGTGTATGTCTCCGACATCAAGAAGCTGGTACGGTGGTATGATTCGATCCTGAAATATGCCCCTGAACTGCTGACGGCAGAAAAACAAGAGAACAAAGAACAGAAGTAACAATAGCAGCGCGGCAATTTTAAAATATCCGGCCGGAAAGGCACTCGTTGTCCCCGGGGAGAAAATGATTTTACGCGCCCGCATAATTTCATAAAATGCCTGGGCATCTCACAAAAAGATCCCCGGGCATTTTATGTTACGGTCCCATGCTAGAGTAACTCAAGGCCCCATGCTAGCGTGCCTTCAGGTTCCATGCTTGCGCATCTTCGGGTCCCACGCTAGCGTATCGCAATGTCCCACGGTGGTTTACGTCGAGGTCCGACTTATTTCGGCTTAAGATCTTATGGGGACTTTTTTAAATCCCCCCGGGGCATTTTAAGATAACATCTTCGGCCCTTTTTGAATAACCCTGGCCTTTAGGCCAGGGACAAGGACCTCTCGCTCATCCGGGCTTTAGCCCTGACCATAGCGGCGACTTTTTTTCAACTCGACGAATTAGGTCCAGGTCCTGATGGGTAACATAAGGACATTCTTTTCTAATCTCTTGTCCAAAGTGATCCAGTTACATATCTCGTGGGCAGTGACAAGTATTTTTACCACATAGTTTTGTGTGTGGTCAGGGCTAAAGCCCAGGGCGGGGGTTACTATTGACCCTGGCCTAAAGGCCAGGGTTATTCAATTCGTGCTTTAGCACTTGGGCTGAGGTTCTCGGATCGTTCTACAATTCCCTCAGCCAAGCGACTCAGCTTTCTCCACCATGTTTTTCGAACCCACATAGAAAGCGGTGCGCTGGTGCAATTCTTTTACTTCGATATCCAGAATACGATCCTTGCCATTGGTGGCGCTGCCACCGGCTTGCTCGGCCACGAAGGCGAGGGCATTGCATTCGTATATCAGGCGCAATTTTCCGTTCGGTGATTTCGCGGTTGCGGGATAGATGTAGATGCCGCCTTTCAGCATGTTGCGATGAAAATCAGCCACCAGTGAGCCGATGTAACGGGCGGTATACTGACGGTCTTTGCAATACTTGATGTAGGCCTGCACTGGCGCCGAGAAAGAATTGGCGAGGCCTTCGTTGATGGAGTAAATCTTTCCATCCTCGGGCATCTTCAACTGGGGGTGCGACAAAAAATATTCCCCCAGCGTGGGTTCGTAGGTGAAGCCGTTCACGCCATGGCCTGTGGTGTAGACCAGCATGGTGGATGAGCCATACAACACATAGCCTGCCGCCACCTGGTCCGATCCTTTTTGGAGGATGTCGGTGGTTTGGATGGGGGTTCCCGCGGGACTCTTGCGGCGGTAGATGGAAAAGATGGTGCCGATGGAAACGTTCACGTCGATGTTGGAGGAGCCGTCCAGCGGGTCGATGGCCATCACGTATTTGCCTTCGTTGTTGAGGTCCACATAGGTATCGGATTCTTCGGAGATGAGGGCGCACACCTCGCCGCCTTTGGCCAGGGCGCGGGTGAAGCGGATGTTGGCCAGCACGTCGAGCTTTTGCTGGTCGTCGCCGGCCAGGTTTTGGGAGCCCACGGCGCCCATCAGGTCGATGAGGCCGGCTTTGTTCACTTCGCGGTTCACGACCTTGGAGGCCAGGGCGATGTCGCGGAGGAGTTGGGAGAGCTCGCCGCTGGCGTAGGCAAACTGGTCCTGGTTGTTTTTGATAAAGCGGTCGAGCGCCGTACCGATAGAATGCGCGATTCTTGACGATTCGATGCTTGGCGCATTACCATTATTGAATGATCTTTGCATGCTCATAGGATAGCGCAAAGTTAGTTCGCAAACGATTTAGTGCAATAGAAATGAAGGTTTTTAAATTTGGAGGGGCCTCCCTGAAAACACCGGAAAGGATCCGGCACGTGGCGTCCATCATCCGTTCGCATGCCACGAGCGACTTGCTGGTGGTGGTGTCGGCCATGGGCAAGACCACCGACCTGCTGGAAACCCTGGTGGCCACCAACCGCACCCCCCAGACCATGACGGACGCCCGGCTGGCGTTGAAGAAATATCACTATGATATTATCGACGCCCTCTTCAAAGACACCTCCATCGTCCGTGCCGCAGTGGACGCCCAACTGGAGGAAATTGCCGACACGCTTGCCTCTTCCCAGGAAGGCGACCTGTTATACGACCAGGTGGTCTCCAAAGGCGAACTGATTTCCTCGGTCATTCTTCATCATTATTTTACCTCCGAAGGCATAAAGAGCCATTGGCTCGACGCGCGCACCTGCATCAGCACCGACAGCAGCTTTCGCGAAGGCAAAGTGGACTGGACGCTCACGGCCACCAACGTGCAGCCGCTGGTGCCGCTATTGAAAGAGAACATCGTCATCACCCAGGGTTTTATCGGGCGCACCCCGGATGGTCTCACCACCACCTTGGGTCGCGAGGGGTCGGACTACACGGCGGCCATTTTCACGTCGACGTTAGGTGCCGAGTCACTCACGATATGGAAAGATGTGGCGGGGGTTATGAATGCCGATCCCAAGCGCTTTCCGTCGCCGGTGGTATTTGAGGAGCTGCCCTTCAAGGAGGCGGCCGAGATGACGTATTATGGGGCAAATGTTATCCACCCCAAAACCATCAAGCCGCTGGCCAACAAGAATATTCCCCTGCTGGTGAAAAACTTTGACGACCCGTCGCTGCCCGGCACGCGCATCCACGAGTGCACCGTAGACCAGTTGCCGCCCCTGATTGTGTTCAAAGACAACCAATGCCTCATCTCGTGCAAGGTGACGGACTATACCTTTATTTCGGAAGAGCAATTGAGCATCATTTTCCACGCCCTTTCCGAGCTGGACATCCGCATCAACCTCATGCAAAATTCGGCCATCTCCTTTTCCTTCTGTATCGATTTCCGCGAGAGCAAGGTGATCAAACTGATCGGCAAGCTGCAGAAGCGTTTCGAGGTGTATTACAATACGGGGCTTACCCTCATCACCATAAAGAACTACGACGAGGCCACGTTCGACACCTACCGGAAACAGCCGGGGGTGATGCTGGAGCAGTCGTCGCGAAGCACCTTGCAAGTATTGGTGAAGACCGGGACCTAGCGAAATCCATATTTGAAAAAAATTCCGGTGAAGGCCGGATCAGGGAAGCCGGGGATGCAAAAAAATATCTTCGCAACAATTATGGTACATGGCCTTTGCGAAAAAGGCGTATGAGCTGAAAAAAATATTATTTTGCACCCTTTAGCCTCTAGAGACCAAAACCTTAAATGAAAAAGATTCTCATTCTGTACTACTCCCAGTCGGGTCAGCAACTAAACATTCTCCAAACATTAGCCAAGCCCTTTATCACCGCTGGCCATAAAGTCCACTTCGAAGAAATACAGCCCCAGGAAAGATTCCCCTTTCCGTGGAGCGCATTCGATTTTTTCAATGCCTTTCCCGAAACGTTTGGTCAAAAGCCGCTGGCGCTCAAATCCCCATCGGCGCAGGCCTTTGATGGCTACGACCTGGTGGTCCTCGGTTATCAGCCTTGGTTCCTCACCCCTTCACGGCCGGTGAGCTCGTTCCTGCAAAGTGCAGAAGGCAAGAAAATCTTACAGAACCGCGACGTTGTCACCATATTGGGATGCCGTAACATGTGGCTCGGCGCCCAGGAGAAAATGAAGCGCCGTCTCACCGAATCGCAGTCGCGCCTGGTAGGTCATATTGCCCTCTGCGACCGTTCGGGCAACCTGACCAGCCTCATCACGATTTTGCGTTGGATGTTCACTGGCAATCGCAAGCCCTTCTGGTTCTTCCCCCAAGCCGGTGTGTCCGACCAGGATGTGCGGCATTCGGAAACCTATGGCGAGTTGATCAATCAATCGTTGGAAAGCGGCCAGTACGGTGGTCTGCAAGCGGCCCTGGTAAAGGAAGGTGCAATCGACATCAAGCCAAACCTCGTGCTCATGGAGCGACGCGGCCAGAAGGCCTTTGGTGTGTGGTCCAAATTCATCGCTTCCGGCGGCGGCATCCAATCGACAGCGCGGAAGATCCGCGTGTATATTTTCATGTACCTGTTGCCCACCGCCATCTTTATTCTATCGCCGTTGCTCTGGATTCTTTCCAAAGTCCAACTCATCGTGAAGCGCAAGGAGCTCATTCAGGACGTCGAGTATTTCAAACAAAATTCTCTTCGCTAGCGAAAAAAAACATACAGGAAACTGAACGCACGTTAGCCCCCAAAGTGCGTCAATAGTTTTATATTCTTAAAGGAAAAAAGTACTTTCGGGGCTCGAAACTTTAATGAACTGTAGCAAAACATAAAGCAGAGGATGAATAGGAGTGTTTACATTACGAGACTGGCGAGTTTTTTACCAAACGAACCCGTTTCTAACGATGAAATTGAAAGTGTCTTGGGATTGATCAACCATCAATCTTCAAAAGCAAAGCCCTTGATCTTGCGCAATAACCAGATCAAAACCCGGTATTACGCATCCGACAAGCAAGGCAACACTACGCATACCAATACCGACCTCACCACGAAGGCCGTCGAAAAACTCCTGGACAAGGATTTCACGTTGGAACAAATCGAGGTGCTCTCGTGTGGCACCACCACCCCCGACCAATTGCTGCCGGCCCATGCGGCCATGGTGCACGGTGTGCTGGGGGGTATCCCGGTAGAGATCAACTCGGCCACGGGTGCGTGCAGCGCGGGTATCCAGGCCCTGAAGTTTGGTTACCTCTCCGTGTTGTCGGGAGGCTCCGAGAACGCCGTCTGTACGGGTTCGGAAAGATTTTCAAAATGGATGCTGGCCAAGTTCTTCAAAGAAGAAGCCGCCAAAGTTGCACAGCTGGAAGGCGACGGCATCATTGCGTTCGAAAAAGATTTTCTTCGCTTCATGTTGTCGGATGGCGCCGGTGCGGCCCTCCTGGAATCAAAGCCTAACCCCACCGGCTTGTCGCTGAAAGTGGAGTGGGTGGAGCAACGCTCTTATGCGCACGAGCTTCCCGCTTGTATGTATTCCGGCGCTGTGAAAGATAAAGACGGAAAATTCACCGGCTGGAGCGATATCGACCAGGAACATTGGACCAGTGAATCTGTTTTTGCTATCAAGCAAGACACCAAGCTGCTGGGAGAATTTATCGTGAAGAAAGGTGGCGAGCTCCTGAAAAAGATCGTGGATGCCAAGAACTTCGACGTGGAGAAAGTCACTTATTTCCTCCCGCACTTGTCGTCACAATATTTTGCCAGCCGCATCGAAAAAGAATTGGCGGGCCTGGGCATGAACATCCCGGGATCGAAGTGGTTCACCAACTTATCGTGGGTGGGCAACGTCGGCGCCGCTTCGCCTTACCTGATGTTGGAAGAGCTTTTCCATTCGGGAAGACTTCAGAAAGGCGACACCTTGCTGATGATGATCCCGGAGAGTGCGCGCTTTAACTACGCGTACGTGTTGCTTACTGTAGTATAGTTAGGCCGTTGAATCCACAGGTGATGGTTGACGGCTTTTAACAGGAACGAAAACCGTATTCGCTCAACTCACGATAGACGATTAAACGTTTAAGCCTATGAACCAGGAACAGGTCCCCCAAGATCAAGAAAACCTGAACGAAGGAAAACTTGCCAAGCTGTATTACGCCACCGACGAAAAAGGTCACTATGTAAAAGTGAACAGCATCGGGTGGGAGCCCGAGACCGTGGCCATGCAGCAAGCCTGGGATGTGGTGAACGACGAAGTAGAGGATGCGCGCCAGAAAGTGTTGTCCGGCAAAGCCAGCCCACTGCTCTATCACATCAAAAAGAATATCATGACTCCCGCTTTGGTCGCCTCGTATGCCGGCACGTTCGGGTTCATGGTTCGGCTGCACTGCCGCCCGTCTTTCTTCCGGCGCCTGAGTCGCAAACAATTGGAAAAATACGCCTATACTTTTCGCATCCCCGTGGAGCAGCTCACCGATGTTGAACGCTTGAAAACCCCCTCATGACCGTAAACTTCACCCACAAACAATCTGCCCACTGCGAAAGCGGTGTGGTGTCCAACCTGCTCCGCTTTCACGGCCTGGAGTTTGACGAACCGATGGTGTTTGGTATCGGCTCGGGATTGTTCTTCACCTACATGCCCTTCCTCCGTGTGAATGGCATTCCCGTGACCGCCTATCGCATCTGGCCGGGACAAATCTTCAAACGCTTTTCCGACCGCATCGGCATCAAAATAGAACGCAAGAAATTCTCCAGCACCGGGAAGGCCATGACCGAACTGGACAAGATGCTGGACAAAGGCCAACCCGTGGGCATGCTCACCTCGGTGTTTTATCTGGACTACATGCCCGATGCCTACCGGTTCCATTTCAATGCCCACAACATCATTGTGTTCGGCAAAGAGAACGGCCGCTACCTGGTGAGCGACCCGGTAATGGAATATACCACCGACATATCATATGAAGACCTGGTGCGCGCCCGTTTTGCCAAAGGCATGCCCGAACCCAGCGGCCGTATGTATTACCCCGTGCAAATGCCCGGCGAGTACAGCGTCAACAAAGCCATCTGGACCGGCATTAAACAAACCAGCGATCACATGACCCGCATCCCCATGCCCCTCGTAGGAAGCAAGGGCATGCAATACATGGCCAAGCGCTTGCGGCATTGGCCCGAGCGCCAAGGCGATCGCAAGGCCATCCATTGGCTGGGCAACGTCATCCGCATGCAAGAGGAGATCGGTACCGGGGGCGCGGGCTTCCGTTTCATCTACGCCGCCTTCCTGGACCAGGCCAGTCAACGCCTTCAAAATGAAAAGCTCTTCGACTTGTCGAAGCGCCTCACCAAAAGCGGCGACCAGCTTCGCGACTTTGCGTATTATGCAGGCCGGGTTTGCAAGAACCGGAAGTCGGACGTGAAGACCTTTGCCGAGTTGGGCGATCTGCTGGAGGCGGTGGCGCACGAAGAGCAAGCCATATTCAGTGAACTATACGACGTGAGCCGAACCCAATGAGCAGCGTCGTTCGCCTTGATCATCTTGTCAAACAATACCCGAATGCCCCGAAGCCTGCTGTTTCGAACATGACGCTCGAAATTCCGGAAGGCTCCGTGTTCGGCCTGCTGGGACCTAACGGCGCGGGCAAGTCCACCACCGTGATGATGTTGTGCGGCTTGATGCGTCCCGATTCCGGCAGCGTGGCCGTGATGGGCCTCGACATGCAGGAGCACGGCGCCGAGGTGCGCAAAAAGATCGGCGTCGCCCCACAGGAGATTGCACTCTTCCCTACACTTACGGCCTATGAGAACCTGGTGTACTTCGGCCGGATGTACGGCTTGAAGTCCTCTCATATTCATACGCAAATCAAAAAATACCTTTCGGTCTTTAATCTCCAGGAGAAAGCCCACAAACAAGTGGGTACGTTTTCGGGGGGTATGAAAAAACGACTCAACCTCATTGCTGCTTTATTGCATCAACCCAAGCTGATCATCCTCGATGAACCAACGGCCGGGGTAGACGTTCAGTCGCGCAACATGATCCTGGATTTTTTAACCGATCTGAAATCGGAAGGGACGTCCATCATTTATTCGTCTCACGTGTTGGAAGAAGCCGAAAGGATCTGCACGCACCTGGGCATTATCGATGAAGGGAAAGTTTTGCAAACCGGAACGCGCAGCACGGTGATGGGAGAACATCCCGACTGCTTTAACCTGGAGCAGTTGTTTTTGAAATTAACCGGTAAAAACATTCGCGATTGAAGATCCTGTCGACCCTATATAAAGAATTCTTGTTGCTGGTGCGCGACCCGGGTGGTATGGCCCTGATCTTTATCATGCCCCTGGCCCTGGTGATCGTGATGGCGCTGGTGCAGGACGCCCCCTTTCGCGACTACCAGGAAGTGAAGCTCGACGTGCTCTTCGTGGATGCCGACGCCGACTCGCTGAGCGCAAAGATCCGGCAAGCCTTCAGCGCTTCACCCAATGTGAACCTGATCGTGGAGAAAGATTCGGCGGCAGCCAAGCGGCGTGTTCAGGCCGGCGAGGTGAAGGCTGCCATTGTGGTGCCCCCGCAATCCAGTGTGCGGCTGCGCAATAAGACGCGGCAGGTCATCGCCAACGTCTTCGCCAACTTCGGCTTGCCCGCCCAAGTCGACTCCACTGTGCTTCCCTCTACCGACATCAAAATATTTTTTGACCCCGCGATTAAAGCCAACTACAAGCAAGCGCTGTCCGGCGCCGTGGAAAAGATCATCGCCAATGTGCAGGCCGATTGGATGCTGGACGAGCTTCAAAATCAACTTGGCGAAGGCCGTCCCGAAACAAAAAAGACGGAGATCAACCTGACGGATATCATCCATGTGAACACGGCTTACGCTTCCGAAAACAAATACCAGGGAGTCATGTTAAACTCGGTGCAGCACAATGTGCCGGCGTGGACCATGTTTGCCATGTTCTTTATCCTTTATCCCTTGGCGGGAAATTTCATCAAGGAACGCGAAGAGGGTAGCATGTTGCGCCTGCGGCTGATCTCGGGGTCACAGTTTCCAGTGATTGCCGGGAAGTTTGCCTTTTATTTTTTAGTCTGCCTGGTGCAGTTTGTGATGATGGTGGCGGTGGGCATTTTTGTGATGCCGCTGCTGGGGTTGAACCGGTTAGTATTGGGTGGCGATGCCCTGAACATCTTTATCACTGCCTGCGCCGTAGCCATGGCGGCCACCGGCTACGGGGTGTTGATCGGGGTCTACTTTAAGACGGCCCAACAGGCATTGTCTTTCGGATCGGTGTCGGTGGTGATCCTGTCGGCCATTGGCGGGGTCTGGGTCCCGGTTTACGTGATGCCGGAGATTTTGCAGACGCTTAGCCGATTTTCTCCCATGAGTTGGGGCTTGGAAGCCTTTAATGACTTATTTTTACGACAGGCATCCATCGGTGTGATCTTGCCCGACGTACTGAAACTCGTGGGGTTTGCGCTGGTCACTTTGTCGGCCAGCGTCCTTATCCATAAATCGAGGACGGTTGTTTAACATGGGCACGGAAAGGTCATACGATGCAAACGCCAGCTGTCAGGCAGACCCCCAGGAATGTGCAGGAGCACGATCGTTCCATGCCCGCTAATCAGAAATTAATAAAGTAGGATATACATGAATCAAACGATTGAAGAACTCACACAGGAACTTCGCCAGGAGCTGATCAAACAACTGAACCTGGAAGATATGATCCCCGCCGACTTCGACGAGAACACACCCCTGTTTGGCGAAGGCCTGGGCCTGGATTCGATCGACTCGCTGGAGCTGGTGGTGTTGCTGGACCGGAACTACGGCATCAAGCTGAAGGACCCCAAAGAAGGACGCCAGGTGTTCCATAGCATCCGCTCGATGGCCGAGTACATCCATAAGAACCGGGCGCAAGTATGAGCCAACGTGTGTTCATCACAGGTTTTGGCATCATCACATCCATTGGAAAAAATACAGCAGAAAATTTAGCGTCCCTCCTTCACCGCCGGTGTGGTTTTGGCGAATTGAATGTGCTCGACACCATTCACAGCAAAACTTTGCCCGCCTGCGAGATCAAGCTTTTTAACCAGGAGCTCTGCGAGCTAGCCGGCGTTCCCAACGGCAAGGGCCATACACGCACGTCGTTATTGGGATTGATCGCTCTAAAAGAGGCCATTCAATCCGCTTCGCTTTCGCCCGCAGAAGTGCGGGACGCAGGCTTGCTTTCGGGCACCACAACGGGAGGGATACGCGAATTCGAGCGGCACTTCTACGAGCTGATGGATCCCCAACAAAAAGGAGACTTCGCTCAATTTGCCGACACCGCTAATCCCGGCGAGCACGGCGAACGCATGGCTGACGCGGTGGGTATCAAAAAATATATTGCTACGATCAGCACCGCGTGCTCCTCTTCGGCAAACTCCATCATGCAAGGCGCACAACTCATCAAACACGGCAAGCTGGACCGCGCCATCTGCGGGGGTACAGAAGCTTTGTCGCGGTTCACGATCAACGGTTTCAATTCATTGATGATCGTGGACCCCAACCACTGCCGCCCCTTCGACAACACCCGCAAGGGACTGAACCTCGGCGAGGGCGCCGCCTTTCTGGTGTTAGAATCCGAACGCGCCGTGATCGAAAAAAGAAAAACACCGTTGGCCGAGTTGCGCGGCTATGGCAATGCCAACGATGCCTTCCATCAAACCGCATCATCGCCGGAAGGCACCGGGGCCTATAATGCCATGAACCTGGCCTTGACGATGGCGAACCTGGCACCTGATCAGATCGACTACATCAACGCGCACGGAACCGCTACGGAGAACAACGACTTGTCCGAAGGCTTCGGCATGCAGAAGTTGTTTGGCAGCGAGGTGCCGTTGTTCAGTTCTACCAAACCCTACACCGGTCATACCCTGGCCGCCGCCGGCAGCATTGAGGCGGTGTATTGTTTGCTTGGCTTGCAACACCGGGTGGTTTGGCCCAATATTAATTTTCATGAACAAATGCCTGAACTCTCTGTTTCCCCCGTTAGAGAATTGAAGCACGAGGTGGACCTCAAAAACGTATTGTCCAACTCCTTTGGCTTCGGCGGCAACACTTCTTCAATACTTATCGGATTGGCATAACTATGGCGGGAAAGGCGCAGTACTTTATTCAGGGCATCGGCATGATCTCTCCGCAGAAGACATTTGACAATCAAATGTTTTTGGAGGAGATCACGACCTATGACCAAAACGTATTGACCTCTGTTGTCCCCGATTTCAAGGCCTACATCAACCCCATCCAACTGCGGCGCCTCAGTCGCATGCTGCGCGTCGGTCTGGCCTCGGCCGCGATCTGTTTACGCGATGCCGGCATAGAACACCCCGATGGTATCATCACGGCTACGGGCTATGGCTTCCTGGACGAGACGGAAAAGTTTCTTCGCGAGATGCTGGAGATGAAGGAACAGCAACTCACGCCCACCCACTTCATGCAAGGCACCTACAACGCCCTGGCCGGTCTGGAGGCTGTGATGATCAAATGCATGGGCTATAACAACACCTATGTGAGCAAAGGGTTTGCCTTTGAAAACGCATTACAAGATGCCTTGATGCGCCTGGACGAGAATCATGCAGCGCATTACCTGGTGGGGTCATACGACGAAGCTGCTGCCGTGCAGTTTATCGCCAGCATTCGTGAGAACCACTTCAAAACCGAACGGATCGTTAACCTCAACTTATTCGATACCACCACCACGGGAACGATACAAGGAGAAGGCGCTGCTTTCTTTGACCTCACGGGCACGCGCCGTGAAAACACCTGGTGTGAATTATTGGATGTGGCCATGGTTTATCGCCCTGAATCCAAAGACGACCTGGCGGCTTCCCTTTCTAACTTCCTGAAAGCAAACAACACCTCGCTTGGAGAGGTAGATGTATGGCTCAACGGCATGACCGGCGATTCCGTGCGCGACGTGCTTTTGAAAGAATTGGAAAATTCGGATTTGAAGTCTATTCCGCAGGCCCGGTACAAACACCTTTGCGGTGACTATTGCACGGCCACGTCCTTCGCGCTCTGGCTGGGCGCCTCGATGTTGAAGAAACAAACTATTCCAGAGGTGGTAAAAGCTTCAGCCTTCGAAACCCCGAATGAGATTAAAACCATATTGTCGGTGAGTCACTACATGAACCGGAACTACGCTTTCATGTTGATGCAACGCGCATAGCGTCCTCTTTTACACGCCTTCTTTTTTCTCAGCACTCGTTTCCTTCAAAAGTTTTACCGACATAAAGCCCAGCACGGCAATCACGGCGATCACGGCCACCCAGATGAAGGCCTTCGTGGTGAAGAACGTTGGCGAGGTTTCCGGTTGCTTTTGTTTGAACACGGTGATGGCCCCCGCATTGACCACTTGAGGTTGATCCGGGATGCTGTCTTTGAAGAAAGCGAGGTCGTATGCGGGTGTAGACAAAGATTCCGGGCCGAAGTCCAGGGTATGCGTCGTGCCGCCTTTTAAATAGGCTGTTAGATAGCGGCGCCGTTGATAAGGCTTTGCCTCAGCGACCTCCAGGGGCGGGTTATCCTGGTTCTCGATCACGATCAAAAACTCCTTCACCTTCAACGCGGGGAACTCCAATGTGGTGGGGTGATGAGAATTCACTTCCATCTCCTGCAGGCGGTTGTAGTACGTAGACGTTTTTCCATTTTTGGATACGCGCTGCTGCGGTTCATACAATACAGCGTGCCGGAGAAAATAGGGCGCCCCTTTCATTTTCAATTCCAACTTATCAACGAGGCGAGTGGTGTCGAAACGGAGGGTGACATAGGTATTCTTTTCTCCGGATTTCTGCCCTGTGGTTACCGCTTGCACGGGCACTTCCGTGAATTTTGCTTCCACTACGCGGCTGTCTTCCAGGTAGCCTGCATTCAGAATATTCAAAGGCGCACTGGTGGAGTCGGCTATACGCAACGAGTAATAACGGTAGTTGCTCAGCGGGAAGTCCACGATCTTGACCTCGGATGTTCCATTGGCGTTGGCGGCGGGGGAAAGCAAGAAATGCTGCTTCAGCGCGAACCATTGTTTGCGATCGTCGCTTCCTAACAAAGTCGCTTCTTTTGTGACCTCCGCGTTCCGGATGATCAGTTGGATGGAGTTGAGCTCACTTTGCTTTGGGTTATGGAGGATCAACGAAGTGCAGCATCCCTCCTCTTGTTTTTTCTCCAGGATTTCGTAGGGCGTGAATTGTCCGGCGTAATAGCGCGCCGATTCTTCGCGCAAGAGGTATGGCACTTCATGGTGTTGGGCATCATAGAGGCGAATGTTTCCGAACGATCCATTCAGGTACACGGCCAGCGCCGGCACGATTTCCACTTCATAAAAACCATCCTTCGTCACCGGGGGCAACGGGGCTTCGGCCACGAATGTGGGGGTTTGGGCTATCCCCTCGCCTGCTATCAAACAAACCGTCAAAAATATCAACAAACGTCTCATGCTTCTGGATCATTTTCTTTGGTGGAAATTTCATCGGCCAGCAACAACTTTTTCAACCGCTGATACATGAACGACACGATCAGCAACAGCACGCCCAGCGAAATGAATGCAGCGATCTTTCCGCCTTCCGAGATCCCCCGGATATCTACGGCAAAAAGTTTTACCAGCGTGATCAGAAAAAGTGTTAATGAAATGATGCGGAGGTGTTTCTTTTTGGTTTTCAATCCCACGGCAATGAGCAAGAACGACGTTACGCCCCATAGGATGGGATAGCCGATCTTGTGGTTCTGTGAAAGGATGTGTCCCAGAGAACCCGAAGGAGAATAGCCAATGCACACCACGAGGTTATCCAGTTCGGCGCTGGCCACAAATAAATAGAAGAATACAAAAAACCAGGAATAGACATTCTGCGAACTCTTATTGAAAGCCTCCATTTGCTGAATCTTTCTCAAGCTGAGTACCGACACGACCAACAGGATAGCGAGCAATACATAGTGAAATACAAACCCGGTTGCGCTGGCTCTATCGAAAAGATATTCGTCCCGGGCGATGACGGTTTGGCTATGATAAAAGAGCAGATAGAGCCCCATAGCAAACGCACCCAATACCGCCGGTGCATATTCGGCTTGCCGCGGGAGCGGAAGTTTCTTTTGTGCCAGAAGAAGGCCGGCGATGAACACCATGTTGTATACGCCGATGATAATGTTCTGGGCCTCATACGCAAATCCATAGGCCGCCAGATGATATCGCAACTCCAATAGCTGCGAGAAATACAGCAGGCCGATGCCCGCAAACGTGAGTAAGGTTTTGTATAGCTGCACGTCTTCCGGGCGCTCCTGCGTTTCCGATTTCAGCAAGACTATGGTCAGCACAATGGAAGCCAGCGATACCAGGCTGGTGATGTATCCTTTGTTAAAGATGATGCGGAGGGCCTGGTCGCCGTTGTCTTCGAGATAGATCTGTCCCCAATCCATCAGCAAGCTTATCACCATCAACACCATGACGATCACAGACGTCAATTTCATCAACCGGATGCCCGACTTTTGCGAAAGCCACAACAACAGCACCGCTTCAGCTGCCCAGAAGAGCGTGATGTAATTGCCTTCCAACTGAACGGGTGCCGCAAGGCTGATGAAGGTCAACACCAGACCAATCAGGAGATACACCAGGTTCTTGTCCACCCGTGTGCTTTTGAACAATGCGTAGGCAAAGATAAAATTGAAGATGCCGAGACTGGCGGTGAACAATCCTTTGAAGTCTTCGCCGTGTGGGTTGTTCAGGATCACCATGCCGGCGGCGTAGTAGAAAAAGGTAGTGCTCAGCAGCATGCCAATTTCCAGCGCTTCGAACGAAGTGCGCTTGCGCAGGTTGTTGATCATGTTCATGGCAAAGAATACCAGGTAGAATAACGTGGCAAAGATCATGGCCCCGGCGATCATGGAAGTTTTCTCGCCATCAAAGCGTGCTCCCAGCCACGACCCAAAGAGAAGGATCGTGAAGGCATAGCAAATGATATTGATGACATTCCATTTCTTGTAGTACGCCAACACCAGCATTCCTCCATCCAGGATCAACACATAGGTGAACAACACAACGTAATTCCCTTCGCCGGTGCTCACCATGAAGGGCGACGCAAAGCCACCCAGGATGGAAAGGATCGCGAGTTCCTTGCGGTCGTATCCCAACGATAGCACCACGGCAAACGCGGTGATGACGACCATGAGGAGAAAGGCGGCCGTTTGTGAGAATATCTCATAGTCATGAAAGGCGATGTAGATGGTGAGGTAAAGTATCGCGATGCCTCCTCCGACCAACACGGAGCTGAAGGCCACAAAGGTTTTGCGCAGGCGATGTGCTACGCCAATCAAAATACCGCCACAGAGCACGCCGATGAATACGCGGCCGACCTCACCGATCCAATCCTGATCGATAGCATACTTTACAAAAAATCCGATGCCTAACACCAGGATCGCGATACCGACCTTATTGGCCAGATTCTCGCCGATGAATTTTTCAAGATCAGGGTTGCGCTCGAAGAAGCCAGGACGCTCGGGCTTGGGCGCCGGCACGGGTTTGCGTGCCACAGGCTGGTAGGAAGGTGTTGAAATGACCTGAGGCACCGGGACCACTTCTTCGGTTGGCCGGGGAGCTGGCTTCTCTGCCTCTGGCTTCGTTTCCGGCTCCTTTACGGGCTCAACTTTCTTTTCAGGAACAGGCTTCTGTACCGGAGTGGCGTGGGAAGTCACGATATCTTCCAATACCGACCGCACAGGCGGGGTTTGCTGCACGGGAGGCTGTTGCCTTTGCAACTTCCGCAACTCTTCGCGAAGGTCTTCTATGGTCTTTTGAAGGGTGTTGAAATGAGTATTGACCGTGCTCTTAACATTGAGAATGAGCGCGACCAAAATCACGGCGAGAAGAAAGACAAAAAACGCTTCCATAGAGCTTGGTTAGTACAGGTACAAAAATTCAGATATCTAAAACAGTTTCTTCTTTGCTAAACAGGGCTCCTTTTCTATACCACTCCCTTCGTATCCCACAGGCCCTCCAACCGTTCGCTCCGCCGGTGTTGTGGCGCTAACGTAAGGCCACTAAAATTGGATGTGTCTATTTTTCAAAATGATATTGCTGCTGGAATTACTCTCGACGTGAACTTCGAAATCAGATTTGTTCCCGGACTAGAATCCATCATCTGTTTCTTTTTTCTTTTCGTCGTCCTTCTTCTTGATGGTGGCAGTGCTGTCGCCAAAGCTGTAGGGCACGTCGTTGCCAAAATATTCGCGGCGGAAGCGGTTGATGAACGACAGGGTTTCATCATCACTGCCGGGAATGAAAGCCACTTCGCCGATCTTTGCTTTGCCGGCATTGGATTTCTTTGAAATGATCGTGTTAAATTCTGAATTGGACGACTGCACCATCAGGCGGTTGTCCTCCAAGCCGAAGTAATACCAGGCTTCCGGCGAAGCCTTGAAGAAGACGTGGAACACCGGCGAGCCGTCTTCGTTCTTTTTTATCTCCATGAAACCTTCAAACGCGCCATTGATGTCGTTGCGCCCGCTGTTCGACATGCCCAGGGGTCCTTCGCTATAAAACGCCTTGTGCTTGGGAGACCATTTCAGGTTCACGTTGGCAAACACCAAGGGCTTGGCCGTAGGAGCCAGCGTGCCCAGGGAGACATAGCCCTGGAGGCTGCGTTGCTCAAAATCTTTTACAACTTTTTCGCCGAGGAAATCGCCGATCTTATACAACAGTTCGGTTTGGTCACCCAAGCCTTCTTCGGCGCCCTCGTTCTTGATCACGTCCTGAATCTGCTTGGCCATGATGTCGAACGCCTGGATCGGCACATTGGAGTCGATCATGACGAAGCTGTTCATTTTAATCTCATTGTTCTCCATGTTACCCTGGCCCAGGGCGGAGGCAGTGACGTTGAAGTCTTTGCTTCCCTTGAAGAGGTTGATAGGTCCTTCAAAACGCACCTGCATGTTTTCGTCCTTGTAGGCAAAAAGTTTTCCCGACAGCTTGTTGCCCGCAGCCTTCTCCATGTCTTCGATTTTAAATTCACGGGTAGCGGTGTCGTAATGCAGCATGCCTTGGGGCAGAAAGAAATCTTCGTCGTCGTCGGATTTCTTGTCGTTCATGAACGTGATGTAGAGGTCGTTGTCGGTACCTACGTGCAGACCGGCATTCACTTTCTTGCCGTCTTCGGTCACGGCGTTGGCGAAGTCGACGGCGACGTCGGTCTCATCGCCGCTTTGTGCATATTGGATCCACGTGTTGGCGCCTTTGATCTTTTTGATGTCGAGTTTCACATAGCCCGACAATTGCAGCGCCGGACGCGTGGCATACATGATCATGTCGCCTTTGTAATACATGCCTGCTCCCAACACGAGCATCTCCTTATCGGTTACCGCACCCGTGGCCACCGTCTGCATGCTGGCTTCGGATGACTTCCGCTTCGACGAGCGTTTGGTCAGGTCGAGGGGTTCGATGGGTTCCAAATGGAAGTTGGTCATCTTGATGGCAAACGTATCCCGGAGGAAGTTCACATATTGGTAAGTAGCGTAGCCGGCAAACTCTTTCCGCGACACGATGTCCACCACGCCTTCGGTGAGGCGGTGGTAGCCGTTCAGCGTGTCGAGCACGATGGTGGTGTTCTTCAGGGTTCCGATCTTGGCGTTCTCCAGGATCAACACTTCGTTGTTCTCGGGGGTGATCTTGGCATCGGCCACGATGATGTAGGGAATGCCGCTCACTTTCAGTTCCTGGGTCTTCAGGTTGTATTCGGCTTTTTCGGCGTTAAAGTTCAGCGAGTCGAGATCTTTGCGCGTGGTGTAGAAGTATGAATTTTCCAGCGGCACGTCCGGATCTTTGCTCATGGTGATCTTCTGCGCATTCAGATCCCACCGCATCTTGGGAATGGACGTTTTGAACTGTGCAAAAGGGAACGCGATGGCGGCCACCCCTTCTACTTCCGGGCTTATGTCGGCGTAGTTTTGTTCGAGGTTAAATTTCAGGCGGATGTCGTTACCCTGCATCAGGGGTTTCTCGGGATCGTCGGACTTCACTTTGAAGCGGGCGTGGCGCGCACCAAAATCCTTGCCGGTGAAGTTCATGTTGCGCGAGATCAACTCGGTGCCCCGTGTCTCCAGCTTGCCGGCGCCGGCAACACCTTCCTTGGAGACGGTGACCGTTCCCTGCATTTGCGCGGTAGAATCATAAAAGCTGAAGGGCGCCTTCATGTTCTTGAATTTCATCTTGTCGCTCTTCGGATACCACTTCATGTCGTAGTCCGTCAGCGAGGCGTTGGGAAATTCGATGCCGCCAAATTGCTTTTCCGAAATCGTGGCGCGCGTACCGCGGGCCAGCACCGAGTCGGGATAATATACAAAGTCGTTGGAGGTGACGGAGGCCGCCAGGTAGTCGATTTTGCCCGTTCCGCGCAGACCGCGGTTGTTCATGGAAAGGCTTCCATTCATTTTTCCTTCGCCCTGATAGAGTTGGTAGCCTCCTTTTGGAATGGTGTGATCGAAGCCCAGGGACTTGTCGGGCTGCGTATGTAATTTCTCTTTGAAGCTGGGGAACATCCCGCTCACGAACGTGCCGTCGAAGTTGATGGAGGCCGGGTCGGCGTTGTTCAAACTGTCGAGCTTGAACGGTGGCACCACGAAGAACATCGACCGGTCGTAGGCACCTCCCAGCACTTCCTCCCGATCGAAATAGATCACCCCACCCGCCGCGGCATCCAGGCGCGGATAGTGGGCCAGCTTTTGTTTGCCGGATTTGTTGCTGGCCTTGCTGATGAACAGCGTGCCCGAGGTTTGCTGCTTGTTGTCCAATCCCCCGGCCGCCGCCGCGGTGGAGTCGGTGCCCACCATGGAGTTGTTGATCTTGCGACGCACACTCTGCCCTCGGGCATTGGTTTCCGTCACATAGAAGTTGATGGAGTCGATGTGCGTGAGGCTGATGTAGAAGCTGTCGTATTTCAGGGTGAATCCTTTCCCGCTGATCTCGAAGTTCCCGGCGTTGATGGTTCCGTCGAACTTGATGTCGCGGTTTTGGAGGAGCGTGATCACGCTGCTATCGGGCTCGATGCGCACGTTGAGCGAGTCGCTCACATCGAATTCCTCCACGCCGCGCACGATCATGTATTCCTTTTGAAAATTCAGCGTGGCATTTGGGAAACTGTCGATCACGGAATGGATCTTGAGGTTGTCGTAGTCCATTTCGCCACGATAGGCTTTGTAGAGCAGGATGGCTTTTTCTTTCACATGCACGACATCCGTTTTCGGGGAATAGTCGATCAATCCTTTTTCGCTGAGAAATTCGATGGCCGCTTTGATATCGGGCATTTTCTTTCCAGAGAAGGAAGCCAGGTCGCCGGAGTAAAAATCGCGCACTTTGTTTTTCAAACAATAGTTGGCCACCAGGGCGAGCGGGTGGAACGTAAATCCTTCGCCTTTCAGCAATCGATAATCTTCCGCGTCGAAGTAGTCTACCGACTCGATGATCATGGGCACCGTGTTGCGGCCGCCGTCGATCATGATGTTCAAGCTGTCGGCGAACAGATCCCAGCGGATCACGTCGGCAGCAAAATCAATATTGAAGAACGAAGCCGAGTAGGGCGTGTGCTTCATGCCGCCTTTGTCCTTTTGCAGCACCAGAAGCTGCGTGCTGTCTTTTCCAAAGGCGTAGCGCATCCGCACCATGCGGTGGGTGATGGAGTCGCCTTTCATGCGAATGTTCACGCTTGAATTTTTCGCCGAGATGGTGGAGTCCGTAAACACAAAGTCGGGCGACTTGGAAGTGAATTTCAGCTCCCCATTGTGATACACTTCAATCGTCGACGGGTCGCCCGTGACCGAGGCGCTGGAGATCCTCCGGCCGGTCAACGAAAAACCGCCGCTGTATTTCACGTTCTCGTCGCCAATGCCTTTGATGGCCAGGTTGTTTTGAAACGATTTGAAGCGCGGGTAGCTGGACGGCACGGAATCTTTGCGCGCGGCCGACTTGAATTCGAACGTGCCTGGGATATAACCGGGCGTTTTGCCGAGATAGTTCAGCTTAACGAGATCCGATTTAAATTCCGGTTTGTTTACGTTGAAATTATAGACGGTGAGGTTACAGTTCACGCTGTCGGCGCTCAATTGGGCGGGCGTCCAGTCAAACGTTCCTTCCTCTCCTACAAACAAGGCCGTACGGAAGGAAAGCATGCCTTTGGTATTTTTCAGGAACACCGAATCATATCGGGTCACAAAGTTGAGCGTTACGCGGTTGAACCGGATCACGGCGCCCTCCACGATGGGTTGCGGCGGCGGGCTCATCCACAGCGGGGGTACCTCCACATAGGCCGTGTCGGCCGAAGCGTCTGTGTCGTCATAGGATGAAGAGACCAGCGGATCCGAGGTTGGCGAGGGATTTGAATCTCCCGTGCTGGTAGTGTCGTTCATGTCGAAGGCCGGCGCGGGGGTGATATAGTCGAACGCATAGTCGTCGTCGCGGGCGTAGAGCCGGAAGGGTTTTTCGTAATGGAGGGCGTGGTGTTGAAAGAAGGTGTTGCTGATCTGGAGGAAACTCGCCGCTTTTTGGGGCGTCTCCTTCTCGATCACTTGGCCGGCCACGTTCAGGAAGCCCGAGATCTTGGAGGCATCGGCCCGCTCGGTGGAAACGGCGTTGGCAATGGCGCCAAAGTAGTTCACCTGGTGCGGCCGCAGGGGATATTTCTTCTTGCGCATCATGAGCGCCTGTTTCCGGACAAGGTTCTGCTGGTCGGGAGCCAGACTGTTCCAGGCCGACGCAAAGCTGGCGCCGACCACGGTAGCATCTACATTGCGGGTATTTTCCAGGACGATGCGAACGCTGTCGGGGACGTTAACCGGAACCGCCGGTTGTTCCTTCTTTTGAGCCATGGAAACAACCGCCGGAAGAAGGAATGCGACGAAAAAATATGTTCTGATCTGGTTCACAGAAAATCTAAACCCTGAAATTCGGAAATATTGTGCTAATAAACTAAGGACCATCACCATCGTAAACGACGATGTAAGAAAAAACGTGTTATGGTTCGCTAAAAAGCCTTTTGGAGGCGTTTTTCAGGGACTTTTGGGTGGCAAATGCGCCACGCCACCACAGGGGTTTACGGCAGCGAATGCGTGAAGGAATTGCGGAAAAACTCGTCGATGTATTTCTTGTAGTTCACCCCGATGGGCAGCGCCACCTGGTCCACGAAAACATCCTCGGCATTGTAGGCCGTGATCTTGTCCACATTCACAATAAACGAGCGGTGGATGCGCACAAAACCATTTCCCAGCAGCTTTTCCATTTCGGCGGTGCTCATCTTGGTGACCACCTTGTTTTTGGTGGTGTGAACGTATACGTATTCCCGCATGCTTTCCACATACAGGATGTCGCTGAACATGACCTTGGTCATGGTCTTTTTTACATTGAAAAAGGCAAAGCTTTTGTCCGACGCGGGCTGGGTTTTATTGTTCAGTTGCTGTATGGCGGCCGGGTCGGGCTTGGCGGCGATGCGGCTCACGGCTTTCAGAAAGCGGTCGAACGAGAAGGGCTTCATCAGGTAGTCGCGCACATCGAGTTCGAAGGCTTCGATGGCGTATTGCGAATAGGCCGACGTGATGATGACCTGGGGTGGATCCTTCAGGATCTTGAGAAAATCCAGGCCCGTGAGCGTGGGCATCTGGATGTCGAGGAAGATCATGTCCACGTCGTGCTTCTTGAGATAATCCAGCGCGCTTACAGCGTCATCGAAAACGGCGGCCAGGCGGATCCATTCCGTTTTGGCCAGAAATGATTTTAGCACTTCCTGGGCGGGCTTCTCGTCCTCGATCACGATGCACGTAATGTCAGGCATAGGTCAGTGATTTTTTTGCCGGAATATAAAGCGACACGATATATTTTTCCTGCGATTCATCCACATTCAAGGTATACTCTTTTCCATACAACAAGTCCAACTGCCGCCGGATGTTGGAGATCCCCTGCCCGCGTTTGTAGCCGTTGCGATACGGGGGCGACGTCTCCTTGTCGTTGCCGATCAGCAAATGCAACCGGTCTTCTTCGCCCCTTATGGAAATATCGATCGTGATGGCCCCGCGTTTGTTCAACAGCGTGTGTTTGAAACTGTTTTCCACAAAAGGCAGAAAGATGAGGGGACTCAGCATCATGTGGGGATTTACGTCCGTTACCTCCAGGTTCACATTCAGGCGCGCCCCGTGGCGCAGCTCTTCCAAAGCTATAAAATCTTTCACGACTTTGATCTCGTATTGCACGGGGATCAACGGTTTCTGACACTCGTCCAAGATAAAGCGCAGCAGGTTCGACAGGTGCAATACCACCAACTGCGCTTTTCCCGAATCCTGGATGGTTTCTGAATACAGGGTATTCAAGGTATTGAACAAAAAATGCGGGTGCATCTGCGCCTTGAGAAATCCCAGTTCTGCGGTTTTCTTTTCCGCTGCCAGTTCCTCGTTCTTTTGCTGCAGCTCTGTTTTGTTCTTAATGAGCTTGATGGCGATGGCCATGGAGATCACCACCATCGACTGCAATATTTCGGAAAGAATACGCCGGAAGTCCCACACATCAAAGTCGATCACCTGGTTGGGGTCCACCAGGGGTCCGAGGATAAAATAGCGATAGTAGCGCACGCCCACGCCCAGAAAGAGCATGACCCCCAATATCCAGAGAAACAATTTCCCTTTGTCGCGCTCTTGCGAAAATTTCGGGATGAGATAATAGAGGATAAAATATGCCGCCAGGGCGATGAGCGGAATGCGGAAAATGATCTTGTACACCTCCACGGACGTGACCTCCGTGTTCACGGAAATGATGAGGAGGTAGTTGATAATATCCGTCACCCAAAACAGCACGTGCCTGAAAATCCGAATGGCCGGCCGGTTGCTGTAGATGAAGGTGGTCAGAAAACTCATGGGTGATTAGAATGCCGGGTTCAAAGTACAAAAGAAAATACACCTTCAATTTGTGACGGCGACGGATGTGTTGTTGCGCCGCACCAATTGGATTTTCCGGAGGCTCAATCCGGGTTATACACTCAAAAGGCTTATTTGTACCGTTTCGAGGGGTGTCTGTAGCCGCGCCCCGTTTTGCGTTACAAAACTCTCGTACTTAAAGGTATAAAAACATCGTTCAACAAAAACCCAAAAGCTATGCAAGTAACTCTACAAGAAATTTCTTCGGCCGCCGGCAAGCTTCCCTTGCCCCTGGCACCCAAAAACGTGACCCTCATCGACCCGGACGAAAATTTCTCCACCGTGGTCTCCTCCCTCATTAAAGTGTCGGGCCGCTACAACCTGGTGAGCACCTACACCGATTGCCGCGAGGCAATAAAGAGAGTGAAGGACGACCTCACGGAGATCGTGATCATGGACATCGATTTTGCGGAGATGAAAGGCACCGAATTCATTTTGAAGTTGCGGGAAAAAATTCCCGGACTGGAAATCCTCGTCACCACCCATCACGAAGATGAAGAGGTGGTGTTCTCCACCCTCAGCCATGGCGCTTCCGGCTACCTGTTGAAGCGCAACTGCATCGAACATTTGCTGGACGCCTTGAACACGCTCATGGAAGGGGGATCGCCCTTGGATCCTATCATTGCGCGGCAATTGGTGCGGTCTATGCACATCAGCGAGATCTCGCCGTTGTCGAACCGCGAGTCGATGGTGTTGAAGCTTTTGATCCAGGGGAAAACCTATTCCACCATCGCCACGGAACTCTATATCTCCGGGGAAACAGTGAAGTCGCATTTGAAGAATATTTATAAAAAGCTCAATGTGAATTCAAAGGCGGATGCGGTGAGAAAGGCTGTCACTGATCAGTTGGTGACGGGGCACATGGGGTATTTTATGAGTCATTGAAAGAATTTTTTACCGCAGAGGCGCTAAGGCGCAAAGAAAGGCGCAAAGCATTCGCATGACTTTTTGCGTTTACTTTGCGCCTTTGCGTCTCTGAGGTGAAAAAGTTTTAGACGTTACCTTTCTTACTTTCCTTCACCGCATAATCGACCGCTCTTGCAGCCAGCGCCATGTAGGTAAGCGAAGGATTCTGGGTACTGGTAGAAGTCATGCACGCGCCATCGGTCACAAAAACATTTTTGCAGGCGTGAAGCTGATTCCATTTATTCAGCAATGAAGTCTTGGGATCGTTCCCCATCCGCACGCCGCCCATTTCATGAATGTCCAACCCCGGCGCCTGTTTGGAATCGCTGGTCTTGATGTTGGTGAAGCCGGCCTTGGTAAACATTTCCGTGAACTGCTCCAGGTAATCTTTCACCATCTTCTCGTCGTTGGCGTCGTAGTCGATGTTTATTTTCAACTGCGGCATGTCCCAGGCATCTTTCTGATCTTTGCTGAGCGACACGGTGTTGCTTTCTTTCGGAATGGTTTCGCCCATCATGTGCGAGCCCACGCTCCAGTTGCCCAAGGTGGGATGGAGCAAGCTGCTCTTCAGATCCTGTCCCACGCCATCGCGATTTTGTTCCATCCGGCGGAAGCCGCTAAAGCCTGCTGCATAGCCGCGGAGGAAATCCGTTTCCTGTTTGTACACATTCCGGAAGCGCGGCACATAACAGCCGTTGGGGCGGTTGCCATATTTTGTAAAGTTCTCGAAGCCTTCATACTCTCCCGAAACTCTTGCCCGGTAGTTGTGGAAGGCCACGTATTTGCCCATCAATCCATTGTCGTTGCCCAGTCCGTTGGGGAAGCGCGACGAGGTGGAGTTGAGCAGGATCAGGTTGGTGTTCAAGGCAGCCGCATTCACAAAAATGATGGGCGCGAAATATTCGGTGGCCGCCTTGGTTTTGGCGTCGATCACGCGCACGCCGGTGGCTTTGCCTTTTTGTTCGTCGTAGATGATGGAGTGCACCACGGAGTCGGGACGCAGTGATAGGTTGCCCGATTTCAGGGCCCACGGTATGGTCGAAGCATTGCTGCTGAAATAGCCTCCAAACGGACAGCCGCGTTGGCACAGGTTGCGATGCTGGCACGAGGCACGGCCTTGTTCCGCGAACACCGGGCCGGGTTGCGTGATGTGCGCACAACGGCCGATAATGATGTGGCGGTCGCGGTAGGCGGCGGCTACTTTTTCGCTGAAATATTTTTCCACGCACGTCATCTCCATCGGGGGCAGGAACTCGCCGTCGGGCAATTCTTTCAGTCCGTCCTTGTTGCCGGAGATGCCGGCAAATTTTTCCACGTGGCTATACCACGGCGCGATGTCGCTGTAGCGGATGGGCCAATCCACCGCGAAACCGTCGCGGGCAGGGCCGGTGAAATCGAAGTCGCTCCACCGCTGGGTCTGGCGCGCCCACAGCAGCGACTTGCCGCCCACCTGGTAGCCGCGGATCCAGTCGAAGGGCTTATCCTGCACGTAGGGATGTTCGTCGTCTTTTACAAAGAAATGTTGGGCGTCTTCGCGGAAGGCATAGCACTTGCTCACTACGGGATTGGCTTTGCGCACTTCCTCGGTGATCTGACCACGGTGCTCGAACTCGTAAGGCTGCATGCTGGTGGTGGGATAATCCACGTTGTGCTTCACGTCGCGTCCGCGTTCGAGCACGAGTGTTTTTAGTCCTTTGTCCGTCAATTCCTTTGCGGCCCATCCGCCGCTCATACCCGAACCGATCACAATGGCATCGAAGGTATTTTCCTTCTTGCCGTCAATGTTCATTAAACTCATCCGATTACAGTTTGAATATCATTTTTATCTTTTATCTCCACGCAGCCCTCGAAACGGCCGGGGATCATTTTGTGGACCAGCACGGTGGTCATGATGTATTTCGAACTCAGAAAGCCCTGCACGGTGTGGCGTTTGGTCATGCCATAGAAGGTGGCCAGGTCGCCCGGCTTCGTTTGCGCTTCGTCGGCTTTTTTGCGTTCCTCTTCCAGGCCTTTCAAAAATGTCTCCCGCGCGCCAGGGTCGCTATCGGTGAAGGATTTGCCGGTTTTCTTTTTCATTTCTTCGTCCAGCGAAGTCAGCCCCGCCACAAAACTTTTCTGCTGCTCAGCGTCATAGCAGTCGTCGACCATGCGCAATACGAACGACGGCACTTCCAGGGCTTTGGCACCGGGGATGTCGGTGGCCGGAAGGATGGTTTCGGCTACTTCGGCCAGCAGCACTTCCTGGTCGCCGGTGATGGCGATGTGTTTTAGCGATACGGAAACTGCCTTCGCCTGCTTCACGCAGGAGGGCAGCAGCAACACGCCGCCGGTAATGATGCCCAATTGCTTTAGGGCGATTCTTCGGTTGATCAGCATTGGTCCAGCTTGTAGTTTATTCAGTCAATTTCTCCACGCTCCCGCAAGAGCCTTCCAGGAGCGGCCTTAAAGTTAATAAAGTTCGGAATTCCAACAGGCTCCGGACATTTTTTTTGCGCGTTCCGCAGGGATGGTTTCGAATGGCATTTTGCGGTGCGTGCTTGCTTTTTTTGAATTTTCGGCCGTTGATTCTCACTGTCGTGGCATGAATGCCCTTTTGACGTTTGTCATTTTCTCTGCGCCCAACAAAAGCGTCTGACACGATTGAGCCGGTCATTCTTTTTTGAATTACGCTACAACGGAATGGGTATCGTGCTGTTGACACTTTTGTCAACGTAAAAATTCCGCCACTGCAATTCTGTTTCAGTTTGTGCCTTCACCTTTGCGAAGAACCTCCTGCCCTATGAAAAAGAAAACAACGCATCCCTATTGGCCGCATGCCATCACGGTGGTTCTTTCCATCGTGCTTTTTGTTTTTTTGTTCCATGGTTGTAGCCGGAAAGAGGAGCCCCCTTTGGTCCCCCCTACCATCTCCTCGATCGATCCCGACAGCGGCATGCCGGGAACGGAAATAAAGATCGGCGGCACGGGGTTTGGTGTTGACATCGATAAGGTTTCGGTCACCATCAACGGAGTGCCCGCGGTGGTGAAAAGTGTGACGGAAACTCAGATTGTGGTGATTATTCCGGAAGATGCCGGATCAGGGCCGGTGAAGATCACGGTGAATGGGGTGACGGTGACCGGACCGTCGTTCACCTTCCAGGACAAGCTCATCATCAAAGACATTCAACCCAAAGAAGGCCCGGCCGGCACCATCGTGGCCATTATCGGAAAAGGCTTCAGCGCCAAGGCGGCCGACGACATCGTGACCTTCAATGGCAAAATCGCCATCCTGAAAAGTGTAAAAAAAGATACGCTCTTCGCCGAGGTGCCCTTCCAGGCCGGCGACGGCGTGGTAGGCTTGGTGGTGAGAAATCAATTGGTCACCGGGCCGTTTTTTGATTTCACCGAATCTACCGGACTCACCATTAGCGCCGTCAATCCGTCGACCGGAGTGGCGACCACGGAGGTGACCATCTTCGGCTCGCAGTTCGGCGCCAGTGTTGCGCAAAACATTGTGAAATTTAACGGTGTGGCAGCGAACGTCACGCAGGCCACGACAGTGCAACTCAAGGCGAATGTTCCCGCGGGGGCCACTTCCGGTTCCGTTAGCGTAGAGGTGGCGGGTCAACGGGTGACCGGGCCTTTGTTTACCGTGTTCGGAATATCACAAGTTGACCCGGCGGTTGGCACACCGGGTACGGTGGTGACCCTGAACGGTGACGCCTTTAGTCTTGTGCCCTCTGGCAACACCGTGCTTTTCAACGGTGCGGTCGCAACGGTGACTTCGGCTTCAGCGCGCCAGTTGTTGGTTGTCGTTCCGCTGGGTGCTACAACAGGGGTTGTAGCGGTACGGGTTGGCAACCTGGTGGCTACTGGCCCAACGTTCACCGTGAGTCCTTCGGCGATCACAGATATTTCTCCCAACCGGGGTTTCCCCGATTCGGACGTCACCATAAACGGGCAGGGGTTCGATACCCAGAATGCACCGCTCGTAAAATTCAACGGGCTTGCGGCCGATGTCAAAAGACTTTCCTCCACGGAAATTAAGGTGACCGTGCCCACCACCGCCACCACGGGCTACGTGACCGTTGAATACAGCTCGCGATTGCTTAGCGGACCCATCTTCACCGTCATTCAAACCAATGTAGCTTCCATACAACCGTCCTCGGGGCTGGCCGGCACAACGGTCACCATCAACGGAACGGGCTTCAACACTGACTTGAGCCAGGTCGTTTTAAAATTCAATGGCGTGCCTGCGGTCATTCAGAGCATAACGGAAACGCAGATCATCGCCACCGTTCCACACGGTGCAAAAACCGGATACATCTCTGTGAAGTACGGCAAGCGCGAAATCTATGGGCCCCTGTTCACGGTGCAGCAACTGTCGCTCGCCTCCTTCGAGCCGGCAGGGGGACCGGCTGGCGCCATGGTTACGCTTACGGGCACAGGGTTCGATGCATCGCTCGCGGGTACGCTCGTAACCTTTAACGGTGCGTTGGCTGCCGTGGTGAGTGCCACCTCCACAGAAATCGTCGTCACGGTTCCCGCCCTCGCCACCACCGGCGACCTGATGCTCGAGGTCAACGGCTTTCAAATAAACGGCGGCACCTTTACCGTCACGCCCACGATGGAGGTCACCACCCTGGTGAGCGGGTTGACGGCGCCCCCGCTGGGCATTGCCATCGGGCGGGACGGAAACCTGTTTGTTAGCCAGGGGACCATTCACAGTATTTTGAGCATTGATGGCAGCGGACAGGTCAACACCTTTGCCGGGGAAAATGGATCGGGCTTTGTCGACGGCGCGGCCGTCGCAGCGGCGTTCAACTTTCCCAATGGTGTTTTCGCCGACGCAACGTCAGGCGATCTGTATGTAGCCGATGGCAACAACAATGCCATCCGTCAGATCAGCAACGGCGTCGTGTCCACGCTGGCCGGAGGAACGCAAGGCCAGCAAGATGGCGCGGGGAGCAACGCCCAATTCTATTTTCCCCTGGGAATCACGATGGCTCCCGACGGCAATCTTTATGTTACGGATTTCTACAACCACCTGATCCGGAAGATCACCCCGGGCGGAAACGTCACAACCTTTGCAGGAACGGGTACCGCCGGCGCTCAGAATGAGGTTGGAACCGCTGCCTCCTTCAACGGACCTTACGGCATTACCAGCGACGACGCCGGTAACCTCTATGTCTGTGACCTGTACAATGATCTTGTTCGGAAGATAACCCCGTCGGGCGAAGTGACTACCCTCGTCAATTTAGCGCGGCCCATGGGCATTGTGGCGGACAAGCATGGCGCGCTGTACGTATGCACAGACCACTCGCGCATTTACGAAGTATCCACCGGAAGCGCCGTGTTGATCGCGGGGTCGACGCCGGGCAATACCAATGGCCCGCCCTTGACGGCGAGTTTCAATACCCCCATTGCCCTGGCCATCGATGCCGATGGAAATCTTTATGTGGCCGACTCCAACAATAAATCCATTCGAAAGGTCACACTGCATTGATGACTGCCTGGCATTACTTTACACTGGGACAAGAATTTCTGTCAACTTTCAGCAACGATTGCCGTCAAGACGGGTATGCAATTCCCGGAGCGACGCGTTACCATTAGCGCATACACATGCGTTCATTTCTCCCTATGCGATACACTCTTTAACTAAGTAGGCCACCTTAAAAAGAACTTAATCCCATATCTTTTCTTAGGAATGTAGGTGACTTTATCGGCAAGCCGTGATCTATAAGCTTTGTTTCGATTGGTGAGGGGATCAATTCCTCCAGAATTTGCTCTATCTTTAAATGTTTTTTTAACGTCCCTATCCCGGCCATGCGTTATCGAATATCCTTTCTATTGGTACTTGGCTGCGTTGTTTGCCTGACCGCAGAAGCACAATCTTCTATGAGCCTGCAAGAGGCATTGAAGGCCGCGCGTGTGAACAACCTTTTCCTCAAGACAGAGCGCTACACGATCGAAGCCGGCCAGGCCGATGTTGTCTCGGCCAAACTCCGACCCAATCCAGCCCTGAACAATCAAACGCTGCAACTGGCCAACAGCAAATACTACCAGGAGAACACCGCCTGGAACAGTCCCCATAACCGGCAAGTCTGGTGGCAGCTGACCAAGCCCTTTCAATTGCCCAATCAACGGAAGTACCGGATCGATGTCGCCAATCAAGGCTACAATCTCATCAATAAGAATTTCCTCGAGTTGGAGCGAAATGTATTTTTCGATGTCGCCTCCAAATGGCTTGACGTGTGGATTGCTCAGAATCAGATTCGCGTCATTGAAATCGCCAAGAACAACGCCGATACGCTGGCCAAGATCAATGCACTCCGTTTGAAGAACCAGGTGATCTCGGAGACCGACCTGATCCGGACGCAGCTGTTGTCCGAGCAATATGCGGTTCAACTGAAATCCGTCCGGCAAGATCTTTTGAACAAGCGAAGTCAATTGCGTTTTTTGATCGGGGCAACCGATTCGGTGGATGTGGACCTGACCAACGAATTTCTGTTTCCGGAATCCATCAATATCGATACGCTTTTGCGATACGCCCTTGCCAACCGGTCGGACATCCAACAGATCCAGTCCATGATAACCCTTTCGGAAAGCAACATAAAATTCCAGAAGTCGATGGCCCTTCCGCAACCCGAGCTTGGCATGATCTGGAACCCGCAAAACACCGTGCCGTATGTCGGTTTCTTCGGCACGATTGAGTTGCCGATTTTTTCCCGCAACCAAGGTGAAATTCAAAAGTCAACGATCTTAAAAAGACAGGCCGAACAGAATTATGTGACGGTTCAAACACAAATCCAAACCGAGATCAACACGGCCTATAAAAGTTTTATCGTTCAGCAACAGAACGTAGAACGGTTCACGGGCATCCTGCAACAAGCCCAATCCATCCTCGACCGGGTTCGCTACGCATACCTGCGCGGCGGCACCACGATCATCGACTTTTTGGAGGCACAGAGAAGCTGGCTGGAGACGCAGCAGCAATATTATGACGCACAACAACAATACCGGCAAAGCTATATCCAGCTCTTATTTGTCTCAGGCTTAATAAACCAATTGGCACAATGATATCTCGACGTTTAACATGGGCCTGCACGGCAGTTCTCCTGCTGCTGATTTCGTGCGGTAAAAAAGATCAGCAAGCTCCGGTCGTGAACTATGCACCCGAAGTCAAGGACCATGGCAATACCATCATATTTCACGACACGCTGGGTATTAATTTCTTTAGAACGGAAGTGATCGGCAAAAAAGGCATCACGGCCAACCTCACCATTCCGGCCAAGGTCTCGGCCACCGTCATACCCTCGGTTGAGGGGGCCACGCAAAACATCGTGCTCTTCGAGAACCCTGACCTGGCGGGCAACTACACGTCGTTGATCCAACACCAGATCAATATCAACCAGATCCAAAATATCAACATCAAACAAAAGGAAATCGAATTGGGTCGGGTCAAAGACCTTCAGGCGCACGGTGTGGCTACGGGCAAAGACCTGCTGGACGCCCAGACGGCCCTGGCGATGGAACAGACCAACCTGGCCAATGAACGCGCCGCCCTGATCGAGCACGAAACCAAGTTGAAGTCGAACGGCTTCAATCCTGAAGCGCTGCGAAAATCATCGGCAGGTATGGCCTACATCACGTGCGACTTGCCCGAGAACCAGCTCAGCAGGATCACGGAAGGCGGACCTTGTACAATACAGTTCACGTCCTTTCCCACTGAGACATTCCACGGAAAAATTGACGACATCGCCGACGTAGTGGACAATGCCACCCGCATGGTGAAGCTCCGCGTGACGTTGAAGAACTCCCAAAACAAGTTGAAGGCGGGCATGTTTGCGTTGTTGTCTTTTGGTGTCGATGAGGGGGAGGTCATCAGCGTTCCCAAATCGGCGGTGATCACCGTGCAGGGAAAACACTATGTTTTTGTAAAATCGGATAGCTTGCAGTATCAGCGCCAGGAGGTGAGTATCGGCGCCCAGGTTGGAGACCGCACCCTCATCAGCAACGGCATCGCGCTTGGCGCCAGGGTGGTGGTGGAAGGGTCCATTCAGTTAAAGGGTCTATCATTCGGCTATTAACCCCCATACACATGCTGCAAGCCCAAATTTTTATCGACAAGGATGAACTTCACGGATCACAGCCCTTGTTCGAATACATTTTAAGATTTCTGATCCGCCACAAGATAAAAGGCGCTACGGTGTTCCGGGGCCACATCGGCTTTGGTTCCAACCAACACCTGAAGCGTCCCGACGATCTTTTCAGCTTTGACGAGCCCCCGATGATGATAACGTTTATAGACGAAGACGAAAAGGTGACGCACACCATTTCCCTGCTTCGCAAGGAATTTAAAAATGGATTGATCATTACCCATCCGGTAGAAATTCACTAACCCATGATCAGAGGGCTCTTACTTTTTTCGCTTCAAAACAGGTTGATCGTTGTCGGCATCAGTGTGGCCATGATGGCCATCGGCTATTGGTGCTTCACGCAATTGAAGATCGAAGCTTATCCCGACATTGCCGACACGAACGTGATCATCGTGGCACAATACCCCGGAAGAGCGGCCGAGGAAGTGGAACAGCAAGTGACAGTACCCATTGAACGCGCCCTGCAAAACACACCGCGCGTGCTGGACAGAAGAAGCCGGACGATCTTTGGTCTGAGCGTCGTACAATTAACATTCCAGGATGGCACCGACGATTATTTTGCCCGTCAGCAAGTATTAGAACGCCTGGAGGCTGCGCAATTGCCCGATGGCGTTTCGCCGGAACTGGCACCACTGTCCACAGCCGTGGGCGAAATTTTTCGCTACGTCGTGGAAGGACCCCCATCGTTCACCCCCACCGAATTACGCGACTTGCAGGATTGGGTGATCAAACCCTATCTCCTTCAAACACCGGGTGTGGCCGACATCACCACTTTCGGTGGTCCGTTGAAACAATTCCACATCCTGGCCTCTCCCGAAAAACTCCGCCGGTATGACCTGGCGATTTCCGATGTCGAAAATGCCGTCGAAGCCAACAACCAAAACACGGGTGGAAATTTGATCGATCAGGGTGAACAAGGTTATGCCATCCGCGGCCTTGGTGCGATCAAATCCGAAACGGATATCCAAAACATTGTGTTGAAATCCGAAAACGGCGTGCCTATATTTTTGCGCGACGTGGCGAGTGTGGAAATTGCGCCGCCGCCACCGAGTGGTGTGCTGGGCTATTCGGTTGCCGAAGACAACACCAACGTCAACAGCGGTGTGGAAGGCATTGTTCTTTTGCGGCGTTACGAAAACCCCAGCGATGCGTTAAAGGCCCTCAAACAAAAACTCAAAGACCTGCAGGAACACGAGCTGCCCGAAGGCATACGCATCCGCACGCTTTATGACCGGAGTTTTCTTATCGATCATTCGCTTCAAACGGTGGGAAAAACATTGGTGGAAGGCGTTAGCATTGTCGTTATCATCCTCGTCTTATTTTTAGGAAGCATTCGAAGCGCGTTGGTGGTGGCCTTGACCATTCCGTTCTCTTTGTTGTTTGCTTTTATCCTGATGCGGCTCACCGGCATCCCGGCCAATTTACTTTCCCTCGGAGCCATCGACTTCGGGATCATTGTGGATGGGGCCTGTGTGATGGTGGAACACCTGGTGCGCAAATACCGATCGTCCAGCGCGGACGAACGCCGTCAGGGCATTATCAAAATCACGAACCTCGGTGCCCAGGAAGTGGGACGCGAGATCTTCTTTTCCGTGACCATCATCATCCTGGCCTACATGCCGATCTTGCTGATGACCCGGGTAGAGGGCAAGCTCTTTTCGCCGATGGCACTCACCCTGGCGTTTGCCGTTATCGGTTCCATGCTCGCCGCGCTCACGCTGATCCCCGTGTTGGTGTCGTTTGCCTATGGAAAAACCATCGCCAATGTGGATGAGCCGATCAAGGAGCACAAAAATAAAGTGCTGGACTTCTTACAAAATCAGTATGGCTCGCTGGTGAAGGGCGTCCTGTCCAAAACAAAGCTGACCGTATTAGTCGGGTTCTCCATCGTGCTGATCCTCGTTGGTTTTGGATCCAAACTTGGAACAGAATTTCTGCCCGAGTTGGATGAGGGCTCTATTTTTCTCCGGGGCAATTTTCCCTCCGGGATAACCATCCAGAAAAACGCACAATACTCACCCCAGATCAGGGCGATCATACGGCATTATCCGCAGATCGCATTCGTGATCACGCAGACCGGCCGAAACGATGAAGGCACCGACCCATTTCCCGCCAACCGGAACGAGATCCTCGTCGGCTTGAAAGATTATCATTTGTGGAGTGACACCGTTTCAAAAAAGGAATTGGTATCGCGGATACGCGTCGACCTGGAGCGGGCTTTCCCCAGTGTCCGTTTCTCGAGTGGCCAGCCGATCATCGACCAGGTCATGGAGATCGTGACGGGCAGCGCCGCCGATCTTGCCGTATCCATCATCGGCGACGACCTGGTGAAGATGAGACCGAAAGCGGACTCCATCGCGGCCATCGTCAAAAATATGAAAGGCAGCGAGTCGGTGAACATCGAACAAGAGGGACCGCAAGAGCAGTTGGCCATAAAAATCAATCGCGAAAATGCAGCCCGCTTTGGGATCAACATCTCCGATATCGAAAACATGATCGAAGCTGCTGTAGGCGGGAAAGTCATTTCCGTTCTCTATGACGGCACCAAACGCTACGACATCGTGATCCGCTATCTGCCGGAGTTCCGGAACAACGTCGACGTGATCAAGAACCTGCAGGTGTCCTCGATTGCCGGCGCGCTTATTCCCATGAGCCAATTGGCCGACATCACGTTTGTGGAAGGACAGACCAACATCTACCGCTACAGCGGCAAGCGCATGGTGACCGTGCGCACCAACATCCGCGGCCGCGACCAGGGTGGATTTGTAAAAGACCTTGAAAAAAAGATCCACGAGTCTATCAAAATTCCCAAAGGCTATAGCGTAATCTATGGCGGTCAATACGAAAACCTGGAAAGAGCCGGCAAGCAACTTTTGATCACCATACCGTTAACCATTGTGATGGTGTTTCTCTTCCTGTTCATGCTGTTCAAAAGCCTCAAGTACACCTTGGTGACGATGAGTTGCATCTTGTTTGCCCTGGCGGGTGGAATTCTCGCTTTGCTGCTAAGGGGTTATTACTTCAACGTATCCGGCGGCGTGGGCTTTGTGAGCATCTTCGGGATCTCGGTGATGGCGGGCGTCCTGCTCGTCTCCGCTTTGAACCGGGCCTCCCTGGAAAGTTCGTTTAACGTCGTCACCGTTCAGAAGACAGCAGAGGAGCAAATGCGGGCCATCCTGTCCATTCTTATTGTCGCCATTGTGGGGCTGATTCCCGCTGCTACATCTTCCGGCATTGGCTCGGATGTACAACGACCTTTGGCGACAGTAATTATCGGCGGCCTCACCTCCACCCTCATCTTCGCGCCGATACTCATCCCCCCGCTGTACTGGTGGGTGGAGCGCAGCAATCACACAGAAGAAAAGACCGACGACGATAGCGCAGCCTAGACCGCCAAAAGCTGTCGGGATGACGCGTGATGTAACGTGGTCAAAAGTCGAAGAGCTCCTTCGGCGACACTTTGAGTGCGCGAGCCAGGTCAAATACTGTGCAGACGCCCGTGTTGAGGTGTCCGTTTTCCACTTTGTTTATTGTTGAAAACGCTACGTTGGCCCGGTCGGCGAGGTCTTCCTGCGAGATGCCTTTTTCTATTCTGATGCGTTGAAGATTATTTCCGAAAGCAGCCAGCTTTTTGAGGTTGCGCTGTTTTGTGTTTTGGGTCATTTTAACGGGATTGGGATATATAGCGAATTTGCTATATTTTTTTTTGCCAGGGTATAGCAAATTAGCTATACATTATGTATTCTTGTTAGGGATATGAAAATATCCTGTCCCACAACCCAATTCCCGATAAGGGACCCGTGGAGTCCAACTTCCCCGCCCGTGGCATGTATTGCCACGGGCATTTTTTTGTCGTTGAAGTTTCACCGCAGAGGCGCAAAGTAAATACAAAGTACTCGTGTGTATTTGCTTTGCGCCTTTCTTTGCGCCTCTGCGCCTTTGCGGTGAAAATTAAATAGCCATGTATCCTTCATCCAAGCGCACAACAAAAAAACGCCCCAGCTGCATTATACAACCGAGGCGTAAGAAACTAATTTATAGATGGGCTTTATTTTGTTCGCGACAGATAGAGGTCGTTGATGAGCAGGTGACCGTTCTTCTCCGTGAGGAAGACCTGACCCTGCAATGTGCTTGTGGCGGCGTCGACAAAGACAGGGTCATATGAAAAGTCTTCCTTCAGATTTCGCCGGGTAAGCTTGCGCACGGGCGCATCCCATCCGGTGCTGTAATAGTAGAAGGTCTTGCCACCGGTCTTGTGGTTCCCGGAGCGTTTGGAGTATATGATCAAGCCGGCGTCGTCGAGCACTTTGTAGTATCCTGACGTTGAGAAAATACTTTTCTTCCCAAAGGCACGGTAGCGATACCCGTCTTTATAGTAACCGGAAAGCGTGCCAAATTTATAATGCTGTTCCACACCTTTGCGGATGAGCAGCACATTGTTGTCGAGGTTCACCACCACGGTATTGAGATCGTCGGTCTTGGTCTGCTCGGAGACCTTGTTGGTGGCGAGATCCTGCACCGTGATGAAGATGCCATTCGTCAACATTTCCCCTCTGACGGTGATCAGCGGAAAGAGCAACAGGAAAAGAAAATACGCTATTCGTTTCATACGCTTTGCGGTTTATACCTACGACCATGGTTGCGGCGATTCGCAAGTTCATAAAAAATCGGAAAAATCAATAAAATCAGAACCGTGGCCGTGATTAACCCCCCGATTATCACTATGGCCAACGGTTTCTGACTTTCTGACCCAATGCCCGTGGACAAAGCCGCAGGCATAAGACCTATAGACGCCATCAGCGCCGTCATCACGACGGGCCGCGTGCGTTGCTTGATCCCCAACGCTATCGCGTCGGCCAAGCTCATATCTTTATTTAAGTTTTCATTGAATTCCGTGATCAGGATCACCCCGTTCTGCACGCAGATGCCAAAGAGCGCGATGAACCCCACCCCCGCGGAGATACCGAAGTTGATACCGGTAATGTGAATGGCGAGTATGCCGCCGATGAGGGCAAAGGGCACGTTGATGAGCACTAGTCCAGCGTCTTTGGCATTGCCGAACGTGATGAACAGCAGCACAAAGATGGCGATGAGACTCAGGGGCACCACTTGCGCCAGCCGGGCTGTTGCCCGCACCTGGTTTTCAAACTCACCCGTCCATTGTATGGTGTAGCCTTGCGGCACGTGCAGGCGTTGCTTTACGCGCTGCTGTGCTTCGGCGATGGTGCTTCCCAGGTCGCGCTCGCGCACGGTGAACTTCACGCCGATGAAGCGGCTGTTGTTGTCGCGATAGATGAACGCCGGACCCGTAATGGCCGTGACCGTTGCAATCTCCTTTAAGGCCACTTTGCTTCCCTTCAGCGTGGGCACCAACAAATTGGTGATCTCCTGTTCCGACTTCCGGTATTCATAAGGAAAGCGCAGGCGGATATCGAATTTCCTTTCACCTTCATACATGATGGAAGCGGTCTTTCCGCCGATGGCCATTTCAATGACGGCCTGGGCGTCGCTGGTCGTTACGCCGTAGAGCGCCATTTCGTGATCGTGCAGTTTGATCTGGATCTCGGGCTGGCCCACGTTGCGCAGAATGCCGGCGTCTTTGATGCCGGGCACGTCCTGAATGCTGGCGAGCACCTGCGTGGCCAGCTTGTCGAGCTCCGCCAGGTCGGGGCCGAATATTTTCACGGCGTTGTTGGCGTTCATGCCGGCCACCGCTTCGGCCACGTTGTCGATGATGGGCTGCGAATAGTTGTAGTTGATGCCCTGGTATTTTTTCAGTTTGCAGTCCATTTCACCGATGAGGCCATCGAGGCTGATCTTGCGGCCCCACTCCTCTTTCGGTTTCAGGTTCACCTGCATCTGCACATAATAGAAACCGCTGGGGTCCGTGCCATCATTGGAGCGGCCGGTTTGTGACAGCACGCCGTTCACTTCCTTAAATGAACTCAGTTCATTGCGCAGCGTGTGCACCATCTTCACCGTCTCGCTCAGCGACATGCTCATGGGCATTTTTGCTTCCACCCACAAGGCGCCTTCGTTCAATTGGGGCAAGAATTCCGTTCCCAGCCACTTGGTCGAGAACAAGGTTCCCGCCACGATTGCGAGGGCTACGGTGATGCTGATGGTTTTATGTGAGAATGTCCAGTGAAAACCCTTGGACACGATGCGATCGAAGAAGGTTACGATGAACGTATGTTTTTCCTTTACATTCTTTTTCAACAACACGGCGCTCAACACCGGCACCAGCGTGAGCGTGAAGATCAGCGCACCCAGCAATGCGAACCCAAGCGTATAGGCCAGGGGCGAGAACATTTTCCCTTCCACTTTTTCGAAAGAGAAAATGGGCAAGAGTGCGGTGATGATGATGAGCTTGGAGAAGAACACGGCGAGGCCTGTGCGGGACGCGGTCTTCTTGATGATCCCGAGTTTCCCTATCTTGTTGAACCGCTCCATGCCATATTTCTTCGCGGTGTGGTCCAGGGTCACGAAGATACCCTCCACCATCACCACGGCGCCGTCGATGATGATCCCGAAGTCTATCGCCCCCAGCGATAGCAGGTTGGCACTCATGCCTTTCATCTTCAAACAAAAGAACGCAAACAGCAACGACAGCGGGATGATGATGGACACGATGAGCGTGGTGCGCCAATCGGCCATGAACAACAACACGATGGCCGTCACGAAGATGATACCCTCCACCAGGTTGTGCATCACGGTGTGCGTGGTGTAGGTCATCAACACATCGCGGTCGTAGAACGTAGCCATGCGCACATCTCCGGGGAGGATGTGGGTGTTCAGCTCTTCAATCTTGGCTTTCACGCGCTTCAACACCTCGCTCGGATTTTCGCCCTTGCGCATGACGATGATACCTTCCACTACGTCGTCCTTGGTATTCAATCCCACTTGTCCCACGCGGGGGAGGTCGGACTGGATAACGTTCGCCACATTTTTTACCAATACCGGTACACCAGCGCGATCTTCGATAATAATATTTTCAATGTCTTCGATGGAGTTCAGCAAGCCCATGCCGCGCACCACATATGCCTGCCCGTTTTTCTCGATCACGTCGCCGCCGACGTTGATGTTGCTTTTCGTCACGGCCTGGTACACGTCGAGGGGTGTGATCTCGTAGCGATTCAGCAAGGCGGGGTTTACCTGGATTTCGTAGATTTTTTCGCGGCCGCCGAATGCCACCACGTCGGCCACACCGGGAACAGCGCGGAGTTGACGATCGATGACCCAATTCTGAAGGGTCAGCAGCTCGCGGGTATCCTTGGTTTTGGAGGTGAGGACATAGCGGAAAATCTCGCCGGTCGGGCCATAAGGCGGCTGCACTTCGGACTCAACTCCCTCGGGAAGCCCTACCGTCACCAATTGGTTGTTCACTTGCTGACGGGCAAAGAAATCTTCTACGTTGTCTTCAAAAATGATCTTGATCACCGACAATCCGAACATGGAAATGGACCGCACGTTGGTTTTGCGCTGCACGGAGTTCATGGCCACTTCGATGGGAATGGACACAAAACGCTCTACTTCCTGCGCGCTTCTTCCCTGCCATTGGGTGACGATGATGATCTGTGTGTTGGTGACATCGGGGAACGCTTCGATCGACGTGTTCTTATAGCTCACCACACCGGCCACCACCATGATGGCCACCCAAAAGAACGTGAAGAACCTGTTCTTTAACGAAAACGCGACGATATTTTTTATCAGCTTGATCATCCGCTAGTCGTTAAGGGCATCGTAAATGAAAAGCTGGTTATGACTGATCACGACCTCGCCGGGTTTCACGCCGTGGGTGATCCACGTGATGTCATCGGCGGTTTTATACACCTCCACCTCGCGGGTATCGATGTTGAACCGGTCTTTGAAGATCATGACGAACTGGCGACTGTTGTCGAATATGATGGCCGACGACGGTACGGCCGTCATCGATTTGTCTTCGTGGTACGTGGCTTTGATGGTGGCCAGCATTTGTGGCTTCAGCTTGAACAGCGGGTTGGGGATGCGGATGCGCACCTTCATGGTTTTTGTTTCCGGGTCCAGCACGCTGAAGATCTTGTCGATCTTGCCGCGGATCAGGTCGCCGGGATAGCTTAGGGTGGTCACACACACATCCATGCCTTCGCGGATACGGGAGATGTCGCTTTCGTAGACGTCGGCAATGGCCCACACTTCATCCAGCTCGGCCACGGTAAACACACTTTCGGTGTGGCCCGCGGGCAGGGTCATGTCGCGCGTCAGGTTCTTGTAGATCACAAACCCGTTGATGGGCGCCTTCAGACTGTATTCCGATTTCTTGTTGAAATTGTAGATCGAGAATGTTTCCGTGATCCGCCGCAGCGAGGCTTCGGCCTTTTCGAGTTCTTTTTGAGCGGCCACCAGTTCGCGATCGGACGACAATTTCGAATCGTAGAGATCTTGCTTCACACTCAGATTCTTTTGTGCCACCAGCACGTCCGACTGCGCTTCGATGAGTTGGCGATCGTATTCTGCCACTTCCCCGCTTTTGATCGTCGCCAGGGTTTGATTTTTCTTTACATAGTCGCCCAACTCCGCATCCACTTCCACGACGTTCCCACCAACGATGGGAAATATTTCCACGAGCCGGTTTTCGTCGGCCACGATCTTTCCGTTCAGGTTCAGGGTACCGTTCACCGGTTTCACGGATACGGTATCCAGTTTTATGCTTTTCAGCATGGTGTCGCTCAAGGCAAACGCCTTGTTCTCGGCCGGGTCTTCTGTCTTCTTCGGATCACAACCCACTGCCAACAGCACAACCAACCACACCAACGGCATCCATGGGCAATTTTTAATGGAGATCTTCACCCACAGCATAATTGAGTTCTTCATATGACTTATTTAAATCGGCTTTGAGTTGATTCAATTCAATGATGCTGGAGTTGTAGGCCTCAAACATGTCGGTGAATTCCAGCAGGGAGATGTTGTTCTTGCTATAGTTGCTCACCAGCCCTTTGCTCAACAAATCAAGCTGCGCCTCGAAGTCACCGCCGGATGCTTTGTATTGGGCATCCAACAGTTGAAAGACCTTCCACGCCGCTTCCACTTCCTGACTAATTTCCTGACGGCGGCTTTGCAGCAGCACGTTGGCCTGCGCTATGCCCGCTTTGGCTTCCTGGATGCGGCCCTGGTTCCGGTTGAACAAAGGCAGTTGCAATCCGAATGACACACCGCTGTAGTTCGGCACATAGCTACCAGCCTGGTCATACACGGCCCCTGCCATCAGGTTCGGGATGGCCTCTTTGCGCTCTAATGAATAGCGCAGTTGAGTTTGGGCCTGAATGCTTTGAGCAGCTTTAATTTCCGGGCGGTTCTCCATCGACTTCTCTACCAACTCGGGCAATGTGGCCGCCGGCAAAACCGCGATCACGGCATCCGAGACATTGCGAACAGGCGCCACTGCGCGGTCGTCGGCCAGCAGCACTTTCAGGGTTTCCTGGAGCCGCACCAACTCGGTTTGCGTGTCGTTCACCTTGTTGTTGATCTCGAAGTATGTCGACTTCAACCGCGTGAGTTCCTGCAGCGAGATGTTGCCTTTGTTGTATTGCAGCTCGTAGATGGAGATGAGATTTTTTAACAGGTCCAGTCGCGAGCGAATGTTCACGATGGCGTTGTTGAGATAGTAATAACGGTAGAAGCTCACGTGAAGCTCGTACTTCAGGCTCCGCGCCAGCTCATAGTATTGCCACTCGGTCATACGCTTTTCCTCTTCCGCCAGGCGGATGGCCGTTCTACGTTGTCCGGCGATGCGGAAAACCTGTTGCAATTGCACGATCTTCTGCCCGTTCTTGCCGGTATCAAACCACTTTTGTGCCGTTGGGTTATATAAATTCCATTCCGTATACAGTTGAGGGTTGCTAAACAACTTCTCCTGTATCTTCCTGGCCTCTGCCTTGTCTACTTCATACTTGTACGCCAGCAACGACAGGTTCCGCATCACCAGCAGGCTGTCGGCCTGCTGTATGGAGACTCGTAAAGTGTCCTGAGCGTGAAGTGAGGTTGTTATACACAAGAGCGCCACCACAAATCCAATAAAACGCATCATCTTTTGAAATGCATTATTTCTAATGTCACACAAATGAACGCGTGTAGACTTTAGGGGGGCTTAAAGGTGTCCTTAAATAAACCTTAAAATTTCAGGTATGGGGTATGGTGATCTGAAAATGGTGTTTTCCACTTTCAAAATAATAGCTAACGGTGCCGTTCATCAGTTCGATGATCTGCTTGACAATGGAAAGCCCCAGGCCGTGTCCGGGTTTTTCCTGCTGTTGCGTCTGCCGGTAGAAGGGCTCGAAAATCCGCGTGTCGGGAATAGGGTCGTCGCCGGCGTTGACAAACGTGAGTTGCAAGCCGTGGTCCTCTTCGGATATTCTTATGTTCAGTTCCGGCGTGGAGGCATACATGGCAGCGTTGGCGATGAGGTTGCGAAAACAGATCTTCAGCAACAACGTATTGCCAATCACCGTTAGCTGGTCCTCGGTCTTAATAGACGATTCGATGTCGATCTTGACAGCCTGTTGAGGAAAGGTCTCGTTCACGTCCTTTACGCTTTCATACAGCGATTCGTCGATCCGCACATTCGCCGTGTTCACCGGCAACTGTGACTGGAGGCGCTGGATGAGCAGCAGCGATTCCACCAGGTCGGCCTGGCTGTCGACGTCCTGCTCCAAGCTGCTCAACAAGATCTGCATGTCGGGATTTTGATATGCGAGTTCATCCAGGCGGTCGAGCTTGCTGTGAATGAGCGCCAGCGGTGTTTTCAATTCGTGGGCCGCGTTCCGCACGAAGGCGCGTTGCGACTCGAACGCCTTGAAAAGCCTTCCCAGCATTTGATTGTAGTTGACCGCCAACTGGTCGAGCTCATCGCGATTTTTTTTTGCACTCACCGGGATGAACTCATGTAAATTATTTTCTCCAATGGTTTGTATCGATGAATTCAAGGCGTCGATGGGCCGGAATACTTGACGGATATAATAATAACTGGACAACGCGATCAGCAGCGTGCCCAACACCAGGGCGATGATGACCAGGGTCTTTAAGTTTTCCAGCTTGCTGATGCCATAGCGGTCGTAGGCCGAAGCGAGCACCACGTAGTCGTGGCCCTGACCGGTGTAGTGCACGCCCACCACTTCGTCGCCGTCTTCGTCGACATAATATTTGTCGGCGCGCTTCCGGATTTGCTCAATGGTCTTTAGGGAATACGGGATCTTTTCGTCGTCGAGGCTGCTGTAGATCAGGCTGTTTTGTTCGTCGAAGATGAGGATCTTCTCGTCATACATTTTGTTGATGGAATTCTGGTCGATGATCTTCAGCAGGCCGATGTCGATCTCTTTTACGTCGATGAGCAGCTTGGCCGTGTTAAAGCTCTTTTCGCGAAGGCGCGCAAAGAATTCGTCGCGCCGGAATTCCGAATAGGAAATGTAGATGAAGACGAGGATGGACGACAGCACGAAGAAGAAGAGCCCTACGAAAAGCAGCGTCAGCCTCGTTTTATAGTTCATCGCGCTGGTCGTTTAGATAGTAGCCGAAGCCAGGCTTGGTGAGGATGAGCTTTTTTTCAAACTCCTTGTCGATCTTGTTGCGCAGGAAATTGATATATACTTCAATGGTATTATGGGTCACGCCGTAGTTGGCGTCCCACAGGTTCATGGCCAGTTCGTCTTTGGAGATGATGCGGTTCCGGTTCTTCAGCATGTATTCCAGCAAGCCGTATTCCTTGGGGGTGAGGTTGATTTCCTTGCCTTCGCGGATGGCGATCTTCTTGTTGGGATCCAGTTTGATGTCCTGCAATTGATAGAGGGGCTGGGCTGAATTAGGTTGCTCGGCGCGTTTCAGGAACACTTTCACCTTAGCCAACAGCTCGCGCAAGTGAAAAGGCTTGACCAGGTAGTCGTCGGCACCCAGGGTGAACGCCTCCATCTTGCTGTCGATGTCGCCGAAGGCGGTGATGATGAGGATGGGGATCTCGGCGTTGGTCTCGCGGAATTTGCGGCAGAGGTCCATGCCGTTCATTTTGGGGAGATTGATGTCGAGGAGCACGAGCTGGTAGCTGCCTTGTTGAAAATACTTGAGGGCCATGTGGCCGTCGAAGGCGGGTTCGCAGCCATAGCCTTCCTTTTCCAGGGCTTTTGTGACGGACTCTGAAAGGCGGTGATCATCTTCAACGACAAGGATCTTTTTCACGGCGGATGACATTTAACGGGGGAAATTTATAAAAAATTCACGGCTTTGCGTTTTCCTCTGCGTCTTTGCGCCTCTGCGGTTCAAATTTTTTACCGCAGAGGCGCAAAGACGCAGAGGAAAGGCGCAAAGGAAGGGTACTACTTTTTGCGGGTCAGTTTGTCGTAGCGTAGCAGGCCTTCCAGGTAGTAATAGTCGGCGTAGACGATGGGGGTGTCGATTTCGCTGTTGGCGGGTTTGTGGCCTGTGGAGTGCTTTAACAAAAAGTTGTGGTTGTCGGACGAGGCAAAGTATTCTGGTTTGGAGAGGTTCTGCAGTACTTCTTCAGCGAAAGCGAAGTAGGCTTTGCTTTTCTCGCCTTTCACATAGCCACTGAGCTCCAGCAAGGCAGAGGCGGCGATGGCGGCACACGATGCGTCGCGAACGTCGTTGGGGATGGCCGGCGAATTAAAATCCCAGTAAGGCACTTTGTCTTTTGGCATGTTGGGATGATGCGTAAAGAAATCGGCGATGTGCACGGCATGGTCCAGGTATTTTTTGTTTTTGGTTTCGCGATACATCACCACGTAGCCATAGAGGCCCCATGCCTGCCCGCGCGCCCAGGCCGATTCATTGGAGTAGCCCTGGGCGGTTTTGCGGGCGATCACGTTCCCTACACTGTCGTAGCACAACACGTGGATGCTGCTGTAGTCGGGACGGAAGTGGTTCTTCATCGTGTTGTCGGCGTGCGTGACGCTGATGTCGTAGAACTTTTTGTTGCCCGACGTTTTAGCCGCCCAGAAGAGGAACTCAAGGTTCATCATGTTGTCGATGATGACGGGATAGTTGTAGCCATGAAAGTCGTTCCACGATTTGATGACCCCCACCTTGGGATTGAAACGCGTCGACAGCGACTCGGCCCCTTTGAGCATGATGGGCTTGTAGGCGGGGTTGCCCGTGAGGCGATAGCCGTTGCCAAACGAATTGTAGAGCATGAAGCCCAGGTCGTGGGTGCCCGTGTTATACTGTTCTTTTTTCAGGGCCATCGTCCATTTTTCGGCGGCGGCCTTCATTTCAGGGTCTTTGGTGTATTCGTAGAGATACCAGAGCGAGCCTCCAAAGAAGCCGGTACACCACCACTCGCTCTTCATCTTCTTGTAGGTGCCGTCGGGGTTTACCGATTGCGGGAAGAGGGTGGTGTCGGTGAACTCTTTCAGCATGCCCTTGTATTGTTGCAGGCTCAGTTTCATTTGTTTGTCGACGTCAATTTTGGGTTGTGCAAAGGCGGCACACGCACTCAGGAGCAACGCTGCTGACAGGAGATTTTTCATAGGTGTAGTTATCAATAGTTTGGGGTTTCTTGGGGTTCTCACACCATCGCCGGGAGCGAGCCAAATTTCCTCGTAAGGCGCGCTCTCGCGAATGGACGGTATTTTTCTTTATAATATTTGACATTATTCCGGATTGATGCAACAATTATTTTCCGGGACGGTTCCCGCGAAAGGCTTTGAGATACGCCTGATCGATAAACTGTACCCGTGTCCCCTTTCGTCATCCTGTTACTGACAAGGTTTTTACATGTATGTTTTCCGACACTATAACAAACCGCAAAGTATTTGATAGAAGACTCACGACTTACAGCAGTGTAAAATTCTACGCCTTCCGAAAATTATTTTCAAACTGCAAATGCGTTTCAGTAGCCATACCGTATTTGTCGCTGAATTAATGTTTTAGGTTATGAAAATCCACAAAGAATTTTTGGAGACGATGCTGCACCGGCGAAGCATTCCCGTCACACCGCTGCGGCTGCGCGTGTTGCAATGTCTTTTCGAGTATACAGAATACTTTACGGTAGAACAGGTGGCGAGAAATCTCAACAAAACAGAGAAGGTAGACAACGCGCACGTATCGAATATCCTCACACAATTTAATCGCAGCGGGCTGATCACGCGCGTCGAGGACGAGGAGATGGACATGCGCCGGCCGGGGCGCAAGATCAAGAAATACATCTGGCTTCATCAATACATCCGCCGCGTCAATCAACGCGCGAGTTATGTGCCCATTAATTAAACGACTTACCGTCATTCTTTCGCCGCGATGTGTATGATTCCGCGCCGATAAAAATTCGTCCCGTTTGAATCCCCTTCCCGAACACCAGCCTAAACTAACCCTCTCCCTTTCACCGCCTTTTTGTAACGATTGAATCGCTGGCCGCCGAAAAGCCATCAACTTTCGACGTCTCCGTGCCGCATTATTCGGCAAATCTGAATACTTTACCTTCCGGAAAACGTTCCCTTCCGCGCAAGCGGCAAGGGAAGCTTTCACTAACCATCCTAAACCACTATGGCGCAGCCTGAAAAGACACAGGGGCAACTCGTACGCTCCCTCGGATTGTTCTCAGCATTCATCCTCACCGTCAGCTCGGTCATCGGGTCGGGCGTCTATAAAAAAGTGGCGCCCATGTCGTCCGAGCTGTTGTCGGCCGACCTGGTGTTGACCTGCTGGGTGCTGGCCGGTTTGATCACCCTCTGCGGCACACTGAGCAACGCCGAAGTGGCAGGGTTGCTGGCGGACTCGGGTGGGGAGTATGTTTACTTTCGGAAGATCTATAACAAATTCTTTGCGTTCCTTTTCGGTTGGACAGCCTTTACCGTGATCCGCTCGGCGGCCGTGGCGTCTATCGCCTATGTGTTTGCCCATTCCTTCAACGCGCTGGTTCCACTGCCGGAACTTCCCGCCTCCTGGGCCCAGATCTCACTGGGGGGCGTCTTCACGCCCTTCGACAATTTTGGAGTAAAGACCCTCACCGTGTTGCTCATCGTGGGCCTGTCTTATAACAATTATATCGGTCTGAAATTCGGCGAAGGGCTGAGCAAGACCGTCACCATCATTGTGGTGGCCAGCATCTTTCTGGTCATTGTACTGGGCCTCACGTTGGGCGGTGGCAGCTGGGCTAATTTCACCACGCCGGCCACGGGCTATGTGCACCACGCCTGGACCGAGGGTGCGTTTATTCAAAGCATTTTCGCGGCATTGCTGGCCGCCTTCTGGGCCTACGAAGGGTGGAGCGCTACGGGCTACATCGGCGGGGAGATCAAGAATCCGAACCGGAACCTGCCGCTGGCGCTGGTGATGGGCGTTTCGTTTGTGATGATCGTCTACATCAGCATCAACTTCACCTATCTCTACGTGCTTCCCATCGACGAGATCATCGCCGCACACAAATCACAAAACACGATCGCCGCCGTGGTGGTGATCCGCCATTTCCTGGGGGAGGCCGGTGCGCTGTTCATCGCGTTGCTGATCCTGCTCACCACATTCGGTTGTACCAACACCACGTTGCTCGGTCCGCCACGGTTGTATTATGCGATGGCCAAGGAAGGTATGTTCTTCTCTTCGGCATCCTACATCCATCCCCGCTATAACACGCCATCCAAAGCCATATTGATTCAAGCCATCTGGTCGTCGGTGCTGGTGTTTTCCGGGAGCTTTGATCAGCTGACGGATATGCTGGTGTTTGCGGCTTTTATTTTTTATGGGGCTACCACGCTTGGGGTATTCGTGCTACGGGTGAAGATGCCGGATGTGCCGCGGCCGTATAAAGCGTGGGGGTATCCGGTGGTGCCTGCGATTTTCATTTTGTTTTGTGTAGCGTTGATTGCGGTGACGTTGATCACGAAGCCGCGGGAGGCGTTGATTGGGTTGGCGTTGATGGGGAGTGGGTTGCCTTTTTATTGGTATTGGACGAGGTCGGGAGCCAGAAGCTAGGAGCCAGGAGCCAGGAGCTAGAATTTAGGAGTGAGAATTCGGGAATGGTGAGTGCATGTCCTTGGGTGAAGGTACCGATAGAGATGTTGTTGGTGAAGAACACCAACAACGGCGAGTGTATCCCTTCTTCAGGCAATGTTGCAGCCGAGAAATGTTGTTGGTGGGACACCAACAACGGTGTTGGGCAAGCGTTCGAGAATTGGGTATATAAAATTGCGGGCGAGGCATGTTGTGTGTGAGACACTAATGACGGCACGGGAGACTTTGCGGTGAGCATCGGCCAAGGATAGGAGTGAAAAGCCCGAAGTGCGGTGGGGTGGAGTGATGGGCGGACTTGTAACGGATAGCCTGACCCGAGGTACGAGGGGGGCCGCCAAAGGTGTATTCTGAAAATCTTATCTATTCAGTTGGCTTGATTTTTTGACGGGGTGTTTGTGTGTCGCTGTGTTTTTTTCTGTATCGTCCCATCCCTTTAGGTGAGGTTGCCGACGAGAAGTGTTGTTGGTGAAGAACACCAACAACGGCGAGTGTATCCCTTCTTTAGGCAATGTTGCAGCCGAGAAATGTTGTTGGTGGGACACCAACAACGGTGGTCGGCAAGCGTTCGAAAATTGGGTATATCAAATTGTGGGAGAGAGATGTTGTTGGTGAGATATAAACTACGGCGATCTTAAATGAAAATGCCATTACACTTTGCGGTAATGGCATTCCAATCTGATTCTAAAATATTCTTATTTGGGCTGGTTGTTCAGCTTGCTGCGTTTGATGCTGTAGACGAAGTAGATGATGATGCCCAGGGCCATCCAGGCGATGAGGCGGATCCAGGTTTCGAGGGGGAGGGTGGCCATTACGCCTAGGGAAGTGAGGACGCCCATGATGGGGACGAAGGGGAAGAAGGGGGTCTTGAAGGGGCGGTGGATGTCGGGGTTTTTGTAGCGCAGCATTAGTACGCCGGCGCTTACTAATACAAATGCGAGCAATGTGCCGATCGAGACGAGTTCTCCCAACAGGTTGATGGGGAGCAGGCCGGTGATGATCATGGCTACGCCGCCGATGACGATGGTGGTGATGTAAGGGGTTTTGAATTTGGGGTGGGTCTTTCCAAAGCTTTTGGGCAAGAGGCCGTCGTTGGCCATGGAGAAGAAGATGCGCGATTGTCCGATCAGCATCACGAGGATCACGGAGCTTAGCCCGGCGATGGCCCCGATCTTGATGGGGGTGCTCAACCATTTCAACGCAGAGCCCGCGGAGTCAACGGCGACGGCGATGGGGGCGGCGGTGTTCAGCTCTTTGTACGATACCATGCCGTTCATGACAAACGCTACGGTGATGTAGAGGACGGTGCAGACGATGAGCGAACCTAAAATACCCCAAGGCATGTCGCGCTGGGGATTCTTCACTTCCTGTGCCACGGTGGACACGGCATCAAAACCTAAATAGGCATAGAACACGATACCCGATGCGCGGAAAACGCCGCTCCAACCAAACTTACCAAAAACGCCATCATTTGCTGGGATGAAGGGCTCCAGGTTGTCCATGGATACATACGTCAACCCAAACCCAATGAACAACAGGATGACCGTCACTTTGATGACTACGATAATGTTGTTGAAGTTGGCCGACTCGCGGATCCCGATCACCAACAGGGTGGTGATGATGGCGATGACGAACATGGCCGGAAAATTCAAGAGACTTCCCGTCCGGATCCATTCGTGCGTGGCCGTATCGTAAGTGAAGGGTGCATTGCAAAGGGCGTCGGGGATGTGGATGCCAAAATTTTTCAGGAAGCTGACCACGTAACCCGACCATCCTACGGCCACGGTGGCCGCGCCGAAAAGGTATTCGAGGATAAGGTCCCAGCCGATGATCCAGGCAATAAATTCTCCGAGGGTGGCATAGGCGTAGGTATAGGCGCTTCCCGCGATGGGGATCATGGAGGCGAACTCGGCATAGCACAAGCCGGCAAACCCGCAGGCAATGCCCGCAATGATGAACGACAGGATGATGGCCGGGCCAGCATAGTTGGCCGCCGCCTGGCCGGTGAGCACGAAGATGCCGGCGCCGATGATGCCGCCCACGCCTAACATGATCAGGTTAAATCTTCCCAGGGTTCGCCGCAGCCCAACAGCCTTGTCGGCGGTTTCGGTCATGAGCTGTTGTAGCGGTTTTGTGATCCAGATATTTGCCATGTAATGTCAGTTATTTTAGCCGTCGCAACTCCAAATACGAGGGTCTGTATGAGGTACCTAGCTACGGCCTTTCAAAAGATGCGCTAACCGGTAAGCCCAGAGTTTGCTCGGTCACAAAGTAAACCAAATGTTTCATTAGTCGGTACCCGGCACTGTAAAATATTGGGGGAAAAACGTCATACCGCTTTGACCTTTTTCGCCGGTTTACCGTGCCGTACCGCGTTCATCGCGCCGTGCGTGGCAATGCGGATCCAATAGTTGAATACCGATTTTGTGGGGATGCGCGTCTGGTCGATGGTGGCGGTTGCGTTCTGTTTGTTATGCTTCAGCACAATGCCGTCGGCCAGCAAGGTGAGCAAGGTGCTGCCCAGGTTTTTCTTTTCGGGGTCGGTCTTGGAAAACAATTCGAGGTGCAGGTTTTGGTAGCTCATTGTGGCGCTGCCCACGGCCCTTTCGCGGTCGGCCGTCACGTCGATGTGAAGCGCTTCCAGGTCGCCTGATTTTATCTCCATCGCCTTCACGGGGACGATCATTTTGTTGAGTACGGTCAGGTCAAATGGCAGGATGTCGATGGTCAGGGCAAATTGCTCCGGGGAAAGAAATTTATAGTTCAGGTGGATCTCGCCCTGGCCATAGAGACGCGTGGTGGCATTCACCATCAATCCATCCGCCAGGTATTTGTGCGCGTCCACGCTGTTGGCCTCGATGTTGATCTTATGCAATGAAATTTCTCCTTCTTTTCCCGTGATGTCGGACGTTTCGCGGTAATGAATAAAGCCCTCTCTCACCTTCAGTTTTTTGGTATGCAGTACGGGCAAGATCATCTCATGCAGCAGGAACGGTTTTTCCTTCGGGGGCGCATCGGGCAGGCGTTTGTCTTTGGAAATGTGCAGCGAGAATTTATCGACGTTCACACTGCTGGCCACCAGGGTATGATGCTCTATGAGGCTGTCGAGGTTGAAGTCGACCAGGGAAATATCGTTTAGTTCGCCGGTGAGCACACTGGTCTCGACGGCCAGGTTTTTCACGAACGACTCCTGCGGGGTGATCGTGAAACGCTTTATGTTAAGCCTGCCCTCTTGCACGTTCAACCCGTTCAACTGCAACGCCATTTTTTCTGTGCCAAAGGTTGCCTGGTCGAGCCGAAGGGTTTGATGTGAGGCTTTGAGATCGCCTTCTACTTTTGTAAAGTTCAGCACCTGTCCTTTGGGCAAGGTGAGCTCGCCGTCATAGAGCGTGAATGCTTCCACCAAATCAGTAGGAAGTTTCCTGGATGGTCTAGCTTTTTTTGACGCTGCCTCGGTTGGTTTAGGCAGGTGGATGATGGGGTGATAGGCCGCCAATGATTTTATGTGCGGATCTTTGCCCGGTCGCAACGTAATGCCTTTCGCCGCCAGACTATCGGTCGCAAAGAACAGCGCGCCATCCTGTTGCACGTTGATGTTGTTCATGTGAAGATAGGACACGTGGGTCCCTTTGTCTTCGAAGTCCACCCGGCCCATCGTCGCCGACGGCACGCTGATATCATGATTTCGTATGTGTACCCGCGCGTTTTTCAGATGGGTTTCTTTAAAAAAGTTGAGGTCCAACGATTCCACGCTCACGTCCGTTTCCGGTTGCTGAAACCGGAAGTGATCGATGTTCCCTACCAGGTGCTGATAGTTCACTTTACCGCCTTGGAGGCGAATGCTGCGTCCTGTCAGCGCGTTGGCGTTAAAGGCGATGTGCTTGTCTTTCAGGTGAACGTCGGCTTCCAGTTTGCCGATCTGGAAATCTTTCATCAATACGGCAAATGCGTTTTTCTTTTTTGCTTTAGGATGGTGCTTCCCTGCTGGCAATACGCCCTTGAGCGACAGCGATTCGATGTGGATCTTCTCCAGCACGGCACCGCCCAAGGTATCTTCCGCCAACACATAATCATGAATGCTGATGGATTTTCCGGAAGCGTTTAGTCTCTTCATCTGAATCTCCACACTACCCACGGCAAATTGATTTTTTGATAACGACACCTCTCCCACTTTTATATGCGTGCTGTCCTTCGGGCTGTCGAACGTCACGCTTCCGGCACGGAAATGGGAAAGCCGGGAGATCAACGTTTTTACCGACGTGGTGCTGAACGACTTCACTTCCAGGTCGGCCCTCTGGATGGTCATGGAGCGTGTACCGTCGTTGAACCGGATGTTGGCGTTGCGCAGACGGAGACCACCAACATATTTATCCAGCTTCTTTTTGACTTGGGTGGTGTCTTTCACGTCGGAAGACATTTTGGGAAACAAGTCCAGATAGTGTGGGGTGATGTTCACATCTGCATTTTCGATCAGGGCCGATTCCAGGTGAAGCTTGCGATAAAAAACAAAGTCGATCAACCCAAACCGACTTAGCTCGATGTGCTGACATTGGATGAAGGATTTTTTCGCCGCCACATCGATGAAGCTGGCGTTTGTGATGGACAGGTAGTGGCCTCGCAGAAAGGTAAGATCATCGCAATGCAACGTCACGTTGTTGTTGAGGCGGACGGAGGTTTCGTTGAGATCGATGCGCAAGCCATCCACCAGCAATGCCGCCGTGTCGGGGCGCACTTCAAAGTTGCTGAGGTTGACATCCACGTGCGGCAGCCGGGTGTGGATGGAGTCTTTGCCATGGAACACCGTCAGTTCGATGTCGGCGTCGTTGATGACGGCGCTGTCGAGAAAGGCCTCCCCAAAGGTTTGCTGCAAGATTTCCTTCATGGGGTGTTTCACCTTGTGATGGGCACCCCCTACCCGCAGCGTTCCGGATATGACCGGCTTCTCGATGTGGATCTTTTTCAGTTTATAGCGCTGGTGATTATACAATTCGTTGTAATCCAATCCCTGGATCAACACCGACTTCCCCTCGATCTTCATGTGCGACCGGCTGATCGTATCTTCCGACTCCAACGTAAGATCTTTAAACTCCAGGAAGTGTTCGGGATACTTGAACGCTATCTCCGAGAAGGCGATGGATGTCTTGCTCAGCAGCAGGCGTTGTCCCTGGAGGTTGAGTCTCACTTTGCTGCTGTCGGTAAGCTGACGCATGTTCCAATCGCGGATGATGAAATCGATAAGCCGTAGACTGATGAGGCTCTCCCCTTCTTTTTCAATTTGCAAAGCACCGCGCTGCAGCGTAAACGACTTAATGAGAAATTTATCCAGCACCGCTTCAATGGCCGGAAAGATCTTCACGAGGCTATGGGCGATGTTCACATCATGCTGCGAATTCTTTTTGGGTGCCATTTTTAGCACGGGCTCTTCGATGGTCAGTCGTTCGATCACCATCTGCCCCGAATTCACCAGCGATCGCAGCGAGCCGGCTTCGGCTTCCATCGAAGGTATCGTTACAGACTCGACGCCGCCCGGGCCGGCTTTTTCGGTTTTTACGAGCGACACATCCTTCAATTCGAATTGCAGTTCGCGCAGATTCATCTTGGCCGTGCCGATAACGAGTTTGTATTGACCGTTGGTTTTAGACTCCACCAGGTCGGCAAGCGAGTCTTTAAAGTTGATCAGCTTGTAGTAACGGAATCCCAGCAGGAAGAGCACCCCGAATAGCACCAATAACCCACCCAAAATGATGAGCTTCTTTTTCATACTTCTTCCATAGCCTTTAACACAAACACATCGCTGTGGGCCATGCCTTTGGCGCCACCTACGCTAAGCACAACGCCTACCTTCGGGCGTTTCGATGGTGACAGGGCAACGGTTGTCGCACCCGTCGCGAGTATGAGGGTGAATACACATCTGAGGGTCATGACACTAAAGATACGGCATCACCCCCAGGTTTTAAAACCTAGTGTCCGGTCAGCTTCCCGATGAGCCACTGGTTCAATTTGTCGTATTGCTCGGGATAGGTCCAATGACCCGTCTCCAAAACCAGCAACAAAGATTTCGGCGCCGTGATGGAATTGTAGGCGGCATACATCGACGTGGGTGGGCAGGTCTCGTCGTTGAAGCCCCAACTGAACCACGTCGGCTTTTTCAATTGCTTGGCAAAATTCACGACGTCGTAGTAGCCACAAGTGGCAATCTTTTCTTTCGTGTTATTGAACGCGAGGTTCGACGGATCAAAATAATGCGGCCATCCACCAGCGCGTCCTTTTAAATAGCCCGTGACGTCGCTAAGGGCCGGATAAAATGCTCCAAGACATTGCACGCGCGGGTCGAGTGCCGCCGTGATCACCGACAACGCTCCGCCTTGGCTTCCCCCGGTCACGCCCAGGTTGACGCCGTCGAATTGCTGCAGGCCTACCAGGAAGTCGTTCGCTCTGACACAACCCAGGTATACGCGTTTGTAATAAAAGCGATCGCGGTCATCGAGGTTGTAATTTTGATACCCTCTCAATGCGCCCGCGCCGAGTACGGCGTATACGTTGGGATCCATGTTTACTGGAATGCCATGAATGCCGATCTCGAATGTGATGATTCCCTTTTCCGCCATGGCCACGTCGCCATTATAGGCCCTCACGCCTGCACCAGGCACTTTCAACAAGGCCGGATACTTCCCGGCTTTCTTTGGAATGCAAAGGATCCCATAGAGGCGTGTGCCCTTCGCAAAATTTTGCAAGTTGACGTGATACACGTTTACCGTTTCGGTGCACCGTTCGGGCATCAGGGTCATGCGGGCGTCGATGGGCACTTCGGCAAGTTCTGCTTTGGCCTTGTCCCAAAACTGCGTGAAGTCCGCGGGCATTTCAACGGTGGGTTTAAGCGTCAGGGGCTCGAAACCCGCGGTCGCCAAATTTCGATAGGTGACGCCATCGATCTTTGCCGTGACCACACAGCGGAGAAAACCGGCACTTTTCATCGTGCCACCGTCGAGTGTGATCTTGCCTTCCTTTAGCACGACTGAATCCTTTTTAACAGGCGTCATTTTTTCGGGGCCGATCTCATAATAAATTTTTACGTCCTTCACCACGTTGCTGTTCTCCAGCACGGTCACATCGAACTTCACGGGCTCACCATTCTTGTATGTCCAGTCGCTGTGGTTTGGTGCTACCCATATTTTGATGAGCCGCTCCGTGGGTTGCGCCAGCAGTGGGGTGGCACTTTGTATAAAAAGATAAAGAACGAAGAAAGACAATTTTCTCATAGCGGATACGTGTTGGTCTGGGATGGATACTGACTAGAGGGACTTCAGGTATTTCAGGCTTTGAGGAACTTGCGTTTTTACGGCGCTGCTTTCATCCTCAATATAATAATGCTCGATGGCCGACTGCTGTGCCGCCTTGATCACCTCGGCAATGTTGATCTGACCGGTGCCGAGGGCAACGTCGTTCTCCTGCGAGGTGCTGCCTGAAAAATCGCCCTTCACTCCTTTGCGCAGGTCCTTCACATGCATGAGCTTGAAACGCTTGCCATATTTCTTCAACAGTTGCGCCGGGTCCTGGCCGGGGTGAAAGGCCCAGAGAATGTCCAATTCAAAGTTCACATAAGCCGGATTGGTGCTGGCCACCAGGTAGTCGAACAATGTGCCCTGTTCATAGGACACAAATTCATAGCCGTGGTTGTGGTAGCAGAAACTGAGATTGAATTCTTCCTTCAGGATTTTGCCAGCCGCATTGAAATCGTCGGCGGCCTTTTTTATAAAGGCGGCATCCACGGTTTTTCCTTCGTGTGGAATCCAAGCCACCCGCACAAAGGATGCGCCCAATGTTTTGGCGTTGTTGCCTACTTCACGGGTTTTGTTGTTCAGGTCGTCGTAGCTCACGCCAAACGAGGAGCAATGCAATCCCCGGGCGTCGAGCAAGGCGCGTAGTTCTGCAGCCGTTTTGCCAAACAGGTTCGAAAATTCAATGTCGGTAATGCCCAGGGCTTTGATCGTGTCGAGCGTGAGGGCCACATCTTTCTGAAAGCTGTTGCGATAGGTGTAGGAAACAATGCCCGGCGTGTTCTTCAACGTTTTGCCAAAGCGCTGAGCGATGGTGGCAAATGTGACGGAAACAAGGAGCAGGATGATCAAACTTTTTTTCATGATGTATGGAATGGATTTGTTTATTCTTTTACGACCTGGGAAAAATCTACCCAGTAATGATGACTCGTGGAGTGATCTTCAACACCTACTTTTAGAAAGTCTGCAAATTCCTTTACGCCGAGCAACAGTTCTTTCTTATCGTTTCGCGTCACAAGATCAAGCGTCCCGCCGTCGTCGAACACCAATGTGGCGGTGTAGTCCGACCAGTTCATGTCCCGGGACTGGATCCGGCTTTGCACACGCTGGGCATAGTTGCCTTTGGTGATAACGATGCGATCCAAAGCGTTGAATTTTTTGGTTTCTTTGCTGAAAGGAATGCCAAGCATAGACAGATAATCATCACACACTTTCTTTTGCAGATCAATCGATGTGACGTATCGGGTCGTGAGAATAATGGCCGTTAGCAAGATCAGCACTACGCCCCACAGCGGATGCCCGATGACGACCAAGTATAAACCGGCAAAAAACAAAATCGGCGAAACGAGCTTAAGTCCTACAGGAAAATAGGGAATGATTATCTTCTTTGTCATGGCTATGGCTAGGTACTTCTTTAAAGATACTGATTTTACACATATCCCTTTCGCCGGTATATATGGACGGCTGGAGAGACATTTCTCCGGAAGTTGATCTGGTCATCCTGCTAAAAATCCAGCGCCCGTGTAAGGGTAGCTGAGCATTTAAACGTCTCGCAAAATTTACCACAAAAAAAAGGCTGTCCTTGTGAGACAGCCTCGTAAACTTGAGCACATGCTGATCATCCGTTGACCTCCAGGTCGCCCCGCAGTGCATCCACCTCATCCAACACGGGTTTCAGTACCGTTTCGAGTTTTTCTTTTGAGCCGTCTGCATACTGCAGGTAGGCTACAGGTTTTTCGTTTTCATCCACGATAACAATATCGCCTATCTTTTCATTGTCGGCCTTCAGCGCAAGCTTCACGACGTCGTTCCAGTTCACTTGCGAATGGTTAGCGGCTTCCACATCGATGGTGCCTTCCAGTTTGAGATTTCTTACTTGGACAAAGCCATCGATCTTCTTCAGGCTTTCTTCCGATTTCGTGTTGTCTTTATAAGTGGCCGTTACCTGCGTGCTCACCAACGTGGTTTGGTCACGTAACAATGCCACGCTCAGGCTGGACGTGGTGCTGTTGGCAACGTCGAACCCAACGTTGATGGTGAAGGGCTTTGCCAAGGCGCTGATGTCGGCCGTTAAAGGGAAGCCGTAGTCGTCCCAGGTAATTTCAAGGCTGAGCGCGGCGAGCTTTTCGTTGCTGACAAACAGCTCCGCTTTTAATGTTTCCGGTTGATAAAAATATTCCTGGTTTTCTTCATCGTAAACTTCCACTTCCGTGTAGGCAGATAGTTTAAGCTCGGCGTCGTTGGTGGCAGAGCCCTCGGTAGGAAATTGAATACGGATGGTGCTGGCGTCGGCCGTTCTTTCAAATGCTTCGCTCTCCGCATTCCAGGCATAGAGGCCGGTGTTGGCCTCGAAGTCAAAGGGCTCGTCGCCTTGCGTGCGGCCGGTGGCGGCTTTCGCCGTGGCAAACACAGAACGAAATTCTTTGCCTTTGTTGCGGAAGAAATGTTTAGAATTCTGTTCTGCGGCACGACCAAACGGATCGTCGGAAGACGTGAGATCGAAGAAATCCCTTACGGCCTCGAAGCCTTCGGCGCTGGAAAGATCCTGCAGATCGGTCTTTGCATCGGTGTTGAATTTCGAGATCTTCGTTTTCGCGTCCTCCTTCGAGGGCTGGGTTACCTGATCATCATCTTTGTTACAGGCCGAGAGGCCGACCAACAGGGAGAAAGAAAAAATAGAGAGGGTCTTTTGAGTAAGGGTCATAAAAAATTTACGATTTGAGGGTTTTGTTTTTATTTTCGTGTCGCTGCATTTCCGGATATGCGTTTCGAAAAATCAATAGGGGCTTATACGGCGATGCCAACGGAAAGGGTTGCAAAAAATTTAAAAATAATTTCATTCACGGGACGTGACACATGATGGTTGTAAAAGGTTGTGAACCCTCTATAAATTTTACTCCGTCTCGCGTATGAAAGACTCCGTCCAGCGTACGAAAAAACTAAAATCACCTATAACCATAATTACTGCGATACGTATGTTCCTGAACAAAATTCTATTCGGTCTATTGTTGTGCTCCCTGTTTTCATCGTGCATCGTCTCTAAAAAGAAATACGACGCCCTGCTGGCACAAAAAATACAAACCGACTCCGACCTCTCCGATCGCGCCACCGCGCTCGACAAAGCCAACGCCGACCTGAAAGATCTCAACGACAAACTCACCCGCCTGAAGGAAGACACTACCAACCTCGGCATCGACAAACGAAACACCGCGCAACGGCTGGCGACGTTAGAAAAAGAACACAGTCAATTGAACACCTCCTATAAGAATTTAATGACCAGCAGTGGCAAACTGAACCGCGACCTCACCCAACAACAAGAACAACTGCTGGCTATCCAGCAAAACCTCGAACAAACCCGCAAGCTCAACGACTCGCTGAGCGTGGGACTTGCCGAACGCGAGAAAAAAGTGAAGGAGCTCGAACAGGTGCTGGCCGCCAAAGACAAGGCCGTGCAAGACCTGAAGAACAAGATCACCAGCGCACTGCTCAACTTCAAGGAAGGCGACATCACGGTGAAGGTGAAGAATGGCAAAGTATACGTCTCGCTGGCCGAACAACTTCTCTTCGGCTCCGGAAGCATTGAGGTCGACAGCAAAGGCGTTACGGCCCTGCAACAATTGGCCAAGGCCATCAAAGATCAAAAGGACATCAACATCCTGGTGGAAGGCCACACCGACAATGTGCCCATCTCCAAAAAATCGCAATACATGAACGACAACTGGGACCTCAGCGTGATGCGTGCCACCTCCATCACAAAGATCCTGACCAAAGCAGGCGTGAGCTCGAAACAGGTCACGCCGTCGGGCCGCGGCGAATACATGCCGCTTGCCGCCAACGACACGCCGCAAAACAAACAGAAAAACCGCCGCACGGAAATCATCATCACCCCTGATCTCGACGAACTCTTCAAAATCCTGGAATCAAACTAAACCTTATCTATGGGACGCCTGATATACCTCCTCATTCTTATCCTCGATGTTGTCGTGATCCTCGACATCCTGAGAAGTAACAAAGACACCGAAAAGAAAATATTGTGGGTCATTGCCGTTGTGCTTCTGCCCGTACTGGGGCCCATTTTGTATTATGTGATCGGCAGGAAATAAATCGGCACACAAAGTTTCTGCGATCTGCCCGGCCCCGGAAAAGGCCGGCGTCTTGATAGCGCTGGACGGATTTTGGCCGGAAATGGGATGGGATGCGGGCATTGCTCCACCCCAGCCCTACCCTTTTATCGAGTTTCGGTTGCTCCGGATAGGGATATCTCCTAAATTCCCTACCGCTACCGTGACTTTTCCCCTCCTCCGGGATTCAATACAGGGATGGAATGATTTTTGGCGTTGTTTTCGCGTGACTGGCATTTTTACGATCACCTTAACTGTTTTCTTATGAAACGTCTTTTGATCGCATGCTTCGTTCTGGTTGGCTTCTCCGCGTTCTCTTACCCCATCAGCCCGGCACCCCTGCGTGCGCTGGTGATCGAAAGTGATTATATCCTGGTGGGATACGTCATGGACATCCGCGACGTGTTGGAGAATACAAACGACCTCCAACCCGATTCCACCATCGGAAGACTCTCGCTCCAGGAATATTTTCAGAAAGGCTATTCCGTCGACTATTCCATCGCACGCATCCTCGTGCGGGAAATGTTGCAAGGGGAAATACAGGAATCCATCATTGAGTTATCGTTCGAACCCTTCATGGTCCGTCCCGCGCCCGACCAATTTAAGGTTGGCACGGAAGTGCTTTTATTCCTGAAAAAAAATGAGAGTGGTGAATACTACACCCACACGCCTTCCTATGGCGCCAAAACGCTGGAGCTTCCACAAATCGAAGTCTACAAAAAACGCATCCTGGAAATGCAACGCATCATGACCCGCCCCGACGGGCTTGATAAATATATGGAAACCGTGGAGTGGCTGGTGCGATGCGCCGAAAACGAGGCGACGCGTTGGGAAGGTGTTTACGAACTTTCTCCCGAAAGCGACTTCATGTCCTACTATGCCCGCAATCCTTTTGAGTTCTTCCGTTTCCTCCTCAGCCCCGAGCAAAAAGAGCGCCTTCGCACCGCATTGCTCACCAGCACCGAAACCGAATACAACAACCTCGGTCTCATCGACCTCGTGTACGTTGGCAAAGAGAGCGACGACGTGTATCAATACATGTATCGCTCTCTGAAAAATCTCCCCGAAAATTCGTATTGGTATGCCGACGAGTTCATGCAACGGATGCTCTATGCGAAATCCTCACCCGAGATGGAAACGCTCACCAAATCCTACCGTGAAGCCAAATACGAACAGGATGTTTCGCGCCGGCGCTTGAAAAGTATCTTGAATGACTTTATCGCACGCGCCGGCGGAAAATAAGATTTATGCACCCGGACGCACTTGGGCGTCGTGTTTATCGCGGCGCAACTGACGGCTGGCGCGATTTTGTTTATGTTCTAGCTGCACACGTTCCTGCCGCGTCACTTCGCCATCAGCCTTTGCGCGGCGCTCCGTCCGGCGGATGCTGCGTTGATCGTGGCGCGCCTGGGCCGTTTCCCGACGGGTAAGCTCACCACTGGCGGCGCCACTGCGGATGCGTTCCCGCTGCAAAGCCTCCCGTTGATCGACCCCGGGTGTAGCCACCTGGGCTTGTGCCTGGTACAATCCGATTACCGCTATAAAAGCAAAAAGAGCCATCACCTTTTTCATGTCTTCCAATATGTTTGATTTTGGCCTTTAGACGCAGGTGTGGGATGGAGGTTTAATGCGGGAAATGCTTTTTTTTGGAAGGTGCAACCGCAACGACGGAAAACCCGCAAAGTCCACCCCAGGTTAGCGTTTGGCCAAAATCAGTTGTTGTGTAGCGGGAACCGGATCGTGAACGTGCTCCCCTTCCCTTGCTCGGATTCCAGGACAATGCTGCCTTTTAACCGGTCGACCAGGGTCTTTACAATGGCCAACCCAAGCCCGTTAGACGACTCCCCGTCGGTGGGGCGGGCGCTCAGCTTTTTGAATTTCTGGAAGAGATGCAGCTTATCCTTTTCGGAAAAGCCCTGGCCCTGGTCGCTGATGGAGATCCAAAGCTCGCCATTGGACTTTCCCGCCGACACCGCCACGGCAGTCTGCCGTTTCGAAAACTTGACGGCATTGGTGAGCAGGTTGTCTACAATGCGGCTGAGGTAGTCGGCATCCATCTGCACTTCAACGCTCTCGATTTTTGCAATGTGCAGGTGAATGCTTTTGGCTTCGGCGGCGGGCAGTATGTTATTGGTCTTTTCCAATAAGAAGGCGCTGATGTCAAATGTGGAAAGGTTGAGAATCACGCTCTCTTCCAGCATGTGCACGTCGAGCAAATCCTTGATCAGGTCCAGTCCCGATTGCGTGGCGTCTTTTGTCATGCGCACGTAGTCCTGCTGATCCTTGTTGAGATGCCCCTCCATCTCCATGAGGTCGGCAATGCCTTTGATGCGGTTGAGCGGCGACTTGAGGTCGTGCGCCACAATGCTCATGAGCGTGTCCTTTTCGTGGTTGAGGTCCGACAACTGCTGGTTGCGGCGGGAGAGCTTTTCGTTTTGCTCCACGATCTCTTCACGCTGGTTTTGGATGAACTGATTTTGTTGGGCGAGCTTCTCGTTGATCTCGCGACGTTTCTTGCTGCTGCGCCACTGCACAAAACCCAGCAAGCTCACTGCAACGATGATGGTCCCCAGGATGATATTCGACAGGCGCTGTTGTTTGATGATAGCCTCCGTCTTCACCTGGTCCACTTTCAACAACTCGTTTTCCCTTTCCTTGCGCCCGATCTCGATCTCGAACTGCAACCGCTCTACCTGGCGCGCAAGGTCCAGGTCTTTGATGGAGTCTTTCAGCAACAAGTAGGCATTGAGGTTGGTCAACTCCGAGAATTTGTTTTTCTCTTTTTCGGATATTTTCCAAAGATAGTAGTGCGCCTCCATCTTCGAGGCGATGTCGTTGGTGAACTTGGCGATGTCGAGGCCGAGGTTGAAAAACTTCTTTGCCGCGATAAGGTCGCGTTGCTCCAGTTTGATTTGCCCCATGGAAATGTAGGCCTGGGGCAACATGCGCATGTTGCGCTTCTCGGCGATCACTTTCAGCGCTTGTGCGCAAATGCTTTCGGCTTCATCAAGCTCGCCTTTGTTGAGAAAACTTTCCGACAGCGAAATGTGCACTTCGGCGAGGTTGATCTCGTCGTGTATCACTTGCCCTGCAGAGTCGGCCAGGTGCAGGTAGCGCAGGGCCTTGTCGTGTTGGTTGTTGTCCTGATAGAACCGGGCCGTTTGCGAATAGCCCGACATGATGTCGCGCGTGTTGCCCAGGGCAAGCCTGATCTTGTTTGCCTTGAGATAATTGCTTTCCGCTTTCGGATAGTCGTGTTGGGATTTGTAGAGGTTGGCCAGGCTTTGGTAGGTGTAGGCCAGACCGCTGGAGTCGTTCAGATTTTCGAAGATGGAAAGGGCGCGGATGAAATAATCATAGGCGCGCGCCAACAGGCCCTGCTCGAAGAAAAGCCTCCCCAGGTTGTTGTTGGAATAGGCCGTTTGAAGGGAGTCCTTCTGGTCTATGGCGACCTTCAAGGCCAACTCATAGTTGTCGAATGCGCCGATCCGGTCGCCCTTGTAGTTGAGGGCTACGCCCATAAAGTTGAGGGGCTCCGCCAAGCCGGAAGGAAGCTTGAGACGCTGCCCGAGTTCATAGGACTGGCGGGCGTAAAATACAGTGCTGTCTGGATAGGAAAACCGGTATTCCCAGGCGATGTCGTTTAGAAGTTCGAAACGTTTTTTGCCTTCCGCGGACGGCAGTTGCCGGGATAGGCTGTCTATTAAATGCAGGTTCTGGGCAATTGTGCAGGTCGACCAAAAAAGAAGGGATAGGGAGAGAATGAGGGGCTTCTTCAACACGCGTGAATCTTTTTACATGGAAAGATTGCAATAAAGTTAATCTTTCACAAGAACCATTTTGGCGCCAAAAGCCTGCTAGTCTATCTCCTCAAAATTCATATCGCGTCCAAAAGTCTCGTCAATAGCCCGTAGGGCAATAAAAGCGATGATAATTGTTGTCACACCAATTATCAGCGCGCCATGAATGTCACCTACGTGGCCTCTCAAATATTTAAAAGCGAGGGTCAGTGGAATAACCGTTCCCCGGATAAAATTCGGCACCGTCGTGGCCACCGTCGACCGCAGATTGGTTCCAAACTGCTCGGCGGCAATGGTCACAAACAAGGCCCAATAGCCGATGCCCACGCCTAACAAAAAGCACGCGAAGTAAAAGAACGTGGTCGTGTGCACGGGCATAAAAAGATACAGGAAAATGAAGGCTAAGGTGAGGAGTATAAAAATCATCACGATCTTTTTTCGCGAGCCGATCGCCTGGCTGATCAGCCCGCTGGCCATATCGCCCGCCGCTAACCCGATGTAGCAATACATCACCGCATCACCCGCCAACACCGTGCCTTCTATTCCCAGCGAACGCGCAAACTCCGGCGAGAACGTCACCAAAATACCAATGGTAAACCAAATGGGCAGACCAATAAAAATACAACCCATGAACTTGCGAAAGCGGCTGCGTTTCGTGAACAATTGAAAGAAGTTTCCACGTTGAACATCCATCGCTTTTGTCTTCAGGAAAATGCCCGACTCGAACACACTCACGCGGGCTAACAGCAGCAACAATCCCAATCCTCCGCCGATAAAGTAAGAGACTTGCCAATCATAGGCTTTCGATAGAAAATTGGCCACGACTGCACCCATCAAACCAACGGTGGCGATCACGGTCGTACCATAACCGCGCAAGTGCGACGGAAGCGTTTCCGAAACCAGTGTAACGCCTGCGCCAAGTTCTCCCGCAAGGCCAATGCCGGCAATAAATCTGAGCCACGCATATTGATCTACGGTCGTGGCAAAACCGTTGGCAATATTGGCCAGGGAATACAACAGGATCGAACCAAACAATACCGAAAGCCTCCCGCGTTTATCGCCCATGATGCCCCAGATGATCCCTCCCACCAGCAGGCCTGCCATTTGAGATTGGATCAAAAATTCGCCTTGGGTTTGGAGGTCTGCTGCTGCGACGACGCCCATGGCCATCAGGCTGGGGCGGCGCACGATGCTAAACAGTAGCAAGTCGTAGATATCGACAAAATAGCCCAAGGCAGCAACGATCACTGGGATGCTGAAAAGTTGTTTGAGATCCTTCTGATTCACTGTATTTGAAGTTTTAAAATATGCATCTCCAACACCCTGCTGCCGTGCAGGCATTCTGTTTAAGTTTCGGCTGGATCATGAACGGGGGGTTTGTTGCCTTCCTAGACTTTCGCCAAGGCCTGCGTCAGGTCCTCGATCAAATCGTCGGCATCCTCCACCCCGATGCTGAGGCGGATGAGCGAATCGAGAAGGCCGTTTTTGATGCGTTCTTCTTTGGGGATGCTGGCGTGCGTCATCGATGCCGGGTGATTGATCAGCGACTCCACACCGCCTAACGATTCGGCCAACGAAAACAGCGACATACTTTCCATCAGCTTCGTGGCTTTCTCCTGGCTGTCGTCTTTCAGCGTAAACGAAAGCATGCCCCCAAAATCGCGCATCTGTTTTTTCGCGATGTCGTGATTGGGATGGTCGGTAAATCCGGGCCAATATACTTTTCCCACCTTGGGATGGGTTTTCAAAAATTCGGCGATGCGCTTTCCATTCAGGCAATGTCTCTCCATGCGCAGGTGCAGGGTCTTGATGCCGCGCAACACGAGAAACGAATCCTGTGGGCCGGGCACAGCGCCACACGAGTTTTGAATAAAGGCCAGTTCCTGGTAGAGCTTTTCGTCGTTCATCACCAACGCGCCCATGATCACATCGGAGTGGCCGCTGAGATATTTGGTCACGGAATGCATGACGATGTCGGCACCGAGGTCGAGTGGATTTTGGAGATACGGTGAAGCAAACGTGTTGTCCACCGCCACCAGAATGTTTTTCTTCCTGGCAATGTCCACGCACGCTTTGATATCGATAATGTTCATCAACGGGTTCGTGGGTGTCTCCAGCCAAAACAGTTTGGTCTTGTCGTTCACGAGCGGTTGAATGTTCGCGGTCTTGGTGAGGTCGATGAAGTGGAATTTGATGCCGTATTTTTCAAACACGCGCTTGAACATGCGATAGGATCCGCCGTACAGGTCGTTGGTGGTGATCACTTCGTCGCCGGGGTTGAGCAGCTTGATCACAGCATCGGTGGCGCCCATTCCCGAGGAAAAACAAATGGCAAACTTGCCATTCTCGAGGGCGGCAATACTTTTCTGGAGCGCGTTTCGCGTGGGGTTGGCGCCCCGCGCATAGGCATATCCTTTGTGTTTTGCCGGCGACTCCTGCACATAGGTGGAGGTTTGATAGATCGGTGTCATGATCGCACCCGTCGACGGATCGGGTTCCACACCCGCGTGCACGGCTTTCGTTCCAAACTTCATATCGTTTCTGTTTAGGGTATTTTTTTCTTTGTCTGTGGCAGCAAACTTAACAACATAAATGGATTACCCATGACGTGGTCACCGGTCTTCTTTGCTGGCCCCGCTGAAGCCGCGGACTACTGTTTTTTCCAGTATTCGCGGATGGCCTCTTTCCAAAGATTCCCGCTCTTGAGATAGAGGGCGGTGTTGATAAGCATTTTATCTTCCGGGAGGGATTTCTTTTGCGTTTCCAGCGTCTGGATGATGAGGTCATACAGCTTCTGGCGGAAGAAGACGCCTTCCTTTTCGGACAGGGTTTTCAGGTCTTCCAGGATGCTGGCAGTGCTCACTTCTTCGGGCGTGCTGGACTGGGGTGCTGATGCAGGTGCTTCCGTTTTAGGTTGCTCTTTGATCGCTGGGGCCGGGGGTGCAGTCTCTTCGATTTTCTCGCGCAGGGAAGGAGGCGACACCAGCGTGGCGGCCTGTTGTTTCAAAAATTCGTCGAGGTCTTTTAACGTGTTTTTTTTCTTGCTCATGCGAGAGTGTTCAGAATGGCTTGGGCGATGGGCTGATAGGCTTTTTCGGCCTCCAGCGTGCTGAAATTTACGAAAAGATTTTTCTGAGGTACGATCACCGGCAGAATTATGGCGTCCAGGTTTTTGAGGTGTTCACGCACGGTATAAAGGTTGGTACCGCTGTGGATGCGATTGGGTAGAATGGCGATCTTCAAACGCGGGTTCAGCTCGCGGGCCGGCGCCAGGTCGGCCACGGTCTGGTAGGTCACCAGCAGGTCGTTTTGGGTTAGGCTGGTCGGCACCACCACGATATCGCTCACCAGGCAGAGCTTTTTAATCCCCTCGTCGGTGGTTTTGCCGGCGCTGTCCACAATGATGATGTCGTTCTTTTTGCTGGCTTTCAATTGGGAAAGTTCGTCTGCCACCTGGGCATCACCCGAACCCAGCAGTTCGAAACCCTTCACACCGTCCTTGGCTTTGAACATCTCCATCTTCCGGAGGGTGTTCAAGGTGTAGTTCGTATCGGTTTCCACCAGCAGGATGCGTTTGCCCATGTGGTGCAGGGTGGTGGCCAGGTTAATGGCGTTGGTGGTCTTTCCGGTGCCTCCTTTGCGGCTGATGAACGATACGATGCTGGACATGGACTCAAGTAAAATCCAATTTTTCAGAAATCAAAGGGTGTTTAAGCGCAAAGGCGCGGGGACGTAAGGTTAATGCAAAGATTCACCTTTGCGCCCTTACTTCCCCGCGCCTTTCTTTGCTCGCCGAAGCTTTGGCGATGGCGAGCGGCTAAAATTTTCCTTAAGCCGTCCGGTTCACGTCAAACTTCTCGAGATAGTCGGCCACTCGACGCACAAAGCTTCCTCCCAGGGCGCCGTCAACCACGCGGTGGTCGTAGGAGTGCGAAAGGAACATCTTGTGCCGGATTGCGATCACATCGCCATAGGGTGTCTCCAAAACCGAAGGTTTCTTCTGAATGGCGCCGAGCGCGATAATGCCCACCTGCGGCTGCATGATGATGGGTGTGCCCATCACGTTGCCAAAAGATCCCACGTTGGAGATGGTGAAGGTGCCGCCCGCCAGTTCGTCGGGTTTGAGCTTGTTGTCGCGGGCGCGCTTGGCCAGGTCGTTAACGATCTTGGCCAGACCGCTGATGTTATATTGATCGGCATTGCGAATGACGGGCACAATGAGGTTGCCCGAGGGCAACGCCACGGCCATGCCGATGTTGATGTCTTTTTTCTTGATGATCCTGTCGCCATCCACCTGGATGTTCATCATGGGATAGTCCTTGATGGCGCTGGCCACGGCTTCGATAAAAATTGGGGTAAAAGTTAATGTGTCGCCATCGCGTTTCTGGAACTCGTTCTTCATTTTGTTTCTCCAGAACACCACGCTGGTCACGTCGGCTTCCACGAAGGAAGTTACGTGCGGCGCTATGCGTTTGGAGTCGACCATGCGTTCGGCGATCATTTTGCGCATGCGGTCCATCTCGATGATCTCGTCTGCGCCGCTCACCGACACGGGCACTTTGGGTGCGCCGCCATTCGAGCCGATGCTTACGGCATGCTGTACGGCCTGCACCGTTGCTCCAAGCTTGCGATGCTGCACATAGTCCAGCACATCTTTCTTCGTCACGCGGCCTTCAGCTCCGGAGCCGGCGATGGTCTCCAACTCGGCCACGGTAATGCTTTCTTCTTTCGCGATGTTCTTCACCAGGGGTGAATAAAAACGCGAGCTGCCTTTGAAATCGACGGGGGCATGGGCGCCGTTTCCATTGCCGTTCGCATGAACCGCGGCGGCTTGTGTTGCAACGGCAGGTATAGACGCCGTTTTTGCAGGCGCGGCCGGGGCGCCCGATGCGGCACCCGCCTCCACATTGGATTCGATGATGGCGATGGGGCTGCCCACCTTCACCACATCGCCCTGCTTGGCGAGGATCTCTTTCAGCACGCCGGCGTGGGTCGACGGCACTTCAGTGTCCACTTTGTCGGTGGCCACTTCCAGCACGGATTCGTCCTGCTCAATTTTATCGCCGGGCTTTTTCAACCAGGATAAAATGGTGGCCTCCATAATGCTTTCGCCCATTTTAGGCATGATCAGTTCTACTTGCGCCATGAGTCTTTTCAATGGTTTGGCCGCAAGTTAACACTTTTGGCTTTTAAAAATATGGCTTGTTATGAGATCGTTTTCGATCCTGGATTTTCAAACTTTTATTTGGCTTATCGACGTCTTTGTAGAAGAAAGAGAAAGCCATCGGTTGCCGGATTTCCATACAAACCTTAGGCAGTCTTTGAGCAAATTCCTGCCAACAAACCTGACAACCGGAAGTTTGCCCGAGGGTTCGGGATGGGGATCAAAATGTGAAGGTAAAGTTGATCCGGTAAGCAAAATTGTCTTGCTGCCGGAGGAAGCGATAAGGGCCGTAGCGGTAAAAGACCGAGCCTCCGAAATTGTAGTAGCCCAACCCGAAATAAGGAATACGGATGATATTGTCCATCCCCACGCCGGACTCCAGATAGCCCTTGTCCATGCTTTGCATCGGCACGTCCGTATGAAGCTGGCTGTGGTCCAGCGAGCCGATGCCGGCGTTTTGAAAGATCAGTAATTCGGGTTTCGAATACTTTTTATTCATCAGCACGTTGCCAAAATTATGACGCAGGAACAGTCCGGCATATTTGGATGCCGAAAATTCATATAAGCCCATGGTCTGGAAATAATTCTCCACATAAAACGAGGAGGTGTTTGCGCCACGGCCATTGAACAGTTTCCCATAGGGCGCCACACCGTCGACGATGCCGCCCGTGAGACCGATGACGGTTTTTCCGAAGCCGCTGTATTTGGTCTGATGCTTTACCGTAACATCATAGATCGTGTAGTGAAAGTCCTTCGCATCGAAAAACGGGATCGCTTTTGTAATGGAAAACGTAGCGGTGGGGAATTTATGCGTCAGAAATATTTTCTTGCCCCGCAGACTGGTGTAGTTCTCGCGGCGCACATAGCGCACGCTGAATGCGGCCTCGGTGATATCGAAAACATCTTGTGGTTCGCCGCTCACTTCCAGGGTGTAGGGATAGGTTGGACGGATTTGCTGATGCGACAACGAAAGGCGTGCATGAATGCTAGGCAGGACGCGATAGCCGAATTCGGTTTTGTAGTTATCGATCCGGTCATAGCGCGACGCCGTCCATCGCCGGAACGACTCGGTGCTGAGATATTGGCCTTCATTATTTTGATGGAGCGAGCCGGTCTCGTAGATGTCATGCGCATAGGACAGACGCAGGTACAGGTCACGGTTCCGGTTGAAGGTGAACTTCACCTCGCCGCCATACTTGGGTTGCTTGTCCTTGATACCATAGCCATAGTAGCCTCCCGCGCGCACAAGTTTGGAAACGCGGTCGTTGGTGTACAGTCCCATCCCAAACCGGGCGCCCTCATACGCATTGAACGACATGACTTTGCTCAGGTCCACGTCAACCCACCCCACAGGGACCGAGCCCGTGACCAGCGCTTCAAAGGTGCCATCGAGCCAGCGCACTTTGCGCATGGCCGTGTCGAGGAAGGTGTAGGTGTTCAACTCGCGTCGATCCAACGGGCGAACACGATGCGTTTCCAGGATGGATGCGTTCAGGTCTTTGCGCACGGCGGAGAGGTCCATCACGATGTCGCCAAATTCTTTTTTGTTTAGTTCGGGATTGATCCGCACATCTCTCAAAAAACTGAGCTGCTGGGCTTTCATACTCCGGCCGGCAAAGTCCAGGTCGTGAAAATCCAGGTCGGTGTTAAGTTGGACGGGGAACCAATGGCCGTCTATCTTTTCATAGTCCTGTTGAATGCGAATGGCCACCAATCCCACCGGATCGGCTGCCGTGGCCGTCACATTTTTCACGGCATAACCGTCCACCGCGATAGAGATGACGCCTTCCAGACCGTTGAACAATTTTTTGTCGCGCGGCGCGAATTGAATAACGTATACCGTATCCGCCTGGTAAAATGTGGTGTCCACAATATTGAAATCATAACGCCGGAAGGTGCCGGGCTGGAGCGGGTTGATAAATTCTTTCCCAAACAATTTGATGTTCTCCTCATAGAAGGCAATCGGTTGTCCGTCCATCGCGGCGCTGCTAAACATCGGGCTCCTATATCCCGAAATGCGATAGGCCAACAATTGCTCTTTGACCTGTCCGGGATGCAGGACTTTCTTCTCGGAAACCGATTCACTCAGAAACAGGTTCGCCGAATCGGCGATGGCATCGAATTGCAACAGCGATTTCTGATCCTTGGTGAGCTTCACGCTATCGGGCCGTTGCCGGAGCGCCTGCATGATCGAGTCGGTCTTGTGATTGGGTTCGGATGGAGTGACGATAAACTTGGAGTAGGACGTATAGCTATAGGACCTCAGGTTTTCCGGATCGTTCTCTTTCCGATGCTCGATCGCCTGGCGGATAATCTTAAAAGCAGGGTTCTCCCCCGAAAATACGGTGAACTCCGAAAGCACTGTCGACCCCGGTCTCAATTTCACCACGATCTTTCCCCGAAAAGCGCTCAACGGCAGCTTCATCTTTTGATAGCTCACGTGTGAGAAATAAACCCACCCGTCATACCCCGCCGGAATGCGAAGCGTAAAATTGCCCTCCATATTCGAGTTCGCACCGTGTCGCCCATCCTGCAAGGCAACGCTCACAAAAGCCACCGGCTGCGAACTAACGCTATCGATCACCCGGCCAGAAATAGTGGTTTGCGCGCGAAGATTATACGCGGCCAAAATCAAAAAAAGAAATGCCCCAACAAAACGCATATTCATCCCTTTATTACATGCTTACGTGATCAAGTACAGAATGGTTAATCAGGAGCCGGGAGTCAGAATCCAGGAGCCAGGAGTTTAGAATTCAGAATCCATGAGCTGGAATTCAAAATCCGAGCCAGAAGCCCGGAGTTAGAATCCAGTGGTCAGAATCCAAAGGGCCGGAGTTGGGGGGCTAAATTCAACGGCGCCAGGTAGGGGTCTAGTTAGGTGCAAAGTTTGTCAATCGCGAAATCAAATACAAAAGCACAAGCCGGATTTTAATTCCTGGCTCCTGGATCCTGGATTCTGGCTCCTGACCCGCCCACGTTCTGACGGATCAAATTCAACACGGCCACCGATGCCATCTTAATATTGATCGCCCTGTCGGGCGAAAGCTGGAGTTTACGGGTGACGGTTTTGTCCTTGTCCGAAAAAGCAATCCAGACCATGCCCACGGGTTTCTCCGGTGTCGCTCCGCCGGGTCCGGCGATGCCGCTGGTGGCTACGCCGATGTGGGTATTGAATTTGGCGCGTACAATGTTGGCCATTTCGATGATGGTGGGCTCGCTCACGGCCCCGTGTTTTTCCAACACCTCGGGTCTCACCCCAAGCTGGCGCATTTTCACTTCGTAGGAATAGGGGATCATGGTGCCCAGGTAATAGTCGGAACAGCCCGGCACGCTGGTGATCAGGTGAGAGAGGTATCCCCCTGTGCAACTCTCGGCAATGGAAAGGGTGAGCTTGGCCTCGCGCAGTAATTTACCCACCGTCACCTCCAGCGGTTCCTCGCCATGGGCGTAAATGAAACTGCCCACGATAGGTTGCAATTGTTCACTCAGCGCTTCGGTTTCCGCTTTTAGTTTTTCCTCAGTGTCGCCGATGGCCGTGAGCCGTAACTTCACTTCGCCGAGGCTTGGCAGGTAGGCCAGCTTAATGTGTGGGGGAAGAGCGTTTTCCCAGGCGACGATCTTCTCGGCCAGGAACGATTCACCAATACCCACGGTGCGGATCACTTTGTGTACGATAACGGGCGTGGTGAAGGTTTGCTTTAATTTGGGGATGACGATGTCGGTCATCATGCGTTTCATCTCGTGTGGCACGCCGGGCATGGACACGAACACTTTTCCATTCCGGTGGAACCACATGCCCGGGGCTGTGCCCATTTTGTTTGTTATTTTTTCGCAGCACTCCGGCAGCGCAGCTTGCTGGCGGTTCACTTCCGTGAGTTCGCGACCGCGGCTGGCAAAAAATGCAGTCACCTCTAACAGGGCTTCCTCGTTTATTTTGAGTTTGCAATCAAAATACTTGGCCAGACAAGGCTTGGTGAGGTCATCGTTGGTCGGGCCGAGGCCGCCGGTGATGAGCACGATATCCACGCGCCGTTCGGCTTCGGCCAAGGCGGTGAGAATCTCGCTCTCAACATCGCCCACACTGGTTTTGCGCACTACTTTGATGCCGGCCAGGCCGAGTTCTGCACCCATCCATTGGGAGTTGGTGTCGGTGATTTGTCCGTAAAGAATTTCGTCTCCAATGGTGAGGAGCTCGGCGGTTATGGTTCTGTTGTTCATTATTTTTTGAAAAAATTTAGCAGGCCTTCCAACGTTATCTCCCCGCAAAAGGTCTTACCCGGCGGAAGCCTAATCGTACAAACATGAAAACAACTAAAATATTCCTGAAGTCAGAAATTCTTTTCGGGATTTTATTGATGGGTGCCCTGGCGCTCTGTTTTACAGCATGCGACACCCTGAAAGAAGACCCCGATGTGTTCGTAGACGACACGGGATTGAAGAACAATGACGTTGTTGTATCCAGCAACCGTGCGTCCGTCATCGACCTGAACGGGCGAATCAGGGCGAATCGTCCTGTAACCCTGACGGTTACACAACCCACGACCAAAGGCAAGCTTTCCTCGCTAGGCCTCGGGCTCCTGCGCTATGTACCCGATAACCGGAACAGCTACACACGCGACGCCTTCGAATTCACGGTCTATTCTGAAAGTAACGAAATATTGGCCAGGGATACGGTGGTGATCGTGGTAGAGCCCGATTCCACCAAGCTGCCCTGCGGCCCCTACCCGACCGACGACTACGTTTACAATTTCCACGGCGATCACCCGGTCACCATCGATGTGTTGGCCAACGACAACCTTTGTGGCCTCGACACACTCGACTACACGCTGAGCATTTTCTGGCAGGGCAACAATACCGGCCCGCGTCATGGCGATGCGATCGTGGCGAACAACAAGATCGTCTACACGGCTGGCGCGTCTTACACGAAAGTCGACACGCTCCTCTACAAGATCCAGTCACGCGACCTTAGAAGGATTGCTTTCGGCTATGTCTACATCTCTGCTTCCACGATAACACCCCCGTGCACGTTCACGTTGCGCGGCGACACCCTCCAGATCAACCCCGACACGCTAAAGGCCGATACGGTGTTGCTACGGGTCCTGGGCAACGATACCCTTTGCGATTCGCTGTTTGCCTACAAAATAAGCATCGCCAAAGCACCGCTTTACGGACAAGCGAGGATGGGGTGGGAAGGCGTAACGTACACACCGGACAACTTGCCGGCCGGTACCTCGCGCACCGACTCGCTCCGCTACCAGTTGTGTCGCGACGCCGTGTGCCGGCAGGCGAAGGTGGTTATAAAAGTAAGCCGTTGACATTGGACATGACCCTAAAAAAATACTCCTCACAAGCCTTCCCACAAGGGAGGGCTTTTATCGTTGCCGCATGAGCCGCCATTACGATTTATTCGAACGCTGCAAGCGGGGCGAACCCAAGGCGCAGCGCATGTTATACGATCTTTTCAAAGGCAAGCTGATGGGCTTGTGCCGACGCTACACGCGCGATCGCGAGCAAGCGCAGGATGTTCTGCAGGATGCTTTTGTGAAGATCTTCACCAACCTGAACCAGCTGGCATCGCCCGAAAAACTGGAAGCATGGATGAAGGCCACCGTGGTGCACACCGCCATCAATCAATATCACCGCGCCAAGAAACACGATATGATTTTTGCTCCCGCGACAGAAAACGAAACCCAGGAAGGAGCCGATCTGTATACAAACGTTCAAAATTTTTCAGACGAATACCTGCTCACGCTCATCAACGAATTGCCCGACGGTTGCCGGATGGTGTTCAACTTGTTTGCCATTGAAGGCTACAGCCATGCCGAGATCGCAGAAATGCTGCAGGTCTCGGAAGGCACTTCACGCTCGCAATTTCACCACGCCAAGCAGCTACTGAAAAAAAAATTAAAATGTCAGAACCTGACGCATTACTATGAAAAACTTGCCTGAACACGAAGCGTTCAAGGCGCTGGAAAACCGCCTGAACAACTACACGGAGCAACCCGACGACGACCGGTGGCAAAAAATCGCCGCCGCCCTGCCGCCGCGCAACCCGCTATGGGCACCGTGGCTGAATCGGGTTGCTGGAATCCTGGCCGTGGCGATCTTGGGCTGGGCATTGTGGCACAGGCCGGCGCAGGTTGGAGGCGATACCTTGACCATCGTCCAACCAAAGTCAGCATCCACAGAAGATGTTGCGACGCAGTCTAAAATCCATGAGGAAAATGCAGGTTCACAGGATGCTTCTTTATCACCAGCAGGTCAACAAGAACGCAAGGCGGAGGCAACGTCTACAAACAAAAAAAGCACACGCTCAAATCCTGGCGCAGGGTCAACGTTGTCTACGGCAAGCGCTGGTTTAGATTCGAATGTAACTACCTCCCGTATTTTGAATCAGCATTCAGGGTCAACACCCATGGTATCTCCTGATTTCAATTCGGATGTCGCGGCACGATCCACCGCAAGGCGGGCGTCAGATTCATCGCCAGCATCATCCAACGCAACATCGAACGAGAATCGTCATCCTAATTTACAACCGCATCAAAGCACACCACCGATTGAGGTAACCGGCTCCATAGCGTTCGTCAATGTCTCCCCACAGGGATCATCCCCGAAACAGGAGTCCCCGCTAAACAACGTATCGTCCTACAACCCGAATGCGATCAGTCCGGCAGATGAACCTCTATCGACAACGGCCTTATCTATACCAGCCTTATCCATAAAAGATCCACGCATCAAACCGATCGTTAGCGATTCATCCCAACAGGAAGAGATTTTGACCACGCTGTCTAAAGGCGAGGCTACCGGGGCGGCTGGGCAAAAGACTCCCTACAACCGCCCACAAAAGAAACGCGCGGGCATTTCATTTTATGCCCTGTTCAGCCCTACGCTCTCCTTTCAAACCGCCACACCGTCGGCTCGCGACGGCGTTGTCATTCAGAAATTCAAGAAGCCTTCCATGCTTTCGGGCGACAGGCTTGGGCTGGCGTTGGAGGCGGGTGTGCAGGGAAGGTTGTCAAAGAAGTTTGAATACTTTGGAGGCTTGTCGGTTTATCACCAGTCGCAGACCCTGCAATACACCTACCAAAACACCGGCAACGTAGTGATCGAAAATGGCGTGGACGGTCTTTCGTATGCCGTCAAACCCGCTACTGCCGAGCGCTCTGTTTCCTACAACATGTTGAACGTCGGCGCTCAGGCGGGCGTTTTGTATACATTGAAGGAGCACCGGCTTTCACACAAGATTGGAGTGGCCCTTCAATATCAAAGAGGACTGACCCATGCTTCAGTCGATGAACCCTATGACAACGCTTCGTCCAGCTATTTCAACTACCAGGTATTGTACCGTGCCGAGATTGCGCTGGATAATCGTCTAACATTCATTGTTCAACCCTCTATTACCCGCACCTTGTTGGTGAACGAGACCCTCCATCTCCCTTTCACGCTGAAGCAGTACCGGCCGGGTGTCAGCATCGGTCTTTCGTACAAATTCAGGCAATAACATTTTTGCGTTTGATGTTCCTGTAGATCCTTACAGAACATCAAACGCACATACTGCATCTCATTTTTCTCCGGATCTATCTTCAGAATTGGCCAGCCGCTATAAAAGTGCGGCCAATAAATGTTATCTTCCCTGCTCACATCCGCTCATGCTATGTGGCAAAAAGAAATTTATCTGAAAGGCTTTGCAGGAATAAGCCCCAAAGTGAACATCGATTTCGCACGACTGGAAGAAGCTGCCGGAGCAGTGATGCATCCCGAAGCTTTTGCTTATGTGGCCGGTGGCGCAGGCCGGGAAAGCACCATGCGCAACAACCGCGAAGCGTTTGAGAAATACAAAATTGTGCCGCGCATGTTGCGGGATGTGGGCGAACGCGATACCTCCATCACACTCTTCGGACAGAAACTTCCAACCCCTTTTCTGCTCTCCCCCATCGGCGTCCTGGAGATGGTACACAAAGAAGCCGACGTCGCCGTGGCCCGGGTAGCCGCCCGGTTGGGTGTGCCTTACATTTTCTCCAACCAGGCTTCGCGGCCTATGGAAGCCTGTGCAGAAGTCATGCACCAGTCACCCCGTTGGTTTCAGCTTTACTGGAGTAAATCGAATGATCTTGTCGCCAGTTTTGTACGACGCGCAGAGCAGTGCGGCTGTTCAGCCATCGCCGTCACCCTGGACACCACCCTGCTGGGTTGGCGCACGCGCGACCTGGAGCTGGCCTACCTTCCCTTCCTGGAAGGCAAAGGCATTGCCCAATACACCAGCGACCCCGTCTTTCAAAAAATGCTGGAGCTGCCCGACGACGCACCCGATATGAAACGGCGCATCACGCTTCGAACCTTGCAAGGTTTGGTGGCGATGGTGAACCACTATCCTGGAAATGGTTTTCTTAAAAAGCTTTTGTCCGGCAAACCCGTGAAGGCCGTGCGCACTTTTGTCTCAACCTATTCCAACCCCTGCACCACATGGGAAGACCTGGCCTTCCTTCGCTCCTGCACAAAACTCCCGATCGTACTAAAAGGCATCCTCCACCCCGACGACGCCTTGAAGGCCATCGATCACGGCATGGACGGCATCCTGATCTCTAACCACGGCGGGCGCCAGGTGGATGGCGCCATCGGAACGCTACAGGCATTGCCGGCGATTGCGGCCGTGGTCAACAAAAAAATTCCGATCCTCCTCGACAGCGGTATCCGCGGTGGCGCCGATGCGTTCAAGGCGCTGGCCTTGGGGGCTACCGCGGTTTGCATCGGCCGGCCCTATGTCTATGGCCTGGCACTGGCCGGCGAAGAAGGCGTGACGGAGGTGTTGAACAATTTCATTGCCGACTTCGATCTGACCCTGGGGCTATCGGGTTGCCGGTCTGTTGCGGAGATATCGGCGCAAAACCTGGTTACCTAAATTAGTCGTTGTAAATCACTTCGTTGCGTTTTAGGCGACAGGCCCTATTGCCGATTAGCGAAGGACTTTTCTACCTTGCACAGGACAACGCGCCGGCCTCTTGCGATCTGAAAATACCAGCACGGTTGTCGTTTGTATTCTTTACCATAGCATTTAATTTTTTTAAACTCCAGAAGAATGAAAAGAGTGTTTTTCGCCGTATGCATCGGCATGTGTT
>DATDAV010000245.1:0-1032 GCA_036525235.1 Chryseolinea sp. | reverse complement strand
ATTGTCGAACGGTCCGGACGACGAGTCCAACATCGCCGCAATGCGACGGGATATTGAACTCTGGAAGAAAGTTGAACGCCCGATGCCCGTGCTTTTGAAGAGAATGCAGGACGAAGTTGCGGCTGGGAAAATCAAGGGGGGTCTGGAACTCGAGTTGACCCGACGAATATCCGAGTTTCACCTGCAGCAGCTTGGCCTCTTGGACCCGCCGCCCGTTGGCAACTAGTGTAATGTCCCTTAAACATGATTGCATAAAGGGGGTCGGACTTTCCGCTGAACAATCACAAAAAATGTATTCGTCCGTCTTTTTATCATGACCAACAACATCCGGTTCACCGCCAGTTCTTTCCATTTTATTAAGTGACCACAGTTTTTCGGTACTAGCTTTCAGCTTTGCTTTTACTTTAGACCATTCAAGACCTTTATGGCGGTTCATATTCTCCGCAAAACGGGCTTTCAACGCTCTGAGTAGTTCTTCACGTTGTTCTGGTGTTCTGGTGACAACTCCGTTTTGTTTCAACGTCTTTCATATAGGTTTCCTTTTTAATGCTGCAGTCTGCAGTGACTGGTTAGGCCGACAATTCGACAATTTATCATGCCACTGGTGTAAGTGCGACGTGCAGCACTCCCGCAAGGAAAACAGTCAGCGGGGGAATAAAATCTCGCTGCTGGACAATTACTGCAACCACCAGGCTGAAAATCATAGAGCTAAAACAAGCACCGGGAGTCTATAGGGTCAGATCTTGACGGGCTGTTGCCCAAAGGGTGGGAAAGTGCGGGGTGGATTAAGTGGTGAAGGGATCGATCGATTCGATTGCTGGTCGGAACATAGGGGGTAACTCGATAATCCGATTCAGCGCTGCCGAGGAGCTTGCGGCCGAAAACAAAGAGGAGATTTTTCTGCCTTCTGGCGATGATCCTGAAGTTTTGAATAGCGGCGATGAGGTAATCCTGAATGCTTTGCCTCCAAAGTTCCGCCAGCGAGCCCGCTTAAAGCCGTGCTGAACAGCTGCCTCTCCAAAGTTGCGTTCT
>DATDAV010000244.1:0-8499 GCA_036525235.1 Chryseolinea sp. | reverse complement strand
GAGCAAACATGAGCCGGTTGATGATGAGTTGGACGCGATTGTCAAAATCCAGCAAAGGAAGCAGCGAGCGACGAAGTTTCGTCAGCATGTGATAGAGGATTTTCTTTTAGGGCGCTTCGATCGTGATATTAGCATCGTGCTCATGGATTCCAGCGAACAAAGCTCCGTTTGGCCCAGAACGGGAAGTTGAGAATAGCTGTTGCGAGGGACTTGATATAGCGTCGCTTATAAACCGTATTGAATGGAATGCGAAGGGATTGACCTTTGTTGGTCCCGTCGGCCTTCCAAGCATTCACATAGTCAGATTGCATCACTTCAAGCTTGTCTGGAACATCGCCTATTCGCTTGCCGATTGCATAGAGGAGGGCTGGCATGTTCGAGCATAGCTTGTTTCGTTGTTGAAGCGCGGCCGGAGAGATTACTTCGTAAATTGGCGCACGAGCATAATCCTGAAATACAAACATCCTGATGACTTCATATCCGTTTCCGGGGGAGAACAGCGAGTAGAGCAATTCGGCGCTGAATTGATAGAAGCCATGCCCGAACATTCCATCGGCCGGAACACAAACAATGAGATGGCCATCCTTCCGCACCATCCTCATGGCGGACGAAATAGCGTTAGGGAAGTTGAAAACATGCTCCAGTGTGCCTCCGTCCAGGACAAGGCTGTATCGATCGTGGAATTCAGAGGAGACAGGTGTGTTCATGTCCCACCGGTGGGTGGCATTCTCATAGCTGCTGGCGTCAAAGCTCTCTACCAACTGCGCTCCGAGGGACGTAAGGAGTGGCTCGACGTACCCCGTAGAAGTAATGCTCTCGCCTATCGGCGCAGTATGTCCTGCCTTTGTGAGCAGCCCGGCAACCTCCGCGTCAGATACGCCCATAAAGGATAGTCTTCCCAGCATGGCGCATTTCGAAAAATCAATGCCAGCCGCTTTGCTCCAAATGAGCAGTTTAATTGAATTGAAATCAAGTCCCATGAAGAGCGAGTTGGTCCGACCCTGTAGGTTAAACAGCGTGTTGGGTAACGCCAATCGGCTGCGGTTGGGCCTTGTGCCCCTCGATAGGGAAGAGCGATTCAGGCCGTTTATCCGCTAACCGGCTGATCGACAGCACAACGCCCAGAAAGCTCCAGTAAACCAGATTGTGAGGATTGACGTTCATGTTCCCGCCGCCGACGAACGACATGAAAATCATGGGGAGGACTATCGCGATCAACATAGCGGATAGCGATTTAGAATCGGGATCGTTCACACGAAGCGTGAGTTGATGCAAGCTGCGCAATAGAAAAAAAGCGGCGAAAGCTACTGTTATTAAACCGACTACGCCGAAGTTAATCAGTATTTTATTGATAATATCATGATTCGACTCCTGCGCTGCTTCAGCCGCAGTTGCCGGCCCCGTCCAGCCGCTCCCCATGCCGCCGAGCAATGAATAGGATTCCGGCTGAGTCAATCGATGCCACCCTTTGAGCCGATCAGAAAACGTTTCCAGGCTCAAGGCAGTTTCTCCCCAGTCATTAGGCACGAGGGATCGCGTAAATTCGGATGCTTTGGCGATATTTTGATCGAGGTAACCAGCGAAGCTGACGGCGAGGACGAACAAGCCGAAGCCGAGTGCGTAAGCGGCGACCGTCCGGTGTGGTCGGAGGCAGAACCAATAGAAGGCAAGGGCAATGAACGGGAAAAATAGGACAGTCCGGTGTTCCGAAAAGATACATCCTGCGTAGTAAACGACAGCCGCCATGAAATAGAGAAACCGCTGTTTGGGATAGCGAAACGCATGCCAAAGTCCCAGCGGCACAAACAAGGTGATGATCGAGTAAGAACCTGGGTTCGAGCCAAATCCGGTTGGTGCAGGATCGGCGAAGCTTAGCATAAAGCTGGAGGTTGTGGGCGACAACCCCGTGAGAGCGTAGTCCCATTCAATCTGGTTAAAGCCCCAAAAATGTTGTCGGATACCCCATATCGGCCAGGGCAGTAGGATCCAAAAAAGAAACCGGACAAACTTCAAGACTTCCCCTTTTTCATTCAGAAGGATTGCCACCGTTGGTATCAGACCCACGAAAAGACCAGCGTTGATGGCCAATTGGGCTGCAGTGGCAGTGCCTGAATCGCGATTTAGCGCAAAAAGGATTGCACAGACGACCCCTGCGAGACCGAACAATGCTACGTCCGATCGCTGCAGTTTCAGCGTCCGGAATACAACGGCGCGGAAGAAAATACCTAGATAGGTACCTCCAAGGCAGGCAATGGACACCAGCAGCACCTGAATGATGGTGAGCGGCGACACCTCTCCGTAATAGACAGCGACCTGCTTGCCGAAGTCCACGTAGGCGGTGGAAGCGGCTGTCAGATAGAGACCTGCTTTTGGATTGACGATCGCTGTAATGGCCCCGGCAATGCCCATGCAGGTGATTAACATGGCCACCCCACCTGTGCGGCTATAGAGAATCTGGTAGATCAGGAAGACCGACAGCAGACAGCCAACGATTGCGGTAAGCAGTTTGGCTATCGAATTCGAGTGCATTGCGGATGAGTTGATTGCCGTGTTGGAGATGAGATCTGTGAAACACACCAAGGCCCGAGTGATTTCAACGCGTCCCGTGATGGCGGAGGGTACTTACTGCTCTGCGGCCTTGTCAACCCGAGTAAACCTTGCCTGTGTCGCCACAGGAAAGCATCCATCCCCAGACGAGACCATTGGCCGGGCCTTGGGGGTGGATTCACTTGAATGAACCAGTGGCTTGAGATTCCAGAAAGCAAGTCGTGAGGATGCTTCTGGTTTCTGAAAACGACGTTCCGCATTGAAAGTTCAACTTGATGTTCTTATTCGAGATTCTTACTTTAGGTCATGAAAGCATTGGTTACCTCGAAGGGGCAAGTCACCATTCCAAAGGAGCTCCGCGACCGTTTCGGAATCGAGCCAGGTGCCTTGGTGGATTTTACGGCTGCGGAGGACGGCATCCGGCTTCGTAAAGTGGTGAACCGTGGCAAGCAATCCAAGGTATTCGGCTGCCTAAAGGCTGAACTCGGCGATCGTAGTGTAGCTGAATTGCTGAATGATCTGCGCGGATCAGTCGAATTGCCCAAGGGACGCCTGAAAGGAAATGGCCGGTGAATGCTGTCGCCGTCGATACCTCCGTCCTGCTGGCGATCTTTAAGGGCGAACCGAAAGGAGAACTCTGGCTCGGCTGCCTGCAATCCGCAGCGGAGGCGGCTTCCTTGCTGGTTTCGTCGGTGGTATATGCGGAAATTCGTTCATTTTTTCCCTCGGACGAGGCGTGCCGCGCGGCGCTTCAAGATCTCGACCTCCGGCACAGTGCGCTCAACGAAGACGCGGCAAACCTGGCAGGGCGAATCTTCCGTGATTATCGGAACGAAGGGGGGCCGTGGACAACGATTTTACCAGATTTTCTTGTTGCCGCCCACGCCGCCACCCAAGCCGACTCCTTGGCCACAGACGATCGCGGGTACCTGCGCGCGTATTTCCCCAACCTTCGCATCCTCTCTCCCACCATTCGTTAACCCATGTTCCGATCAAGCCGGGAGGTGTCCAATTGTCGAATTGTCGAACTGGTCCTCGATTTTTTTCCCAAGGAATCGACCTTTTTGTGCTTATGTCTTTTGGGGCTGATCCGATGGTGATTTCGGCAAATGGCGTTGATGGAACCACGTCTTGAATGTTGCTGGCCAGAGTTTGCAAAAGTCTGGGGCGAACGTTCCCCAGAATGACAACGCTAATGGCGTCAACGTTTCGAAGAAAAAGAGGCCAATTCCAATTACATGCCAATGACGAGTGCGGTACGTCCACATCGCCGGAGCGTACAGAGAACTTTTCTTCCAAAACCAACTCTTGACAATATCCGCGGGCGTTACTTTGTCCCTAAGGATCGAACGAGCGGCGCTATGCATTTCGGAGCGGATCCAACTTTTTGCTGCCCCCACGACTACAGCTCTGAATCCAGCCGAAGTAGCCCGCAAGCCATAGTCCGTGTCTGCGCCGCACTGAGGTAGACGCGTCGCATCAGGGTAACCGATGGTCGCGACGACCAAACGCGGAATACAGACGAGGTTGCCGTTGAACGTTTCGCACGCCTGGATCGTGTCTGGCGAGAAGGGCAGCATTTTCAGGCCGAACTTTGTCTTCAGAAAACCACCGTAGTAGTGCTCTCCTCGAAAGGGAGCTGACAAAGCAATCTCTCCGGAGTTAGTGGCATGCTCGACTAAGGTTTTAACACATCCAGGAGCCGGGAAACAATCATCGTTTAGCCAAACGATAAAATTGGCGCTATTCTGACAGGCATATTCCATTCCCATTTTGATTCCGCCACTCCACCACAAATTGCCGTCGCCGTAAATCACATCCACTTCCGGAAAACGCTCCTTCACAGCCGACCCCGTTCCATCCGGTGATCTGTCGTCCACGACAACGACTTTGAGCCAGCCGAGGTCTCCATTGGACCGCAATTGTTCCAGGCATTGCAATGTGATTGTTCTGCGGTTGTAAACCGGAATAATGACGAAAACGATGGGCATGGTGAAGGATTTCCGAGTATGACGGGATTACGAGTGACTGAACGATTTTGTCGGAGCGTCGGCCAGTCAATGTAAAGAGATGTTCGATTTGAACTCCGTCCTTCTTGGCCGATAATTCGCGGTCAATTCTTTTCAAAAGAAAGCTGCGACAGCTTTTTTGCGAGCGGAGGTGGTAATAAGGAAACCACAATCCCTGCAAACGATTTAAGCTCCATCCGTAGTTTGAGCGCCTTGAGAAATGAGGATCGCGCGTGTTTCCCGTCGCCATAGCGCAATTCCATTAACCCGGAGACAAATAGCGCTTCCGCGAGTTTTGCTTCAATCGCGGCGCGCAGGCCTGGAAAGAAATTCCTCTGGTGGATCTCGTTATAAACGAAAGCTATCGATCTGCCAGAATCGGCTACCTGTCTTGCCGTCTCCATTGCGGAATGAACACGATAATAAGTAAGTCGTTCTTGAATATAGTAAAATGACCGGCCCGTCGCAGCCAGGAGGCATGAGATACAGAGATCATAGGACCCTGCCGCTTCGTCGGGGATATCATCCACTTTTAGTTCGCTTCTCCGAAAGACGCTTCCCATGGCGAGGGTAATGGAGTTGGTTAGGGCCGCCAGTTGGGGCGCGTCGTGATGGATCCCAGAGTCAAGCTTGTCGCGTACGTATAAGGCCGACACATTCTTTGTGCTGCCAGCGTCGATCTGCCCTTTTGAATCCACAATCCAAAAATCGCAGAACGCCAGCGCGCAGTCGGGGTTGGCCTCAAGGGCTGCTACTAGTTGTTCCAAAAAGACTGGACTCCAATAGTCGTCGTCGTTGAGAATGGAGATGAATTTCCCATTCGTTTCGTTGATCGCCGCCTTCAGATTTCCGACAACGCCCAGCCGTGGGCGGTTGCTCCGATATCTCAGGAGGCCAGTATGGGAATAATCGTCGCAGATACGCCGGATTTCCTCGCTATCGGAATCATCGGTGACCAGAATCTCGAAATTGCGAAACGTCTGGGCCAGAGCGCTGTCGATCGCCTGCCGAATGTATTCGGTGCGTTTGTATACGGTTAAGATAATAGAGACTAGGGCACTCATGGTGGCATATACTTCGGCGCTTCCATTCTCCAGAATAGTGTTTTTAGCTCGGGTTTAAGATTCATACCCAATTTTATTGCCAGTCAGTTCTTCCGTGAGCGTTTCACTTCTGTCAGAAAACTCTCAGCCGTTTTTGTTGTCGTATTCGACCGGATCCAGGAAAGAGAGACAGCTTGCATGTCCTCATAGTCACTGTCGCTTATCGTTTCTATCTTTCGAAATAGAGCATCTGCATTGTTGTAGGTAATGCAGTTCCGCGAATTCAGGCCGTGAGGCGCACACGTTTCAGGTTTCAAATTCAGGTTTCTAAAGCACAAGACACTTCCCTGCGCCGCCACTTCATAGTGTCTCAAACAATCCCACCCGGCGCGTTTGGTAGTGATGCCAAACCTGGACTCCTGAAGGTCCCCATAATAAGGATTTTCACTGGCAAATGCGTATGAAACGCTGGAATTGGGAAGCTTATCGCTGACTTCTGGATCAACGATGTGTGCCGGAAATAGTTTGGTTTTGGCTGGAAGATCTCGGACGATTTTTTCTTCCGGTATAGAAAATCCAATCCTTCGCCAGTTGGCACCCGGTTTTGTTTGCCAATTTGCAATACGCCGAAGGCAGTAGTCCGGGAACGAGGCAACGGAGTCTTGGGTCCATTCCCGCTTAAAATAGAGAAATTGTTTAGGCGAGGGAACAAACCATCGCGCGGGGTAACGCCACCAATAGCCGGATACTGGATAGACCTGTCCAGAGTCCGCGCCGTCGCAAAGAACGGTATTTCGCGGGTCCAACCAGCGTCGCATCCTCGCGAACCATCGAAATAGCCGCCAGATGTCGCTAATGATAATCAGGTCGAAGGCGCCGCGGCGGATTTTTGCCTCAATGTCCGTTCGGTCCACTTCGATATCTTCGCATAGCCCTGTATACAATGTGAAACCTCCGCCTCGAATCGTTTTCCTGATTGCGGGAGTGCAATTTGTGTACAACCGCTCGCATTTCGGATAGTCGACTACTGCGGAGCCTAGCAATGATCTCATGCCATGAAACAGGCTGTCCGAGAGGTAATCTTCAACATGTGGAGTCAGGTAAAGTACATTCATTGCCGAACACTCAGTTCTCTAACTTCATTCGTTGGATGCCTCTTATGCATACGTAAATATTTGCGATGAGTGCAGGGAGATAGCCTAAGCCGGAGATCCAAAGGATGCCAGCGGGCTTGCTGGCGTCAAAAAGGAGGATCAAGAGGACTTGAAACGCGATGCTAATTGGTATTAGGACTTGCGGCTTCACGATCCAGCCGCGCGCCGTCGCCAGCCCAAACATTCCCGCATAGAGGCAGTAGATGAAGGCGCCGAGTGCACATATCCGGAGCTCGTAGGGATAATTGGCGTAACCGTTTCCCAGCAGCCATAAGAAATATTGTGGCCCGATCATGACGGGCAGAATTACCGCGCTTGTCAGGCCGATCAGGACAAGGGCCGTAAGGGAAAGTCGTTTGGTAACTAGTGCCCGGTCCTCGGTAAGCCGGGCGAAACGGGGGATAAAAACGGTGCCGAACACCATCGAGCTCATGCCGAAAATGTGACCGAGGCGGCCGAGTCCCCCGATGGCGGCAACGCCTTCGGTGTCACTGAAAATAGACGCGAGCCAAACAGCGATCTGTCCTGAAAACGAGAAATACAACGAGACCGGCAAAGTCGATTTCACGAACGCCCCGATGGCGGACAACACATGCGGATCGTGCCGGGCGGATGGATGAGCGTACTCGCCAGCGGCTCGGCGGAGGCCAAAAAATTGAACCAATTGCGAGGCGAGAACCGCCAGCATGGCCGCGATGGCCGTCGGCCATACCGGAACGATGCTAACAATGGCTGTTGCGCGAATAACCGTGCTCACTACGTTCGTGGTTTGCTCCTTTTGATTGGCCTGGTGTAGACGGAGAGGCACATCAAACAAGCCGGATTCCATTGCAATAAAACTCGAGGCGTACGCCAGAAGGAGAACGATACTCACGTCCGCTATGGAGTAGCCATTCCCGTGCAACATATACATGCCTAGCGGCAGGGATAGCGGGTAAACGATCAGGCACACCATGCGCCGCAATCGTCTTCCTGAGGCAACGACCATGGAAACGTACGAGGGAGATTGCCATTGACGCCGAGCCTCGTTGGTTGTCGCGGCTGCCAGGCCGGAATCCGCCAACAAATTGAGCATGGTAAACAACGCGAACACGACGGTATAGAGCGCGTATTGTTCGACGGGAAGCCACCTAACCAGGCAGATTCCGGTTACCGCTGTAAGAAGCAGAAAAACAGCGTGGCCGCCAGCGACGATGCCCACGTTTCGAAGCAAGCCGTTCAGTTTGCTTTTGAACGGGCTCGCCTGGTCGGGTATTTGGGCTGCGGACGTCACCGTGCCCACGCTTGTATCGCGATTTTTCAAAGGACGAATTCGGCGGCGGCATTGGATGGCGCGGACGCCGGCGGGCTGAGTAGGGTGTCGCTCATTGCTTCGCTCGTGATCGGTTATTGGTTATCGGTTATTGGTTATCGGGTCGTTAAAGGTGGCCAAGGGATTCCGGAAAGTCGGACTTCAGGGCAAAGATCACGAAATCCACTAATTTGGATGCGTTCTCCCAACGCTTGAATAGCTTCCTCCAGTGGTGGTTCAAAAGTATCGCCTGGATATCGGAATCGGACTGAAAATGGAGCCAGATTTCTGGCTGCGGTATCAAAAGACGCGAGCTCTTTGTTTAAGGGGATGCTCTGGTTCAACAATTCAACCAAGTCGTGAGTCTTGTGGAATTCTACCTCCTTGGAAGTCAGCCAGCCTTTCAACGCCTTTTCGGCTGCCTGCTGGCAGTGATAAACGCCCGAATCCAGGAG
>DATDAV010000243.1:0-12052 GCA_036525235.1 Chryseolinea sp. | reverse complement strand
TGGCGCTGCTCAGCACGGTGTTCTTCACATTTGCCGTGGCGGTTCCGTCGAATAAGAAATTTCGTGCGAAAGGCATTAACGTCCAGTTTCTGCCGGCCAGCACATACATGTCGGCAATGAATACGTCATAGCCAATGGACGGATTGTCGTATCCCTTGTAATAATCATTAAAGTTTTCCGGCGGATCCTTCCACTCCAGCGACAGGGTGAACGATTGAATGCTCTTGGCAAACACTTCTGCGCTGCCAATGTAAAAGTTGTTTCGGATGCTGGGCTGGGAGCCGAAAGGCAAAGCCGGTTTGCCCGTGGGCTGCACATTTTCGTCGTTTTGCAAAACGAGATTTCGCACACCTTTAGCGTCCACGACCAGATCCATGCTCGTGACTACATAAATATTCAAGAACTCCAACTGGTAGGCATAAGGCAAGACGACGCAACGCAATACCGGCCATTGGGTTTTGAATCCGGCACCGTGGATCGCTTCGCTGTAGGCAACCAACGCCACTTCCTTTGCCGGCAAGCTGCACGTGACGACCAATTGTGCCGGCACTGCGCCTGACGGCGGTATATAATCTACCGTGTGGATCAACGGCGTGACCCAGCCCTTCTCGCCGGTAAGCGTAATTTCAAAGGCATAGCTGAGCCCCAGGGGATCCGTTGCGGGAGCCGAAGCATGCAAATTGAGAGTAACGGTGATCATCCGTTCTCCTTCGGCAAGCAACAACGCCGGGGAAGCGATCCCAAATCCGAGTTTCGCTTCGGTCATGGTCCGCGACTCCGGTGAACGTTTTAACTGGCTGCTGCCAAATGGCCGCCAGCCCGTGCCGGTATCATTCTCCACCACGGTGGCATCTTCTGCCTTGAAGATGATGGCCTTCCCGGCCGAGTTCAAATCGGTGTAGGACGACTTTAGCGACTGCACCGTGGCCGTATGAACAACCATCTCATGGTCGAGACTGTATTGCCGAGGCGTTTTACCATCCGCGGATTTTCCGGCATCGAGCAAGGTGCCCGAAGGCAAGCGCCAGGTCGTGGCATTCTTGGCCAACTCGAACACCACATGCACTTGATCCGGTTGCGCCGCCTTTCGTTGCAACCGCAGTACGTCTTCGTAGTAGTATCGCAGGTGGCGGCCGGTCGTTTCATTCAAATCTCGCTGGGCAATGGCATGGGCTTGTAGAAACGCCATGAACAAAGCCAGGTGTGGAGACCAGTCGTTGCGGGAAAGGCCTCTCCTCAAATACGTAATATCCGAAGCGCCAATCGAGGGCTTCGCTACTTCCTGGGTGAAAAATCTCCGGGCATGCTGGTCGCCCTCCATCACTTCCACAATTTGCCGGTCGAGGAATGCCGTTTGATCAGCACCGTCCGATCTTCTCAACAGGGTTGGCGTTGTGCCGGTTCCCTGGGTGATGGTATACACACCATTTTGAAAGGCCGTTGACTGTTTCCATACCAGCAACCGGTCGCCATTCAGCAAGGCGACGCCATCCTGCGGTGGCAAGGCGCCATTGGCCAGTAGGGTGATCGTTGCACCAAGGCCGTCGGTTCCGTTGGCGTAAAGAAAAGGGGGCAACGGGCCAACCGTAGCCGCACGGGTCACGATGGTGCTGCCGGCATCGGCAAATTCGAAGAAGGGTCGCCAGTTTCCCTTTACCTTGTTGTTCAGATCATAGTATCTGATCTGCTCCGATAATTTTAACACAAAATCGATCAGGTCGCTCTTCCGACGCTCATCCATGCGCACGAAATACGGATCCAGCGCCACCAGGCTGCGTTGCAGTTGGTTGACGCCGTCGGTACTGCGCAAGTATTGGTAGATGTGCGTGAGGTCTGTCATGGCTTAAACTTCCGTCAGGTAAAAAGGATATACCAGGTTGCCGCGTGTGTTGGTGGCGCGCACGATGTAGCGCACGTCGATGATGATCAGACCACCGGTCTCGTCCGGTGTCAACGCTATGCCTTCCAGGTCGACACGTGGTTCATAGAATAGGATGGCCTTTTCGATCCGGTTTTTCATTTCTGTTTGGAGGGTCACGTCCAGGTTTTCAAATACCATGTCGCTGAGGTTGCAGCCAAATTTCGGTTGCATGATGCGCTCGCCCAGCGCGGTGGACAACAAGATCTGGAGGCTGCTCTCGATGTCATCTTCTCCCGACAGCATCGCCACTTGCGCGCTCGTGTTGTCGAACGTGGGGGGAAAGCTCCAGCCTGTACCTAAGAAAGAATGATCTTCGCTCATATATATTATCCGATTAAAACCGTAAAACATCCCACCACAATGGTTCCGCCGTGGGCCATCGTATCGCCCATGCGCGCGGCAAATTTTCCACCGATCTGCACCGTGGTGGAACCGGCCGCGATGGTATCCGGCGGCCCGGTGCAAACCGCCATGTCGCCCACGCAAGCCGCAGGCATGCCGCCGATCAACACGGTGGCACAACCCGGACCTGAAACCGGACCGCCCACGTGGGGCACGGGGCCCGTAGTCATCGGACAAACATGCATGTCGGCTATACGTGCTGCTGGAGGCATGATCGTTTTAGTTTATTTGTACCAGTGAACCTTTTAGTTTTGCCACGGCGCTGCTGGTGAGTTCCAGACCGGAACTGCCGTCCGCTTTGAAACTCATCTGGGCCGCATGGCTTATGTTCTTGCCTTGAATGTCAATGTCATCGTCGGTCTTGAGGGTGATCTTCTTCTTGCTTTCGATCGTGATGCCGTCGGCATTGAGAATGATCTTGTTGCCGTTGCCATCCTCCAGCTTGATCACCCCAGCGTCTTCATCCAACAGAAAACTTCTGTCGGCCGAAGATTCGATCCGGATGGATTTCTTATCATCGTTGAAGATCAATTTCATGCCGCTGCGCGACACGTATCCCTTCTCGTGATTCTCGTCGGTGGCCGTGAGGGGCGCCGGTTTACTGCTGCTGTTCAATGCTCCTAACACGATCGCGTGGCGCGGATCCTGGTTGAGAAAGCCGACAACTACTTCATCGCCGATCTCGGGGCGAAAAAAACTACCGCGTGTGTCGCCCGCGTCCATGCACGCCACCCGCGACCAAATGCCGGTGTCGTCGCTGTCGATGATGGGCAACTTCACCAGGATGCGATCTTCGCCGGCGGGGTCTTCTTTTAATTGCGATACCACGCCGATCTGCAAACCCTGTATGGCGGGCAACATGCCCGATGCGGGCAGCTGACTTACGGGATAAGTTTGTGTGAACCATTCCGGTGAGAGACCAAACTGGATGTCGGTCTTCCAGGTGCCGCTGCCGACTTCATGACGGACGCCGGACACATAAACTTTTCCATTCATGCGATCGCCCAATCCGTCGAGCGCAATGAGATCGCCCGGTTTCACCTCGGCATATCCGCGGATGCCAACGCGTCCCCTGATCTTCGACAATTGTGACTTCACCCATTGGGCGTCGGCCCAGGCTTGCGATTCTTCTTGCGATAATATTCCCGTGCTGCGCAGATCCAGATGTTCTAACCCGATGACCGATGCGAGATCGGAAGGCGCCAGGTTGCCGTTGCCTGCGAGGGCCGGATCGGTTCCATCAGTCTCCACGATCGCCTGCGTGGCGGGATCCCAGGCAAAAGCTTTCACGGCCTGGTATTGATCGCGCGCGTCCATCGTGGCATCAAAGTCGAGGATAGTGCCGCCATAGAGGAGATCCAAGACCGGCTCGCCGTCGAGGGTGGGCGCTTTCACGGTGATCACGCCGTCGTCGACCAGGCAAACTTTTCCATTGGCTTCGGCGCGCGCGACCATGAAATCCCAATCGGTCGCACTGAATTGCACCAGGTCTTTGTGTTGCACGGTCGTGGCTTCAACATCCTTGTCGAGTCCATAGGTGTCGATGATGTCTTCGATGGCTTCGCTGTCTTTTTTATCGACAAAGTATTTATGCTTCGCCCCGACGGTAAGCTTCACCGCCAGGTCTTTGCATTCCAGCGTGAGCATGGTGCTGCCGTTGCTTTTGATTTTTATGCCGTGCTGAATGACGATGCCCTTAAAAATGGTTGACTCATCGGATTGATACCCGGTGAGAATTTCGATTTCCTTTCCCGGAATGAACAGCGCCGTGTTGCTGCCTTCAAAGTCTGCCCTGGCGGCGCTTCCGTCCTGGATCACTACCATGGCCGATGGAATCTTGTTGACCTCTTTGTTGACCACGATCGACAAAATGCCATACGTCCGCGGCAAGGCCTCGCCATCTACTTTGATGGTGAAGGTGACCAGGTTGGCTGGCCGGCGTGTTGGCAAAACCCTGCTGGCGTTCATTTCAAGCTTTTATTGATGGGTGGAAATTTGATCTTCATGCCCTGTTGCAGGTTTCGGAAATTGGAGAGTTTGTTCACGCGGGCAACTTCCAGGTAGTAGGCCGAATCGCCGTATATTTTATAGGCCATCAACGGCAACGTGTCGCCCTGTTTCACCACGCGAATGTGCGTGAGATCGGGTGAATTGCTTTTTTCTTTGGCCACCCGCAGATCGTCTTCTATCGTTCCCGAAAAAGCCGCCGTGGCCACCACCCTGATGGGCGTACCATCCGGTTGGAAAAGTTTATAGTTGAACTGCAGGCTGGTGAGCACACCTTCAAAAAATAACGTACCCCACAACAACTGCAAGCGCCGGGGTTCGTGCGCGGTGCTGTTGTAGTCATAGACGACGCGTTTAAATTTCTCCAATTCTTTGATCAGATCATACTTTTCCCCACCCGCCAGCGCGCCGGCTATGGCTCCCGCGATAGGAACACCGCTCAAGGCCCCGGCAATGCCGCCGAGTGGTTTGGGGATGACTCCCGTGCTATCAAAGATGAAATCAAACTGGAGCGTTGGCGGGGGCGTGTAGTTGTACTGCTGATCCTTTCCCGTAGCGCCCGCGGCCGGAGGCGTGGGGTTGTATTCAACCCGGTGCCGCACCGTGTAGGTTTCCGGATTGACCAATGCATCGTACATCAGGTCCGGGTTGGTGGTAGCCACTCCGTTCTCGAGGGCTTTGATCTTCATTTTCTTTAACTCGCCAGGCATACGCTATCGTTCTTTTTTATCCTTGATGATCTTCACAACTTGTTCCACGCATTCCGCCACGATGGCGTCCACATTCGTTGGTGAAACAGATGTGGCCGTCGGGTTGCTTTCGTTTTGCGAATCGCCCTGTACGAGCACTTTAATGTGGAGTTCCCTGATCTCTACCGGCATGATTTATTTTTTAAATGCTGATGCTGCCTCCAATGGACCCGGTAAGCGAACCCGCCAGATCTAAGGCTGCACTGGCGGGGTCGTAATATTTGAAATACTGATAGTTCAGTGCCAACGTTTCGATCACGACCTCGCTCCTTTCGGCGTTGAAGCCGGAGATCTCCAGTCGCTTGGGAATGGCATTGATGACGTACCAATTGTAGAGCGGCAGGTGATCGTCGTTCAACAACGAGATGAGGATGTTCGTGGGCTTGAATTCAAAATTCTCGATGGCGTTCTTGCACCAAAAGAGAATGCCCGACCCCATAAATTTCCCGCGCTTCAACACGAGTTCGCTGTAGCTGCTCCGCACCGGCAGTTGGTGTACAAACCGGTTCTCGCCACCCTCCTTCAACGGTTCCGATTCCATCGTCACGTTGAGACCCGATACTTCCTGGAAGCGCAGGTCGTTTGGAAATTGTGGAAACAATTCAAACGCCACCAAAAAATGGAAACCCACTTGGGGATAGGACAAGTCCATATGCTATTCGTTTTGAATGGTCAGTCCTTCATGGGCCAGCTCCAGGCTCTCGATCGCGACTTCATTGCCATCGGCTTTGAGGTCGGTGGGGGTGATCTTGGTGGGCCACGCGTTCTTGACCTTCCAGACGATCACGGGCTCGTGGTTTTCGTTGAGCAACGAGATCACCAGGTTGCGGCGCTCGATGGTGTTCAGGCTCACGGTGTTGAACCAGGCATAAAATTGATTGTCGGCCTTGAACGTGCCGCGCTTGAGCGAGATGTTCGAAAATTTGCGCTGCCCGGGCATCTTCACCTTGGAGTATTCGGGACTGGCGCCGTCGCGGTATTCGATGACTTCGGTTGTAATATCAAGACCGGACACTTCTGTGAAGCCGATTCTTGATCCACCCCATTCTACCTGGAAGTGAAATTTGGGAAGAGGATATTCTGCCATAGATTATTTTTTTAAGGCGTTTTGAAAAATGCTATGTAAAGAAGGTTTGTCGATCAGGACTCCTGCAGCTTGTGTGCAAAGCGCATGATGATGAATTCGGCCGGTCGCACCGCCGCCATGCCGATCTCGATGATCAGCTTGCCATCGAGGATGTCTTGAGCCGTCATGGTTTGCCCCAGGCCGCACTTCACAAAGAAGGCTTGCTCCGGTTTTGCGCCGGCCAGTGCACCTTGCCGCCAAAGCACCGTGAGATAATTTTCGAGCATGGCGCGCACCTTCACCCACGTGTTGGCGTCGTTGGGCTCGAACACAAACGGCATGGTGGCTTTTTTGGAAGACTCTTCCACCATGATAAAAAATCGTCTGACCGAAACGTAGCGCCACTCGCTGCTGTTGCCATCCAGCGTTCGCGCGCCCCAAACCAACGTGCCCTTGCCGGTGAAAGCGCGGATGGCGTTGATCGATTTGCCGGCCACATCGTCGACGTTGAGGGTGTCCTGAATTTTTTCGTCGATGGTCACCGAGGGCGCCACGACCGAATTCAAGCTCACGTTTGCCGGCGCCTTCCAAACGCCACGCGTAGCATCGGTCAAAGCATAAATGCCCGCGATGGCGCCGGACGGCGGGAGCTTGGACAATTCGCGCTGCAGATACAGCACTAGGTTGCTGATGATCGGGTGTGATTTATAAAGTGAATCCTGCGCGATCTTCACATACGTTTGGACCGCCAGCAGCAGCCGGCTCATAAAACCATCCAGCCCGGTCATGATGGCATTGAGGTCGCCCAGGATCGTCAGGGCCCGCGCGTGGTCCGATACAACGGCCACCGGATAATAATCTTTGAGGCTGGCGCCAATGGAGGCCACGGTGCCGGTCAGCCAGGTTGTGGCCGGGGGATCGTATAGCGTAAAGGTTGCGGCGGCAAAGGCGCGCAACGCTACCACATCCGTGTTTTGTTCAAGGGCGATGAGGTCGCCTACGAATTTACGCAACCCGGTGCCGTTGTTCTGCGCCAGGGCGTCGAGCGATTGCACGGCGACCGGATTTACCAGTGTCGTCCGCAGCGGCGGCAGGCTCACGGCCACCAGTTCTATAAAATCGACCAGCGCGTCGTAGGCTGCGACCGTGCCGGCATCGTTAGTCACGATCAGGTCGTTCTTCAATTTGTTGTAGCGATCCACTATCGTCGGATATACGATCGCGCCATCCGTCCGCAGCGTAGTGATCAGGGCGTTCACCGTGGTCTGATCTTGTGTGTTGCGTTTTATGGTCGTCACCAGCCCGTTCAGGTCGGGGTTGGCCGTGATCATTTCGAAGTTGATCAGGTTGGCGGCAATCGTGTTGTCGCGCACGTGGCCATCCAATAAATTGAAGTTGATGTCTTTTGTGAAGGCGCTGATCAGCCAGGGAGTGTAGCACGCCGCATAGTTGAGCGCATTGATGCCGATGCGGCTTTTGAAATTATCGACGCTGGTTTGCCAGGGTGTCGTTGTGCCCGTGTTGTTTTCGCGGAGATCGAAAATGCTGAACCGGTCTTGCAAGGACGCGCATTGTGCAAGCGCCATTTGCTGTAAGGCGAAGAATTCGGTGTCCGTCAAAAGCACGGCGTCGGGAAAAAGGATCAGCGTTGGTTCGTCGTAGGTTTCCACGGCCTTCACGCCGCCGCGCAATCCTGTGGGTGGCGTGAGCGTTTCGTCGCCCGCGGCCACGGCATCGGTATATCTGCCGACGGACACGATATAGCATTTTCCGCCGCCGTTGTCAAAGAAATGCCGCAACGCGTCGAACATGTAGAACATCCGGTTATAGGTAACTTCCGTCACCGTATAATTTTTGGTCGGATCGACTTTCAATTCGATGTTGCCCGGAGCGATGGCAAAAGGCCCACCGAATAATTGCCTGAACTCGACCAGCGAAGTTATCTTGATGGGCTTCATGGAGAGCGACTCTCCCTTGCGCTCGGCGAATTCCGTATACCCGATAAAAACAGGAACCGCAGTTTCGACCTGCGCAACGGACGGCGGTAGCAACGGAATTTCCGTAGTGTAAACGCCCGGCGTTCTGATGGCGGACTCATTGATCATTGACATAGAGGAGTTTTTTTAAAGGTTATGGCTTACTTAAATCATATAGAAACGAGAAGTTTTGTTGTGTACTTGATTTCCCTGCAACGCAACGATCCATCCAACAATCGATAGTTGGCGCTCAACGCCGCGCTGTGCTTTACCTCCGCCACGATCATCGTCTGGCTATTCACCGGTGTGGTGAAAGACGCGCGCGTGCGCAGGTCGGTCTGGCTGATGTACGTGTTGTCGGGGATGAGCTTCCAATAGTCCGGCTCGCTCACCACATGCACATCGCCGCTGCTGCTCTCCTTGATCGCCTTATAGTACGCACCACCCGATTTTACCAGGTAGCCTTTCTTATAGGTGTCAACGTTGTTATAGGTGGCCAACGGCTGCGTGAGCAACAAGTCTGTGCCCACCGCGTTGTTCGCTTCGTTGGAGATGTATAATACATGCCCCAGAAAATCGTACGACGCCAGGTGACACCGGCTCAACAGGCTGGCATCCAATTGCACTTCGAACCGAAAGCTTTCGGGGTCCTTTAACGGGATCTCCGGTTTGCCCACGTCCACTCCTTCCGGCACCACATCGATCAACGCCACATAGGCACCCCGCTGCCGCCGTATCAGCATGCCATAGGAAGCAAACAATGCCTCCGTCGCCGCGTCGGGGACGATCTTGACAAAAGGGCTGAGGTCGTCCTTATAGCCTTCCATCTCCAATTGAAGGGAGAACAAAATCCGGTAGGCGATATGAATGGTGTCGACAATCATGAATGCCCAACGTCGGTAGTGATTTCTTTGATGGGCAAGGCATCTTTCTGGATCTTGTGCTCGTCGATGGTGATCATGCGCAGCTTGAAGATGACAGAAGGAATGTAATGTCCACCCAACGTGGTCCACAGCTGATGGACCTGTTCGAGGTTCAGGTTCATCCAGTCGAAGATCAGCTTCTCGACATTGAAGTCGTTGATCATGTTCGCCGTCGCCAGCTCGGGTGTATCGCCGGGGGTAAACACATATTTGACCTGGAAAAAACGAATGATCTTTTCCAGCAACGCGATGGCCTTCGGGTAGTCGTCGTGCGTGGCGGCAAAGAGCAAAGTGAGGTTCAGGTGAATGGCCGGATTCTTATAACGGATCAGGTTATTCTCTTTCATAAAATGATCGGGCGACTTCGCCACGCGATCCTCTTCTATATTGACGATGGACAACACCAATTTATCTTTCATGTTCTGAGTAAACTCGTCGCCGTCGTTCACCCGCGAAATGTTCGACAACACCAGGGGTTCATCGGTGTGTCCCGGCAAAATGAATTCGTTGATCAAACCGACAATGACAGTAAGTGCCTCAGGTATCATAAAACGTCGATAAATAGTTAAGTATGGCCGAGTGAACTCGTTCCATTTCAATACAGGTGTACAGCTACCAATACGGGCCGCTCTGAGGGAATTTCAATAGCCTGTTTGCCGAGCGGTCAAATCATCGAAGGGTTCCGGCGTTCGTCGACACATCGCAAATTTTTGCGAACATCGGAACCTGGAAAATGGTAGGGCAAATATTTTTCTCTGAGCATAGACACAACATTGCGCTAACCATGATTGAATATAGGCGGGTCAAAAATAAGAAGCAACGATTTCACAAATGATTTTTTCAGTGACCTCTTTTTCTGCTACCCGAATACAGGTATAAAAAAAATCTCAAACCACTATCCACACCGTAGTCTCTTTCAAAAATTCACAACACCCTTTGCCTGACCGCCGAAGCTTTAGCGAAGGTGAGGCGGTGAAAAACAAAGAAGCCCAGGCACACTACCCGGGCTTCCCTTCTCAAAAACTAAAAAAATCAATGCAGCAATAACTCACTCTCCGCAGCCATCACCTTACTCGTAGCCTTCGTGATTTCCTGTTGCGCGCTGGCGTCCGCCTCAGGCATCTCCGCCGCAGCTTCCTCCTGCTTCGACATGATCATCCGCGCCTGTATCTCCTCACCCGTCATCGTATAAGGAATACCATTGTCAACGCTGATGGAAACCATCAACTTCTCCTGCAGCAGCCACTCCTTCTCAAACGGTATCTTACCATCTTCATCCGGCACAAGCGCCTGCGACAGTTCCTGCGTAGTGATGCGCACGTTGAAGTCCGTGATTTGCCGGCGCACAAATCCGCCTTCAAATACTTTGATATACAAACGTTCAAGATCAAAGTAAATATGCGGTATGATAATAGCGGGTTTACTCTTCCGCACCTCCATCTCCGGATCACCCAACAGATTCAACGCCAACACCGACCACTTGTTATAATGATCCAACGGACCACGACTGCTCGTCAACAACACATTCAAACGGCTGTTGTGCATCAATCCGATGTGCCGCGTATTCACCAGCTCATGGAAGAATGCGCGCTCAAAGTCATCGCCCAACCCAATCCACGAAAACCGCGTGTGCCCCACATAGGCCACCGCACCACCGTGTGGATTGTTGACCAGGCTCTCCGACATCGAGTCGGCATACTCATAATCATTGGTGAGACATGAGTCGGCAAACGCAATAAAATATTTGTTGCCGTTGGTGGCGTTGCCGGCCGTCCAACTGTCGACACCACAACAGCCGCCCATCGATCCGTGTCCCGACAAGCTGAGGAAATGATGACCATCGTTCAAAGCCGTTTCGAGCGCCGCGTTGGTGAACCGTTGCACGGGTGCCGCATTCCGGTTGGCCACGGGCAAACTGTCGATGTCTTCATAGAGACGATTGAACCGCCGGAAGAGCGGCAGCTCGGCATCGACCTGCTGGCGCAACGCTTCGGAGTCCATCATGGAGCCGTCGGCTTCGGTGCGGTCGAGGATAAAATACTGCGGTGCGATGTCCGATGCGTTTCCATAGATCACGATCGTGTTGGTGATCAACGGGAACTCAAAGTGGATGCCCCATGGCAGGTTGAACTCTATAATAGCAGGCCGGAGATCGGTAGGACTGAAAGCATAGTACCATCCACGAATGCCGGGTGCGGCATTCCGATCATAAGGAATCAGCCACACATCGGTTTCGTTGATCCAGGAGATCAGATCCCACTCCCAGTCTCGGGTGAAGTCGGCGTTCGTCTGAAGGATGGCGCGGCTGTGTGGAGCGTCGGTGTAGAATTGTCCGGCCGGTGGCGGATTCATCGAGGTGGATGAGTAGCCGATGCGGCCTCCCCAATTGGTGGACACCAGCAACATCTTGTCGAGGTAATTTCGATCGAGCGAGGTGCCGTCTTCCATTCTGAACTTTTCATAAGCCAGAACTTTGTCGATAAAAACTTCCGCTTCCGTAGGCGTCGATGCCGGTGCGCGGCCCACCATGATGTCGGCGTGCCAGTTCACGGGGTCAAAGTCGTTATTCCATTCGTGTTGTCCATACAGTCGGTTGTTGTTTGGATCCCAGTCGTGTTTGCCGGCAATGCCGTAGTTCGGGCCGAAAAGACTGGCGTAATAGAAGTCGGTGGGTATGGTGTTCCAGGTGTAGTGGAAACGCAGCGGCGCATGGATGATGGACGCATCGCCATCCACCCGCACAAAGTTGGTCGGCGTGGACGAATAGGTGGTGTAGGTTTCGTCGGTGCAAAAATACCAGCCGAGCCGGTGTTGAAATTGTGCGGTTGTCTCAAAGAAATCGATCGGCAAATGGATGAGGCCGTTGATGCGGACGTTTTCGAGCGCGTGTAGGGTGAGGTGATTCAACGGGGCTTTTTTGGGGATCAGTCTTCCCGTGTTCTTGTTGGTAAGTTTCAGGAAGCTGTCGTTCACGCTAAACCATTCGCCCAGCGAAACGGCTTTGATCT
>DATDAV010000242.1:0-1038 GCA_036525235.1 Chryseolinea sp. | reverse complement strand
ATTGATTTGGTGTGCTGTGTGCCACCTCTATTTTGCGGTGAGGTGCCGCGAAGCTGTTAGCGGGCCAAATGCTTCGAGCAGATAGATTCATCTCCACTTGCGCTTCGTGGAGCTCAAAAAAAATGAAAATCATCTCTGTTCAACAACCGTGGGCCGATCTGATTGTCGATGGGCACAAACCGATCGAAAACCGGACTCGGTCCACATCCTATCGGGGCTGGCTCTTGATCCACTCGCCACTGACTGTACGAGAGGATGAATTGGCCGTCGCGATAACGCTCGGCTTCTGCAAACCACGTCCATTAATAGGATGCGTCATTGGCATATGCCGATTAATCGACGTTGTTGAAGCGAGCGACCACCAATCATTCTTTGGACCGTATGGGCTGGTTTTAGCCGAACCTAAAAGATTGCAGCCCATTAAATGGCGCGGCAACCGTGGACTCATCTCTGCACCGCCCCCCTTATCGCGAAAGTTCAACGCCAGCTAAGGAAAGGGCGACGATGATATCCAAAAGCTAGATTCATTTCTCGTCTTATTTTGACAATACAATTTCTGGTTCATGACCAGAGAGAAAGCGGAGGATTGGTCGAAGGAGACACACCCGATATGCGGATGAATAGTCCGATCGGTCAGCTCGTGAAGAGGAAAATTCAAACTCTCGACTTCCCGGCGATTAATGAATTGAAATGAAGATGTAATTTGATGGCCCGCAAACCAAAGCCCCCCGAATATTCAACGGCCGAGAAAAAGGCCCTGAAGGCTCTGCCGGTTACTATTCCCGAGTACAACCGCCGTGATCCCTTTGCGAAGGGACGACGCTCTCATCCCTTTTCCGAGGGTGAGAAAATCGTGAAGTACACGCAAGCAACGCTTGCCAAAGAGAACGTGAAGGATGAATCGCGGACTGAATTTTTCTTGGAAACTCTTTATGGAATCTGGGCAAAAATCGGCAAACGTCGGGTGCCTTATGCGTTCCGGGAACAAAGTGGCAAGTTACGTTCATTGGACGCAGGTTGTCTTGGCTACCTTGTAAA
>DATDAV010000241.1:0-2862 GCA_036525235.1 Chryseolinea sp. | reverse complement strand
CCTCTTCAATTTGGCGCTATCGATTGAGAAACGACAGATGCTTAAAGTTTATCGCCGGCCACATAATAAGAGAGATTAAACTGAGGTTTTAATTTCGTTTTGTCAGGTAATTTGATAATTTTAGTAACTCGTCTTTTCTAGACGAATCCAGCCGCACCCCGCTTCTCATTTATTGGTTCGCAGCACTTTAAAATCATTTCCATGAAAAAGATTGCCCTCCTATGTATTGTAGGATCTTTTGCATTTATATACAATGCGCCGGCTCAGAATTCAGCAAAGGATAGAACGCATGAAGCATTTCCTAAAGCGGGTGAGTGGCCGGCTTTTCGTCGCACCGGCACACTTGAAGGGCGCTCCCCATTGAAAGGCAACATCACCAAGCCAACCATCGCGTGGAAGCAATTCGTAGGGGCATTGGAAAGTCGGGTGGTAGTGGAATCGGGCGATGGAAAAACGACACTGAAATTGCCTGGTGATGAGATAAAAATATCAGGCGCTGACTCGATCGCCTTGGCTGAGTTCATCCCCATTCCAAAAAATGAAGAAGACAAAAACAGTTCGATGACGACAACGTATGCCGATGTTTTGCCGGAATATCCCGGAAAGGAAAAACTTGAGTTCGAAAGCACGTTCGATAAACCGATGACAAACGGACAGTATGCCCGCTCCTTTGGAACTTGCTATGCCATGCAAAATGGACAATGGATTCCGGCCTGGCAAACTAAACCTATCAAAGATCTTTTTAATCCTCTTCCGCTAGTGGGTGATTTCGACGGAGATGGGACGCAGGAGATTGCCATACTGCCTTTTTATCAACTTAAGCTTGTTGATGCTCGTACCGGACACGTCAAGGATAGTTGCAGGTTCAACGAAAATCGTAGCTACGGGTTCCACGGTGTTTATGACTTTGAGGGCGATGGTAAGTGGGAGTTCCTCGTCCAGGCCGACTTCTCAAAACACGTTGATGTGCTGGGCTTTCGCGACGGCAAGCTGACCCTTCTCTGGCAACAAGATATCGAATCGGATATTGCAGATCCCAAAAAAATACTCCGGGTGGCACCCGATCCGGTTATGGACATCGACAATGACGGCCGGCGTGAAGTGATTAGAACCCTTTACAACGATACAGGTGATGGCCGATGGCACTTGGGTTTTTTCGACGCGGTCACCGGCAGGTTAAAAATAGACTTTCCCGATGAGGTCCTCGCGGCGCCAATCGATCTGGATGGTGACGGTGTCGATGAACTGCTTACGACGTGCACCCAAGGCGTTGGTACGCTCTCAAAAATTCGGGTGCGTTCGGTGAAGGGAAGTGAGCCTAAAATCCTGTGGGAAAAGGACAACACCAGCTGGCAAACCTGGAATCCGCCCCTACCTCGCCATGTGAAGAGCATGGCCACACTAGGGCAACGAACGGTGCTCAACCATGTACATAACAACCGTCGTTACATTGTATTGCGTGAGCCGGCACTATCCAATCAAACACAATTGACACTCGCGACATGGGATGGCTCGAAGTTTAACTCCGTTAGCACGATTGTCGGGGAACAGGTGGAAGGCGTGGGCTTTGATTTTCAAGGACGACTCCTGGTCCGGGCGAAACATCGCTTCGGTACGCCTACATCGATGGCTATTTTCAACGGTAAAGCCATCCGCCACACAACGACGCGTATCGGTGGCCCGCCAGGATCTGCGATGGTAGCGTGGCCTGACGAGGCGAAGAATCCTACCATCGTCGTACAAGGATTTGTTGAAGAGCAAGTACTGTTTCATCCACCAAAGACTGAAAAAGAGCAGGTGAAATTGAGCCATGTGACGGGACGTGCCCAGGGCACGTGGTGGCCTACAACGCTTGGGCCGGTGGTAGCTGACCTTGCCGGGGACGGACGTCGTCAGCTTATCGTGGCAGATGCCGGCGCGTCAGGTTTTGCACGGCTATCGGCGAAGAACCTTGACGGTAGCATTGTCTGGCAACACGAATTTCCACTAATCGCGGGTACGCCACCACCACAAAATACCGGAGGTGTTGTCTTGTGGCAAGCGGGCCATTTCACGGATGCCCGGCGCCAGGATATGCTCGTAACAACGCAACGCTCCAAGATGCATAGTGAAGAGACATGGCTTCTTTCCGGAATAGACGGGCGTGTGTTGTGGCATCGTGACCGGCAAATCAGTAAACGCGCGGTGGGTGGTAACTCGTTTGCTATTGCAGATTATGATGGGGATGGACTTGATGATGTGGCATCCTTGTGGCCAAGCATTCTATACTTAATGAAAGGTAGCACGGGAAAAGATATTCTTGCCATGGATGCAAAATGGAAGCAGGTGTACGATAAGCAGGTTTATTTTGGTCAGGCAGTGACAGGAAATTTCATGAACGAGGGGAAGCCCGCCCTCTTTTTCAGTGGTAGGCTGATGACAGGCGTGATACGCCTGGACGGAACGTTGGTATGGTTTGATGCTGTGGACAAAAGCCCAGGTTATCTTCCATCATTCGGTGATTTTAATGGTGACGGACGCGCAGATGTCGTTGGCGTTGGATTCGAAGACGGCGTGCGATGTTATGATATGGCTTCCGGGAACGTAAATTGGCGCATGCCCAATCCAACAGATGGGTTTGGAAATTTTGGGCAGAAAATAGAAAATCCTGTGAAGAGCAGCGCCAGTGCCGATCTGGACAGCGACGGGCGAGACGAAGCGCTAATCGTGATTGACAAAACACTCCTATGCCTGGGGATCAAAGGAGACGATGCAACTGGCAAAGTGCTTTGGCGCGTGGAATTTCCAGCGCCTATCGGCCCGCCCACAGTGGTAACGTTAGAAAAGGGTGGCCCTGTTTCTATCCTGGTCGTTGGGAATGAT
>DATDAV010000240.1:0-2260 GCA_036525235.1 Chryseolinea sp. | reverse complement strand
GGAGGCACACCCGATAGTGCGCCCAGGGCAGGTCCGCCAGGGTGCGCCCAGAGTCACTATGGATGCGCCGCGCTGGGGTGGCACAGCCCGGACAGGGGACGTTCGTCTGCATCGACCTCACGAGCAGGGTGATCTGTGCTGTCGTGGGGTCAACGTGACACGCGTCGAGGCGCAGCGCGGTGTCAGGTAACAAGCGGGAAAGGACGTTGTGCAGGGATGTTGAGACGAAAGTGGGCTCCTCCTCAAGGCGACAAGGTTGACTGGAAACCTAGATGGACGCATATTAAGATATAACAATGAAACCTCGTCAAATATGCCAGAATGATATATCACCAAAAATGGCCAAGAACCTTATCCGGTTCTTACCCACTTTTGGTGAAGTCTGTCCATGTCCCCAACACCTCTCTTTTGGACGTATATTGGAGAGCAGGATGCATAATAGACATTATCGCGAATAATCATTTAGATCAAAAAGTAGTAGAAATTTCTTCCTAGAAGTCTTATCTTTTCCTTGAGAAATTAATGTATAGCCTGCTTGTCCTCCTCATGGAGTGAAAATTGATGTTTGCATATGATCAAGTGAAAGAACATCCCAAACTTTTGCGAGCAATGACGAGTTTGACCCAAGAAGAATTTGAGCAATTGCTCCCGAGTTTTCACAAAGCTTGGGACGCATATGTGCAGCAAGCGTATGTGGATCGAGAAGGTCGTCAGCGTCAGTATGGTGGGGGAAAACCTGAAGAAACCCTTATGGACCTTGAAGACAAGCTTCTTTTCATCTTGTACTATGTGAAGGCATATCCACTGCAAGAAATTCTTGCCTTTGAGTTTGGTATGGGACAAAGTACGGCCAATGAATGGATTCATATTCTCAGTGATGTCCTGAAAAAAGCGTTAGATGATGAGGGATATCTCCCAGAACGCTCTCCTCAAAATTTAGCAACAGTGCTTACTACTGTGCCTACAACTGTCTATGGCATCGATGGAACGGAACGCCGCCGCCAAAGACCCAGTGACCCAGTCCAGCAAGTAGACTATTACAGTGGTAAAAAAAATCGCATACGGTCAAGAATATTATTCTTGGAGACCTCAAGACGCGTAAGGCCCATTATTTGAGTCAAACCTATGTCGGCAAACGACATGACAAAAAGATTGTTGATGAAGAAAACCCGACATTTCCCAAAGATATCTCTCTGTATAAAGATACAGGCTTTCAAGGGTATGAACCAGAGGATATTCAGACGTTTCAACCCCAGAAAAAGCCCAAAGGCAAAGAACTATCTCCAGAACAGCGCGAGCAGAATAGCCTTATTTCCAGTGTTCGCATTGTCATTGAACATATCATTGGTGGCATTAAACGATGTCGTATTGTCAAAGATGTCTTTCGAAATACCAAAGCAAAGTATGATGATCTCGTTATGGAAATTGCCTGTGGACTGCACAACTTTCGAGTGCATCACAGGGGATCGTAAATTTATTTACGATAATGTCTAATAAAGATCAAGCTGGGGGCATGCTGAGCCGCCTGGGCAAAGAGATCGCGTACCCGTGCTGCCCCAACGCCGACAAACATCTCTACAAAGCTGGAGCCATTGGTGCTGAAGAAGGGGACGCCGGCCTCACCGGCTACGGCCCGTGCGAGCAACGTCTTGCCAGTACCCGGTGGGCCGACCAGGAGCACGCCTTTGGGCAGATGGGCCCCCAGGCGCCGATACATGTCAGGGTTCTTCAAAAAATGCACCACTTCCTGCAATTCCGCCCTGGCTTCGTCAATGCCAGCGACATCTTTGAAAGTGACACCGGTGCTTTTTTCCATATACACCTTGGCTTTACTCTTGCCGATACTCATCAGCCCCTGTTGGGGGCCCATACGGCGCATCAAGAAAGCCCACAAGCTAAAGAACAGCAGGACTGGCAGTACCCAGGAGAGCAGAGTAGCGAACCAGGTATTCTCGACTTGCCCCGTGTATGGGACCTTGGCAGCTTCCAGCTCCTGCACCAGTGTGGGGTCGTCGATGCGCACCGCCGTAAAAGGATACAGGCCAGATGTGTCATCCTTCCCGGTGGTTTTCACGATCCTGGCCACTTTGTCCTGCGGGAGAACGCGCTCGATCCCCTCCGTGCGCATTGCGCCCTGCACATAGGGCGTCCCGAGGGTGACTCGGGCAATGTTGCCAGTCCGCAGCAGGGCCTTGAACTCGCTGTAGTCCAGCTGCTGGACGTGGGGGGCTACGAGGAAACTCTGGGATATCACGAAGTA
>DATDAV010000239.1:0-6386 GCA_036525235.1 Chryseolinea sp. | reverse complement strand
GCCCCTGCGCCCGGGGCGGGTCGAACCCCGCGCCAAAAAACGACGCCCAAAAAACTATCTTCTCCTCATGAAACCACGACACGAAATGGTCGTCCCCAATCACAGAAACCGTCCCAAACCTGCCTTATCTTAGCGCCATTCTTGGCAGTCACCAATGTCACAACCGACCCAATCGACAGGTCTATACCCCCCAACAGTAGCACAAAGGCGAAGAGACGGCCGCAATGCCGAGCATAGAGACCTGCCTGGCAACATTAAGCAGATTGCTAGAACGAAAAAAGTTCTCTGATGTTAGCGAGAAGAATATAATCAACACCAGAAGCACGACATATATGCCGTATCTTTTTAAGAAATCTACGACGTTAGCCGCGACGGTAAGTTTTTCGAAGTATTTCATCGGAATATTCCTAGTCCTGTTCAGGATCGGGACGCAAAGGCCATGATGGTTTCTTGATTAAATTCTGCTCTATTCAACATTCCGGAAATTCGACCCTCCCGCAGAACGATAATTCTATCCGACATTCCCATGACTTCTTCCATTTCCGACGAAATCATAAGCACAGCCTTACCCGACTCCACCAGTTCATTCACCAATGCGTAAATTTCCGATTTGGCACCAACATCGATCCCCCTTGTCGGTTCATCGAAAATGACGAGGGACGGTTCGGACGCCAGCCATCTGGCTATAATGACCTTCTGCTGGTTGCCGCCGCTTAGGTTTTTAATCTTCTGTTCGATAGTCGGGGTCTTGATCCTGATGGCATCCTTATAGTAATTGGCGATGCGCTTTTCTTCAGTCTTATTGACCGTGAAGAATGTGGATATCCTTTCAATGATAGCCATACTGATATTGCCCCTGATGTCTACTTCGAGCAGCGCACCCTGCTTTTTCCTGTCTCCGGCACAAGCGCGATCCCGGTGTCAATGGCTTCTCGGGGCGATTTCGGATCGCTCTGCTTGCCATTCAGGACTACGGCTCCGCCGGTCTTCCGCTTCGCTCCAAAAAGCAATTCAGCCAGCTCGGTTCGACCTGCGCCAATCAGTCCCGCAAATCCCAACACTTCGCCTTTTCGGATTTGGAAGGTGACATCGTGCACCCCGTTGCCGGTTAAATTCTGGACATCCAGCAAAACCTCATCAGAAATGCAAGCCTTTCGCTTAGGGTAGGTTTCTTTTAACTCCCGACCCACCATTAGTTTGACAAGGGCGTCCAGATTCGTATCGCGCGTGTTTAACGTGGCGATTTTTTGACCATCCCTCAACACGGTGATACGATCTGTCAGCCGGAAAATTTCCTCCATCCGATGCGAGATGTAGATGATCGTGACCCCCGATGCCTTCAGCTTCTCTACCATCTCATAAAGCCGTGACGCCTCGGCCTGGGTTAAGGGCGCGGACGGCTCGTCCATGATGAGGATATTCGCTTTTTAAGAAATGGCTTTGGCGATTTCTACGAGCTGTTGATAACCGACAGTCAGATTACCAACCAACTCGTTCGGATCGATGTCGATATTGAACTGCTTGAAGATGGCTTCAGACTGCCTGACCATAGCCTTCCTATCGATAATGATCCCTTTTCTAATGGCTCTTCCCAGAAAGATATTCTCGGCTACAGAAAGCTCCCCCACGAGATTGAATTCCTGATAAATTACCGCAATTCCGTTTTGTTCAGAAGACGTGGGGGTGAGAGACGAAAACTCCTTGCCTTGGACAATTATCTTGCCGTGATCCGGCACCACCGCGCCCGTGCAACTCTTGATCAATGTCGATTTGCCTGCCCCGTTCTCTCCGACCAATGCATGCGCTTCGCCTTTTACGACGTCAATGCTGACGTCGTTCAGCGCAACGACGCCTGGATATTTCTTCGTTATATTTTGTAACTGCAAAATATACATACTTATTTATGCATCCCGAGGTTGGTCTCACATTTGGCCCGCTGGAAGTGAATGGCCTGGCGATATCCGACGCGGACACGCCAGGCCCCCCACGCAAGGTTAATTCATACGGCTGACGGCTTACTTGCCGAGATATTCATCGACATTCTCTTTAGTTACGGGAATCAATTCGCGATAGACCTCCTTCTTCGCGATCGGTTTTCCCGAAGCTAATTGCTCAACCATGTCCCCAATTTTATCGGCTATGACTTTGTTGGTGCCGGTGATCGTCACGCTCATTCTGACGCCCTCATTGTTCTTCATAGCATTAAGTTCCGGTTGTGTTGCGTCCGCAGCAAAGATACCAAAGTCTTCTGTAATCTTGCCTGCGCCTTTTGCCGCTTCATTGGCACCTACGGAGCCGCCGGCACCGATGCATGCAACAACTTTTGTATTTGGATTGGACTGGAAAATAGTTTCCATCTTGGAAATACCTTCCTGAGCATTGTAGGCGCTTGTTTCTGCTATGATTTTTGCATTGGGCGCCTTCTCGGTAATGGCATCCTTGATACCATTTCCTCGCTGAAGCAGGATCGGCAATTGCGGGTAATTGAGTATTGCAACCTCTGCTTTGCCACCAAGCTTTTCGTTGATCCACTTTGCAGCCTGTTCGCCTATCAGATAACCCAATTTATGATTGTCGATCAGCCAGGCCATATCAGCATTCTCAAGATTGTCGTCCCACGCTATGACCTTTACCCCCTTTTCTCTTGCCGCTTTTAAAGATGCTTCCACACCCGCGGGGTCGGCGGGAACGACAATCAAAACGTCGACACCGCTTGCGACGAAGTTTTCGATTTGCGTGATTTGCTTACTCGGATTGCTTTCACAGGCAACAAAGTTCAGAGATCCACCCTCTTCTTGGATCTTTTTCTGGGCCGCCTGACAAATTCCCGCCCAGACCGGATTGCTCAGATCCTGTACGGCCATCCCGACTTTGACGCCCTTGTCTTTTGAGCTTGCCCCTGTGAGGCCTACCATCATGACCAGCAGCACACCTAATAGGTTTTTGAGATATTGTTTTTTCATTGGGTTTGTTGATGTTTGATTGATCTTATGATCTGGGGATCGTTTTTTCAGGCCTGATGAGCTGTCATCCTCACCTGCGATCTTCGGATCAGCGGGGAGCAGTGAGCGAGTCGCGGGTTCCGCCGAATCGGATCTCGATTCATAGACGTGCGCCCCATGGTATTAGTGAATAAAAGGCTGGCAGGAATACGAGACGCTCTCTTCATAGTCTCTTCTTGTTCTCGGTGGGGTTGAGGGTTACTTGGTAAGACGTTCTTCGCTATGGTGGGGCACAACAAGACTTGTTGCGCTGAAAGCATATCCAGCGTGAACCTTCAGTTAATAGCGCTAATTTGCGCAAAAGTATCGCAATATGCGCACGCCTTCTAAGCGCATAGTTCTGCTAGCAATAACGTCCGCGACCCACCGCGATTTCTATCGGGACGCATCGCAGTACGCCATAGAGTATCGCTGGCATGACGGCCGACGTGCCTGCGGTTGAAATTTTATCCGCACGCCAGTGGTTAAGATGGGAGACTCGTGCGGCGAGTCCTTGAACCTCAGATCACTCCACCTTTAACATGCCGCCATCGACGAAGTACGTCGAACCCACCGAATAGCTGGCCCGATCTGAGCACAGGAAAACAAAAAAGTTCGCCAATTCTTCCGGAGTTCCGAACCGCGCGATCGGGGCATGTTCCTTCGCGACCGAGTCAAGATATCCCTGCCAGTCACCGCCTTTGTCGGCGGTAAGTTGCTTTGCCGTCTTGATCCAATCCGGAGTCAGGATCAAGCCAGGGTTCACGGTGTTCACTCGAATATTTTCTTTGACCAACTCGAGGGAGAGAGTCTTGGAAAACATCATCAACGCCGCTTTGGTCACATTGTAGATGGGCTCATACCAGAGCGGCTGAACGGCACAAATTGAAGCGTTGTGCAATATGACGCCACCGCCGCGTTGACGCATAAAGGGAACCAATCCTCGCGCAAGCCTCACCGCGGCCATGACATGGATATCCCAGTAGAATTGCCATTTTTCATCAGGCGCTTCCATTATCGTTTCATTGCTGCCAGTGCCCGCGTTATTGATCAGGATATCGGCGCCACCAAACTCCCGTTCCGCGGCACGAACGACCGCCTCGATATCCGCCGCAACGGCGACGTCCGCCGCTACACCAAGGGCCCTGACACCGTATCGTTGCCTGATTCGCTCCGCTTCGGAATTGAGGCGTTCTGGTTGCCGGGCCACCAGTAGCAAGTGGGTGCCTTCGTTGGCCAATGCTTCGGCTATCGCTAAACCGATTCCGATACTGCCGCCAGTGATAACGGCTACTTTATCTTTTAGATGGAGGTCCATAAATGAGAGATTTGAGGTTTCAAAAAGTCCTACGAATCGTGAGCGATGATTTGATTCTAGCCTTAACGCATAGTGCGCTTGGATATCCGTTCAACCTGGGCGACGGCATCCTTGGCGGACTGACCGCCTGCCAGAACTTTATTGACGTTTTGGAAGATAGCCGTCGAGACTTGGTTGTAATCGATCCCAGTGACTGTGGAGGGGCGCGCGACCGCGTTGTCCAACACCTCAAGGACCTTGGCAAACCATGAGTGTGCGGCCAGCAATTCTTGATCTTTGTAAAGCTTCGGACGGGTGGGCAGCTCCGAAAGGTCGATCGCGCGCTGTCTTTGCCCTTCCTCCGAGCACAAATAACGAACTAAGTCTGCGGCGGCGTCCGGGTTCTTCGAATATTTCGAAACCATCAATTGCCAGCCGCCTAGGCAGGCGGCGTTCTTACCTTCTTCGCCACCTTTCGGCAGTACTGACACATCAAATTTGCCGGATATTGAGCTCTTGGGGTCTTGGCTCAGGGCATAGGCGTATGGCCAATTGCGCATAAAGGCAGCATTGCCCATCTGCCAAACGTTGCGCGCCTCTTCTTCGCTATAGGTGACCACGCCGCGCGGAGAAATCGTACCAACCCAACTACGAGCCGTTTCAAGCGCCTTGATCGCATTCGGATTGTTGATTGTGACCTTCTTGTCGGGCTCGATCACCGAGCCGCCTCCGAAGCTGTAGATCCACTCGATGGCGTTGCAAGTTACGCTCTCGCTGGCTTTACCTTCGAAGACAAAGCCATGGAAATCCGGCTTGCCAGCCGCGCGTTCCCCCTCCTGGATCTTTTTGGCCATGGCGGCCAACTCTTCCCAGGTTTGCGGCGGCGCTGAGTATCCATACTTTTGCAAAAGGTCGGTGCGGTAGTAGAGCACGCCGGCATCAGTATAGAACGGTAAACCAACGAGCTGACCGTTCACGGTATTGTTCTCAATGATGCGCGGGAAGTGCTGCTTGATTTCGTCTTCGGTGAAGTACTTCTGCAAGTCAACCGCGTGCGCGGCGGCGATGCTTGGCCAGATTACATCAATCATGTAAACATCGACGTCGCCGCTTTTGGCTGCCCAATATTGCTGGAACTGTTGGAGCGTAGCTGACGAGTCATTCGGCCGACTCACATACTCCAGTGTATTACCGGTCTTCTTCGCCCATTCTTGTGCCTTGGCTTTTGTCCAGCGGCCGCCCTCTCCAATGTCCGCATCACCCGCGAAGCTGATCGTGACCCCTTCGGCGAGCGCACCAGAGCTAATCGCTCCCAGCAATAAAAGCGAAAGGGACCATTTCGCCTGGCGCCTCACGAATCGGTCTAGCGCTCCGATAAAGGAGCTATCAGGGCCGTTACCGGTGAAAGCTTTTTTCATAGTTCTCTTCTTGTTCTCGGCAGGGTTTGAGGGTTTCTTAAGACGTTCTTCGCTATGGGGCACAACGGAAGGATTTGTTTACACTCAAAGCATATCCAGCTTGAATCTTCAGTGAATAGCGCTAATTTGCGCAAAAATATCGCAATATGCGCACGCGTCGTAAGCGCACGGTTCTGCTAGCAATAACGTCCGCGACCCACCACGGTTTCTACCGGGGCGCATCGCGGTACGCGATTGAGCATCACTGGCATGTGGTGGCCGATACAATCTACGCGTCCATGGTCCCGATGGGGTGGAAAGGCGATGGCATCCTCTCTTTTGTGGGATATTGGGAAGAACTCGCCAATTACGTAAAGTCGGCCGACGTGCCCGCCGTGGAAATTTCGTCCGTCCGCCAAGATTTAGGCTTGCCTTATGTGGGTGAAGATAACGAGGCGATAGGCCGTCTGGCTGCTGAGCATTTTCTTGAGCGTAATTTCAAGAGCTTTGCCTGGGCCCCATTCTGGGACGATCAAGTGAACGAAGGGGGGGAGGAATTGGGGGTCATGGGTGAATGGCGCTAAGATAAGGCAGGTTTGGGACGATTTTTCGGGACGCGGCGGACGGGACCTTCGGTGGATTCGAGCAGGAACTTTTGGCTTAGGGAACGCATTTCCTTGATGATTTCCTCCAGGCGCCGGTGATTGGCGA
>DATDAV010000238.1:0-1024 GCA_036525235.1 Chryseolinea sp. | reverse complement strand
TGATACTCGCGCATCTTTTCAATGCTTGAGGGCCATCCGTCCACATCGATCGGCACATCCGGCATCAGTCGCGTGACCAGTTCGGCCCGGTCATACCAGGCTTTGGCGTTGTAAAAATCGAAAAGATCGTTGAGTCGCACCGAGCTGGCATAGGGCTGCAAATAGCTTTCGATTCCGCTGATGGTGAAAAACGCGTCGTCCTTCACTGCGGTGGCGCAACCATGGTAAAATTTCATGACCTCGAGCCAAAACTGATTGCCGTATCCCCATGAGGGGTCGTGAAAAATGATATCCGACATCAACGGATGCACATAATTCATGTCGATCTTGAAGCCATCCCCACCAAGGGTACCCAGCAAATACTCGACCCGTTTTTTGGCATATTCTCTCACGCCAGGATGGGAGTAATCCAAAAAGGCCCGCTGATCCTGATCCCGGTACGTACTGCCGTCCCGGTGGTGGACGAGAAACTCCGGATGCTCCTTCTCGACCTTTGATTCCCGCTGCACCCAAAACGGAGTGTACCAAAGAATGACACGGAAGCCCTTAGCCTTCAGGCGGGCAATAACCCCCTGGAAATTTTCGACCGACTCGAACCCGCGAAGCGTCGGGTCGTAATCGCCAAGATGGTCGAACCATCCCGCATCAATGATATAATTGACCTCTCCCGAGTAAATGGACCGGATTTGGTCCGCCCAATGCATGACCTTTGCCTCGTCCATCGGAAGTGCGATGGAATCAGCCAGCTTCTCCGGCGCGGTGTTTTGCAGATAACATTGATCGCCCCAGGTGCAATAGATCGGATTATGCCACCAGTCGTAATGTTTTTTGTTCTCATCCAACAATCCCAAATCCCGGGCATGGGCACAGTGCCTGTCCAGGATCGCTTTGGAATCATCGAGACCAAGATCAATGAACACCCGCGGCAGACGGCCTTCACGGTGATCCGGGCTGTAGCTCTCAAACTTCAGATGGAAGTCATGATTTCGGCAGCTCAGCTTCGTGAGGACCACCGGCATCGGCT
>DATDAV010000237.1:0-1094 GCA_036525235.1 Chryseolinea sp. | reverse complement strand
CGGGCGGCTGGCTCCACGTCGTTCACAACCCGATCACCTATCCGAAGCTCACCGTCCGTTAACTCCTCGAGTCCCGCAATCATGCGAAGCAGCGTCGATTTTCCGCAACCGGAAGGACCGACAAACACGACAAATTCTCCGTCCGAAACATCAAGATCTACGCCGTGAATGATCTCGACGTTACCGAACCGCTTGACGACCTTTCGCAGGGTTAATGCTGCCATAAGCAATTGCGCCTAGTTATAGGGGAGTGTTTCATCTAAAAAGAAACGAGAATTCATTCGAAATTCCACTTTTCTCTTTCAAACTGCGAAGGAATCGTAAACAATGAGCTCAGAGTCAAGCACTATGCAACAAAAATACCGCAACGCTGATTTTCCCGGGCGTTGGTGCCCCTCGTTGCTGGTCATTTATTGTGGCTACGTGTTACGAATCTGTCTCCGCTGTTCGCGGAGGCCGGTTCTTACAGAATGATTCAGTCCTAACGTTAACTCTCCCCAAAACCGATGATTAAGCATAATTTCGTTGTCACGATTGTTCTAGGAATCATAACGGCGATCACCGCACACTCCGAAAAGCTCGTCATCAACTCGAACCAGTCGAATCCAACGGGCAAGGCGCTTTTCACTGAACTCGTTGAAGAGTTTAAGAAGCAGAACCCCGACTTGGAGGTCGTGTTCAATACGACGGATCACGAGGGCTATAAGACGGCGATTCGCAACTGGCTTACGACGGAACCGCCCGATATTGTCTTTTGGTTTTCGGGCAATCGCATGAGGGCGTTCGTCGATCGCGGTTTGTTCGAAGACGTCTCGGATGTTTGGAAAAAGAACAATTGGGACGAATCATTCAAAACGACACTTTCGGCCATGACCGTCGACGGGAAACAGTGGGGTATTCCCACAGTCTACTCGTTTTGGGGTATGTTCTATCGGAAGGACATTTTCGAGAAGCTAGGTATTGCCGTTCCCCAGACATGGGAGGAATTCGTCGCGGCTGCAAAGAAGCTCAAGGAAAATGATATCATTCCTTTTACGATCGGCACGAAAGACGTTTGGACCCCAGCAGGTTGGTTTGACATCCTGAACATGCGC
>DATDAV010000236.1:0-1716 GCA_036525235.1 Chryseolinea sp. | reverse complement strand
TTGCCTTCACGATATTGGAGGTATTCAGTATCCAATCGGATCACCTCGTTAATGAATCCATCTGCCGTCTGGTCGGGGCAGTTATAGTTTTTGGCTGTACCAAGGATTTTGTCCAGGTGGTCGGGGTGCTTGGCATCCACGATATAGGCCACGCGGGCAACCAGTATTTTCCGGCTGCTGGCGCGGAGTGTGTGCCGTTTGACGACCTTAATCATTTTCTGTTTCCGGGAAGGCTGACATGATGAGGTTGAAGATTGCCCGGTTTTTACGGGTTCCGTAGTCGTTTTTATTGGGGTCCGCGATTTCCTGACGGCAAACGGGGGCTACCTGCTCCACAAGCATCGTGGCATCTGCCGAGGTGATGGTGGCCGTGGCTTTGGCCATCTTGGCGAGCCTTTGGCGTAGTTCGCCAAGGGCGGTGATTTCGGCTTCTGCCTTGTTGATGGCATTGGCCAGCTTTACCGCTGCTTCTTTGTCGGCGGGGCGGATTCGGAGGAGGTCTCTTTTTAGCCGCTGGTGTTGCTGGGTGATTTCAGCGATGGCGGCGTAGATGCCGAGGCATTCGCCGGGGTCGATTCTGGCAAATTGGAGGATGGGGGCGGCCACTACATCGTTGGCGGCGCGAACGAGGGACTCCGATACCACTTGGGAGATGGATTTGTCCTGTGAGGTTTGCCGCAGGATTTTGATGGCGTCGAGCGCGTCTTTGTTGAGCCGGATATTGCGAGGAGAAGAGTTCATTGTAATGGCCCTTTCCTTTCTTTCGTCCCCGGCACCTAGAATTATTTTCAGAGGAAAGGCGTTTTTTTTGCCTTTTTTTCTTCAAGGGGCGGGTTTCCCCGCGAAGAATCCCCTGTTCCCCCTAGCATTTTTGGCTACACCTTTTTGGGCAATGCCAAAAAGGTGTTTCGTTTTGGTTGGGCGTCAGCCGTAGCTTTTCTCGTTCGGCGGGGGGAGCGTGGCGACGATCTTGAGGGTTTTGCGACGACGGCGGGGCAGGTGGGATGAACGTTTTGTTCTCCCTCGCCTATCTTCGCCATTTCAGGGGCGCGCACACACCGGAAATGGGGGCGTTGGATGGCCTTTGTGGTGGGGCGGCGGATTTATTCGACGGTGGCTGCCTTTCGTCCATAGAATTCCTTTTCGGTCATTCAAACGAAAGGCGGTGCCTCGAAGGACTGGGTTCTTTGAATTGTGGTAAAGTTCGAAAATCTCTATCCAAGGCTATTCGGATACCTGAAACCTTGGTGCCTGAAATCCGGCGCCGGCAAGCTTCAGAGAGAGCCATCGGGCGAATTCATTGTCCTCAGGGGTGGCGTGACTGATAAAAATCATCCGCAGTCACCGTATCGGAATCAGGGTCTTTCGCCCAGCTTGGAACTGGAATTGCGGATTTTTCCAGATTCCGACACCGGCAAGACCCTTCCAAAACTCAGCTTGCCGCCGCTGTAATTCTGGAAGTGCTCAGGTTTTCGGGCAAAAGGCTCCAATGAGAGGGCCGTTGACCCGGTCTGGATAGAAAAAATCATCGGACTCAAGGATACGGCGGGATTACGGAAAGACGCCCTTTGTCTGGATTGCGAAAACCCGCTCTTTCAAAACCCGAGGCGATTGAAGCGCTTCGACTTCTGAGGTTACTCCCAGTGTGTTGGAATAAGATGAATCCAAACCAAATACTTATCGCTCAGAAAGGTCGTATTTGAAATGAATAGACCG
>DATDAV010000235.1:0-66581 GCA_036525235.1 Chryseolinea sp. | reverse complement strand
TAAAAGGGTTTATAACTTTCCACAGGATCAACATGTGGTGGATGCGTTTTTTACGAAAAAGGGGTGATGAACGATGCGGGTGCAGATGGGTGGGTGTTGGTTTGGTGATGGTGGGGCGGAAACTTGTTGGTGAAGAACACCAACAAGGGCGATGAAGTGTTGGGTGATTGGGCTCACCCAAAATCAACGATTTGGGCCTGTCCTGTGCCGGATCACTGCCCGATGGGTTATTTCCTGGGGGATTTTATCACACGATCCAATTTCCGAAATTAGATGCCGGACAGCCGCCTGCCCAAGCGCGCGGATTGTCGACTTCTTTTGATTGTGCTGACTAAAATTAACTGTCTATGAAATACGGTGTTGTTGTTCTCATTCTTGCCGCGATAAATTTTAATTTCGCTCCAAAGAAGCTATTTGTTTCCGAACCTGTTGCCGTGGTGGAATTGTTTACGGCCGAGGGATGTTCGAGCTGTCCCGCGGCCGATGAGCTGTTGGCGGAGATGTCGGGCCTTCTGCAAAAGGAGGGCAAACGTGTGATCAGCCTTGCCTATCATGTCACGTATTGGAATCACCTGGGCTGGAAAGATCCATATAGTGAAGAAGCCTATAACGACCGGCAAAAGCTCTATCAAAAAACGCTGAAACTGCCAAACCTCTACACACCACAGGCTGTCGTGAACGGCAAGTATGAGTTTGTGGGGTCCAACCCTGTATTCTTTCGCTACCTGGTGCAGGCGGCACTCGATTCGGTGCCGGCACGTTCACTCGAAGCCATCGCTACGAAAAGCGATAGTGTGGTCACCGTGCAATATTCGCTCAGTAAACTTCCCAAGAACAGTGTGCTAAACGTTGCCGTCATCGAGGAGCACATCGAACATGCCGTGCTGCGGGGGGAAAATAAAGACAAGGTATTGAAGCACTATCATGTTGTCCGTTCAATGAAACAACACGAGGCGAAAGAAAAAGATGAGATCACCCTGGTGTGGCCACACGGCCTTGGCGAAAACAAGGGCAGCATCATCCTGTATCTTCAAAACACGAAGAATCTAAAGATTATAAGTGCTGCAGAAATTAAGTTGAAGGCGTCGTAGAGGATCGTGCCTGCAACGGCATCAGCGCTAGACAAACCTTCATGCAAAGGAAGCGATTCACTCTAAAGCACAGGAGACAGCTACCACCACAAATAGAGCAGCAGCAGAAATACCGCCAAAAGAAAGGCAGCTAATTTTAGTCCCCTGTTGTGGTCCGGAAACTCATAGTTGCACACTTCGCAGACCTTGCTCTTCGCATCGATCTTCATGGCACATGAGGGGCATTCTTTCCTCTTCATATCTAAAGATAAAAAACAAGATTGACATTTCCCTGGGCGCCCATGCCCTATGAGTTACCCGCCTCAAGGCTTAGTTGATCCTTTCCAAAGCCTGGAGCTTGCGGTCGGAATGCTCATCAATGATAACAACTGTCCCGTCTGTCTTGATGGTGGCCACGATCTTTATGGCATCCGAATAGCGCAAGGCACTAAAGGTGATCTCCCCCTCTTGCGACATTGTAGCGGAGTAGATTTCGTACGTATCGGTGGCCGAGAGGCCTATCTGCTCCAGTTGAAAGGTGCTTTTATCAACTTTATAGAACTTGTAGTTGTCTCTGCCATAAATGTGCGTAGCCGTTATTCCCAATATTTTCATTTCGGGAAAGCGGCCGAGTGAATGGGCCACATAATCGCTTTTTGAAACCGTCGACCAAGCCCAGCCCCCGACAAAGTAAATAAAGTTCTCGTCTTCTGCCCGGGTGAAGTACCAGCTGCCGCCTACGTTGCCTGTGTAGGAGCTATAGTCGTCCGCTGGAATATTCGCCTGTGCGTATTCGGTCAATGAAAAAAGTATTTCCTTGGTCACATTGCCGTTTTCTACTTTGTATTGAATGATCCTCTTGTCCTGTCCCTCGAGCAAGATCAACCGGTTATCCAGGGTAGTGAAAACCGAACCATATACGCCGGACATATCGGCGTAGAGTCCTCCCGATGCTTTTCTGATTTTTAGCCCGTTTGTAGCGGTATATAAGCAGTTACCATCTTGATCGACCGTATAGGCTCCAGCTGTTTGCCCTTCCGGGAGATACGCTTCCACGGTGATGTTGTCCGGGTCCGATAAGGACATTTTCATGATCATCATCGATCCATCCCGATAATAAATGTTGTTATTCCGGTCTTGGTAATAAGCAGGATTATCGTCTCGCCAGGAAGGCAACGATTCACCAAAATTGTAGATGGCGCCATCTGCTGTTCTCACCAGGAGGTTGGTATAGGAAAGTGGATTGCCCGCCTCGTCGTTCACTTGAAAATTTCCCCACATCAGGATATAGGCATCCGTCAATTTCTTCATGCCATAGACCTCAACAACCGCCGTCATCTTTGTCGTGTCGATGGCTGACCCATCGCCATTGACAAATTGAACCAACTTGGATTCGCCCGACGGCAGTATTTTATACAAGGTCGAGCCCGAAGTTTTCACACGTCCACCGGACAGGGTGCTATTTTCATAAACCATCAACCCTTTGGCACCTGCTATATCGAGTTTGGCCTTTCCTATCGTTCCAACCGGGACATTAACCAGCGTATCGCCAGGAACATCAACCGGAACATCAATAGTAATATCCTCGTCGTGACTGCAAGAAAACAGGATAATTAAAAGGGGAACGATAGTCCATACGAATTTCATAGACGATAACGATTTATAAATTGGCCGAAAAATAGGAAGGGTTTGTTTGGAGAGTTCTCCAATAACACGAGCGATCTCTTTTATGTAAGATTTTGTGAAAAAAAAGCTCTAAAGAGCTAACGGTCCGGCTAAGCTATTTACGGGAATACCCGTATATAGCTTCGTAGTAATTTGATCGCGGATCAGCAGGTATTGATTCACGAGCTTAAATTACTCCTTCATCACCTTAAATATCTTCACCCCATTGCTGTATTGCACTTTTACCACATACACCCCTGCTTCAAACTTTCGCAAGTCGGCCACATGATCCGCTACCGTCAATTCTTGTGAACGGCCTGTCACGTCGGTGATGGCCACTTGCCGGATCGGCGACGACGATGAGAAGATCAAAAAGTCCGCAGTCGGATTCGGATGGACGGATACATTTGCCAGCGGGTCTTCTATGCCGGTGACGAGTTGAACGGTTAATTTTCTAGAGACAGTTACCGCAGATTCATAGTTCTCATTGCCCGGCTGAAGGGCGGAAATAAGCGTCTCGCCTGACCCATGAATTTTCAACACCTGCCCGACCACGGTGGCTACTCCAGGATGCTCCGACACGTAAGAAACCGGCAATGCGGAGCTTGCGAACGCATCTAGTGCAATGTCTTCCGCGCTCTCCACCAACCCGATTTCGCTGAAGCTGATCTGCTGCAGGGCCTTGGACACCACGAGGGTTTGTTCTACCGGAGTCGCTGGCTGATAAATATCGTCACCCTGCTGGAGCGCGGTAACCGTCGTTGTGCCCGCACCGACAATGACCACCTTCCCCGCTTCGATCTTGGCCACCTCGGGCCGCGAGCTGGTGAAGGAAAGCGGTAGTGCGGCATCGGTGATGGCCTCCAACGCAAAGGGTTCGTCGGCAAATCTTTTTCCCGACAACGTTCCAAAAGTAATGTGCTGGTTTAAAAGAATTTCAGTGACATGTCCCTGCGTTCCCTCGGGAGAGACGGCGATGTCAACTTGCGCGTTGCGAAGGGTGACATCAGCAGCGATGGGCTCTTCCATTTGAATTTCGTCCAACGCAAAAGAGATAAGCACCTTATACTTGCCTTCGGGCAGATTGGTGAACTGATAAAAACCAGTGTCATCGGTTTGGGTCAGCCCAACCACATCGCCGGATGCCGACAAAAGAATTACGGACACGCCGGCAACCGAGATCGACTCGGAACGCCCGGTAGGATTTTCGGTTTGACTCACGATTCCGCTGATGACTTTAGAACCTGAGGGAAGTGGGTTCACTTTTAGGATCGTGAATCGTACGCCTTTGTCTTCTGTCAGCGTCAAAAAAGACTGATCGTTCAGCATGACGGTCTTTCCGAGGATGGTTGGAACATATCCGGGGAATGCTGTCTTGTCGGGAATAAAATACAGGGTGTATTGGCGTGAATCCACTTGAAAGCTAAAAGTGCTGTCGGTCGTAAGTTCTTTTTGGTCGACGAATTTTATCTCGGTGTTTTCTTTCTGGTATAGAAAAACTTTCCCCTTGGTAAGGAGCACACCATCTTCGCCTTTTACGGTGCCGTAGAAGTTGAACTTCGCTTCTTGGATGGTGAGGGGTATAGAGTAAGGATTAGGGTCACTCCCAGATTGAATGGTCAGCGTGTATTCGCCCGCCACCAGAGCACTGCTTAAAGGCAAGCTCCATTGAAAAGACCGTGTGCTACCACCGGACATATAAACGGATTCATATATCACTGTAGAATAGACCTCCGTATTGGACGAGTTCCGGATAGAAACCTTGTTGCTCACGCTTCCGTTGTAAAATGAACCCCGATTGATTAGCATACCATCCAGTTCGAGCTGAGTATCCAGGTTGTTATACGCGCCTGAAAAGTTTGCATTCAAAATTCCCACTGCCGTCACAGGAGGGTTGATGGTGATGGTTCCCGAAGACGCCACGACATTGTTATTGCTATTTGTTTCTGCAAGGGCACCGTCGGCGTTGATTTTTATAATAACATAATTTGTACCCCACAACCTATAATTCATCAAATCGTTGAAAGTCGCCTGGTATGAATTGTAAATTAGACCGCCAGCGGGAACATAGTAAGAGTTGTGTGTCAGGGGTATTCCCGCGTCGACGAGATAATCGCCGCCATCTAACACGCGGTCGGGAGAAAGATACACAGAAACAGAATACCCTAGCGCGCCTGTTGAACCGTTGTTCTTTAAGGCGAAATCCCCACGGATTTGATTTGCCATAGACTCCATGTAGAATGCAGTGGGTGGCGTTCCGGTTGTCAAGTCCAGGTCAATGCTACTGTTTGTCAGTGTGAGCGGGGCCGAAACCGTATTGTTACTCTCATTCGTTTCTACGAAATCCGATTGACCATTATAGTTCTGGTCGGCCATGCCAATAATATAATATTGTCCCGTGGGTTTGTGCGGCATGATCAACTGATACCAGGTTTGACTCGTCGACTGCCCTGACGAGAAAGTATCATGATATTGGTTCAGCTTTACATCACTGGCGTCGTAAACATTGTCGGTGCTCAAATAAAAGTTGGTGTAAATGCTTCCCGAAAAACCCGTGGTGCCGCCATTCTTTAGGGTATATACAGGCACAACCACGTCGTCGATCGCTGCAGACGATTTATTCAAGCTAAATGACTGGAAGGAAAAGTCAATGTTGGGGACATTAACAACATAGCCCGAAACAATCATGAGATTATTTGACTCATCCGTTTCAACCTGCGCGGCCGAAGCATCCGCCTTCAAAATAAGATAATAATTTCCCGGAATAGATTTGACATCACTATAAACCGTGTATGCCGGTACCAAGGACTCGCCTGCCTTTATCGACGCTATCCTAAAAGAACCCATCCTGATGTCCGCAGCATCGATGATCGCGTCGGACGACAAATATACATCCACGTACGTGGACTGGGTAATGTCCACAATACCCTGATTCTTAACCGTAGCGGAAACTGTAAACGGGACATACCGGTCGAAGGACTTTGACCCGCTTACCCCGGTAATAACGAGGTCCTGACAATAGCCAACAACAACAGAGAGCACAAGGAGTCCTGTGCCGATTAGATTTTTCATAGGAAAGCCAACTTATATGACGCTCAAAAATAGAAATTGCCTGCAAACGCTCGCCAGCTATGTAAGAAAAGCCAAGCATTCGCAGAAATTGCACGCGTTTCGGCCCGCCTACAGGCCGCATTTTTGGGATTTCGCTACTTTTTCGACAGATATACCTGTACGCCTATGCTCAAATTGATTTGAGAATCGTCCTCTGTCGACTCCCGGCTTAGCTGATTCGCCACGTCACGCGAAGTAGCGCTATCACGTTGATAGGAGAGCACTCCCTCCACGCCAACATTTTTTGCCACAAAGTAGGTGATGCCAACCCCACCGCTGAAGCTATTCATGTTCCCTTTCACTCTCGTGGTGAAATCATTGTAGTCGGGATTGCCATATTTCATCGTGCGCCACCCGTGCATGAAGCTTGCTGTAGGGAAGACAGCCCATGACCCAAAAGGGAAATAGTATCGAACTGCGGGGCCCACGAAATACGTGGACGTGGTCGTAACTCTTCCTCCACCGCTAATCGATTTCTCATATGCATAATCCCAGGGCGTGACCAACCCTAAGGCGAGGTTATTCGCTACGAAATAAGAAAGATTGGGGTTAAGGTTGATCGATCGGTTTATCCATTCCGATGATTGCCCCTTCGTGTCCTTTGCATTGGCCGATAGCGTCCCTCCCATCAAAAAAGTCCCTTTGCTGAGTTGCGCACAACTGTTTTGAATGCTCACAAGGATGAGGACGACCGACAAAATAATGGATTTGAATTTCACAAAACGAGTCATATAGAAATATTTTAACAACGGGCGCGAAGATAGAAACTTTCCGACATCAAAGGATATAGCAAATAAGCAAAACGTCAATCATCAAAATCCATGGATTGCCTCTGTATGGCCCTGTACTCGCTCAAAAGCCTTTCATGCAGGCCATCCTCTTTTGAATAGCCCGAGACCTTTATGCCCTCTTTATTTGAATTCGTAACCCCCACGGGAAGTGTTAGACAACTGACGTTCATCCCAGCTCTTTGCATGCCATGAATGCTATTGGTGAAAAAGTTATTGTTTGCGGCTTTTCCACAAACTTCAAATGTTCTTTTGGAGTCGTCCTTTATAACTTCCCAACAGCTGGAATACATAGTGTGTGCGTTAAAAATGATAGATGTTTGTTTACTGCCCCCGACCGGCCCGCGGTAACGTTCCAACCAAGGCCAAAGGACCAGGGGCTTCTACCCGATGCAATTTAGCCAATTCTTTTACAATCAAGTTCCAGGGTTACCCGTCCGGAATCAAACAAAACTGGAATCCCTTCCGTTTAACTCTCTTTGTCGGCCTTGGGGGAAGTTAATATATTTAACATGCCGCCCAATCTTTGAATTGTCAACGCGCGCCGGCACCAACACAAATGAAGCCCGTAACCATCATCCCCTACGAAGACCGTTACCAACCCCAGTTCAAAGCCCTGAACCTGGAGTGGCTCGATCTGCACCACCTCACCGAACAACGCGACCTCGATGTGTTGAACGATCCCAAAAAACACATCCTGGAGCAAGGCGGTTTTATTTATCTCGCTATGGAGGGTGAAGAAGTGATCGGTTCGGCTGCATTGATGAAAGAACATAGCGGCGTTTATGAACTCGCCAAGATGGCCGTGGGCGTGAATCACCGCGGCAAGGGGCTGAGCAAGCCGCTCATTGAAACGTGTATTCAAAAGGCAAGAGCGCTAAAAGCCGAAAAGATCGAGTTGTTCTCCAGCAGCAAACTCCAGCCCGCCCTAAAGCTTTATGAGCGTTATGGTTTTAAACATATACCCCTGGAGGATTCGCCCTTCGAAACGGCTGATGTTAAAATGGTGTTGATGCTTTAAGTTCCACGACATTCGCCCCGAGAACGCAGGGTGAGCAGACTATTCCGTCAAAACATGCAGCGTGTCTCCGTCTAAAGGTATGGTGATCCTGAAGAGAGAACCCTGGCCCGGTTCCGATTCCACCTCGATCGTTCCGTGCAGTATTTCAATCTGCGACTTCACCAAATAAAGACCGATGCCACGACCTTCCACGTGGGTATGAAACCGCTTGTAGAGCTTGAAAAGCTTTTCCTTGTGCACCCCGGTGTCGAATCCCATACCGTTGTCGCGGACCTCCAACCGGGCTTTCCCGTCGACGCAACTGCTGATGGCGGTCACTTTCAGATCGCGGTTGGGTGAGCGGAATTTGATGGCGTTGCTCAGTAAATTGTAGAAGGTACTTTGCACCATGGCCCGCACCGTCGCGATCTGGGGCAAGGCTTCAAAGTTCGCGGTGATCTCCTCGTGGCCGTTAAGGCTATCCTGTAAAAGACTTATACTCTGCTTCCATTCTTTGTCGAGCTCCACCGTTTCCCGGTATTGATGGGGTTCGTTGCGCAGGTCCAGTATCTTGTTTAAGTCTTTTATGATCAGGTCCAGGTCTGCTGCTGTCTTACCGATAAGGGCAATCCATTTCTGGGCTTCTGTAAAATCCTGTTCGGCGATCACGATATCGGAAAGCCCCAGCAGTCTCGCTACCGGACCGCGCAAATTGTGCGACACGGTATATGAAAATTGCAGTAATTCGTTGTTGTGCTTGGCTAATTCCTCGTTGGTGGTGCGAAGCTCCAGGGTCTTCTGTGCCACGATCTGTTCCAAGCCGCGGTTGAGATCGCTGATGCTCTTGTTGCTGGCGGCAAGTTTGCTCGCTTGTGCCTGGATCTCTTCATTCTGTTCTGAGACCTCATGATACAAATGCTTTAGTTCGGCATTCACATCATGAAGTTTATCGGCTTGCGTTTGGATGCGTCTGTTTTTGTCGGTGATGGCCGCATGGAGCGTTTTGATCCGTTTATAAAACCGATAGTACACCAGGGCCAGGGCACCTAACAAAGCCAGGCTGATGACCCCCGCAATCAATAAAATAAATTGCTGTCGTATTTGTGCTTGCTGCAGGTTGATTTTATTCTCCGCCAGTTGTTTGTCATTTTGCAATGCCTTAATGTCGCGGTCGCGCTGTTCGATCTCCTGCATTTTCTCCAGGTTCACAAACCGTCGTGCAAGGTCCGTGCGATGAATGGAGTCTTTCAGTTGGCTCGCCCGAATGGAAAACTCCAATGATTCCTTAAAGCGATTTTGCGCGGCCAGCAAATCTCTCCGCGTATTGTAGTTGATGATCAGGATCTCATTGGCGTGCGTGAACCGGCAATATTCTTCTGATCGATCGAGAAACCGGGTGGCGTTTTTGAAATCTCCCAGTTTGAAATAAATGTCACCCATCCCCCACGTGGACCAGGCAAGGCCATAGGCGTAGTGCGATGCTTCGGCAAGCCGTATGCTTTCTTTATACAGCGCAAGGGCTTGGGGATACCGCTTCTGTTTCTCTTCTAAAAATCCAAGATTCATCAGTCCCTCGCTGATCCCGCGATTGTCGCCCAAGTGTTTATAGACCTGTATAACAGAATCGAGGCAGGCCTTGGCGGGGACGAAGTCGTTGAGATCTGTGAGTACAACGCCTTTGAGGTTGAGCGCATTCGCGATGTCTGCTTGCGGCTGCTGCTTTGATCTATAGTTCAACGCTTCGTTAGCCAATCGAAAGGCTTGCTTTAAATCGCCAAGACGAAAATTTATCCAGCCAATCCGCGTACGGATCACATGGGTTTCAACTTCATAGCCTCTCAGTTTGCTCAGCTCCAGGGCCACGTATAAATTATCGAGGGCCAACTCGTATTCGCCGCGGTCGGAAAATACTTTTCCAATGTCGACGAGCATCGTAACGTATTTCCGGTACAAGGATGTTCTCAAATAATAATTACGGGCCGAATCAAACAGAACGACCGCATCTTCAAACCGGCCTTGTTGAAAAAAGATCATCGACTTTAGATGGTGAATGTCCTGGAGATTTTCTTCGTCCTCAGGGTGGCGTTTGGCAACCTCCAATGCTTCGTCGAGCAGGGCCTCTGCGGCCGGGGCATCGCCCATCATCCACTTGTTGGTGGCTTTGAGTGCCAGGGCATCCGTGAGCAGGGTTTGGTCGGGCAATAACCGGCGGATCGCAATCGCGCGATCGAGATACACGGCTTGCTTGTCGTATTGATAGCGCTGGCCATATACAGCGCTCATGTTCCGGTAGATCTTGGAAAGCGATGCGGGCTGAGTGCTGTCTTTAAAAAATTCGTATGATCGTTGAAGGAAAAGTAAAGCGGAATCATTCTCCACTTCTTCGAGACTGCAATTGCCCAATTGAAGCAGGGTGTATCCTTGGTTTATTTTATCGTCAACCTGTGCCGACAAAGAGAGCCCCCGGTGCAGATCTTTGTGCGCCTGTTGAAGCTGCCCGGAAAGGTATTCGTGTACGCCCCTGTAGGTGTAGGCAATGCCCTCTCCTTTTATGTAGGCAATCTTCCGCGAAAGACTAAGGGCTTCATCGCCGTAGCGAATTACCTTGTCCGTGTTAACGGAAATGAACTCGTAGGTAAGTTGATTGAGGACGTCAACGCGCTCGCGGTCGCGTGCGTTTTTGAGGTTTTGTTCAAGGCTGTCAATAACTTTCGTCTGACAAAAGGCTTCCGCACCCAGGAACCCGAAAACGCACATGAGCCGTAGGCCTTTGCTGAAAAGCATTCGCTAAACGTTAACAGCGAGCAAGATAGCCAGATTCGGCCGCTAAAAAAACAAACGTCATCCGAACGGTCGCCAGTGTCACGGCACGACCGACAGACAACATTTGTCCTTGTCATGCCAATCCATATAAAATTCTGGTCAACGCAACTCTGTTACAAAAAAGCGTTGTCATTCCTGCTTCTTGCCCTATGACCCACTCCCCGAACATTGTTGTCGGTTATTTATCTAAATAATATTTTTTTTTGGCGGTTACCTTTTTCCAGAACATGGACTCCTCCATTGAAAATGATATAACGTTTGCAAACGTATGAAAGGAAAAACAAGATCAGTAACCCTGAAACACTATCATTTTGCCAAAAGACTACTTCCGGAGACTTTCTGGCTCTTCTGCTAAAGGCTCACCACGCTTGCGGGACAAGCGATCGTTGGTTTAAACAATTGACTATTTAGATCTATGGCTTAGATCATCTTTCACTATATTTCCATAGCCAACACCCACGAAAGATGCCACGATGACAACAGACGCTTATCCCAAGATATTCCTCTACCGAAGACTTGTGCAAGCCAAGCTTTTCATCGATGCCCACTACGCAAAACCCATCGACCTCGACAACATCGCCGATGAAGCCTACTCTTCCAAATTCCATTTCATCCGACAGTTCAAGAGCATCTATCGCAGAACGCCACACCAGTATCTGATCTCCGTAAGGACAGAGAATGCAAAGATGTTATTGAAGGATGGCCTGCCGGTTTCTAAAGTGTGTTATGCCGTTGGATTTGAAAGCCTGAGCTCTTTCAGTGGACTGTTCAAGCGATTGTATGGCATCACGCCCTTGGCCTATTCCAAACAGCAACAACACTTAAAGGCACAAATAAAGGAATCACCGTTCCGCTTCATACCGGGCTGCTTTGCGCATAAAAGCGGCTGGATCTGAAAAACAGCAATTTTAGAGAAATCAAAACCTCCTTCAGGGTCGTTCTTTGTCTTAAAAAAAACAAGGATGAAAACAGTATACGACAAAGATACACGCGACGAATTGATCCGCCGGATCAACACCCCTCATGAAAACAGCACGGCGCAGTGGGGCAAAATGAAAGTTTATCAGATGGTAAAACACTGCCGGCTTTGGGAGGAGATGATGTTGGGAAAGGCGAAATATGATCGCGTGTTCATCGGTCGTATATTCGGCAAAATGGCTTTGAACAACATGCTGAAAAATGAAGCCCCCATGGGACGAAATGCTCCCACGATCCCTGAGTTGATCATAAAAGGTGAGGGCGATATTTCGATCGAGAAATCGAAATGGATCGCCCTCATCGAAGAACACGGGCATGCCTGGGCGTCGGATCTCGTCCATCCCTTCTTTGGAAAATTAACCAAAGAACAGACCGGGCGCCTCGTCTATAAACATGACGACCACCATCTCCGGCAATTCAATAGTTAACCATACCTCAAACACATGATCACGAAATTAACCCACGTAAGCATCTATGTGCTCGACCAGGACAGCGCTTTTGATTTCTACGTCAACAAACTTGGCTTTAAAGTCATCATGGATGTGCCGCTCGTGCCGGCCAATGGCCATCGCTGGCTCACGGTAGCGCCACCAGACCATCCAGACTTCGAGATCAACCTGACGCCCATCTCAGAGCGCATGTGGTACTCTAAAGAAACTGCCGAAACGTTAAGAGACCTTGTAAAAAAAGGAACCTTCGGCTGCGGTGTCCTCACCTGCGACGACGTCTATGCTACCTATGAAGAACTGAAGGCCAAAGGTGTTGAGTTTACAAAACCACCCAAAAAGGAATTCTATGGCATTGAAGCCCTTTTCAAAGACGATTCCGGCAATTGGTTCTCGCTCGCGCAATTAGAGAAAGGGTGAACTTATCTGCTACCCTCAGTCCTTCTCTTCCTTTACCAGCAGCGTTCTGATCAACCGGATAAAAGACAAGGTCAACGGTATGGCCACGATCCCTTGCAGCACGCCGGTGAATTCAAACCAAAAGTCATTGGGCATTTCATAGGTCGGCGGGGGAAATAGAAAGACCAGCGTCTGGTGACTGGCGCCCGTATAGAACAGCGCATTTTTAAAAAGGTGATTGTAGACCCCTTCAAAGATTCCGATCAACGCGACGGAAGCAACCAAGGTCAACACCAGATATACTCCAAAGAACACGCTCGGTGTACGGATTCCTTTTTTTAAAAACCGGTAATAAAAAATAACCGTGAAGATGATCACCGGCACGCTGATCATTAAAATATGCAGACGCCAGGGCGTGTTGTAAATAATAGCACCATAAGCATGGTGGATCGATGTCAGTATCATTAACGCTACGCTAAGGCGACTGACGGTGGTAACTTCTTGTTTCATCATAACGTTGCAAGGTTATGAACAGGGTCACCGCAGGTCAAGTAGTTACCGGATGGGAACCCCGGGCATTCTGAATTAACCGACTGATTATCAAAAGAATTGTTTTATGCCGACGACCACATACGATGCCTCCATTTGCATGATGACCCGGATCTTCGAGATGATTGGCGGAAAATGGAAGCCGATCATTTTATACCTGATCCAACACGACATCAACCGGTTCGGCGCATTGAAAAGAAGCATGCCCCGGATCAGCAAAAAGGTGCTCACCGAGCAATTGCGGGAACTGGAACAGGATCAACTCATTGCACGCCACATCGTTGTAGCCCATCCGCCACAGGTCATTGAATATAGCCTGACACCCACCGGCATTTCCCTGCGCCAGCTGATCGATGAAATGGTGCGCTGGGGCGTAACCCATTTAAACAGCCCCCACAAACCGGAGTGGATCCTCCTAACGGGCGGGATATCGCTCCCTCCGGCGACAACTGAACAACCTAAATCAGTGTGCGTCAGGGGCTGACGTCACCGAAAATTCCCGTCTTTTTGTGTGTTCATAATTACCTTAGTTACCAATTCGCACTCGCTGAAGATGAACATTTGTTCTGTTTATAGTCACTTTCAGCAATGAATGGCGTATATGACCTTTCGATGAAATAAAGAGCACCACGACACAGTTCTTGCGGGTGTAAGAAAAGGACGCGTTTTCACAAGTTTGCTGCTTGAAATGCAATGAATTTTCGGCGTCTAAACTATTTGGCCTCAAAATGAAAACCGTGCTTGTGCTGTTAAGTACCGATCAGTTTTCAGTGCCGTTGGTCCGTTATCTGGCGTTGGAAGGGAAACGCTATGGATGGAAGATCTGCGTGGGAAGCATGTTTGGGGAAAGTTGCGTCCGGCGCATGCGCGAGGAAAAATTCAGCAACGACGTCCTCTTTATTAATATTACCGACTACCGCCAATGCGATCACGCCATCCGCAAGGTGGACCTGGTCATCGGTATGATCCCGGATGTTATGTTATTGCAGGTGGCCGACAGTTGCATCGCCCACGGAAAAGATCTTATTACACCCGCCCGCCTTACTCGCCAGTTGGTCGCAAAAAAAACGCAGGCAGAAAAAAGCGATGTCCTGCTGCTGTTCGAATGTGGGTTCTCTCCCGGCTTGGATCATATCACCCTTAAAAAGGCCATCGACAACATCCACATCCGGGGTGGCAAAATCGCATCCCTGAAGACCTACAGCGGAAGCCAGATCGCAGAGTGTTATATCGACAACCCTTGGGAATTTAAATTGACGGAACCGTCCCGCGAACTCATCAACATGGGAAAGGGCAACAACCGTCACCTGCTCAACGGTCAGCTTCAACATATTCCTTATCATAAACTGCTGGACAGAAGCGAGCCCATCGTCATCCAGGGTCTACCGGATATCGTGGCCATTCCCGAAGGCGATGCGCTGTACTACCGCAAATTGTACGACCTCACCGAGGCCCACACCGTCACGAAGGGAAGATTGGTAAGAAAGGGATTCGAGCGGATTTGGAGCCTCATCATACAACTTGGCCTGACCGATAACACCAACCGGATCGAGCTTTTTGAAAATAGGTCCATTCGTTATTTCCTGCGCTCACTCCTACCCTACTCGGCATCGGATTCCATCGAGACCCTATTGCAAAAACATTTGGGTGCAACGTGGATTGAAATAGAAGCCTTGCGATGGCTCGGTCTGTTTGAGGACGATTGGCCGGAGGGTCACAAAGAGATTACGCCGGCCATCATTCTGCAACATTTGCTGGAGAAGAAATTCAGCATGGGCTCGAATGACAAAGATTGCATCGTCATGCGACACGAGTTGGAGTATGACTATCAGAACTTCCGACATAAGTTCACGTCCACCCTCATCACGCAGGGCGAGGACCTGCTTAATTCCGCCACGGCCAAAGCCATCAGCCTCACCACCGGGGCCGCCGCAAAAGCTTACCTGGTGGGCAACATCAAAGTGAAAGGACTTCACACGCCGACAAAAAAAGAGATCTACGATCCCATCCTGAACGAGCTGGACGACCTGGGCGTGGCGTTTCATGTCGAGGATAGTAAGGTCCACGACGCCGATGCAAAAGGGCCCTTTGATCAGATCGAATACATTGTTTCACAACTTCATACTCCACGTTACACCTGAGAACCTTTACCAAATTCTATACGCAATGAAAAAGATCATTGATTTCCTCAAATCCGAGACGCTTGTTTTTCTTACGCTCATTTTTGTGCTCATCGCCCAGATCATCCACACGATGTATATTTTCGATCGCATCCGTGTGGCCGACATGAGTTTCAATTATGGTGGACTAAAAATCACCGCGTTCAACTGGGCCCACGCTTTCATCTTTGCCGTCTCCATCGAGGCGGCCATCCTGATGTTCATCCTCAACGGAAAGCGTCTCCCCTCCAAGATCTATGCTGTGGCTTCTTTTGCCACCAACATTCTCTATTACGGAACCTGGAAACTACCGATACCCGAAATGCTGGCGACGGTGATTGCCAGCAGCATGCTCGCGGGCTCCATCTGGTTCTTCTCCGACCTGTTCGCTGAAAAGGTGGACTTGTTGCCCTATGGACAGTCGCAGGAAGAGCTGAAAAAATTCCTGGCTTCACAAGAGCTGGAAGAGCGCAACAAGGTGACTTTTAAGAAGGCCCTGTAAGAACGCGCTAATCGCTATTCAATAATGAATCCCCTGGCTTCTCCAGGGGATTATTTTTTTATCCAATGCTATGATCCGGATGTGATTCAATTCAAGCCTGTGCCCGGCAACCACTTTGCCGCATTCTTGAAATACAGTTTGTCAACCACCGTTCGCGGCAACTTCAGCCCCTTGAATTCACCTTCAAAACCGGCCGATGTCATTTTATGATCGGTCGTGAAAAATTCCCAGTCGCGCAGCCTCGCTTCGTGTACGAGCGTTTTCATTTCGACCGAGTCTTTGTCCGCATTCACGGCCCTGTCTGTTGCATAGAGCAGGCGATCCTGGTACTTCACAAAAAAATCGTGTGCTTTTTGCCAGTCCGTCATGGTGTGATGCTGCAGGTTGGGCATGCGCGCCAGGTCTACCGCCATGTTGGGAAAGCGGTCGAGGCGTTTGGCCAGTTCATCCAGGCTCCATTCCAGGCTGCCCAAATGCGCGCCGATAAAAATCAGGTCGGGGTGTTTCTCCAGCATGTGATCTCTTGCGGCGATCTCGTCTTCATAGGAAGGATACTCCGGGTGTAAATACATGTGATAGTCAGGGTGCTCGGTGTAGTAGGCGCGGTTTCCCTTCATCGTCATTTTGTCGAGGGGCAACCAGCAATCTTTGGGTTCACCCAGGTGACCGATCAGCGTGATCTTATTTTTGGCCAGGTAGTTTAATAAGGAATCAAACCTGGGATGGTCGATCATGACAAACTTTCCATCCTTGTCGCGCAAGCTCATTCCCACATTCTTCCATACTTTCACGGCAATGGCTCCGTGGGAAAATGCATTCTTCAGATGATCGATCGTCTCTTGTTCCCAACGATCGCTGCTCCAGTTCTTCACCGAAAACGTAGAAGCATAAGCAACCCGGCCGGGGAATGCCTTCACTTGTTTCTGCGCAATCGCCTCCTGGTCTTCCATCGGCAGACCGAAGGGCCGGTCGTCGACAATGTCCAGGAAACGAAAATTGTCTTCTGCCGACTGGTGTATAAAAGCGAGGGCGTCCGTGTTCAGGTGAATGTGGGTATCAAATTTTTCAACGGTCGCAAAATCGCTTACTTCATAAAATTCCGAAAGTGGCTCCGGGGTTGATTCGGTGCGCTTGGCTTGAGAACAGCTTTGCAAAAGGAGGAGACAAAAGATCAGAAAATAAAAATTCTTAAGGCCTGTGAGGTTTTTCATGCGTGGGTTGATCAGCTCCGGAGACCAGGAGCTTCACAAGCTAATCTGCTAAAACACATCACCCGATCAAACAGCGTTGTGGCGGGTAGCCAAATAGAAGTTTTAAAGGCCGGAAGAAAGGATGAAAAAAAAGTAAACGCACGAAACCGTGCTATTTCAATTTTAAAGCCATTTGAATATTACAGCGCTCATATGGGCTTGGCTCTCCAAATGTTTTCTGAAAGCCGAGTTTGTAGTACAGGCTGATGGCGGGCTTGAGAATGGTGTTGCTTTCCAGGTACACGGACGAACCGCCTAACGCCTTTGCTTTTTTGAGGATGGCTTTACCCAGCAGATAACCAATGTTCTTTCCCTGCGCTTTTGGGGAGACCGCCATCTTGGCCAGTTCATAGCTGTATTCCGGATGGTTCATTTTGATGAGGGCGCATACGCCAACAGGTTCCCCTTCATATAGGGCAACTAAAATGGCACCCCCTTTATCAAGAATATATCCTTTCGGGTTTTCAAGCGATTTGAAATCCGTGGTTTCCATTTTGAAGTAGGTTGAGATCCACTCCTTATTTAACTCTTTAAAGGCTTTCGCGTAAGCCGGCGTATAGTCGACGATCTTGACTTTTTTGCTTTCACGATTCTTCTTCTTTTCCTGCACGCGACGCAACAAGTTCTTCCGGTCTAAAAGGATCTCCCATTCCTCGATGGCTTTCCAAAGATCATTTGTGGTTTGGGTCAGCATTTCCTCGATGGCTTCGTTCACATCCGTATACTGATCCTGAATTTTCGCTGCTATGGCCCTACCTTTTTTTGAAAGGCTAATCACATTCCGGCGTTTGTCGGCTTTGTCCTTTTTCTCCGAAACAATGCCTTTCCGCAGCATTTCGCCAACGATCTTACTCACGGAAGGATGAGAGTGGCCGATCTGGTGCGCGACCTCGGTGATTGTCGAATCTTCACTACACAGGGTGTAGAATACCGGAAACCACTTGGGCAGCAGTTCCACATCATACAGTTTATAGATCTGGGCCGCGTCGGTAGTAACCTTGTCGGTGAGCAACCTCAATCGGCTGCCGATGGCCATTTTGCCTGTTTTGTTGTAGAAATCCATGGTGATTGATTTTATGTTGAATCAATTACGTAACTAGTTACGTAAATATAGTTAACAGGTTTCAGAAATTAAAATGTCCGTATTTTCCCGAACTTGAAGCCTGGACCCGGGCTCATGGCCTCCAGAAGATGGGGCAAGGATCCGAAGGATGGCATTCCCGCCTTCTTTGGTTTTATTTTTTCTCTGTTTCGTCGTCATTTCTGCGTAATTTTTCCGTATGAAAAAAATCTCCCTGTTGGCTTTCCTGGTGGCGTGTCTTTGTGGCTGTAAAGAGACTTCCCATCTCACGGACCAAGCCGGTACCGATTCCCTACGCGAACAGAAAATGCAGGATGCCCAACTCGTGGCCGGCAATTTCAGCGACCAAACATCCTTTCATTTTGACAGCAGTGCCCTGGTTTCATTCGTGAAAAAGTACCCCGACTTTGCCTCCTACACCGAGGACCTCGAGAAATTCTATCGCGCGCGCGACTATTCTTATGCCTGGTATGACCGCCGCGGATTGATCGAACAGGCCACGGGTTTATTTAACCGGCTCCAAAATCTCAACGACGATGGTCTCACCAAGACACTGCCCTACGTGCGCTTGTTCCAGGCGCTGATGGACGACAGGGATACGCTGTTGCAACGCGAACCGATGAACGCCGAAGCAGAATTGATGCTCACCTCGCAATACTTTAGCTTTGCCCGTCACGTCTGGCAAGGCATTGGCGAGGATGAGACCCGCAAGCTGGAGTGGTATCTGCCCCGCAAAAAGCTCGATCTCAAAACGCTTATGGACTCGCTTCTCCTCCGTCCGTCCGGACATCCGTTTGTGGCGCGCGAACCCGTCTACCGTCAATACGCCTTGCTGAAATCCTATTTAAAAAAATACAGGGACATCAAATCGGCCGGTGGCTGGAAGCCCATTTCACCGGAAAAGAAATCCTATCAAAAGGGCGACTCGTCGTTCGTCGTTCTCCAGATCCGTAAGCGACTATTTGCTTCGGGAGATTATGCGGGAGATACGACCTCACTGCTTTTCACGGAGGATCTTGAAGCCGCTATCAGAAGTTTCCAGGAAAGCCGGGGCTTCACGACCGATGGCGTTGTAGGAACGAACGCCATCCGCGAGATGAATGTACCCGTGGGTGATCTCATCGAAAAGATCGTGGTCAATATGGAACGGTGCCGGTGGGTGCCCGAGCGCATGGATGGGGATTATATGGTGGTCAATATTCCTTCCTTTAAGCTTTACGTGTATCGGTCCGATTCGCTGGTTTGGGATATGAATATCGTGGCGGGTCAAGCGGTTCACCAGACGGTGATTTTTACGGGTGACCTGAAGTACATCGTGTTCAGTCCATATTGGAACGTGCCCACGAGCATCCTTCAAAACGAGATCACGCCAGGCATTGAAAAAGATCCGGACTATCTGGTGAAACACAACATGGAACGGGTGGGCAATATGGTGCGGCAAAAGCCGGGCCCGCGAAACTCGCTTGGCCTGGTGAAGTTTCTCTTTCCCAACAGCTACAGCATTTATTTTCACGACACGCCCTCCAAAGGCCTGTTTGACAAAGACAACCGCGCCTTCAGCCATGGCTGCATCCGGTTGGCAGAACCAAAAAAATTGGCCCAGTATCTTTTGCGAAACAATCCCGAGTGGACGTCTGCGAAAATTGACGCGGCCATGAATTCGGGTCAGGAAAAATATGTGACCCTCAAAAAAACGGTCCCCGTTCTCATCGCCTACCTCACCGCGTTTGTCGGCCGCGATGGCAAATTAAACCTGCGCAAGGATGTCTATGCTATGGACGCGCGGCTTGGACAGATGATGTTTCAATAAGAATTCGTACCTTATATATCAACGGATGGATAATCATTATCAAAAATCATCATGCGCCTATCGATCTTACTTTTGTTTACGATCCTTCTTTCAACAAAAGGTATTTCCCAAAATCCTTCCTGGACAAAATTACTAAATGAAAAAGATCTGGCCGGCTGGGATACTTATTTAGGCCCTTCCTACGACACGATTCTAAACACCTGGGATCACGCTCCCCTCGGCCTGAACACCGATCCCCTGAAAGTCTTTTCCATCGTGACCATCGACGGGCAAGCGGCCCTACGAATATCCGGCGAACGTTTCGGCGGCATATCCACGCAACAGGCATTCAAGAACTACCACCTGAGGCTGGAGTTCAAATGGGGGGAGTCAAAATCACATCCCAAGAAAAACAACAAGCGCGACAGCGGCCTGCTCTACCACGCGGTCGGCGATCATGGCGCCGACTACGGGTTTTGGATGCGTTCACAGGAATTTCAACTCCAGGAAGGCGACTGTGGCGATGCCGGCGGCTCTTTTGAAGTGACCGCTATGAAAGATTCTGTTAACTACGTTTATAATCCCAAGGGAAAACTATTTCTGTTCAATGAGAAATCGCCCCAGGGAAGACACTGTATAAAAAATCCCGAAGCCGAAAAATCGTCAGGAGAATGGAACGTTGTGGAACTCTATTGTTATGGCGGCACCGCGGTGCACGTGATGAATGGAAAAGTGGTTATGGTTCTGCAACACTCCAACCAGCTCGACAACGGCAAGCTGACGCCCCTGCATGCAGGAAAGATCCAGTTACAAAGCGAGGGTGCTGAAGTTTATTATCGGAATATTGAAATCCAACCCATTCATAAAAATACCCGCTAATTTATTGAAGTGAAGGGCGAACCCCGTCATGTCGCAGGCACGAACGATTTAAAAACGTACGCCAGTAATTCAAGACATCCCGAATTTCGAGAGCACGGAACCTGGATACACTGCACAAGAGATAAAACGAAGCCTGGCAAACACCGACAGCTCCCCACCCGCTTAGAATGCATCACCACACAGATTCAATGCGCTATCCACGGGGTTCCTTGAACGCGTGCGAAGCCAGAGGCAGTTTGTGCCTGCGCAACGACGCACGTTGTCGGCAAACCTTGAAGTGCTTCCTTATTCCTGGCGCAACGAATTTGTTGGGTTGGCGGTGGCAGCTCTGAAGCAGATAAAACCCACTGTTGAAATGGAGATGATCAGTAAGATGATCAGGGGGACGACATATACATCCCATCCCGGGGAAATGTGGAAGGCAAAGCTCGAGAGCCAGCGGTTCACAGCAAAATACACCAGGGGCATGGCGATGAAATAGGCCACCAACAGGAGCTTTATAAAATCGCGTGAGAACAAAGCCAGGATGGTCGTTACCGACGCGCCCAGCACCTTGCGGATGCCTACTTCTTTTGTGCGGTGGACCACTGCGAAAATCGAGAGGCCCAGCAAGCCCATGCATGCAATGATGATGGCCAGGACGGTGAAGATGCCAAAGACACTCCCGAGTCGCACGTCGGCATTGTATTGGCGGTTGAAGTATTCGTCGAGGAAAAAGTATTCGAATGCGTTGTTGGGAAAAGCCTCATCATATATTTTTTTGACGGCCTCGATCGATGCGGTCATGTTGCCGGTGCCCAGGTGGATGGAGATATAATTCCAGGAAAAGAATTCGGGGTTGATGAACATCATCGGCTCAAAGTTCTCGTGGAGCGAAACCTGGTGGTAGTTTTTGATGACGCCCACGATCTCGCCGTGTTGCTCGCGCGGCCCCATACCAAACGTTATTTTTTCGTGCAGGGCATCTTCCGGCTTGGCAAAGCCCAGCTTTTGGCTCATGATCTCGTTGATGAGGATCGGCGCTTCCTTGTCATAGAAAAACACGTCTTTCTTCGTCAGGTCGTGGCCGGCCAGCAGCGTGATGCCGAACGTGGAAAGAAAATTTTCATCGATCGATTTTTGGTAGCAGTTGAAGTCTGCGTCGGGCGCCTGGCTGATTCGGCGAGCACCGTTGCGGGCCAGCAGCACTTTGCCCGGAACGCCATTGGAGACGGTGGCATTTTTTACAGAAGCCAGCTGACCCACCGCATCTTTGAACCATGAAATATGGGTCATGATCGTGGAGTCGAACACCGCCGGTGTCTTTAGCACCAACACCTGGTCTTTCGCATAGCCAAGGTCTTGTTTCTGCATGAAAGACAATTGACGGTACATGGCGATCGTGCCCGCGATCAGAAAAATCGACAACATATATTGAAAGGAAACAAGTCCTTGTCGCAGCCACTGACCCGACGCCGATTTGTAGAATTTTCCTTTCAACACCTGCGCCGGATTGAACGACGACAGCAGCAATGCGGGATAAGCGCCCACCAAAACCGTTCCTATAAAAAGAATGAGAAGCGCCAGGATCAAAATGCCGGGATTGGCCCACAAGCCGTGCTCATACAACACACCGCTGATATCCTTTTCGACCATCTGCTCGAAGAAAGGCATCGATACAACCAGGACGCCAGCCGACACCACCATCGCCATGAAGTTCACGAGGAAAGCATCGAAAAAGAATTGGATCACCAATTGACGCTTGCTGGCGCCGACCACTTTGCGCAGTCCCACTTCCTTGCTGCGTTCCAACGACTTGGCCGTGGACAGGTTGATGTAGTTGATCCAGGCCACCACCAGGATGAAGATGCCCAACAGCCCCAGGAAGTAGACCACGCGTTCGCTGCCGTTGGTGTCTTGTTCCAGGGCCAGGTTGGACGTGAGGTGTATGGAGGACACGGGTTGCAAGAACATGCGGATGTCCCACTTATATTCGCGCTTCACGTCGCCCAGGTATTTGTCGACAAAGGTGGGCAATTTGCTTTCTAACGCCGTGGCGCTTACTCCAGGTTTGAGCAAAATATAGTTGTAGAACTCCGGCCAACGCCATTGATCATAGCCCCACTTCTCACTGAGGGAAGAGAAGGAGACGAGCACGTTGAACGACAAGTGGGAGTTTTGAGGAATGTCTTTTAATACGCCCGTCACCGTGAGGTTGACTTCCCGGTTCAAACTCATTTGTTTCCCTAGCGCTGGTTCATCGCCAAAGAACTTTTTGCTGATCGATTGGGAGATCACGATGGAGTTCGGCTCTTTCAACGCTGTGGCGGGGTTGCCTTCCAACAGCGGGTAGGAGAACATGGTGAGGAACGGGGCGTCGGCGAGAAACATTTTCTCTTCGTTGAACGCCAGCGCATTTCCTTTTTTATCCTGCGCGGAGAGGGTGACGGAGCTGACAAAGAAGTTGGTGCGCGCCAACCGCGAAAAGGTTTCTACTTCCGGAAAATCGGCCTTCATGGCCGGGGCCACCGCGGGGTGGTTCGTAGCGGACGTGTGTTGGGAATGATCGGCGTCGACGTTGCTCAGGGTGACGCGATACAATCGATCGGCGTTGACATTGAACCGGTCGTAGCTGCGCTCGAATTGAATGTATTGATAGATCAAACCACAAATGGACAGCCCGATGGCGAGCCCTGCAATGTTGATCGTGGAGAATACCCGGTTCCTTACAAGGTTGCGCCAGGCTACGATCAGATAATTCCGGATCATACGCTATAAGTTTTGCCTTGGCGTTGCCAAATTCGTTCCACCTTTCACCAGGCCCGAAAGGCTCATTTTCGGGTCATTTTGTGCCCATGCCGGGTGCGTTGTATCCGTTTTTGAAATTGGGGGGTTCGGAATCGGGCAATCGGTGCGGGTTGTTATCCGGTTGCTGTGGTCAGTCAGAGACTTGCGCTAGTGCCATTTTTGTTGGTCGTAAAAGCACAACCGTTATCAACAAGCTCCTTAATTTTTCTTACGGCTGGCTTGCTCTTCTTCCCTGCGCTTTCTCGAATCTGCTTCTGCTTTCTCAAATACCTTCTCCCACTCATTCCAATCTACACTTTTGAGATATTCTGACGCCTCTTCATTTTTTTTAATTGACCGAGGCGAATTGTGAATACGATCTATGTCCTTTTTTGAAAGGTATCTCGGATCTGCGCCTTCTTTTGACTTTTTTGATGCCACTTTATTCATAGTTTCCGTGGTTTATTCAAGTTAACAAATTTTAAGTGCCTTTACCATGAAGCCGTCGTAATTTTGATCTTTACGATACTCTTCAACTCGCACGCCCACTATTCCATAGACCAAAAAATGCGTCTGAATTTCCATCAAGTGGTTAGAAATCATCATTCGATATAGTCTGTTCCGGGCGGGCGAATTTCCTCTAGCAATAATACAGGCTTCCGGATACCGCTTGGAGATCATGATCACCGATTGAGCCACCGTCGACAAGACTTTATCCCTGTCGCCATTGTTTGAAATCACATCCGTGCTTGCTTTTTTCGTTACCTCATCAACATCTTCTAAGATCAAATTGAATACTTTACGCGGTTCAATCTGAATTGGTTTAAACCAAACGGTCTTAAGAATTCTTCCTTTAGGTCCATGACTAAAAAACGAATAGTTTAGATGATCCTCTTCTGTCTGGATCGGGTAATGAGATATATCCATGAGCTAACATTTTAAAAACCTTGCCTAACTTAACCTACAACCATTATCCGCGGGCATAAGACAATACTAGCATCTGCAGCTGAAAGAATTTTGCAGTTTAGAAATTTGAGTGTTTTCGAAATTCGGGATGTCTTGAACTGCGGCGTAGGTTTTTAAATCGTTCCTGCCGGCGACATGACGGGACTTCCGGTTTCGTTTTCGTGGGTGAATTTTTGTTATCTTTATCAGGCCTCCAAATCCTGTCGATGGCAATGGCTTGCCGGTTATCCATGAAACGAAATTCTTATTATTCGGGGATCTTTTTTAACGGGTTGTTGATTGCTGCGGCCTTGTGGCAGGATGTTCTCCGGTTTCAAGTGGGGGATCAAATTACGCGGTTGGAGTCATTCCTTCCGTGGCTTCTGATCTTTGCTGTGAACGTCGCCATCGGGTCGTTTTTTATTTTAAAGTATTATCACGCCAAGCACTACACGGTTGCGTTCATCACGGGAACCCTTGCCACGATCGCGGGGCTGGGTTATCTGATGGTGAACTATGCAATCATCGTGGCACCCGCCCAATTTGTGCGTTATGGTATACCGGCTTTCTTCATTGTCTTTTTGACATCGATCGTTTCTGCTGCAAGCCTGGTGTTTTCGGTTACCCGGAAAAATTCCTGGCTCCTGGCAGCCGGGTTGCTCATGCTCTTCCTGGGTCTTGCGCTTGGGGCGACCATCCTTTGGTATAACTCCTCGCAGGACGTGGCGTTAAGAGAGACGCTGCGGAAGGTTAGCCTGTGGATATCCTTTGTTTATGATTTGGTACCACTACTCAACATCCTGAATTTCCGAAGCGAGTTGAAGGCTTTGCCTGCGGAAAGTTCAGACTGGCGCCCGGAAAAAACCGCGGACAGCGTATGGGCTATCGCCGGGACATTTGCTTTTATATTCACCGGTACCCTTGGCTTTGTGCTGACCAATGAAACGCAGGGGAAGCTGGCGTGGGAAAACCAACTCGCCATAAAAGCAAAGGAATGGGCCACCCTGTTTGAATCGCGCACTTTCGTTGGTCAGCAAGGCGACACGTTGCGTTACCAGTTGTTGAGGCCGCTGGATGTTGATCCGCAAAAGAAATATCCCCTGGTAGTATGTCTTCCATATGGCGGCGGCGTGGAAGGTTGTCCACCGGCGCAGGTGCTGTTGACGGATAGCCACAGAAAAAAATATCCCGCATTCTTGTTTGTCCCCTACTGCCGGCCTGGTTCAGGATGGGGCGGCGTTCCCCATTATCCCACGGTGGACACCCTGGTATTTGATGCTGTCCTCGCCCTGGAAGATGAGTTGAGCGCGATCGATGAAAACCGACGCTATGTGACCGGCGTATCGCGGGGAGGTTATGGATCGTGGCATTTTATCTGCACCCGGCCCGATCTGTTTGCCGCTGCCATACCTGTATGTGGCGGTGAAGACCCCAAACTTGCGGCCAACGCCGTTGAAGTATCAGTGTGGGCATTTCACGGCGAGAAAGACCGGAACGTGCTCGTACAGCAATCGCGAGACATGATCGCAGCGATAAAAAAAGCCGGTGGTCATCCGCGCTATACAGAATTTCCTGATGCTGGTCACGACATCTGGGATCGGGTCCACAACACTTCCGGTTTATGGAGTTGGCTTTATGAGCAGAGACGCGATTCGTTAGCGGTGCAGGAGTAGCTCAACCTGATCCGTCTATAAGAAATTATTATTCGACAGGTTTGTCATTCCGTTGCACAGCGGTTGCCATCACGCTTTTGACGGAGAGCTATCATTCCATCAAGGCGGCGATGATGAACCCGGTGAGTAGCCTTCGCTCAGAGTAAGCTCAATCCTCGCGATGTTCCACGATTGATACCAAGTCAATTCCACAAATCGTGTTGGCCATTTGCCTTGGTGTGCTTTGATGCTTGTTAACATGGTCAATATTTGCTCCTCTTTGAACATAAAATTTAACCAGGCTTAGGTCATCCTTTGAGCTAAAAATAGCTGTCCAAAGTGGCGTATTGCCATGAAGATCTGTTATGTCAAGATCTGCTCCATTGTCGACGAGTATTTTAGCACACTCGAGACGTTTTTCTTGTCCAGCGAAATGAAGAGCAGAATATCCATTTCTGTCCTTATGATTGACGTCTGCGCCATTGTCAATGAGCCAAGTCAATAGGGCAACATTGTCATAAAATGTTGCCCAAAGTAAAGGGGTCCTTAAATAGCTATCAAAAACTTTAGTCCCCATTTCAATTAAAAGTTTTTTTACTTTTTCATTGTCTCTCTTTTCAATGTCACGCGTCATTTCCTCAACACGAGGATCTGATTTATTTGGTCTTCCTGCTCTAGCCATTAGATTTTCTAGGAGATTAAATTGTATTGGACAGCCACCCGCAATGCCTCGGCCACACCCCAAGCCTGCGCTACACAGCCTCTCGGTGTATGTGGTGCCTCGCCGTCGAATATTTCGGAGACTGATCCGATGCAGGCTTCGTCCAGATGAGTAAAAAATTTGGATAACAGACGTGTAGCCTCCGCTTTACCTTTCTCTTCTTTCACGTACATCACGGCGTCGATATACGGCCCCAGCAGGAAGCTCCACACGGTGCCTTGGTGATAGGCGCCGTCGCGGTACCATAGGTTGCCCAAGTATACGGGTTTATATTCGCTGTCGGTTGGAGACAGGCTGCGCAATCCTTTTGGTGTCAGTAGATGATCGGTGACGGTCGCCAATACTTTTTTTGCCCGCTCTTTGGTGAGCAAGGGAAACGGCAGGCTTATAGCGAAGACCTGGTTGGGGCGAAGAGCACTGTTCTTTTCCGTGCCGGTGATATAGTCAAACAGGGCTTGCTGATCCTCATTCCAGAACAGGATGTTGAATTGTTCTTTTACTTTTTCGGCTTTGACGGCATAGGATTTCCCCATGTCGGCTTTCCCGCTTTCGGTCAGCAGGAAATTCATGATGCAAAGTGCATTGTACCAAAGGGCGTTGATCTCTACGGCCTTTCCGCGGCGGGGAGTCACTACCCAATCCGCAACCTTGGCGTCCATCCAGGTGAGTTGCACGCCATCCTGACCGCCGGAGAGGAGGCCATCGGCTTCGTCGACTTTGATGTTGTAGCGCGTGCCTTTTTCGTGCCAGGTCATGATGTCTTCCAGGATGGGAAGAATCTTTTTTAGGAAGGTCTTGTCTTTCGTGCTGTTGTAGTAGTGATAGATGGCCTGGAAAAACCAGAGCGTGGCGTCGATGGTGTTGTATTCGGGTGGCTCGTCGCGGTCGGAGAAGCGGTTGGGGAGCATGCCTTCGCTCACGATGCCTGCAAACTGAAGAAGAATTTTCTTGGCTTCATCAAAGCGCCCGGTGACCAGGCATAGTCCGGGCAGGGCGATCATGGTGTCGCGGCCCCAGTCGGCAAACCAGGGATAGCCGGCGAGAACGGTGCTGAGATCTCCACGCTTCACAATAAATTGATCGGCGGCGAACGCCAGGCGTTTCAGGGTTTCGTTACCGGAAAATTTGTCAACCAGGCCTTCCCTTCTTTTGGTTTCCCGGGCAAACAGTTTGGCTGCATCTTTTCCGGTAGGGTCGTCCGTGGAAATGATCACCCCCAGGATGTCGCCTTTCTTCAACGTGACGGAAAAGTTGCCAAGCGTATAAAGATCCTCGCGATAGTCCAACCCTCGCTCCTGCTCCACGGCATACTCAAAGTTGCGATACCAGGTTTGATTTTCGGTGAAGCTTGAACCGGGCACTGCGATAAAGATCTCCGGGCAAGTCTGATAATTCAACGTGCGGAAAAGGCCGTCGTCAAAAATATATTGCGTGCCTATGGCATCGTTGGCAAACGTGAGGCTGTGAAAGTCGCGGCACGAACTCAGCGGCAGCAGCTCCAGTGTGAACGGCCGCCGGGCACGGACCACCTCGTATATCACCAGGGTTGTGTTTTCGCCGTGCACGGCAGCAGTGGTCTTTCGGATCTCGACACCGCCGGCCTCATAGGTGAACACGGGAAAAAGTTGCCGTTCGAAGCTTTTCAAATATTGAAATCCCTTCGGGTGCACGGCTCCGGGGTATTGGTTAGCACTCAGTTCGAAACGTTCTTCTTTGTTCCCCGGTCCTTTCATCACCAAAGTTTCTTCCAACTTCGACAAGGCTACCACGCGCCCCACGGGTGGATGTTGGGCCGACACCAGCAAGCCATGATACTTGCGCGAATTTGCCCCGGAGACTGTTCCACTGGCATACCCTCCAATACCATTGGTCTCCAGCCACTCCAAACGAAGGGACTGATCAAAATCTGAAAGCGTTTTCTTGTCAAACTTCATGGCCTCATCCTTTTGTGTAACGTTAGCTTCCTCACTAAAAAAGAAACGGGGATGAAATAGTTCCTATTTCTTTCGCCGCGGCTGTATCAATTTGGCAACGAGGCCGGTCCAGCCGGTTTGGTGCATGGCACCAACGCCCCGCCCACTGTCGCCGTGAAAATATTCATAGAAGGGGATGTAATCCCGGAAGTGGGGGTCGTTCTGAAATTTCTCATTTTGTCCGAACACGGCGCGGTTGCCGTTGGCATCCCGGCGGAAAATGCTGATCATCCGTTCCGACAGATCGTCGGCGATCTGTTTCAAGGTCCGCATGTTGCCCGAGCCGGTGGGGTGCTCTACTTTGAACTCGTCGCCATAGTAGTGGTGAAAGCGTTGCAGTGACTCGATCAACAAAAAGTTTACGGGAAACCAAATGGGACCGCGCCAATTGGAGTTTCCTCCAAACAGCGACGAGTCGCCCTCGCCGGGTGTGTACTTCACTTTGAACTCGCTGCCGTTGGCATGCAACACATACGGATGATCGAGGTGATAGCGCGACAAGGCGCGGATGCCGTAGCCCGACAGGAACTCGCTCTCGTCCAGCATGCGCTTCAACAGCCTTTTCATGCGGTGGCCACGCAGCAGCGACAACAAGTGGCGCGCGCCTTTTCCTTTCACGGTCCATCGCGAAATGAGGTTGGCCAGATCAGGACGGTTATGCAAAAACCATTGAGCGCGTTCATAAAAGGCCGGCATGGAGTCGTAGAGGTCCTGATCCAGCACCTCCACGGCAAACATGGGGATGAGACCCACCATGGAGTGGATCTTCATGACGGTGCGCTGGTTGTCGGGGGTGCGCAACACGTCATAAAAGAATTCATCTTCTTCGTCCCACAAGTCGATCTTTTCGTTGGTCATGGCCCCGGCAATGTAGAGGAAGTGCTCAAAAAACTTGGTGGCCAGGCTTTGGTAGGTGGGGTTCTCTTTTGCCAACTCCAGCGATATGCGCAACATGTTCAATGTGAACATCGCCATCCAGCTGGTGCCATCCGATTGCTCGATATACCCGCCGGTGGGGAGCTGCGAACTGCGGTCGAACACGCCGATGTTGTCCATGCCCAGGAAGCCACCTTGGAAAATATTGTTGCCGTTATAATCCTTCCGGTTCACCCACCACGTGAAATTGAGCAGCAGCTTGTGAAATACTACTTCCAGGAATTTTCGATCACCCTTGCCGCCTTGCAGCTTCTCGTCAATTTTATAGACGCGCCACGTAGCCCAGGCGTGTACGGGTGGGTTCACATCGCCCAGCGCCCACTCATAGGCCGGCAGCTGGCCATTGGGGTGCATGTACCATTCTTTTGTGAGCAGCACCAATTGATGTTTGGCAAACTCGGGGTCTACCATGGCGATGGGGAGGCAATGAAAGGCGAGGTCCCACGCGGCATACCACGGGTATTCCCAGGTGTCGGGCATCGAAATGATGTCGCAGTTGTTCAGGTGCGTCCATTCGTGGTTGCGGCCCCGCTCGCGTCCTTCGGGTGGCGGGGGCTGGGCCGGGTCGCCCTTGAGCCACTCCGACACATCATAGAAATAGAACTGCTTGCTCCATAACATGCCGGCAATGGCCTGGCGTTGGATGTTCTTTTTGTCGTCGTCGTCGATATCGGTCTGCACGTTGTCGTAGAAGTCATTGGCCTCCTGCAGGCGTTGCTCGAACAGGGCATCGAAATCCTGAAAGGGGTCGACCAAATATTTTGCCGACAGGCGCAAGGTGATCGTGCTGGATTTTCCAGCGCCGATCGAAAGGTTGTAGTCGAAGGCGCCCTTTGTTCCCCGGTGAACGGTGCTGATGGCCTCGCGGTCTCCGTTCACGACAAAGTCGTTTATGCCGTCTTTAAAAAGACCGGTACCCTCTGCGTTGTATAGGCGCCGGAGGTTGGTTTCGTTCTCGCAGAACACCGCTTCGGGCTTGCCGGCGCCTACCAGGTAGTAGTTGCCAAGATCGCGGTGATTGATCTCGATCACGCCCTCTTCGTCGCGGAACATTTCGGGTTTATAATCGTCATAGCCCCACGCCCATGTATTTCTAAACCATATCTGTGGCAACACGCGGAGCGATGCTTTTTTTGGTCCGCGGTTGTGCACAGTGATGCGGATCAGCAAATCATCCACATCGGCTTTAGCATATTCCATGAACACGTCGAAGTAGCGATCCTCGTCGAAGATGCCGGTGTCGATCAACTCATACTCGGGATCGAGTTTGCCGCGGCGGCGGTTTTCGTCCACCAATTGGCTGTAGGGATACGCTTGCTGCGGGTATTTGTACAGCATCTTCATGTAGGAGTGGGTCGGCGTGCTGTCGAGATAATAATAGATCTCCTTCACGTCTTCGCCATGGTTCCCTTCGTGCCCGGTAAGACCGAAGTATCGCTCTTTCAGAATAGGGTCTTTTGTATTCCACAGGGCCACCGAAAAACATATGCGCTGTTTCTCGTCGCTTATGCCGCCGATGCCTTCTTCGCCCCAGCGGTAGGCTTTGCTGCGGGCGGCGTCGTGCGACACGTATTCCCACGCGGTTCCACCGGGACTGTAGTCTTCGCGGACGGTGCCCCATTGCCGTTCGGTGAGGTAAGGTCCCAGAAAGCGCCAGTTCGCTTTCTTGTCGCGGTCGTCCAGCAGGCGTTGTTCTTCGGCGGTTGGCGTCATTGTGGTAGTGTGCTTGCGCAGTTTACGCTGAGTATTTTTTTTCGGAAAAGAAATTTATAGGGGACCTCCTGCAGGCAGAAGTTTCCGTTAGCCATTGTCTTCAAAACCGGGATAGAGCAACATGCCGCCATCGACAAACAGCGTGATGCCGTTCACATAGTCCGAGTCGTCGGAAGCCAGCCACACGGCTGCGCCGCCGATGTCTTCCGCTTCGCCGATGCGTTTTTGGGGGATGAGTTTTAACAACTGATTATACGACTCCGGCGTCTGCCAGGCCGCGTGATTGATGGGGGTGCGAATGGCGCCGGGGCCAATGCTGTTGACGCGGATCTTCTGTGGTGCATATTCCTGGGCGATGGTTTTCATCAGCATCATGATGCCGCCTTTGGAGGCTGCATAGTTGGCGTGCCCTGCCCAGGGAATGACTTCGTGTACCGAACTCATGCAGATGATCTTGCCCGCGGCCCTGGATCGTTCGGGCACCACACCGCGGCGCAGGAATTCTTTTATGGCTTCACGGGCGCAGAGGAACTGGCCCGTGAGGTTGATGGCGATGACGCGATTCCATTCGTCCAGCGTCATGTCGTGAAATTTGGCGTCCTTTTGCAAGCCGGCGTTGTTTACCAGGATGTCGACGGTGCCAAATTGTTTGATGGTTTCTTTGAACACGGCCTGCACGTCGGCTTCGTTGCTCACGTCGGCCTTCACCACCATGCCGTTGCCCCCGGCCTGTTTTATCTCGTTTAGAACGGCCATTGCCTTGTCGGCGCTGTTGGAGTGGTTGATAACGACAGCGGCCCCCTCGGCGGCCAGGGCCTTGGCAACACCCGCGCCAATGCCGGAACTCGCGCCCGTGACGATGGCGGTTTGTCCTTCCAGTTTACGTTTCATGCAGTAGGGTTTTTACGTAGGTCAAATTACGTGTTTTATCGCTATAAATTTATTGCCGGCCGGCACACTTCGGCTGTATCTTTTACGGATGGCCATTCGCGTTTCTTTGACAGACGCCAACACGGCGTTTTTCCCCACTTAGTGCCGTCTGATTTTCCGGCTTGCAAACCTGTTCCCAAGCAACGTTCTCCACTGCCATCCCGGCCAGTTTGAAGCGATCAAAATGCCTTTTCAAAACAAAAAACAACAAGGTAACGCATGCGATAGTGTGTGGTTGCTACATTTTTTTATTTTTGGCAACGGTCCACCTCATCGATTCGGATTTTCGAAATCACCAGCTGACCTGATACACCTCCGCAATCGTTTTTATTTTACACAAACATCATTACCTTGCCCAAAGGTTTGTTTTGCTAACCCTAGCCCCCAGGGTCTTTTTAACCATGAGAATTTTGTCCGTAATTGTTTGTCTTGCACCTTTTTTCACGTTTTTGGTCAAGTTGAATCATTTTATAGAACCCATCATCAAAAAAGCATATTTTCAATTGAAGCAAGGTCACCCTCGTCTCTTGCCCGGCGAATCTCTAACCTTAACTAACCATATACCTTTATGACACAGACACAGAAACCATCCAATGCCTTTATCGCCGCGTCGTGGATCGCACTCCTTGCGGGTATGGTCTCCTTCAACATCGGCCTCTGGAATGCCGAAATGATGCTGAACGAAAAGGGGTATTACTTCACCGTGCTCATGTACGGATTGTTCTCCGCCGTGTCGCTTCAGAAGAGTGTGCGCGACCAACTGGAAGGCATTCCCGTCACCAACATCTATTATGGCCTCAGCTGGTTCTCCACCATTCTCGCCATCCTCTTGCTCGTGGTCGGTCTCTGGAACGCCACCCTGACGCTGAGCGAAAAAGGATTTTACGCCATGTCCTTTTTGATGAGCATGTTTGCCGCCATCGCCGTGCAGAAGAACACGCGTGACATGGCCAAAGCCGACAAGGAACAGGAACAAGCTTAGTATATAATCGACCACAATAAAAAAACGTCCTGGATAGCAGGACGTTTTTTTTATTTCAAAGTATCGCGAAGCTGAAGCTTCTGTGTTGACAGCTTAGAATTTAGCCGATTTCTTCACGATCTTACCCAGCTTGCCTTTCAGCTCTTCGAACAATACATCGGTGGCGTCCTGGCAAAGGGGTTGGATCTTGTTTACGTCATTCACCGGGACGTATGCTACTGCGGGCACTTTTCCTTTGGACTCACCGTATTCGCGGATACGAAAAACCTTGTCGCATTTCTTATCATATAAGAACATATTGAGATAAGCTGTTATGCCTGCTGCAAAGCCCATGTTTCTTCCCTTGAATTCATAATCCATGGTCACAAACAAGATGCCGTCGGCCTGGGGAAAGATCTTGGCCAAGTTGCAGGGGTCACGCTTTTCTTCTTTCATCAAGCCTTGGGCATCGCCATAGGCCCAGATCATGTCCTTTATCATCGCGTATTGGATGCCCATCGCCTTGTTGAAGCCGCTGGACGTGTCGGCCAACATAATGGATTTGTAGTTCTGATAATCCGGGTTGCTGCTGATCTCTTTTGCGTCAATCAACTTGAAAGGGAAATCCTTGGCAAACTCGTTCACGAAACGTTCGTAGGCTTTGTCCACAAGCGGCTGGAGATTGAAATTGGGGTCTTTCATCAACGATTCGCCGAGAACGCCGATGCCGGTGCCACCGATTTTCTTGTCGCCGTAAAACGTGACGAGGGCTACTTTCTTTTCCTGGCTAAAGCCGGTCAAAATCAAACTAAGAATGAGGGATGCAGATAAAATGATTTTTTTCATAGATAATGTTTTAGGTAAACGTTCGAAAGATATGGGACTTACCCATATTTCCTCTGGAGCAAATATTAAGATATTATGCTGTATTCGTGTTACCACGTAATAATTCCCTGCCTTTTGCAAAATTAGGCATCGGCATACCCCCTTAAAACCGGGAGCGAGCAGTATGGGTAGGGTGGTCTATTTCTTCAGGTCTGCATAACTGATCAGCTGGATGCCGCGCCGGCGTATAGCCTCCCGTATACGATTGTCCGTGAATAAATCCGTTACTCCTTGCCGGTCGGTCGCTACATTTTCATAGCCAATGTGGAAAATGGCTTGCAGCTCGGGCGTATTCAGACCAGGATGGTCCACAAACAGGTAGGTTTCTCCAGGTTTTAGCGTTTCCAGCATCGCCAAAAAACTACTCACTTTCTCTTCGAAGGTTTGATGAGGGCCCTTGTAGCCCACGCCCTTCACCCCGCGTTCTGCCGGATCGATGTCTATCTTGTATTCCACCGCCAACCGTTTGGCTAGTGCTTTCACGGCGGGATCGATGTCATAACATCCCATATGGGCGCTGATGTGGCTTATGCGCGGAATCTTTTTCAGCGCCAACCCGATCTGTGCACGCAACTCTTTTTCAATGTCGGTCAACGTCCATTTGTTTTCCGTGAGCGACTGCCCCGGATAATTCTTGTTGGGCCAGATCATGGGATAAAAATAGCCGTCGGCGTCCGTCAGGCTGGGGCATGTCGAAACGGGGCGATACTTTATATTTTCCCATTCGCTGGTTAGCGCAATGTGAATGCCCACGTCAACGGCCGGGTTACCGCGCAGTAGCTTTACTGCTTCCGGGAACCACGGCGAGGGTACGATCACTTCAATGGAGGTTTCGATGCCGTCCTTATAACTCTCTATCAACGCTTCGTTGCCTGCGTGTGAAAATCCCATGTCGTCGCCGCGCACAATGAGTCGCGGAGGGATTTGGGCCTGCAGTGTGGAGGCGGCCAGGAGCAGGATCGGGAGCATGCGTTTCATGAGTTCTTTGCTTTGGGGTGGATATTAATTATGAGTTGTCACTTCAAAGGTGTAATCGCCGCTGGTGATCTCTACCACACCATAGCCCTCCACATAGCGCACCTGCTTCGACATACCTTCCTTGCCGATGATGGTGCCGTTCTCTTTTAAGTCAGCGCCAGGGGCCAACGGAATCCACACTTCGCCATGGGTGTTGGCGGGTATGGATACCGTGAGCTGAAAGCGGTTCTCCTCTTTTTTCCATTCGCTCACAATCTTTCCCTGGATGGAGGCATAACTTCCTTTCGCCCACGTGAGGTCGCCGGCCGGCTGCGGCTTGATCTGTATCTTGCGAAACCCGGGGGCCAGCGGATTGATGCCCAACAGCGAGCGATAGAACCACTCGTCGATGGAGCCGAACATGGGGTGGTTTTGCGAGGGCGCATTGTCTGGATATTCCCACGACTCCCACAAGGTGGTGGCGCCTTCATTCAACATAAATCCCCACCCGGGATAATCCTTTTGATTGGCGATGCGATAAGCCTCTTCATTCTGCCCACTTTGCCGCAGCACATCAAACATCATTTTGACACCAAAGATGCCCGACGCCACGTGATCCTTATGACGTGCAAACTCGCTCATCAACACCTCCCACGTTTTCTCTTTTTCCGGCGACAGGTCATACCACAACGCAAACAGTTGTGCCGACTGCGTGCCATTGTCGAACCGGCCTGTATGCGGCACCAGGTATTTCTCCACGATGCGCTGCTTGGTCTGCCCGGCCAGCTTGGCATACTTCACGGAATCATCCGGTTTTTTTAAGATGCCCGCGAACTTCGCCGCCAGCAGAGCGTGATGATAGTAGAACGCGGACGCACTCAGGGCTTCCGGTTTCGGATCGATGGCCACGTGGTCGCTAATGTCCCAATGAAAGAGGCCGTCGATGGCTTTCGATTGGAGGAAGGCCAGTTGCCGGACCACGTTGTCGTATTGTGTGGCGATGATGCGTTCGTCGCCATAAAATTCATAGAGTTGTTCCTGCAGATAAGGAAATCCAAGCTGCCATCCCAGTGGGCCCGATTCGTCGCCCAGGCCTTTGTCGGCGATGCCGGTGTAGGGGGCCGTTTCGGTGATGCCGCCGCCGGGTCGTTGCTCGTTGGCGAAATCGCGCACGGCCTTAGTGTAGAAGTTACTCATGTCGAAGTTGTACATAAAGGCGTTGGCGGTCACCACCATGTCGGCACCATAGCCCATCTTCTCCCGCCCGGGACAATCGGATTGCACGCTAAACACGTTGCTCAGAAAAGTCCACTGGATGGCTTCGTGTATTTTGTTGAACATGTCGTTGGAGCAGGCAAACTCGCCGCTGTGGGTCAGGTCGGCGTTCATGCGCAGGCCTTGGATGTTGTCTGGCGATGGCTTGCCGGGCCACCCGGTGATCTCCACATAACGGAAGCCGTGAAAGGTGAAGCGCGGCGACCATGTTTCTGTGCCTTCGCCATTCAGCGTGAAGCTGTCTTCCTGCCAGGCGGTGGCTGGCGCACCCGGGCCGCCATTTATGTTCCAGAGGGCTTTCAACTGGCCGGCTACCGTGGTTAGATAATTCAATGTGCCGTCGGGTAACAAAGCTTCGCCGTAGCGCAGGCTGATCTTGGTCCCTTTCTTTCCTTTGACCGTGATGCGGGCCACGCCGGCAAAATTCTGTCCCATGTCGGCGATGTAGACGCCGGGTTTTATTTCAAGGATTCGGGTTGGCTTTAGCGTGCGGGTTATCCGGATGGGGGGCTGCACCTGGGCGTGTAGCGTGCCGGCCGGACCCTCGGCCAAGGATGCATTTTTCCACGCATTGCCGGAGGACTTCAACCCATTCCAGCCCTTCATTTCCAGGCGGGCATCGTAGTGCTCGCCCAAGTAAACGTTGTTCCGCACGATGGGGCCGTTGGCGGTTTGCCACGAAGCATCGGTGCCGATCACTTCGCGCGTGCCATCGGCATAGTTCAAATGGATCTCGGCCTTCACGCAAGGCCGGCCCGTTTGCTGAACCGTGCGGAGGTTGAAGCGGCCAAACAGTTGCAGCGGCAGCGGGTCCCACCAGCCATTGCCCAACATGATGCCTATGGCGTTTTGGCCGGTCTTTAGCGTTGACGTGATGTCGTGCACGACATAAAGGGCTTCCTTCTTGTAGGTCGTCCAGCCCGGGTCCAGCACGTGGTCGCCGACCTTCTTTTCGTTCAGGTAGGCTTCGTAGTAGCCTAACCCTGAAATGTAGAGGCGGGCGGAAGCCAGTTTCTTTTGGACGTTTAGTGTTTTTCTAAATAGCGGCATGGGATCGTCCTTGTAGAAATCCTCATCCCGTGCGGGCAGGGTGCTCCCGTTGTCGATCCACTTTGCCTGCCAGTCGGATGCGCTCAGCATGGCTGTTTCAAACCAGGCTTCACCACTCCAGCCGGAGGGTTGATCGTGCGCATCGTAGGTGCGCACTTTCCAGTAGTAGCGGGTGAACGGACGCAGGGCTTCGCCTTTATAGTCGAGCAAAGTGTTTTTACTACTGATCACTTTTCCGGTCTCCCACACGGATCCTTGCCCAGCCTCCTGGCGAACCACGATCTCATAAGCCAATTGGTATTGATCTCTCGCCGCGGTTTCAAAACTCCATCCCAATCGCGGTGCGCTGGTATCGATGCCCAGCGGATTATTTTGGTATTCGCAGGTGAGGTGTGCGGGTTGAAGGAATGAAACGCGTTGTGCAAAAGAAGCGGGAACGACGAGAAGGGCAAGCAGAAAAGAAATGAGCGTTTTCAAAGGTGGTGCAGGTTAGGGAGAAGATGCTTTCAAAAATATCGGGTATCACAGGGATGGCTATCCTGTGCTGTCGGGCAAATGGCGTTCCGCATGTTCATGAAAGTTACACAACAACACGCCATCCTGAAATAACCCGGAAGTGAAATTTTTGAAGTACATTTCAGGAACTATGAAGCTTCACATTTACCCCGACTACAAAACGCTGAGTCGCGCCGTGGCGGATGTTGTCGGTCTGTATATTTCCAAAAAACCAAAATCGCTGGTCTGCCTCGCCTCCGGGCATTCGCCGATGGGCGTATTCGAATGCATGGTGACCGATATTCTGGACAAAAGACTGGACGTAAGCCAGTGCACGTTTGTGGGCCTCGACGAATGGGTGGGCTTAGGCGCGCAAGACGATGGTTCGTGTCGCACCATGATGAACGATTCGTTTTTTATTCCCGCCAGCATACTGCCGGAGCAAATTCATTTCTTCGATGGGCTGGCGGCCAACCCGCAGCACGAAGCGGAGCGCATCAACACGCTGATCAATAAACATCACGGCCTGGATATTATGCTGGTGGGCGTCGGCACAAACGGGCACATCGCCATGAACGAGCCGGGAACACCGTTTGATGCGGTGGCCCATGTGAGCACGCTGGCCGAAGAAACAAAGACCGTCGGACAAAAATATTTCTCCCAGTCCACCCCCCTCTACAAAGGCCTTACCCTGGGGCTCAGGCATGTCAGCGAAGCCAGGCTGCCCATTCTCATCGCCAATGGCTATACGAAGAATGCGATTTTGAAAAAGGCCCTTGGCCTTCCCCCATCCGAAGCACTCCCGGCCAGCATTTTTCAACAGTTGGAACACGGCGTGGTGATGGTCGATTCAGAGGCGGGCGAGGGTTTATGACTCAGGGCGTGTTGCCTCGTTTACACCAGCGTTATCTCCGACAACTCCTTCCCTATTTCCTGCATGCCCTCTAAAATTTTCTCCGTCTGTTTAGATGATGGTTTTTTAACGCCTTTGACATATTGGATCAAAAGCGTGTAGTTCATTCCTACCCGGCTTGAGAACGCTTTTACATTGATGGGGAAAATTTCAAACAGATTGCTCAAATCGAGTTGAAAGTCAAGATCGCGCGCGCTGACCTCCCGTCCTTTTTGCTCTTCCTCAAAATAGAGATTTAAGGATTCGATCATATTTGTGGAGAGCTCCGTCAGCGTTCTTCCCGTGGTGAACGCAGGATACTTTTCGCAATAGGCGGAAAACCCTGTTCCCGTTTTTTCAACTTTTACGACCAATTTCTTCATGCTTGTTCTTTTAAGGGTCTTTAAAAATTATGTTTCATTTTTTCGGTGGCTAAAGGCCTGCCCTTTTTTGAATATTCCGGAGAAGCCCCTTGCCGATCTCCGCACTGCCGTGATTGGGCACGGAGATAAACGCTTTCTCTTTTTCCGGATGCTTCATGATGACATGCGATCCGCTTTGCCGGTCCACATACCACCCGCTCGCTGAAGCCTGCCAGCATTTCACTCGCTTTCATGGTTATTCCCCCTAACGTTTACGAAACAAAGTAAATAAAAGTTTACCTTTAACATACTAAATAAGTAAATAAAAGTTTACCTTAAATAAGCCATGAGGATCGCATTTCAGGAGCAAGAAGCCAGGAGCCAGGAGTCAGAATTAGAATCCAGAATCAGAAGCCGGTAGTTGGGAGTCAGAATCCCGAACTCAGCGGTCAGTCATTAGTCAAGTAATCATTTGTCTCCGAAAATGTTTCTTGATATCCTTGGTTCTGTACGTGTAGACTTTGCGATGTGATCCGTGACACCAGGAATCATCTGGACAACCCGTTGGTAAAAGTTAATATGATCGGCGCTTCTTCGTGCTTATACCTTTATCCGCAGATGAGAATTTTATTTTTCACAAAGAGAATAAGCTTAACGAAATAATAATCAATACTTAATACTTGTAATATGTTATTCCTGAAGAGAAGAACTCAACAAATGAACATGGGCTATGTGGGATTGCTGTTGTGTCTGATGATTTGCATCAGTGGTGTTTCGGTGGCACAGACTGGCTACGTTAATCCTTGGGCGATAAAAGATGTGGGCACATTGCCGCCGGTTGCCAGTATCACCGATGGCGTGTGGCTGAAGGGTGATCTTCATGTGCACTCGCGGCATAGCAAAGAGTCTTCGAATCATCCTATTGCAAAAATTACAGCCTTCGCGAAGTCGATTGGCATAGACTATCTCTGCATTACCGATCACGACAATCATGTGAATGGCGACGTCGCGCACAACACGTGGGCAGATCCGGAGTTCAAGTCATCTCCAGTGCTGCTTTTGTATGGTGCGGAGTGGACAACTACCCGTGGTCATGGCAATGCGTTCTCGGCTAAACCTTATGATCACCAGCGGCTCTATGATGTCCGCGATCAGCGTGATGCCACCGTGGGCGCCGTGAAGAAGGAACTGGGCATTCATCTTTCGGCCAATCATCCGAGTGGGAAAGATCATTTTGGATATTCGTATGACATGATCGAATCCATCGAAGTCTGGAACTCGGCGATCTGGGCCAAGAATGCCAATGCGATCATGATTTGGGACGACATGCTTTCGTCGGGCCGTAAGTTGACGGGTCGTGGGGGCAGCGACGTACATCATGGCACTCCGGATACACCTGAACAGGCAACAAAAAATACCCCCCAGGCAAAGGCCAACTATATCGGAACGCCCACAACCTGGGTGTTCGCCACGTCACGAACTTCGCAAGCGGTCATCGATGCCCTCACCAACGGGCGGGTTTCCGTCAGTGCGAACCCTTATGCGCCCCGCGTTGAATTCTACGCCGACCTAAACCAGGATGGCAAGATGGACATGATGATGGGTGACAACGCCAAGGCGGCGGGAAAGCCCGTCACGTTCCGCGTTCAACTCTCGGGCAACACGGCGGCCGGCGAGTACACCGTGAGCGTGGTGAAGAATGGTGGTGCGTTCGGCACGTTTCAAATAAATGGCAAAACTCCTTTCGTCGAGTTTACGGATACGCCTGCAACCCTGGGCCGGACCTACTATCGTGTTGTGGTCGAGGGAACACCCACGGCCTATCCGCAAGTGCCCGAATCCATGGCGCTGAGTGAGCGCATGGTGGGATTGTCGAACCCGATCTGCTTCAACTTCGATCCAAACTTTTGAGGATCCTAGATCCCTACGCGTTCGCGAGTCCCCTGTCGAGGTGAACATATCCCCCGTCCACATAGACAAGTTGTCCCGTGGTGTGGCTGGACCGTTCCGAGAGCAGGAAGGCAACGGCGTTTGCGATTTCCTCGGCGGTGGTCATGCGTTGACCCAGCGGGATCTTGGATTCGATCTCGGCTAATTTTTCTTTGGGATTGGGCAGCGTCTGGATCCATTTTTCATAGAGCGGCGTGTAGCATTCCGCGACGATGAGGGCGTTCACCCGGATGTTATATTTCAATAATTCAACAGCCCACTCGCGGGTAAGCGCATTGCGACCACCGTTGGAGGCTGCGTAGGCAGAGGTTCCACCCTGGCCGGTCTCGGCGGTCTTTGAGCCGATGTTTACGATGGCGCCTTGGGTCTCTTTCAACGCGGGCAGTGCGTAGTGCGCCATGAGGTAATAGTGGATGAGATTCTTATGTAGCGAGGCCATAAACTTTTCGTAAGAGCCCTTCTCCAAACCCACGCCATCGTTCACACCGGCGTTGTTCACGAGGCCATGAATCTTGCCATATTTTTGCAAGGTGGTTTTCACGGCGCGCTCCGACGCTTCGGGTTCCGTGAGCTCGGCCACGATCTGGAAGGCTTTGCCCCCGGAGGCAACCACTTCGTTGACGATCTTCACGTTGTCTTCTTCGCTGCGGCCAACCACCACGGGGATCGCCCCTTCGCCGGCCAGCACTTTCACGATGCCTTCGCCGATCCCTTTGGCACCGCCCGTGACGATGATCACTTTATCTTTCAGGAGTAAGTCCATACATAAATATTTTTATAGGTTATAGAATTTCATTGCGTTGGTTCCAAAGATGGCGTCTTGCTCGGTTGTGCTGAAGCCTGAAAAATATTTTCCCACCAGGTCATACACTTCCGCATAAGAGGCCGCCACCAGACACACGGGCCAGTCGCTGCCAAACATGAGCCGATGCGTCCCAAAGGCTTCGGCTACGGTGTCGAGATAGGGAACAAAATCGTCGGGCTTCCAGTGTTTCCAATCGGCTTCCGTTACCATGCCGGAGACTTTACACCACACGTTGTCGTTTGCCGCCAAGGCTTGTATGCCTTTCTTCCACGACGACAGATCGCCGGTGCGAATGGAGGGCTTGGCGATGTGATCCAGCACAAAGGGCTGATCGGGAAACGCCTTTACAAATTTTTCCGCATAAGCCAATTGATCCGGGTAGATGAGTATATCGTACGTGTACCCGAATTTTTTCAATTTCCCAACACCGCGCATGAAGGCAGCGTTCAGCATGTAGTCGCGCTGCGGTTCGCCTTGCAACACATGGCGGAAGCCTTTCATTTTTGGGAACGTTTTGAAGCGCGCAAGTTGATCCTCCACATTTTCCGCCTGCAGATCGACCCAGCCCACAACTCCTTTTATAAAATCGCGGCCTTCAGAATTTTTTAACTGAAAGACATTCTCCGCTTCGGACTGGTCCGACTGCACGATCACACACCCCTCAATGCCCTGGGCATCCAGCAACGGCTTCAGGTCGTCCGGGAAAAAGTCGCGTTGGATGGTGGACATGGTGGCGTCGATCCAGCTGTCGCGGACGGGATCGAATTTCCAGAAATGCTGGTGGGCGTCGATGCGCATGCCGTGGTGTTAGAGTTGAAAGATCTTTTCCATGGGCATCCATTTCTCGCCCGGCTTGGCGTGGGGAAGCGGCTTCTGGTAGTTCCACATCAGCTCTTCCCATTGCTGCACCTTCGGGTTGGCGGCGTCTTGCACGGCCTTGGCATGCGGATCGAAACCGTCGGTGGTTTCCATGATCATGAAGAGCCGGTTCAGGACGCGATAAATCTCCATGTTGGTGATGCCGGCATCCAAAATGCTGTTCCGGATCTCGGGCCACACGTTGCGGTGCCAGAATTCGTATTCAGAGATCAGGGCGGGGTCATCCTGCAAGTCCAGGGCGTAGCAAAAACGTTTCATAGTACGCTTTCCATTTTTTTCGGTGGATTGACACTGATAGAGAAGACAAGCTTGCCGCTTTTTTCCCGTATCGCGTCGTTCTTTATTTTACAATCGCGTGTAGTCCTTAAATATAGTAGGATTCCCCCAACACAAACAATTTATCTTATTTCCCTTCCGCGACAGCGCTTGACAAAAAAGCATTTTCGTATTTTCGCCCGTCCCTTTTCAAGAGGCAAAAACGAAACGCGCACGACATGAAGGCATGGCTTCTTTCTGTAGGAAATAAAATCAAGAACGTTCTCCTATTCCTGTTTGCCGCCCAACTCATCTACATCATCATCCTGAAATGGGTGGACCCACCCGTCACGGCCACTCAATTGATCAGTTGGGTGAAGGGCGATGGCCTGAAGCGCGACTACATCCACCTGAAAGACATGTCGCCCAACGCGTGCCTCGCCGTCATGGCCTCGGAAGACCAGCTCTTTCCCGACCACAATGGGTTCGATGTGAAAAGCATAAAGAAGGCGATGGAGATCAACAAGAAAAAACCAAACCGGCTGCGCGGGGCCTCCACCATTAGCCAGCAGGTGGCAAAGAATGTTTTTTTGTGGCAAGGCCGGAGCTGGCTGCGCAAAGGGCTGGAGGTTTACTTCACGTTCATGATCGAGGCGGTGTGGGGAAAGAAACGCATTTTGGAGATGTATCTCAATGTGGCCGAGATGGGCAAGGGCGTATTTGGCATAGAGGCCGCGTCGCTGAGGTTCTTTAACAAGTCGGCCAAGAGGCTCACCCGCACAGAAGCCGCCATGATTGCCGCTTCGCTGCCTAATCCAAAGAAATATACCGTGAAGCCCGTGTCCAAATACATCGCCAAACGCTACCCTTGGGTGATTCAGCAAATGAACTTCCTGGAGGGGGATGAGGATATTAGGGCGTTGATGCCGGGGGCAAAGGGGAAGCAATCTTAGGAGCCAGTAGTCAGTAGCCAGTAGTCAGTAGCCAGGAGCCAGGAGTTGTTAGTCGGCCTTCAGTAGTCAGTAGCCAGTAGCCAATAATCGGGTAAGCAGTGGCCAGCCCCAATTTACCGCCTTCAGGCCAGGGCATTACCTGCTACACTTCGGCTCCTGACTACTGGCTACTGGCTACTGACTACTGACTGTTTTACACTGACGGCATGTTCGCAGCGAGTTAAATTTAGATTCTTGACGTACCTTCACTGCACTATATATTTATCCCCATATGAAACGAGCATTATACTTTATCTTTTTCGTGTTGGGCCTTGCCACGGTGGCGGGTGCTGCACCTAAGCGTGAATTCTATGAGATCAAGATCTACCATGTGGCCAACAGCACACAGGAGCAACGCGTGGAGAAATTTTTGAAAGAAGCGTATCTGCCTGCCTTGCACCGGGCGGGTATTGCCAAGGTGGGTGTTTTCAAACCCGTTGAAACCGACACCACGTTTGGCAAGCGCATTTATGTGTTTACGCCCTTTGCTTCGATGGACCAGTTCGTGAAGCTTCCGGAGACCTTGTTAAAGGACAAGCAATATGAGACTTCGGGCACGGACTATCTGAATGCTCCTTACGACAACCCACCCTATGCCCGCATCGAGACCATCATGCTCCAGGCGTTTACGGGCATGACGCAGCTGGAAGTTCCCAAATTATCCACTCCCGTGAACGAGCGCGTCTACGAGTTGCGCAGCTATGAAGGGTACACCGAAAAAATCTACCGGAACAAAGTGAAGATGTTCAACGATGGCAACGAGGTTGCCCTGTTCAAACGACTGGGCTTTAACGCCGTGTTCTATGCAGAAGTGATCTCCGGCAGCCGCATGCCTAACCTCATGTACATGACGACCTTCGCCAACCAGGCCTCCCGCGATGAGCATTGGAAAGCATTCTCCTCGGACCCCGAGTGGAAGACGCTTTCGGCCATGAGCGAGTATCAGCACAACGTTTCGAAAATCAACATTTATTTTCTGCGGCCGGTAGAGTATTCGGAGATCTAGTATTCAGGAGCCAGGAGTCAGGAGCCAGAATCCAGAATCCAGAATCCAGGAGCCAGGAGTTACAGCCAATCTTCAGTAGCCAGTAGTCAGTAGCCAGTGTTTATTGTTTTGAGAACAATGGGCACTGGCTATATTGTTTACAGGCATCTGATTGGGCATTGCCGGTAATTACTTGTCCATGATGACTGCTTTCTACTAACGGCTGATGACCGACCACAGGCCATGTCTACTGCTTACTGTTTACTGTCTACTGGCTACTGATTCCCGATTCTGGCTCCTGGCTCCTGGATTCTGGCTCCTGAATACCCGCTCGCTCATTTAGCCCCCCCCATCACCTGGCGCAGTGAATTGTAATCTGCATCCGATGCTTTCACGAATCCCTCAGCACCATAGAGGTCGCGGAGGATTTCTTTGCCTTTTTGTTCGGTGGTGAGTTTTACCAGCGCTACGTATAGCTTTCGGGCCGCTTCGGGGTCAAAGGCTTTTGAGAAAACGATGGGGTCGTTGGGGATGGCTTCGGTTTTGATGAGGGTGATCACTTTCTTTTCCACATCGGGATATTTGTCTTTGATGCGGGCACGGGCGTCGTGCATTTCGCCGTCGGGGCCGGGTGGAGAGTAAAAAGCGGCGCCGGCGTCTACTTTGCCTTCGTAGACCATGCGCACTACCTCATCGTGTTTTTTGGCGAAGATCACCTTAGCGGGTTTGATGTTGTTCTTGTCCAGGATCTGTTTCGGATATAGATAGCCCGACGTGGAGAGTTCGTCGGTATAGGCGATGCTTTTTCCTTGCAGGTCTTTGATGCTCTTGATGCCCGAACCGGCGCGGCAAATGATCTGGCCGTAGTATACCGACTGGCCATAGCGCAGCGACCGCAGTTTTACCTGGGCCCCGAATTTTTCATGGGCCAGCACATAGCTTTGGCTGCTCATGATGGAGAAGCAAGGCTCCTTTTGCCCGAATTTGTCGACCAGCTCGTCGTAGGTGGGTGGCACGCCCAGCTTGATGGTCATGCCGGTTTCCTTCTCCAGGAAGTCTTTGATGAAGTTGCCGCTCTTCTCCATGGACTCGACGGATACTGAGGGTGTGAGATAGAAATAGATGACCGGTTGCGTCTGCCCGTTTGCGGGGCCATAGAGAAAAAATGATGCTACGATCGAAACGACCAGCACAACTAACTTTGATTTTCGCATGACGGGGGGATTTAGGGGGTTAAGTTTTACTAACGATCTACCGGGTACACCTGCTGGAAGCATTTACGGGCCATCCTAAACTTACCGGACAACACGTTGCGACCCTGTTGTTCTTCCTGCAGCAAAAAATCAAATATAGCCAGCTTTCTAAACAGTGGAAACCAGGAAAGACCGTTCTGGAAGGATTTTCCGGCGTATGGTCAGCAGGATAAGGCTGTCCAGCGAACCGGCCGGAAAAGGCGTTTTGGGGATGTGTGATAATTTTAGTTTTTTCGGGCTTTATTTATCCGTGTTCCTCATGAAGCATTCCCTTTTCTTACCGGTTGCCGCCCTCCTTTTCCTGCTCGCTTCGTGCTCGAAAAATTCGAACTCCGACACCGAATCACCGGTGGACACCCTGGCCTTGTCCTACAGCGTCCTGAAAACGCTGCCGCATGACCCGGAAGCCTACACGGAAGGATTGCTGGTCTATAAGGGAAAAGTGCTGGAAAGCACCGGGCTGAACGGGAAATCGTGGGTAGCCGAGGTGGATCCGGGAACGGGCGTCCACACCAAAAAGATCGTGCTCGACGGGCAGTACTTTGGTGAAGGTATCTCGGTCATCAACAACAAACTCTATCAGCTCACCTACCGCTCTCAAATCGGTTTTATCTACAACGCCACGACCTATAAGCAAATCGGCCAATTCAAATTCAACAACGCCGAGGGCTGGGGCATGACGCATGACAACAAAAACCTGATCATGAGCGACGGCACAGAAAAATTGACCTACCTCGATACAGCCAACCTGAGCGTAGTGCGCACGTTGACCGTGACCAACGAAGGTCAGAAGCTGAAGAATGTGAACGAGCTGGAGTATGTGGACGGATATATCTATGCCAACGTCTATGAGACTTCCTGGATCGTGAAGATCGACGCCACGTCAGGAAAAGTTGTGGGGAGAGTGGATCTTTCGCCGCTCACCGAAGAAGTGCGGCGGATGTATCCCAACATCGATTACTTGAATGGTATCGCCTACGATGTTAATTCCAAAGCGTTCCTGGTTACCGGAAAGAATTGGCCAAAGACATTCCTGCTCCGGATCCAGAAGCCCGCCGTGGCAAATCCTTAGTGTACCTCTTCGATAGGGAACTCTAGCGATTCAGGCATGAACACTTGAATCTCTTTTTTTACTTTCCGCTAACGTGCATTTTCCGTTCGGCGAAATGTTTTACGGCAAAGCCGATCATCAATCCAAAGCTAGCAAAGCCGAGCACGATGAAAAGCAGATTATCTTCAAACACAGACGTTTTGATGTCCAGGAACCGGCCGATGGAATAGCCCACGGCGTTCACGGTCGACGACCATATGAGTCCACTCAATAAACTATAGAACAGATATTGCGCAGGGCGGATATTACTCATGCCGATCACAATGGGGATGATGACCCGGAAGCCATACAGGAAGCGATAAGAAAACAGTATCTGGATTTTGTGTGTATCAAAGAATTGTCGCACGGGAGCGAGCTTTTCTTTTAAGGCCGGGCGTTTCTCAACAAAGTATTTTCCGTTCAACCTGCCGATGGTGTAGTAGAGCCAGTCGCTTATAAACGATCCGGCAAATCCGAAGAGGATGGTGTAGGGTGCTTCGAACAAGCCTTGGTGAATGAGCGACGACGCTACCAGGATGGCCGTTTCGCCTTCAAAGAAGGTTCCTATGATTAAAGCAATGTAGCCGTATTGGTCCAGAAAATTTTCCACGCTGTTTCATTTACTTCACTTCCCTAAAAACCGCCGTGTGTAACCGAAAGTTACTCAATCTTCGGCAGGCTGGTCGAGCTTACAAAAATTATCCATGCCCAGGTGCATGAGCGCATCTCCTGCATTGATGACGGGGATATTGTTGAGGCCGATGACAAACGCTGTCTCCGGTGCCATCACTTCTTCTTTGAATTCCCCGAAAGGGTCGGTAATGGTTCCCACCCACTCGCCCTTGTGCACCAGTTGTCCGCACTTGACGTTGGATTGGAACAGGCCGGCGTTGTGTGCGCGGATCCAACTGGTGTTCCAGACGATCCGGTTTTCCTCCACAGATTCGGGCGCCACGTCGATCATGTTCAGGTATTTCATGGTGCGCAGCGTGCCGGCAATACCTATTTCGATCGCCTGTTGGTCAAAGCGCAGCGACTCGCCGCCTTCATACACGATAATATATTTGCCTCTGCGCGCCGCCTCTTTGCGCAGCGAGTTGGGGCGATAGGGAGCATCGATGGTGAACGGGGCATGAAAGGCTTCGGCAAGTTTCAGGTTGGTTTCGTGTCTCAACACGGCCCGCACCTGGGGGTAGTTGGCGCGCATGGCGCCCCCGGTGTGAAAGTCGATGCCTACGTCGATGAGCGGAATAACGTCGTGCATGAGGTGATAGGCCACCCGGCTGGCCAGCGACCCCGATTTGTTCCCGGGGAAAGACCGGTTGATGTCTTTGCCGTCGGGCACGTCGCGCGAATAATTGAGGAAGCCGTACATGTTCACGATGGGCATGCAGATGGTCACGCCGCGCTTGGGTTTGTGCAGGCCGCTGTCGAGCATGCGGCGCACGATCTCCATGCCGTTGATCTCGTCGCCGTGCATACCGGCTGTGAGGGCGAGCACCGGACCTTCTTCTTCGCCCCGCGACACGTAGATGGGCGTGTCGATCACCGTATGCGAAGGAAGCCTTGCAATGTTAATGTCTATTTCCTTGGATTCACCGGGCAGGATCTCTTGCCCGGCTATGACGATCTTACGCAATGGTGATAAGGGTATGTGAAATCATGCGTTAATTTTATCCTTCTGTATCTTCTTTTTCCCCGCATTTTTCTCAAGATACTGAAAAATCTTTCCTGCGATGTCCACCTTGGTGGCGCCTTCGATGCCCTCCAGTCCGGGGGATGAGTTCACCTCCAGGATGAGCGGTCCGCGAGCCGAAGGTAACATATCCACACCGGCCACGTCAAGACCCATTTTTTTTGCGGCGGTGATGGCCGCCACCTTTTCGGCACGGCTTAGCTTTACCACCTTGGCGGTGCCGCCGCGGTGCAGGTTGGAACGGAATTCCCCTTCCTTAGCCTGCCGGCGCATGGCACCCACCACTTCGCCGTTCACGACGAATGCACGGATGTCGGCACCCTTTGCTTCTTTGATAAATTCCTGTACGATGATGCGGGCATGCAATCCATGAAAGGCCTCGATCACCGACTTGGCGGCCTTCTTGTTCTCGGCCAGCACCACACCCAAACCCTGCGTGCCTTCCAGCAGCTTGATCACCACGGGCGCACCGCCCACGGCCTCGATGATACCTTCTGTTTCGCGGGAGTAGTCCATGAAAATCGTCTTGGGTAATCCCAGCCCTGCGCGCGAAAGGATCTGAAGGCTGCGCAGTTTGTCGCGCGAGCGGATGAGCGCCTGCGACTCCACGGCGGTGAACACCTTCATCATCTCAAACTGGCGTACGACGGCGGCGCCATAGAAGGTGACCGACGCGCCGATACGCGGGATGATGGCGTCGAAGTAGTCGAGGCGTCGTCCCTGGTAAAGCACCACCGGGTTTCTTTTCTCGATAAAAAGAACGCACTTCATGTGGTCGATGATCTCAACCTTATGGCCACGCGCTTCTCCGGCCTGCTTGAGACGGCGGGTAGAATACAGCTTGGCGTTTCTCGACAATATGGCGATGTTCATGAGGGACTGGTTGCTTTACGCGTTATCGATTTTTACTCTTTTGCGCCCGGCGTTGCCGGCGTTTTTCCTGGTAGGAAAGGTTCTTTTTTGTGACGTCGATGAGAAAGCGGTTTCGCAGGATCTTTCGCCCGATCAGGATCGGAAATTTAAGGGAACCCCGGTTGCTGAGCGAGAACTCGGTCGTTATCTCTTCGTTAAAAATTTTGAGCGTGGTGTGGATCACAAACCGGCGCTCTACTTCACCGAACGAATTTTTGATGAGGCGTTCTTCGAATTCACGAAACGAAAACTTCATCCCCGTAAATTCCGGATGTTCTTCATCCAATAAAATAAATTCAAGCACGCCTTCTACCACTTCGGCCCGGTGACAATGGAGGCTGGAGGTGAAGGCCCCCGTATCCACTTTTGCATGAATATTTTTTAGCCCCAGCAAGGGTAAATCAACCCGGTCGTAACGTCCTAGAATATACATGGTGGCATGGTAAGGGATGCCAATATGCGGAAAATAAAAAAGCCCTGCCAGTGCAGGGCTTTTTTATTATTTATAAGAACATTTTAGCCTTTTATTTTGAAAGCAACCGCGGTGTTCTCCCATTTCAATTGCACGTCGTCTTTACCGAGGGCGATGTTGAAGGTTTCAACGGTGGTGGAAGCTTTAGTGGGTTTCACAGTCACGCGCAGCACATCGTCTTTATCCTTGTAGCTGTAGGCGCCCCACTGTTTTGCGTCTTTGTTGATGATGATGGTCCACTCATTTTCACCGGGGATGGTGAAGAGGGCGTATTTGCCGGCGGCCAGGTCTTTGCCTTCGATCTTTACCGGTTTGTCAAATTCGATGGTCGTAGCGTCGTTGGCACCCGTTCTCCACACTTCACCGAAGGGAACAAGGCCTCCCATGATCTTGCGACCGCGGGCCGAGGGTTGACAATAAACGATCTTTACATTGGTGGCTCCGATTTTGCCTTCCACAGTGGCCTGGGGGCTGGCAGGTTTATCCTGGGCAAATGCAGTGGTGAATACGGTTGCCAGGGCTACCATCAGAAATGTAATTCTTTTCATACGTTGTTAGAGTTTGGTTTAAGTGTTTTACGATGTTGTGTATACGTAAAAATGCCCCGAGTAGTCGGGGCATTTTCTCTAATTTATATAACAACCTGTAAACTACTGTAAGAACGGTGATATTGCCGGTTTGGTTTGTCTCCTTCCCGTAAATTTTTCAGAAAAATTAGCACCGCAACCCAGCCGTTGTCCGGCGCCGTTCTAACGTATTGAACGGCAGTATCTTCACTGTACTTCGCTCAGAAAACAGATGCATTGCACAACAAAAGTTGATCCCGACTTGGTTTGGGATGATCGTTTAGAAAAGCCTGCGGTTATCGTCCAAACGGATTCAACGCAGAAAGCGCGCGCTTGCCACCGCCCATTTTATTCATGGTCTTCATCAGTTTGCGCATGTCACCAAACTGTTTTAACAGTTGATTGACTTGCTGCACCGACGTGCCACTGCCCGCGGCGATACGGTTCTTGCGACTGCTGTTGAGGAGGTCCGGATTTTCACGCTCCTGCAACGTCATGGAGCGTATGATGGCCTCGATGGGCTTGAAGGAATTGTCATCGATGTCCACGTCTTTGATGGCCTTGCCCATGCCGGGGATCATGCCCAGCAGGTCTTTCATGTTGCCCATCTTCTTCACCTGTTCCAATTGTGACAGGAAGTCGTTGAAGTCGAACTGATTTTTGCGGATCTTTTTGTTGAGGCGGGCCGCTTCTTCCTGGTCGAATACTTCCTGCGCTTTTTCCACCAGCGACACCACGTCGCCCATCCCCAGGATACGGCTGGCCATACGCTCGGGATAGAAGCGATCGATGGCTTCCATTTTTTCGCCGAGGCTCATGAACTTGATGGGCTTGTCCACCACACGACGGATGGAAAGTGCAGCACCACCGCGGGTATCGCCATCCAACTTGGTAAGCACGACGCCATCGAAATTGAGGCGGTCGTTAAAGGCCTTGGCTGTGTTCACGGCATCCTGACCGGTCATGGAGTCGACCACGAACAAGGTTTCGGACGGATTGAGGGCTGCCTTCAAACGGGCAATCTCATCCATCATCTCTTCATCCACCGCCAAACGACCGGCGGTATCGACGATCACGACACGGTGGTTATTTTTCTTGGCGTGCTCGATGGCGGCCTTGGCAATCTTTACAGCGTCTTTGTTTTCCGGTTCGGCATAGACCTCCACACCCACTTGTTCGCCCAATACTTTCAATTGGTCGATCGCGGCGGGGCGATAGATATCGCAGGCGGTGAGCATTACGGAGCGGCCTTGTTTTTTGAGATAGTTGGCCAGCTTTCCGGAGAAGGTGGTTTTACCGGAACCTTGCAAGCCGGCAATGAGAATGACGGCCGGGCTTCCTTCTATTTTGATGTCTTCGCTCTGACCGCCCATGAGGGCCGTCAGCTCGTCGTTGGTGATCTTCACCAGCAACTGGCCGGGTGAAATGGCCGTGAGCACGTCCTGGCCCATGGCCTTGTCACGGATATCGTCGGTCACTTCCTTGGCGACCTTATAGTTCACGTCGGCGTCGATGAGCGCTTTGCGGATTTCCTTAACGGTGGTGGCCACGTTAATTTCCGTGATCCTTCCCTGGCCTTTCAGACTTTGAAAGGCTTTATCCAGCTTAAGACTTAAATTATCGAACATGGATCGTCGTATTATTTTTAAAAATGATTTCAGGATGCTTAAAAACGGGGTTTTCCGTTCCTTCCCAGTGGGATAAGGGGCCAAAGTTAAGGCGCTGAGGGCTAAAGAAAAAGCGGAATAATTTCTTCTTTGATCCGCTGCCGGATCAGGGAAAAGGCGTGCTGCATGGCCTGCTTTTCCGAGGTATCTGGGTTGACCAGGTCCACCACTTTCACGGCGCCCAGTTCCAGGAGTTCGGCTGAGGTCAGGTCGGACGTTCCGGCCACGATGAATAGGGGCTTGCTGTGTTTTACGGCCAGTTCCGAGACGCCTTTCACCACTTTGCCATACAGCGTCTGGTGGTCCACTTTTCCTTCGCCCGTAAAAATGATATGGCTTTGGGCGATCTTCTCTTCCAGTTTCACAAACGACTTCAAAAAGTCGATGCCCGGCTGAAAAGTAATGTTCAGGAACGCCCTGGCGCCCGCCCCAATCCCGCCACCAGCTCCCGCGCCGGGAAAGTTAATGTCCACCCCAAACTGGCGCTCCACCACGGCGGCAAAGTTGCGCAGGCCATCGTCCAGGCAAGCCACCGCGGCGGCGTCGGCACCTTTCTGGGGACCAAAGATTTGTGCGGCACCCTCCGGGCCGTATAAGGGATTGTTCACGTCGCACAGGGCCGTGAATGTAATTCGCTTTAGCTCCGGATCAATGTGTGAAGCATCAATGCGGTCGACATGAATCAGATTTTTTCCCACGGGCAGCAACCGTTCACCTTGTGCATTCAGGAAGACAACACCGAGGGCGTCCAGCATGCCCATGCCCGCATCGTTGGTGGCGCTGCCGCCGATGCCGAGGATCACCCCCGAAACCCCCTCGCCTATTGCGTGATGGATCAACTGGCCCGTGCCACGTGTTGAGGTCTCCAGCGGATTTCGCTCGCCCGGCTTTAGCCATTGCAAACCCGAAGCGGCGGCCATCTCGATGAAGGCTGTATTGCCATCGCCCGATATGCCATACGTTGCAGGCATGGGTTGGAGGCGCGGGCCGGAGACCGGTACGCTGATCTTTTGCCCGTGACTGAAGTGGGTGAGCATGTCGCATGTTCCCTCGCCGCCGTCGGCCATGGGCAAATGGAGCGCGTGGAAATTGAAACCGCCTTCGCGCATACCCTCTTCCATGGCCTGGCAAACCTGCGCGGCATGGAGTGAGCCTTTAAATTTATCGGGCGCGAAAAGAATCGTCATCATAGCCGACGCGGGTGCAGCATGGGTTGGTTAATTATTGCCGGAAGGGAATATACGGAAAAGTTTCGCCCGCCTTAAAGGTGGATGCTGTCGCCGGCAATTCCAGGAAACCTGTAACGTATTTCAAGTTGGCAAAGTCGCCCGAACCCCCGCCGGCTTCGGGGTAGGCCATGAGTTTTCCGTTTTCATTTTTTACAGTTACCTGCAGAAAGTATGTTAGCGAGGGAGCGAAAGAGAAATCCGTTGCCAATACTGCATAGGACAAATCCGATGACGTTTTCAAACTCTTCATCACCCACGGCCGGATATAGCGATAGAAACACATGTAGGTAGACACCGGGTTACCCGGCAACGCAAACACCGTTAACCCCGCAGCGGAAACACCAAACCAAAACGGCTTGCCCGGCCGCTGGCTCACCTGGTGAAAGCGTTTTTTAACTCCCAACGCCTCCAGGGCCTCGGGCACAAAATCAAATTTTCCTTTGGAGACACCTCCCGATAAAATAAGGACCTCGGCCGTCTGCGCTATTTTCTTCAAGCCATCGATCATCGATTCTTTATCATCCTTCAAGTGATGGATCACACCCTCCCAGCCCAGCGTCTTCATGGCGGCTTGCAGGGCGTAGGTATTCGACCGGCGGATCTGGTGTGGAAGGGGTATGTCATCAATGTGCACCAACTCATCGCCCGTGGAAATCAGGGCGGCGCGGGGGAAAACATAAACCTTCACCCGGCTTTTGCCCACCGAAGCCAGCAACGCAATTTCAGCGGATGACAAAAGTATGCCGGGCTCCAGCAACACGCTGTCTTTCTCCGCATCGACAGCTTGTCGGTGAATGAATGCATTGTCGGCGGCCATCTCCGAAGTGATGTGTGCTGTCCCATCCTCTATGCGAATATCCTCATACCGGACCACCACATCGGTTCCTTCCGGCATGGGTGCGCCGGTCATCACTTCGATGGCATTCGTTTTCTCTTTTAATGTTTTGCGAGGCTCGCCCGCGGCCTGCACGGCTTCCAACCGAAACGCGCGCTGTCCCATCTTCCATGCGTCGCGGCGAATGGCGATGCCGTCCATGGCCACGCGGTCGAAGGGTGGGAAGTCGCGGTCGGCCGTGATGCGTTCGGCCAGCACCTTGTTCACGGCGTCCGTGAGGGAAACGGACGTGGAGGTGGGTTGGAAGAGATTTGAAAAAACGACCGAGGTGGCTTCTGCTACGCTTACCATGTGAATTCTGTTTACCTTTACTGGCACCCAAGATACATGAGTACAGAACAATTTACACACATCGACGACGCGGGCAATCCCCGCATGGTCGATGTTTCCGAAAAGAAGCCCACCACCCGCACCGCCAAAGCACAGGCGCTGGTTCAGGTTGGTCCGGAAATTCTGCAACACCTGCAGGGCGACGAGCTGATCACCAAAAAAGGACCGGTCTTTCAAACGGCCATCATCGCCGGTGTGATGGGCGCCAAACAAACGGCATCGCTCATTCCCTTTTGTCACCCGCTTGGGTTGGAGGATTGCCAGGTGCACATCGCGGTGCGGAATAACAAGATTGTAATCGACAGTGTTGTTACCATCACGGCGAAGACGGGTGTGGAGATGGAGGCGTTGACCGCCGTTACGGTTGCTGCCCTTACGGTTTATGATATGTGTAAAGCCCTGTCGCATAACATTGTGATCGAGGAAATAAAACTGATGGCCAAGACAGGAGGTAAAAAAGATTTCCATCGCTAACCCTACCCAATCGCTCACCCCCCAATATGACCTTACGCCGAAGACTCTACCTCATCCTGGACCCCACAGCCAAGGGCGACGCCTGGGAACGCATTTTCGAAGCCGTGCTGATCGCCATCATTCTCGTGAACATCCTGGCCATCGTGGTGGACTCCGTGAAGGAGATCGATCAGCAATACTCCGCCGTGTTCCGCGGTATCGAAGTGTTCTCCATCTTTTTCTTCACGGCCGAATACCTGGCGCGGATCTATTCAATCGTCGAGAGCCCAACCTATAGTGACCCAATCAAGGGTCGTTTGAAATTCATGGTCACGCCCATGGCGCTCATCGATTTACTGGCGTTCCTTCCTTTCTATTTGATCTTTCTTCCCCTCGACCTCAGGTTCCTGCGGATCTTCCGGCTCATGGCCCTGTTTCGCGTTTTCAAAATTGCCCGCTACCTGCAAGCCATGACCATTTTTAAACGCGTGCTTTCACAACGCAAGGAACAATTGGTGCTGAGCTTCCTGTTCATCCTTTTTATTTTGGTGATCATCAGCTTCATGATGTTCTATGTCGAGCGCGATGCGCAGCCTGACAAGTTCAGCAGCATTCCGGCTACGATGTGGTGGGGCATTGCCACCATCACCACTGTGGGTTATGGCGATATGGTGCCGATCACACCGTTTGGGAAATTTCTCGGGGGCATGTTTGCCATCGCCGGTGTCGGGTTACTGGCATTGCCGGCAGGTATTCTTTCTTCCGGTTTTTTTGAAACGCTGCACAATGAACCTGTCAATGAAAAAGAATCAACTATCTGCCCGCATTGCGGACGGGACATTCACGAGGAAAAGGAACATAAGGCTGAATGATCTTTTGTATCAACGCCGTTAACTTGGGTTGATCTCTCTATTGCTGATATAGGATGGTCAACTCCACTCTCCGGTTCTGCGACCTTCCTTCTTCCGTCTTGTTGTCGCGCACGGGTTCTGCCATGCCTTTGCCTTCGGTGGTGATGCGCGAGGGCTCCACGCCGCGTTGCAGCAGGTAATCTTTCAAGGTTTGCGCCCTGTATTGTGAAAGCTTGAGGTTGAATTTCTCGGAGCCGACGTTGTCGGTGTGGCCGGTGAGTTTGATCTTCAACTCGGGGTTGTCGTGTAAGGCCTTGGCCAGATCGTCGAGGTATTCGCGGGCATGTTCATCGAGCTCGGTGCTGTTGAACTCGAAGTTGAAATGGAGCGTGGCTTTTTCCAGGACCAGCGGGGTATGGCTCACGGCGCCCACTTGCGCTTGCGTGCGCACGGAGTCTTGTTTTTGTTTGAGACGTGCGCTGAGGGCGGCGTCCTTTGTCTTCTTGTCTTTTGTTTGAAGAGAGTCTTTTGCAGTGGTTCGAGGTTGAGTTTTTTTTACCGCGACTGTCGCTCCCAGTTTCTTTCCTCCCGAACCTCCCGATGCTTTGCGTTGTGCTTCATCACGACTCCGCTTCTTCGACACGACCAGCGTTCGAAATATCACGCCTATTTCCACCGCTCCTGTGTTCGCCACGTTCCGTGTGACGACCGGAAAGTCGTAACTGATGCCTACCCCAAATTTCTCACGATGCAATTGCAAACCCACAATACCCGAACGGCCAACAACATATTTTGTAATAAGATCTAAATGGGTCGCCGGTTGGTTGGCCGCAGGCTTGAGATCATAGCGCGTGATCCAACCGAGATTAAAAACGGATGTACCTGTACCCATCGTCAACAGCGCCTCGGGGAAGATGCTGATGTTTCCTTTTTGATAGACGCGAACGCCAACCGTAGCCACCGATGTGCTGTGCAGCGTGCTCGTCGCATCGAGGAAGGCATCGTCGGGATGGTTGAAGTCAAAGAATGAAAAGCCGGCATAGGCCAGCCGGTTTCCCTTGCGGTCTTCCTGCTGCCAGAACAGTCCGGCACTAAAGGTCATGAAGCTCGTGTTGAGTTGTCCGAGGTTCTCGCCGGATGCGAGCGATTCGTCAAAGCCGCGATCGGGGATGTATTGCGAGCCAGTGTAAAGGCCGTCGAGATTGATCTTTCTGGTTTGATACAGCACCTTCACTCCCATCGCCAGCACCTGGTATTTGGCCATGGGAATGTTGATGGCATAGGATACGGCCGCTTCCTGTGTGTTGAATATGCCCGCTTGCCCGGAACGATCGTCCATCAAGGAAATGCCCACCCCAGACCAGCGGTTCCCGTTATGCGACAGGATGGGATAAGACGCGTTCACGATGTTGCTGTTCAGATGAAAGCCTCCCGCCGTGGATTGATTTCTGTAATCAAAACTTAGCGAAGCATAGTCGCTCGTAGCCACGGTGGCCGGGTTGATACGTTGGGGTGTGAAATTATACTGGCTGAATTGAAAATACTGTGCCCTGCACCCTATTGATGCTCCTAAGCAAATTGCAGCCAGTATTAAATTCCTCATCCTTATTTGTTCTTATCGCACTAACACGATAGATCCACTCTCTTTGCCATTTAACAATACCTTTTCTCCATCGGCCAGGAAACCTTTCACTTTCCAGAAGTAGACCCCCGCCGGTTGTCGCGACCCATTCCGTGTTCCATCCCAACCCCGCTGCACCGCATCACCCACGTCCGACGTTTTGAAGACCAGGTTGCCTTCGCGGTTATAGATACTAAACGAAAAACCCTGCGCGCTGGTGAGCCCATACACTTTCAGTTCGTCGTTCTTGCCGTCTTCGTTTGGTGTGAACAGGTTGGGAATGAACCCGCCGCCTTCCACGATCACGTTGGCGTGGGCTGTGCCCTGGCATCCCAATGAATCATAGCCCGTGACGGTATAGCGTGTGGTGACGGTCGGAGACACCACCGGACCTGAAAGATTGGCGTCGACCAATCCCGTCGTAGGCGTCCAGGAATAGCTGGCGGCGCCGGTGGCGATCAGTTGCACCGAACTTCCTTTCAAGATCTTGACTTCTTCCGGCGTCACCTTCACATCCGGCACGCTAATGCCCACCCCTGTTTTGCGGATGATGGTGCAGCCGACGTCATTCGTCAGCGTTACCGACACCGTGTCGGGCTGGGTTGCGGTGTAATGGATGGTGGGCGTAGAACCCAGTGCCCCGCTGACGTCGCTCTTCCAGGTGATGGTTTGCCAACCGGGTTCGGTGGTGAAGGTGAGCGGCGCATCCTTGCACACGTAGCGTTGCAGCCGTTCTGTTTTTATCGTGTCGTTCTTCACGTTCCAGGTATACGTCTTCAGGGCCGCACAGCCGCCGCGCGCGGGACTGTAGGAGAATACGGTATCGACTTTGGCACCGTCGATGGTCCACGTAGAAGCTTGGCCTAAAAATCCGTCGGCGAACGAAAACCACAGGGTTTCGGCTGGAGCGCTAAGGCTGGCTTGTTCATTTTTGCATAACGACAATTCCTCGGTAGTGGCTTCGGCACAGGGTGTGCGGCCGCCGATACACAATGCACCACCGTGCAACGCATTGTCTACAGCCTGCACCGAAAAGTTGAAGGCCCCAGCCGGAATGCCTTTCAGCAACTTAAAATTATTCGCACCATTATTGCCATGCGCCGACACTAATCGCTTTTCATTCAGCAAGTCAAAGCTACCGGCCAGATATCCCTGCGCGCCATTCAAAAACACATCGAAGGTTAATGAAGCCTGGGGGGTATGATCGTCGCCAGGTTTATCCCAATACAAAAAGGTACGACCGAATACCGGCAGGGCCAGGGCCTTGACCGGCACGCCAGGCGCTTTGTTCTTTTGCGCTTCGGTATTTTTATACACCACCACGTGCAGCGCGGTTTCTTGCACAAGTTGAACCATGTCCAGGTCGCCGTCATGCTCCAGGTCGCCAGCAGATTGTTGAATTAGGTTGACGGACTCCAATGTATCATAGTCACCCGCCGCATATTCGATGATGTTCACCGCATCGCCCTCCGCCGTTGTGCCGCGATACTGAACATCGGCCACGCCGTTGGAGTTGAAGTCGGCCACAAAAAGTTGTGCATTGTTCAGCGTAATGGGCAAAGACACTGTGGTGTATGATCCTTTGTCGCTTTGATACAGGTTCGCAAATAATGTTCCGTTTTTATCCTTGCCTGCAACCCACACATCGAACAGGCCGTCGCCATTCACGTCGCCGATGGAGGAGGTTGTGCCCTGACGGGAAGAACCGAGGTAACGCTTGAAATAAAACCCAGCTTCGTTCTTCAAAAAGCCCGTGAACAATGAATCGGACTTCACGCTTCCGCTGACGAACAAGTCGGTGTCGCCATCACCTTCGGCATCGAAGAGTTCGAGGGCTGTGGCTTTGATATTCAGGGAGTCGTATACAGTAAACGAGAGGTCGTCGCGTTGGCCATAGATAGTGGTGGGATAGTCCCAAGTCCAGGGTTCGCCGCTGGCGATCCATTCTTCGCGGCCATCGTTGTTGAGGTCGCCGCGCTTTAAGATGGTGAACGGCCTTATGGAGATACCTTGCTCTGCAAAAACAAATCCCCCCTGGTTCACATACACCGCCGTTACGCGCGCTGCATTCTTCACACCGCTGACCACAACATCCATACGATTGTCGCGATCATAATCCGCGACCACGAAAGCTGATACCTCGACGGTCCGGGTCTTCTGCACCGACAACACGGGCGTGTTCACCGTGTCGCCCTTCACAAATTGAAGGTAGCTCCTTCCGGCTTGCGACTTCGTGAGCAACAGGATGTCCAGCACACCATCGTTATCGAGATCCACCCACTGCGTAGAGGCCGTGGCGATGGAATCGGGAAGCGCAATGTCGGTTTGCTTTGCAAATTGCTGCGCAGTCCCTGTCATGGCCACCATCAGCAGGAAGCATAATACGGTCCACGTGCGTTTCATGTCTTATCTTATTCTTTTGATTTGATTCTCTGAATTTGGAAGGTGATGGGAAGCGCAATGCTGCTCGGCACCGGCCGCCCGTTAAGGGTAGCGGGTTTCCAGGCAGGCATACCGGCCACCAGGCGGCGCGCTTCCTTATCGAATGCTTCACCCAACGACTGTTTCACCTCCACCTTCTCCGCTTTCCCCTCGGCATTGATAACAAACGAGATCGTCTCCACCCCCTGAACCGAATCTCTTACAGCCGATGGCGGGTAGACCAGGTGGTCATTGAAGTAAGCATACAACAAAGCATACCCCTGCACCGGCTCGGCCTGCACATAAACATCCTCCACTTTGGTAGAAGAGATGGCGCTACTGGCCGGCTTGGGGTCTTTTTTCTTCACGCGAACCTGTTTGGTTTCTTCGGCTTGTTCCGGACCTTCTTCCTTTCTCAAAGGCACGGTAGCTTCCAGCTTCTCTTCCGACACCTTGGGGTCGGTCTTGGTTGGTGTCTCTGCCGGTTCCGCTGCCGGGAGGGTCTCCTGTGGCGAAACAACATCAGGCTTTTGTTCGCCCCGGAAGAAATACAGGCCGGCGCCCACCATCACCAGGAGCGTGATCGCGGCCAACGACCATTTCACGACCGCGTACTTCTTATTCAGGCGCGTGGCCAGTTGCTTGTCGGCCACGAGACGGTCGAAGTCCATGTAGCTTCGAATCTCTTCATCCGGGAGCTCGGGCTTGTGTTTCATTATCGTAAGGGATTGTTTCATTGTCTTTCTCAAGTCGTTTTCAAAAAGAGTTTTTTCATTCGGTCCAGGGCGCGATACACTTTCACTTTGGCATAGGTCTCACTGATACCCAGGATGTCGGCCACTTCACGGAAGGGCCGCTGCTCGAAATAGCGCAGCTCGATGATGTGCAGGTCGTCGGCGCTCAGCTGTTGCAGGATGAGGGGCAGTTGTTGCTCCAGGTCTTCCTGTCGCGCCGCGGCGGTGAGTTCTTCGTGCAGGTTTTGGATGGTGTGTTCGTCCAGGCTCACCACCCGCTGGCGTTTGTATTTACGAAAGAAATCGTGGCACTCGTTCAGCGCGATGCGGAACAGCCAGGCCGAAAACGGGAGACCACGGAAGGCATATTTGTCCAGGTGAAGTAATGCTTTAAGAAAGACCTGCGAAGTGATGTCGGCCGTCAGCGTTTTGTCACCCACGCGGTGCAACACGAAGAGGAAGATCTTCTTGAAATACTTTTCATATAAAGGCCTGAATGCTTCGGGGTTGGCTTGCGCTTGCCGGATCATCGACGCTTCGTCGGCCGTTTCCTCGCGGGGTTGGATGTTTTCCTTGTGCACGTACAACTTCGTGGTTTTATGAGTTCAGGTTTCGAATTCTAAATGCAGAAACTCCAAAAAGATACAGGCGCCGCAAAGTTCTTTTTGAAATTATTACAACACGACCCGGTTACTGGAACAACTTTTTCGCATATCTATGCGTTAAGGGGTGAAAACTAATCCTCTCACATTTAAACTTAGTTGGTATGAAAACGCTTAAACTTCACGTCAATCCCATCCATCGCGACTTGTTCATCGCTTTGCTGGCAGGTTTCACGGTCGCCGTCTTGATTGTCTCGGCCCTCGTGATCGCGATGGGATAAAAAAAGAAAGGCTCCGAAAACCGGAGCCTTTTTTTTATTGCCAGCTATTTGACCAACCCGGCTCAGGCTTTTTCCGCCACGGCTGCAGGCCGCGCGGAGATCCACTCTTCGCCATCTTCGAAAACTTCTTTCTTCCAAATAGGCACGTGCATTTTCACGTTGTCAATAATATATTCGCACGCATCAAAAGAATCTTTTCGGTGTGGTGTAGAAACCGCCACTGCTACCGCTACCTCCCCGGGTTTCAACGTACCGATGCGGTGACTGACAGCAAACCCTAACAAGGGCCATCGGTGTGACGCATCGTCTATAATTTTCCTGATCTCGCCCACGGCCATCGTCTCGTAAGCTTCGTATTCCAGCCAAACCACGTTCTTTCCGTTCGCCTGATTGCGCACGGTACCGACAAAAACATTAACAGCTCCGGCACCTAAGCACGAAGCTGTATCAATGACCTTCTGAATGTCAATGGGCTTTTCCGTTATTTTAATCATGTTTTAATAGAGTTGGATTGAACAATAAGGAAGAGGTGATGAAGGTAACGAAATGCCACCCAAATCACAAAAGAAATCCCCTTAGCCACCGCTGACGGGCGGAATGAGCGCGATCTCGTCGTCGGCCGTCAGCACCCGGGTTTCGTCGGCATAGTCGTTGTTGACGGCGATGTAAAGGGAGCGTAAACCCAGCAATTGTGGGTATTTTGTGGTCAATTCGGCCCTTAAAGCCCCCACGGTGTTCCCTTCGATCGTCACTTGCGAGTCCTTTCCCCCCAGGAAATCCTTCGTGATGCCGAAGGCTTTAATGCGAAATGTGTTCATAGGGCCTCAATTTAGCAAAGGTTTCAATTTCCCGAAACGGGGGTGATCCCTGGGCTTGGTTAGAATCCGGAAATTTGCTTATACTTGTATATCAGTAACCAAAAAAGAAGAATTTGATAAAACTCTCTACCTAACCTAACCTAATGAAAAGACCGCTTACCTGGCGGTCTTTTTCGTTGGGGGGTAGTAAACCAAAGCCGACCACTCTATAAATCCAACGCAGCCTTTCTTCCTCGGAGCCAATCCCGTAGCGACGCGGTATATCCACCCCACCAAGGCTGCTTAGCAAGGAGATTAACTATTTCGCTGTATTGTCCCTCAGCACCAAGCCTTGCCAATATATCGTCGATGTAGTGATGGGTATCATTTACTGCCTCGATTTGAATCGCCGCGAGCCGAATCTCCTCCTCCTCATGGTTAGCCAACGTTGTCAGTGATACAATTGACTCATGGAAATATTGCTCGGGAGCTTTCTCTTCGGGCAAGGCAAATTGTATTATCGCTTGTAGTGCATCTCCCCTTCGTGTTCGACTGGCCGCATCAGTGCCTGTTAATATTCTTGCTATTTGTGCGCGTTTTTCCGCTTCTGTTCGATATAAATCTCCATCTAAAACGAATATAGCGTTAGAAATATCCGAGCCGTTAAGGATTGCTCCCCCTACTGCGGTAAAACAATTTATTGCAGGGCCGTAGATAGCAGTCTCAACATGCTTCCGTATTCCCAATTCCTTCGAAATTCTGACCACTATCTGAGCTGACAATTCGTCTTCAATGAATACTTTTAACGGACGGGATTCTACTCCAGAAAGTTCGTACAAAAGCTTAGGATTTGCATTGTTGATGCAGTAGGCATTATTATCCTCAGCGACAAAAACATGCCTTATATTGACTTTGTCTTTTTGCAAAAGAACAGATTCTGCGTGAGTAGTGAAAATTATTTGCAGATTGCTGTTAGATGCTATTTCATGCAATTTTATAATCAATCTTTTAAGTGCATCAGTATGCAATAACAACTCAATTTCATCAATTAATATTAAGCCATACTCTGGAGCCCTGTATGCGCTCTCTAAGATTTTAAAAACTCGCTGTTCCCCTGACCCCATACTTATAGCCGAATAATCAATTCCCTTATATTTGACTCCAACTAACATCTTACCACCGCGTGAGTTGTTCGTTAGGTGCGTATAGTTTCTATTTAGAACATATCTAGCTGCTTCTCGAATACGATTCGAAATAGCATCATTTCGTGGCGATTTTGTTAACGCGATAAATGAATAATTTGTTTGTTCTTCTATCTCTGGTACCGCCCCTCGAATGCCCAGGTAACTTACATAACGAGAAAGCCTGGTTGAATATTTGGGTGACCACCGATCAGAAGATTTGGCATACCTCCTAAGTGTTTGCCCAGGAGTAAGTTCATGACTATAGATTAAATCAAATTCACTTCCAGACCAACGTGAATCGGTATTTGGGGTAAAGAACATACTAAACTTGTAATTACGACTACCCTGGCTAGTATACGGTTGATAGCAACAGGCTAATGCATGAAGTATCGTCGTTTTTCCACACCCGTTTACCCCCATAATTGCCGTTAACGGATGAGGGTTAAAGTCCAGGGAAAGATTATTTAATCCTTTTAATTTCTTAATGTGTATTTCATTAGTCCGCTGAGTAGGATGTGGCATATCGACAAGGGTTAAGGTCCTGTTTTAAATCCTCTACCTTACTCAAGCCCGGGTTCGTTTCCCGCGAAAACAAATCTTGGGCGGTCTTTAGGGATTGCAATGGCGAGATTATTCAGGAATATTTTGTAAGGATGAATAAGTTTAGTCTTTGATGTCACAGGAGTCCAAGTTTCTAATTGAATACCCTGGACACTGCGAATTTGATTATCCGCTATTACAACGTCTTCGCTTTCGACACGAAATTTAGCCGGCTTGAGAACGTTGCTGACTGAGTCAATTAGTCCGCGAAATTCCTTGACTTCAAAGTATTTGTAGTATTCTCTCTTTGTAATGCTGAAAACAAAACGCAAGTCCTTAACGGGAACCAGCACACCATCAGTAATAAAAAGCTCAACCTTCGGTTGACAGCGTGCCTGGTGTTCCCCGCCATCATAAATTAACCCCCCTTCCGTACAAAGATTTAAAAATTCCTCTCTCGCCGTAAAGTAGGAGCGTCCGTTATCGTATGTAAATTTAAAATCATCCCAATCGGGAATTTCGGGTGCTCTTTTATCTTGAATCATTTTTACGTAGGCATCGTTTGAGATGAACCGAAAATCTGGCCGATACCAGCCTTCAAAATGAGTAAGTAAAACTGGCATTCTCAAATCCAAAGTCCATTTAGGGCTAGCGACGTCGTGGGCCGTGAACATATCTATGCCATAACTTTTACACAATGCTTTGGCTGACTTTGAATAGCCCTTCGCTGATATCAAAACGCCTTTACTTGCGTGAATATCCTTTATCACACCTATAAACGCATAAACCACATTTACGTCAATAGGTTTATTCGTATCCTTCGCTTGGACTACTATCAGAATTTCGTGAATCCCAATTTTGCTTCTTATTGAAAGATCGATTTCTCGGTCCGCCTTTGATTCATGACCAAAAATTTTATCATTTCTTGTGATTTGGGAATTTGGATCAACGTCTCGGTAAATTGATTCTATTAATTGTTCGAACTCTCTACCCGGTTTCATTCAAAAAGGTCAAATTATCTAACTGTCTATTACCAAATTACACAAAGTTTTAGATATTCCATTAAAGTTTTCTATGTGGGTTGTCGACAAGGGACATTCGAGTAACCACCGGACATACAGCCATAAGACTTACACATATCTCAATGCCTTTTTTTTCAATACTAAATCTCCATCGTTTTAAAGTCAAATTGCTATCTTAGTAGTAGACGGTTGTCAAAAACAAAGTTTCGGATATTATGGCAAGAACCGCATATGTTGACTATAATGTGCTACTTTCCTTGATGGATGGAAGGAAAACAATTGAAGACATCTATACATTCACAAATCAGCGAGACATAACTTTCTTCTATTCAGCCTCACATGTCCAGGAGGCCGATAACATTCCGGCATCCCATCCCAATCGGAATAGTTTCATTAAGCAACGCTTGAACTATATCAATAAATTGACTTGTGGTAATTACTTATATAGTGACACATCCAATCCAAATGTTGTTGTGAGATTGAACGCTAACGCTTTTGATTTACTGGAAACCATTACAGAAGTGCCATTCGGTAAAGACATGATGCGAAGGCTAACAAATCTCATCGGTGAGCCACAAAGGCAAGCAGTCAGGGATAGTCTAGGGATATCCACCAAAGAACTTAATAACTATACAATACCTCAAATTCTGCAGCACTTGGAAAAATTGGCAGGAATGACAAATATGACCTTTGCTCAGTTCATGGAGCACACCAAGTCTTTTCACAAAGACCGCGACTCATTTGGCTTTCATAATGACGTTGCTGGCGTTTTCGAAATTCTTGACATTATTGGTTACTGGAAAGACTCTTATACAGAAAATTCAAACTTTGCAAGGTTGTGGGACGCATCTCACACAGCGTTCGCTGCAAGTTGTGATTACTTTTTAACGAATGATCAAAAGACTTATAATAAAGTCCAGGTTGTATACCACATTTATGACATCAAAACCAAAACATTTCTTTTCCGAAGCTAGACTTCGTTGGACAACGAATCTAAAACAATTTTACAAAGACTATTTAAGTCTAAAGCCAGTTATTTGGTTCCTTTTAATTGTAAGCATTCTAACAGTAGTTTGGATTGATATGGATTTGCCTAA
>DATDAV010000234.1:0-1852 GCA_036525235.1 Chryseolinea sp. | reverse complement strand
CACCTTCTTCTCCGTGACCCTGGAGACAATTCTGGGTCTGGTAGTAGCGTTAGTGGCGAACGCGAAATTCAAGGGCAGGACCTTTTTCCGTATTGCCATTCTGATCCCGTGGGCCATCCCCACAGTCGTCTCGTCGCAGATCTGGAAATGGATGTTCAACGACGTTTATGGGGTTGTGAATCTCTTGCTGACAAATTTCCACATCATCTCGGAAAAAATCGCCTTTCTGGCCACTCCGGATACGGCCATCCCGGTGATAATCGCCGTAGACGTCTGGAAGACCGTTCCGTTTATGGCGCTCTTGATACTCGCCGGTTTGCAGACCATTCCTTCTGATATGTATGAGGCTGGTGCCATCGATGGAGCTACCGGAGTCAAAACATTCTTTTATTTGACGCTTCCGTTCATCATGCCCACGCTACTCGTGGCACTCATCTTTCGGACCCTCGATGCGCTGCGAGTGTTCGATATCTTCTACATCATGGTCGGAGGCGCAGGAGATATGGCGACCATGGCGACTTACAACCGGTTGCAACTGATAGATTTCCTGGATGCGGGTGTGGGTTCCGCGACCTCTGTCATCATCCTCCTATTCATTATGGTTTTCGTGATACTTTACACGCGCGTCAGCAAGACCAGCTTCCAATGAAAGACAAAGATTCGAAGGCGATTACCCTTAAGGTATTGTTTTGGATTATGGTTGTCATAATCCTGGTCTTTAATTTGTTCCCGTTCCTGTATGCGCTTGTCTCGTCGTTCCGGCCAAGCCAAGAGCTCTTCTCGACGCAAATTGTTCCCAGATCCCTAACGATCGAGCATTACGTGGCTGTTTTTGCGGATCCACGTTTCGTTCGCAGCCTTTTCAACTCTATTATCATTGCTGGAGTCACTGTCCTGATCGCCCTCGGGCTCGGGAGCCTGTGCGCCTATGCGCTCGGCCGGCTCCCCTTCCGTTACAAGGGGTTTGTGCTCTACCTCGTCCTGACGATGACGATGTTTCCGCAAATCGCAGTCCTGTCGGGTCTGTTCGTCATGCTCAAGACGTTGGGCCTTTTCAACACACGGCCGGGTCTCATACTCACCTATTTGATTTTTTCGTTGCCTTTTACAATTTGGGTGATGACGCAGTATTTTCGCAGCTTGCCGAAGGAACTCGAGGAAGCTGCCTACGTTGACGGGGCGTCTCCTTTGACAGTGTTTTGGGAAGTCTTACTTCCCTTAACGGTGCCAGGGATGATCTCGACGGGACTCTTGGCCTTCATTGGCGCTTGGAACGAATTCTTGTTTGCGCTCACCTTTACCGTAACCGATAATATGAAAACGGTTCCGGTTGTGATTTCACAATTTAGCGGTGTGAGTGCTTACGAACAGCCGTGGGGGTCGATTATGGCGGCCTCGATGGTCGTTACGATTCCTTTGATTTTTATGGTGATGTACTTCCAGAATCGGATCGTGGCGGGCCTCACCGCGGGAGCTGTGAAGGGATAGCGAGGCTGTGCGGTATGAAAATCATGGCCTTTCAACCCTCTTTGACTCAGCAAGGCGTTCGACGAAAGGCTAGGGCCCGGACAAACGAGACCGGCGCCTTCCTCGCTTGTCGAATAAATGATGAAGAGCACCTCAGTCGTTACCGATGAAAACCAAAGAAGACGCCTCAGTAAAAATCAACAATCTGGTTAAGACGTATACCGATGATCGTGGGCGCCCGACGTTTACGGCGGTCAAGAACATCAATCTGGATATCAAGGATGGGGAGTTCATGGTGCTTGTGGGGCCTTCGGGCTGCGGGAAGTCTACGACTTTGCGGATGGTTGCTGGGTTGGAGAAGATTTCGAGCGGAACGATTTCCATT